>NZ_JAQGPN010000001.1:2408500-3114000 GCF_028826155.1 Mesorhizobium shangrilense
GGCGCGCGCGGTATCGTGGATCTGGCGGATGGTCGCTTCGCCGAGGCCGCGCTTCGGGACATTCACGATGCGCTCGAAGGCGAGGTCGTCCGCGCCTTGCGCGACCACGCGGAAATAGGCCATCGCGTCGCGGATCTCCTGCCGCTCATAGAAGCGGGGGCCGCCGATGACGCGGTAGTTGAGGCCCATGGTGACGAAGCGGTCTTCGAACTCGCGCATCTGGAACGAGGCGCGCACCAGGATCGCCATGTCGTTCAGATTGTGCCCGCTGCGCTGCAGCGCCTCGATCTCCTCGCCGACCGCGCGCGCCTCCTCCTCCGAATCCCAGGCGGCGTGGACATTGACTTTCGGGTCGTCAGGCGAGGGGTGCTCGGTGAACAGCGTCTTGCCGAGACGGCCCTCGTTGTGGGCGATGAGATGCGAGGCCGCGCCCAGGATATGGGCGGTCGAGCGATAGTTGCGCTCCAGCCGGACGACGGTGGCGCCCGGAAAATCCTTGTCGAAGCGCAGGATGTTGTCGACCTCGGCTCCGCGCCAGCCGTAGATCGACTGGTCGTCGTCCCCGACGCAGCAGATATTTACGCTCACGGCCGAGCGCTTGCTTCGCTCGCTGGCCTCCGCGGGGGCGGGCGAAACATCGCCCGGCGCGCGGTCGCGCGCTCGGCCTTCGGCCTGGGAGTTGGCGCCGCCCGCCGATTTCGATCGCTGCGCGAGCAGCCGCAGCCACATGTACTGCGCGGTGTTGGTGTCCTGGTACTCGTCGACCAGGATGTACTTGAACTTGCGGTGGTACTCGGCGAGCACGTCCGGTTGCGCGCGGAAAATTCGGATCGGGTGGCAGAGCAGGTCGCCGAAGTCGCAGGCGTTCAGCGTCTGCAGGCGGTCCTGGTAGGCGGCGTAGAGTTCGCGGCCCTTGCCGTTGGCGAAGGAGCGGGCGTCGCCCTCGGGGATCTCCTTGGGCCCCAGGCCCTTGTTCTTCCAGCCGTCGATCATGTTGGCGAAGGTGCGGGCCGGCCAGCGCTTGTCGTCCAGCCCCTCAGCCTGGATGAGCTGCTTCAGCAGGCGAATGACGTCGTCGGTGTCGAGGATGGTGAAGCCCGACTTCAGGCCGGCTAGTTCGGCATGGCGGCGCAGGAGTTTTACACCGATCGAGTGGAAGGTGCCGAGCCACGGCATCCCCTCGACCTGCTCGCCGACCAGCAGGCCAATGCGCTGTTTCATCTCGCGCGCCGCCTTGTTGGTGAAGGTGACGGCCAGGATCTGGCTCGGATAGGCGCGACCGGTGGCGAGGATGTGGGCGATGCGGGTGGTGAGCACGCGCGTCTTGCCGGTGCCGGCTCCGGCGAGCACGAGCACCGGGCCTTCCGTCGTCTCGACTGCGAGCCGCTGCTCGGGATTGAGGCCCTTCAGGTAGTCGGGCGGAGTGTTGTGGCCCTGCCGCGCGGCGAGCGCTCGGGCGGCTATGCCGGACGCGGGCGCGCGCGGAGCCTCGCCGCCGCGGGGCGCGGGCTCCTCGTCGAAGAAGGGCATATCGTTGGGGAATCCGGACATCTCTCGCGAATGTAGTGATTCGAGGTCAAAAGGCCAGCTTCGTCTATGGTTTGTTCTCGAAGTCAATGCGAGCCTGTGGATCGTTGCACGATCACCGCCGGGCGGGTCCGCGCCTTGACGCGGCCGGGCGGCAGTGCGAGTTTTCCGGCGACGGCCGGATGCGGCCGGCAGCCCGCGCTCCCAAAGAGCATGGCGAACGCATCCAGATGACCACGTCTTTCCCCGATCCATCCGGACCGATGGGCGCGACGGCAATGCGGGCGCTGTGCGGCACGTCCATCGGCGGCGAAGGATTGGAACGACATGCGGACTTTTCGGGACGCGAAGGCGATGGCGAAAGCCATGCGCGAGGCCTTGGGCATCAAGGGACTGACCGTCTCGCACAGCGAGGCGCTGGAGGTCGTGGCGCGGCAGTTCGGCACGGAGAGCTGGAACGTGCTGGCGGCGAAGATCGAGAGTGAGGAAGCGGACGGGCAGGAGAGGGCGGCACACGGCGCGGAGCCCGCAATCGCCTTCACGCAGCCGGTGCCGATCCTGCGCATCTTCGACGAGGACAAGGCGCGGGAATTCTACGTCGGCTGGCTAGGCATGGAGATCGACTGGGAGCACCGCTTTGCTCCCCAGATGCCGCTCTACTGCCAGGTTTCGCTCGGAGGCATGAAGCTGCACCTCAGCGAGCATTCAGGCGACGCCAGTCCGGGCGCAACCTGCCTGGTCTACATGGAGGGCGTCGAGGCCTGGCAGAAGCAGCTGGTCGGCAAGCCCTACAAATACAACCGGCCGGGGCTCGAGCGGCAGGACTGGGGGCTCGAATGCACCGTGATCGACCCGTTCGGCAACCGGATCAGGTTTCTGGAGGCAAGGACCGGCGATTAGGGCGGGAAAGCGCCGAGACGGCCCGGGCCGTCAGCGCTTCGGCAGCCATTTCTTCTCGATGCGGCACGCCATCGTGTAGGCCGGATCGAAGACGTTGCCGACGTCGTAACGGACGACCTGTCCCATGAGATGGCTGGCGGCTGCAGGGCTCAGGCCGTAGTCGCCCGTCAACCAGTTGAACATGTCGGTCGTGGCGTGCTGCAGCGCCTGGTCGAGCGGCCTCGCATTGCCGATCGAGAAAATGTCGGTGGCGTTTTCGCCGCGCGGCCACACGAGATTGCGGCCCTTCTCGACCGTCAGGCGCACCTCGACCTCGAAGCAGGTCTCGATGCCGGTCCCGACGATCTCGCCGTCGCCCTGGGTGGCGTGGCAGTCACCGAGGAAGAACAGCGCGCCGGGCACGGCGACGGGGAACCAGACCGTCGCGCCGGGGCAGAAGCCCCGGTAGTCCATGTTGCCGCCGTTCTCGGCGCTGGTCGCGGTGGAGAACGCCTGCCCATAGGCGGGCGCGACGCCGAAGCAGCCGATCATCGGCTCGAGCGGCAGCACGAATTCCTCGAGGCCCGGCACCGCCGGATCCGGCGTCACCGTCAGCGCCTGCCGGTCGATCCGCCAATTCACCTTGTCGCGCGGCGGGAGGCCTCGAACGAACTCCGGATCGACGACGTTGGCGGCCAGCGAGGCGCGGGTCCAGCCCGTAGCCCGGATCGGCGTCATTCGGACGATCTCGACCTTCAGCGCGTCGCCCGGCTCGGCCCCGGTCACGAAGATCGGGCCGTTCATCGGGTTCGGCTCCGGGGCGCGCTGCACGCCGTCCTTGTCGAAGCCGTGGGCGTCGATTGTCTCGGTGATGACGGTGTCGCCCGAAGCGATGGTGAGGGCGGGGGGCAGGGTGCCCAGTACATTCGACCAGGCGGTGGCGGTGAAGCTGTGCGTTGTCATGGCGCAAGGCGTAGCCGAGCACCTGCGACCCGACAAGGCTTCATGGCGCTCCGTTGGTAGTCCAGGCAAGACAAAAGATACTGGCTCACCAACGCGGTCGCCCAGATCGGTGCGGCACCAGGGCCCGGGCAAAGTGATGCCCGAGCCCGTAAGGCCCTCAGGTGTCGCGGACCGTGCGCAGGTTGGCGACGACGCGCCTGTTCTGCACCTTGCACGACCGTTCGCTGCAGTTGCGGACCTCGCGGTCCTTGCCGTAGCCCTTCGCCCACATGCGGGCCGGATCAACGCCGGCGGTGGCGAGATAGCTCATCACCGCGTCTGCGCGCTTCTGGGACAGCGCGACCTGAGAGCCCGATCCGCCGGAATCGTCAGCGAAACCCTGCAGTTTGATGAGCCATTTCGGGTTCTGGTTGAGCCACGCGGCCTGGCTGTCGAGCGTCGCCTTGGCGACCGAGTCGAGGGCAGCCGAGTCCGCGGTGAAGTAGATGCGGCGGCCGACATTGAGGATGAAGTCTTCCTCGGTGCCCGCCTGCATCTTCTCGAAGCCGGGGGCGGGCTGGTTGGTCTCGTTCGGTGTGGTGGAAACCGGGGGTGGCGGTTCCTCCGCCGACGGATTCATGGCGGTGGTCGTCGAACAGGCAGCGACAAGGGCGAGCAGCCCGGCGGTTGCGAGAAGGCGGAGCGCGGCGAACCTCATTGCGGGGCTCCCGCATCCAGATCGGCCAGCGCCTGCGAGCGGTCGGCCTGGTCGGCGATGTGCGGGAGCACCTGGGTCGCGGTGCCGATGGGGCAACGCTGGTAAAGGTCGATCACGTCCTCGTTGAACATGCGGATGCAGCCGCTGGAGGCGTCCGTGCCGATGCTCCAGGGCTGGATGGTGCCGTGGAAGCGATAGCCGGTGTCGGCGCCGTCACGGTGCAGATAGAGCGCGCGTGGACCAAGCGGGTTGCTGGGCGACCCGCCCGCGACCGATTCCGGAAGATCGGGATTGCGCTGTCGCATCGCCGGCGGCGGCGTCCATTTCGGCCACAGCGCCTTGCGGTCGACGGTGGAGCGGCCGAACCACTTGAAGCCTTCCTTGCCGACGCCGACGCCGTAGCGGATAGCCGTCTTGTTCTCCATGATCAGGTAGAGGAAGTGGTGGCGGGTATCGACGACGACGGTTCCGACCGGTTCGCTCGAGTAATACTTGACCACCTGCCGGCGCCATTTCGGGTTGACCTTGGAAAAATTGGTCTTCCTGTAGGTGAAGCCGTTGTCGGCGGCTGTACCGCTAAACCAGTCCTTGGCGGCGGCGCTCGCTTCACCTGCATGCAAGACGGCAGCCGCAATCCCGCCAAGCACGACTTCCCTGCGCGACAACAACATCGGATTTTCCCCTCAATCTGGTGCAGACCATAAATGAGCCGATTGCGAGATCAAGCGCCGCGACAAAACTCTCGACAGGAAGGTGCGGCCGCTCGCGGTCGCACAGACATCTGCACCATTCGAAAGCGTTTCTTGTTCATTAAAAGCGCGGGCGAGAAAGGGTATCCGTGGCAAAGTCAAACGGCAGATCGATACTGGGCGACGCAAGGCGGGCGACCCGAATCAGCTTGTCGAGGGTGATCCGGTCGATGATCCGTCTTGCGAAATGCGGCTCCGGGGCGTCCCGCCAGCGGAAGCCGAACGGCTGGATCGACCGCACTCCATCGCTGGCGCTATCGGGCCGGGCCGCCGGATGCTGGAAGGCAGCGCGCGGTTGGAACTCTCCGGCTGGCGCTTGTACTTGGAGCACGCTTCGACATTGCATATTGCGCATGATGGATTGAGGTCCGCCTGGCTCGGCATTGGCCTGATGGCAGTGGTTTCGCTGGTCGTTCCCTCGGTCGACGGCATCGCCAAGCACCTCAGCGCCGACCATTCGCCGCTGTACGTCAGCTGGGCCCGCTACTCGGTGGCCTGCGCCATCGTGCTGCCGCTGGTCGCAGCGCGCTTCGGGTGGAGGGTGTTTCCGGGGGAGCAGCTCGGCGTGCATGTCTTGCGCACGGTGCTGATGATTACCGCGATGACCTTCTATTTCCTCGCCATCTCCTTGATTCCCCTGGGAAATGCGATCACCGCGTTTTTCGTGGGGCCGATCGTGGCCATGGCGCTCGCGGTGGTGTTCCTGCGGGAGCCATTGACGCTGGTGAAGGTCGCAAGCCTTGCGCTGGCTGTCTTCGGCACCCTGGTCATCGTCGGGCCCAGCGGCGGTGCGGTCGATCTCGGCCTCGTGCTCGCTCTGGTTTCTGGCGCTTGCTTCGGGCTCTACATGATCGCAGCGAGGCTTGCGTCGCAGGCCAGCGATCCGTTGAAGACGCTGGCCTTCCAATGCGCGCTCGGCACGCTGATCCTGACACCGCAGGCGGTTTGGACGTGGTCCACACCCGGCCTGGACGAACTCGGGCTCTTCCTGGCGCTGGGCATCATTTCGGCCGCCTGCCACATCCTCGGCATCCTGGCCTTCCGCTATGCCGAGGCGTCGACGCTGGCCCCACTGGTCTATCTTGAACTGATCGGCTCGGTCGCCATCGGCTATCTCGTGTTTGGAGACGTTCCGGGCGTCGCCGTCTGGATCGGCGCGGCGGCCATCGTGCTGGCCGGGCTGATCCTGCTGAAGCAAAACCGGCGCAAGACCGCCTAGCTTTCAGGTTGAAGCACACGGCGCAGGCGCGATCGCGGAATTGCCCGCCTGACGCCTTTTCCCCAAAACGCTTTCGTGTCTATTGGCGTGGGGGCCGCCGAGGCGAAGGCTGGTTGGGGAAACAGATGGGCGACACATTCACCGTGACCACGCGGACGTCGTGGTTCGCACGGCTCAAGGATTCGGTGATAGGCGTTCTGGTGGGGCTGCTGCTCCTCGCCGGAATGGTCTTCCTGCTGTTCTGGAACGAGGGCAGGGCGGTGCAGACAGCGCGGTCGCTGGCCGAGGGAGCCGGCGTCGTCGTTTCGGTCACGGCCGATAGCGTGGACGCTGCGAACGACGACAGGCTGGTGCATGTGTCCGGCAGCGTCACCACCGACCACACGCCGGCCGATCCCACCTTCGCCATCGCAGCCGAAGGGCTGAGGCTCGAGCGCCGCGTCGAGATGTACCAGTGGCAGGAAAAATCCCAGTCGAAGACCGAGGACAAGCTGGGTGGCAGCCAAGAGACCGTGACGACCTATTCCTACTCCAAGGGATGGGACGATTCGCCGGTGGATTCCTCCGATTTCCAGAAGCCCTCTGGCCACGAGAACCCGCCGATGGAGATCATCGGCCAGGATTTCCAGGTGCCGGCGGCGCGGCTCGGCGCCTTCGAACTTGATCAGGGCATCATTGCGATGATCGGCGGCGACAAGCCGCTGGCGATCGCGCCCGACCGGTCGGCCGCGATCGATGCCGCATTCGCCGGGGACAAGCGCGTCAGCGTCCTCGAAAACCGCATATATCTGGGCAGTGATCCGGCCTCGCCGGCGGTCGGCGACTACCGCATCTCGTACCGGCTCGTGCCGGCGGGACCCGCTAGCCTGATCGGCAGGCAACAGGGCGACGGCTTCGGCACCTACCAGACGGAGGCCGGCGACGAACTGCTGATGGTCGAGGCCGGCACGGCATCGCCCGCGCAGATGTTCGCCGACGCCCAATCCGCAAACAACCTGATCACGTGGGTGATACGGACGGCAGGGCTGATCTTCCTGTGGGTCGGGTTCGCGATGATCATGGGCCCGCTCGGGGTGGTGGCGGCGGTCATTCCGCCGCTCGGGAAACTGATCGACTTTGGCGCCGGTCTCGTGGCGCTGCTCCTCGCGATCCTTGTCGGGACCGTCACCATCGGGATGGCGTGGTTCTGGTATCGTCCGCTGCTCGGCGCAGCGATCATGGCTGGCGGGCTGGCCGTCGCCTACGGGCTCGGCCGGCTCCGGCGCGCGCGGGGAAATGCGCCGGCGGCAGCGCCGGCCGCCTGAGCGCGAAAAACACGTCGCGGTGGGGGCGCGGCATTCACCCTTGTGTGATTGGACCGGGCAGCATCGCTCCCTATCCTCCCCGAGGGCCAAACCGGAGGAGTGACATGACGCGACCTCAGATCACCCAGGCGATGATCGACGCCTATGACGAATACACCCATCTGACGCTCGACCGCCGCGGGTTCATGGAGAAGCTGAGCAAACTGGCCGGCTCGGGCGCGGCCGCCGCGGTGATCGCGCCGATGCTTGCGGCCAACAGCGCCCAGGCCGCGATCGTGGCGGAGGACGACGCGCGCGTGAAGGCGGAAGACGTCACCTATGCCGGCGGAGAGGGCGAGATGAAGGGGTATCTCGTCACGCCCGCCGACGCGACGGGCAAGCTCGGCGCTGTGATCGTCATCCACGAGAACCGCGGACTGAACGCGCACATACGCGATGTCGCGCGGCGGATGGCGCTGGAGGGCTTCGTCGCGCTCGCTCCGGACTTTCTCTCGCCGCTGGGCGGCACCCCTGCCGACGAGGAGAAGGCGCGCGAGATGTTCCAGCAACTCGATGCCGCCAAGACGGCGGCGAACGGCGTCGCGACGATCGCGTTCCTGAAGGGGCTCGACGCCTCCAACGGCAAGGTCGGCGCGGTCGGTTTCTGCTGGGGCGGCGGTACGGTGAACGCGCTTGCGGTCGCGTCGCCGGATCTCGCGGCCGGCGTCGCCTATTACGGGCGGCAGGCAAATACCGACGATGTGCCGAAGATCGAGGCGGCGCTGCTGTTGCACTATGCCGGGCAGGACGAGCGTATCAACGCCGGTATCGAGGCGTATCGCAAGGCGCTGGAGGAGGACGGAAAGGAATTCACCATCCACATCTATGACGGCGCGCAGCACGCCTTCAACAATGACACCTCCGAAGCGCGCTACAACAAGGAGGCAGCCGACCTCGCCTGGGAGCGCAGCGTGGCGTTCTTCAAGGAAAAGCTCGGGTAGAAGGTCCGAGACCGATCTTGTCCAGCCCCCAGCTTCATCACTTCCGGCCCTCGAACGGCATGCCCAACAACAATCTTCCGCTGATTGTGTGGAAGGGCGGGTTACCGGTCGAGGCGCGCAACGGCCAAGCCGCGTGCGCGCTCTACCAGATGAACGGATGGGGAGGCACGTGGGTGTACACCGTCTACCCATTCTGGCATTTCCACGCCAAGGGACACGAAGTGCTGTCGTGTGTCTCGGGGACGGCGAGGATCGGGTTCGGCGGCGACGACGGGATCGTCGCCGATGTCTCGGTCGGCGACGTGGCCATTGTGCCGGCCGGCGTGGGGCACAAGAAGCTGTCGGCGTCGCCCGGATTCCAGATGGCCGGGGGCTATCCGCCAGGGCAGCAGGGCGACATCGTGAGGCCGGGCGAGATGTCGGACGCCGAGATCGCAGCGGCAATCGGCAAGCTGGCCCTGCCGGAGACCGACCCGATCAGCGGGAAGGAGGACGGGGTGGTCGAGTTCTGGCGACGGGCGGCGGGCTGAGCCGCGCGCCTGTTGCTACAGCGACAGCGTCGCCTGCCTGATCCATTGCAGCCGCTTGGCCGGCACCAGTCCGAAGTTGTAGTAGTTGACGCCGGTGGCGCCCGCGTCGATCGCGGTCTCGCTGACTTCGGCGAGTTCTTCCGGACCTGTCATCTCCGGATGAAAGAGCCTGAAGCCCGCGCCGAGAAATTTTTTGGGACCGATGGCGCGGCGCATGTCGGCGATGCCGGCGACGGTGGACGTCGGTGCGCCGTAGAGGCACAAGAGCAGCCCGTCGCAGGCTCTGGCGACTTCCTCGAGGTCGAGGCCGGCATACCAGGTGGAAGCGTCGCTGATCACAACCACCTTGGTGTCGGGATGCGCTTCGGCGCGGATCTCCCCGACGAGGCTGGTCACAACGGTTTCGCGCCAGCGCAGATAGTCGTGAAGCGCCGGGATCGAACGGAATGCCTCGATGCCCTGGTCGGGAAAGGCCGGAAAAGTCCGTTCGGGACGCTCGCGCTCAAGCGCTTCCACCATGGCCGCCTCGACCCAGCGGCGGGCTGCCTTGGCATCGACGCGATCGGCGGCCGCACGGTTGCGGCAATGCTCGCAGAAGCAGATGGAAAGGAAGAAATCCTCTTCCGGGGTGAGGCCGACGCCATCCTTTTCGTGGTGGTAGCCGTGGGTAAAACCCATGAAGCTCGGCGTCTCGAGCTCGATCATGTCGGGGCGGTAGCCTTGCGAGATGTCCTTCGCCAGCGTGCGCGCGTAGGCGCGGGCGGCCGGGGAGGAGGGGCAGAGGCTGTAAAAGCTCGGGTCGCCGAAGGCGTTGCGGGCCACATGGTCGGGATGCAGCATGCCGAGCCGCGTGTTGTGCAGGCAAACCGTCCAGCAGGAGGTGCGCACGCCGGACGCGGCGCGGGCATCGACGAGCGCGCGCAACATGTCGCCGTCGCGCTCGACCTGTTCGGCCATTTTCGGCCGGATGACCGCATCCGTCCAGAGATCGGCGGATGGGCGGAAGTAGACGGTGCCGTCCTCGGGAAAGTAGCTCTTTCGGCTCCTTCCGCGCGGCTGCACGAAGCGCCCGGCATGGTAGGAGGTGGCGAGGCTCACCGTGTTGAGGCCGAGGCCGCGCACCTCCTCGATGACAGGCTCGACGCTCTGGTCGGCTACGTCCCACGGGTAGGTCCAGAGGGAAAGCTGCAGGTCGCTCACGGCCAGGTCCTCCGTTCAGCTTGATTTCGACTTGCGCGCGATGCCGATCGAGCGGCCGGCGCGAGCGGGCATGGCAAGATGCGCGTGCGCGCCGCGCATCGCCTCTACCTTCGGCATGATGTCGGCGGGGAAGGGGGCGACCTTGGGGCCGGACATGTCGATATGCAGCGAGAGCGATTCCGAGGTCGCGGCCAGCCAGCCGTCGACATGGCGGATCTCCTGGTAGGCCCGCAGGCGCTTCTCGTCGTGGTCGAGCAGGTGGAAGGTGACGGTGACCTTGTCACCGAGGTGCAACTCCCGCACGTAGCAGACGTGTACCTCGGCCGAGTAGATGGTCAGACCCCGCTCTTTCGCGTAGTCGGGGCCGAGCCCCATAACTTCGAAAGCCTCGTCGGAAGCGCGGTCGAAGAGCACGTTGTAATAGGCCATGTTGAGGTGGCCGTTGTAGTCGATCCAGTCCTTTTCGACTTCCATCACGCGCGACACGAAGGGGGCGGCCTTGGTCATCAAACGGCTCCTGCATGCTGGCTTGCCTTGAGGCGGCCGAAACCTGCTATAGGCGAACGATGCGAACAACAAGGGCCGCACTGGTCCATCGAGGGAGGAAATCATGGCGCTGAGCGACCTGATCAAGGTGGAGCGCAACGAAGCCGGCATTGCCGCCGCTCTCGGCATCCTCAAGCAGCGCCTGGGCGACCGCTTCCAGACCGGGCAGGACATTCGCAGGCAGCACGCGCACACGACGACCTACATCCCCAACCAGGCGCCGGACGGCGTGGCTTTCCCGCGCTCCACGGAAGAGGTGCAGGAGATCGTGCGCGTCTGCGCCGAGCATCGCGTGCCGGTCATCCCGTTCGGTACGGGAACCTCGCTCGAAGGCCAGACGAATGCGCCGGGCGGCGGCATCTCGGTCGACCTGATGCAGTTGGACAGGGTGCTGGCGGTCAATCCGGAGGACCTCGACTGCACGGTTGAGCCCGGCGTCACCCGCGAGGCGCTGAACACGTATATACGCGACACCGGGTTGTTCTTCCCGATCGACCCCGGCGCCAACGCCAGCCTGGGCGGCATGGCGGCGACCCGGGCATCCGGCACCAATGCCGTGCGCTACGGCACCATGCGCGAGAACGTGCTGGCGGTGACGGCGGTGATGGCGGACGGGCGCGCGATCACCACCGCGCGGCGCGCCAAGAAGACGTCGGCGGGCTACGACCTCACCCGCCTGCTGGTCGGTTCAGAGGGCACGCTCGGCATCATCACGTCCATGACATTGAAGCTCTATGGCATTCCGCAGGCGATCTCCGGCGGGGTGTGTCCGTTCCCGACCGTCGAGGACGCCTGCAACGCGGTGATCGCGACCATCCAGATGGGCATTCCGGTTGCCCGCATAGAGCTGGTGAACGCCCTGCAGATGCGTGCGCTGAAGAACTACTCCAAGCTTGAATACCCGGAGAGCCCCTGCCTCTTCGTCGAGTTCCACGGCAGCGAGGCGGGCGTCGCCGAGCAGGCCGAGAGTTTTGGCGAGATCGCGGCCGAATTCGGCGGCGGGCCGTTCCTGTGGACCAAGGTCGCCGAGGAGCGCGCCAAGCTCTGGAAGGCGCGCCACGACGCCTACTGGGCCTCGCAGACGTTGCGCCCCGGCGCCAAGGGCCTCTCGACGGACGTCTGCGTGCCGATCTCACGTCTCGCAGAGTGCATCGCGGAGACCGAGGCCGACATCGCGCGGATGGGCCTGATCGCGCCCATCGTCGGGCATGTCGGCGACGGAAATTTCCACGTCCTGGTGCTGATGGACATGGAGAATGCACAGGAGATCGCCAAGTCGGAGGAATTTGTGGCAAGGCTGAACATGCGCGCCATCGGCATGAACGGCACCTGCACCGGCGAGCACGGGATCGGCCAGGGCAAGCTGGCATTCCTGGAGAGCGAACTCGGCGAGAGCGTCGACTTCATGCGCATGATCAAGGTCGCGCTCGATCCCCAGAACATCATGAATCCGGGGAAGATCTTCCCGCTTGCCTGAACCAGGCATCGACGCGGGGGGCTCGCCACTTTATCGTCAGACTGATCCCGCTAAGCTGCAAGGGGCTTGGGAGATTCCTTTGGGCGAGGAGCGATGCTTGGCCGTCTATTTGTCCTGATCGGAGGTTTGCTGGTGCTGGCCCTCACGGCGGCGCTGGTGGGCCCCTATTTCATCGACTGGACGAACTACCGTGCGGACTTCGAGCGCGAGGCGAGCGCGATCCTGGGTCGCAAGGTGACGGTTCGCGGCGAGGCGACGGCGCGCCTGTTGCCGTTCCCCTCCGTGACGTTCTCGGACGTGACGGTGGGCGGCAACGCCGACACACCCGCAATGACGGTCGAAACCTTCTCCATGGACGCCGAACTCGCCCCCTTCATGCGGGGCGAGTTCCTGATCTTCGACATGCGCCTGGTGAGACCGAAGGCAACCGTCACGGTCGCCGCGGACGGCACCATCGACTGGGCGGTGCGTCCCTCGGCGCCATTCGGCGCACGCGACATCTCGCTGGAGAAGCTGACGATCACGGACGGGGAGGTGGTCGTGCGCCATACGGCGGGCGGACGCGAGCACGTGCTGTCGGAAATCAATCTCGACGGGTCGGCGCGTTCGCTGGTCGGGCCGTGGCACATCGAGGGGATGCTGCGCGCCGACGGACGGCAGGCGGCGCTGTCGGTGTCCACCGGGGCCGTCGACGACGCTGGCGGGATGCGGCTGCGGATCCGAACCAACCCGGCGATCTACCCGGTGATCGTCGAGGCCGACGGCACCGCGCGCATGGACAAGGGGATACCGACCTATGCCGGCGCTTTCCGCGTCGTCGCCAAGGAAGACGTCAAGGACGAGCTGCGCGGCAGCGAGGGAACGCCGCGTGCGGCGGCCAAGGGCGACCGCGCGCCCGCACCGCCGGCAAACCGGCTGGGCGGCGCGTTCAGCGTCACTCATGAGCGCCTCTCGATCGACGAGTTCCGTTTCGAGACAGGGCCGGTCAATGACCCGTATGTGGCAGAGGGCAAGGCGTCCGTCGATCTCGGCGCTGAACCGCGCTTCTCGATCACGGCCGACGGCGCGCAGGTGCGCCTGGACGAGGAGGGCGGCAGCGGCGGGGCGGGCCAATCGGTCGAAGCGCGCCTGGCGGGCCTGCAGAGCCTGTTGTCGGGTCTGCCCATGCCCGCAATTCCTGGCTCGGTCCAGGTCAACCTGCCGGCGATCGTCGCCGGCGACACCATGATCCGGGACGTCAGGCTGTCGGCCGAGCCGAAGGCAGGCAACTGGGACATCGAATCGCTCGCCGCCACATTGCCCGGACGCACAACCGTGGAAGCCCGTGGCACACTCGCGACTGTCGGGGAGATAGGCTTCAAGGGCAACCTGCTTCTGGCCATCGCGCAGCCCTCGGGGTTCATGGCCTGGCTGTCGAAGGATGTTGACGAGGCGATCCGGCGACTGCCGGCGGCGGGGTTCAGTTCGTCCGTGGACCTGACGGCGACGCAGCAATCGTTCCGCGACCTCGAGCTGCAGCTCGGCGCGGCAAAGTTCCGCGGCGAGGTCGACAGCCGGCGGCCAGCAGACGCGCGGCCCTCGATCAAGGTGCATCTCGACGGCGGCGCACTCGACTTCGACGGGCTGTCGGCCTTCGCGTCGCTGTTCGTGAGCGAGAAGGGGACCAACCGCTTCTCAGATACCGACCTGGACATCGCGGTGAGGGCCGGCCCGGTGACGGCGGCGGGGATGACGGCGGGCACGCTCGACACGGCGCTCCGCCTGCGCGACGGAACGATCGAGGTCGACAAGCTGGCGATCGGCGATCTTGCAGGCGCCACGATCGGCGCCACGGCGAGCGTGAAGAATTTTCCGGTGAAGCCGACGGGCGAACTCGACGCCACGCTCGTCGCCGTCGATCTGCAGCCGCTGCTGGACGTCCTCGCGGCGCAATATCCCGGCCAGCCCTGGCTGACCGCGCTGCGCGAACGCGGGGCGTCCCATGCCGGGCTCTACGCCGACAGTGAAATCAGCCTGGTCGCTGAGGCGTCCGTCGACGAGGGTGACGAGACGATCTATTCACTCGACGCGAAGGGCGTGTCCGGCGGTACGGATTTCACCGGAAACTACCGTGGAGCGATCGCAAAGCCCGAAGCCAGGATCTCGCTCGCCTTCAACGGCAAGAACGCCGACGCAACGGCGCTCATGTCGCTGCTCGGGGTGGAGACGCTGCCTCTCGGATTGACCGGTCCGGGCTCGGTTGAGCTTTCGGCGGAAGGCGCATTGCGGGACGGGCTCGCGACGAAGTTGCGCTTCACCGGCGACCACGCCGCAGCCGGTTTCGAGGGGAGCGTCGGCGCCGCCGAAGACGGGCCTTCTGCGAAGGGGTCCATCACGCTGGAAGCCACCGACATCGAGCCTTGGATGATGACGGCGGGGCTAGCGCTGCCCGGGATGGGAACGGGAACCGCCGTCGCCCTCAAGGCCGAGGCCGACTACGGCAACGGGCTGCTGGTATTGAGCGGCCTGGACGGCACGGTTGCGGAAGGTGCGGTCGCCGGCGACGTCAACCTGGAGGTCAAGGACGGGTTGCCGCATCTTTCCGGACAGCTCGCGATGGATGAACTGGACGTCTACCCGATCGCCAAGGCGATTCTGGGCGAGGCCACCCTCGAAGGCGCGGATGCGGACTGGGCCACCACGCCTTTCCAGCCGAAGTCGCTGGCCCCGCTTGCCGCCGACGTCGATCTCACGGCGGGCAGCTTCTCGGTCGGGCCGATCGCGACGGTGAGCAACGCGAGTCTGTCGCTGCGGCTGAGCCAGGAGGGCCTGCGGATCAGCGACCTGACCGGCAAGCTGGCGGACGGGGAACTGAGCGGGCTGCTGGAGCTCAAGAACAATGACGGGTCGGGCCTGGTCTCGACCCAGCTCAAGCTGGAGAACGCGGACATCTCGCAGCTCCTGCGGAGTTCGGCCATCGACGGGCGGGGGGATATCTCCGCCGCGCTGTCGGGCAGCGGCAAGTCGATCGAAGGGATCGTGGCGGCGCTTTCCGGCTCGGGGACGTCGTCGCTGCACGACGTGGTTCTGCGGGGCATCAACCCGGATGCATTCCCGGCCCTGATCGCCGAGGCGGACAGGATCGGACGCGACATCGACGGACCGAAGACCGCGGCGTTCGCGCCGGCGCTGGTTGGCGGCGGCTCCTATGCCGCGGGCAACGTCGACCTCGCCTTCTCGGTCGCCGGCGGGGTGCTGCGCGCGCCGCCGATTACGCTCGACAACCCTCACGCGAAGATTTCCGTCGAGGTGCGCGGCGACGCCAACGACCGGACGGTGGCGGCCGATGGCGCCATAACCTATGCGCCGGGCGAGGAGGCGCTTGTCGGCTCGGAGCCCACGGTGCGCTTCGCGCTTTCGGGAACGCCCGGCGCGGCGAACCTCACCTTCGACACCGATCCGCTCGCTCAGTTCCTGACCCAGAGGGCGCTGGAAATCGAGCAGGCGCGGGTCGAGGCCATGCAGGCCGACCTCCTGGAGAAGCAGCGGCTGCGCCGGGAAGCCCGCTACTACGCTGCCCTCCAGAAGGAACGCGACCGACTTGCCGAGGAGCAGCGCAGGGCCGAGGAGGACGCCCGCCGCAAGGCCGACGACGCCGCACAGATCAAGGCCGAGGAGGAAGCGCGCATCAAGGCGGAAGAGGAGGCCAGGCGGCAGGCCGAAGAACAGGCGCGGCTGGATGCCGAAGCTGAGGCAAAACGCGCCGCGGAACAGGCCCGGCGCGAGGCCGACGAGGAGGCGGCGCGCGCAGCGACGCAGGGTGAGTTCCCGCCGCCCCCGACCGAGCAGGCGGCGCCTGTGCCTTCCGATCGGGATTCCTCGGACGCGTTCGAAGAGCCGACAAGGAAGCGCCGCAACCCGTTCTCGCTGAAGGAAATCCTGGAATCGCTGGGGAACTGATCCGGTGCGGCTATCGCCCTCAACCGGCCACGATGATAATCCTGTCCAGCGGTTGACGCCCTGAAAAACGCACATCGCTGTGGTTCATACCCCAATCGGAGCGCTGGCCGGCCATCGAACGCGTCGACAGGCGTTGTCCGCAACATGCGACGCGCGGCGGCAATCCGGTCGCGGAACGTCATGCGCACGAGCACATTCTAGATGCGGGGGCAATCGTCGATGCCAACCGCGAGTTGCCCCGATGCTGGGACATCTGGCCGAAGCTGCTCCAGAAGCGAAAGGACGAACAATGGCAATTGCCAAGAACACGATCTGCCTTTGGTATGACGGGGACGCAGAAGGCGCGGCCCGCTTCTACGCCGAGACTTTTCCGAACAGTTCGGTGAATGCCGTTCACCGTGCGCCGAGCGACTACCCGTCCGGCAAGGCGGGAGACGTCCTGACGGTGGAGTTCACCGTCGCGGGTATTCCCTGCCTCGGCCTCAATGGCGGCCCCAGGTTCAAGCACAACGAGGCCTTCTCGTTCCAGATCGCCACTGACGACCAGCAGGAGACCGACCGCTACTGGAACGCCATCGTCGGCAATGGCGGCCAGGAGAGCGCGTGCGGCTGGTGCAAGGACCGATGGGGCGTCTCCTGGCAGATCACGCCGCGCGTGCTGACCGAGGCTATGGCTGCCGGCGGCAGCGAAGCAAAACGCGCTTTCGACGCCATGATGGACATGAAGAAGATCGATGTCGCCGCGATCGAAGCGGCGCGGCGCGGTTGACGGTCCCGGGCTGATCCCGCAGCAGGTGCAGCCTGCGACGATGGTCGACAAGTAAGACATTCGCCGGCCGTCCGGGCCGTTCTATACGCTCACGTCCTTCGCGGACGTGCCGCGGTCGACGCCCATGCCCGGCTTCGACGGGTCCTCCACGTGGCCAGATTTCGCCCACTCCAGGACATGAAGCCGGATGGCCGACGACAGGTTGGCGCCGGAAGGGCGGTTGCCATCGATCTCGGCGACGAGGGCGGCCAGCGGCATGCCGCGGGCAGTGGCGATCCGCGCCAGGTCGTCGAAGAAGGGCTGCTCAAGGGAAAAGCTCGTGCGATGACCGCGGATCGAGATGGATCGCTTGACGACGAGGCTCAATCCGGGTCGTCCCGGCGTTCACGCTGATGGCCGTCGAGGTCCGCCGCGGCACGCGCTGCAGCCACTTCGTCACGCTGGCGCTCGGCCTTGCTGCGCCCGTGGAGCGCGCGGTTCTCGGCAGCCACACGATCGCGGTCCGCACGCTCCTTGCGCTTGCGGGCCTGGCGCAGGTTGACGATTTCGGCCACGGGTTACTTCTTGCGGAAGGCGTCGAGGGAGACGACGTCGGCGCCCTTGGTGTCGGGCTTTGCTGCGTCGGTGTCCTTCTTGGCGTCGGACTTGGCAGCCGGCGCCGCTGCCTTCGGAACGGCCTCCAGCTTGGCCGGCGGCTCGACAGGCAGGGCGGCAGCGCTTTCCTCCGCCCTTGCGTCGAACTCCAGCTCGAAATTGGTCGACGGGTCGTAGAAGCCGCGTACTGCCGAGAAAGGTATCTCCAGCTTTTCCGGCACGTCGGAGAAGGAAAGGCCCACCTCGAATCCCGCTTCGGAGACCTTCAGGTCCCAGTACTGGAATTGCAGGACGATGGTCATCTGCTCCGGATAGCGCTCACGCAGCCGGCTCGAGATGCGAACGCCGGGAGCCCCCGTCAGGAAGGTGATGAAGAAGTGATGATTGCCCGGCAGGCCGGTGCGCGACACTTCCGTCAGCACCTTGCGCATAACGCCGCGCAGGGCCTCCTGGACCAGAATGTCATAGCGTAAATGGTCTTCGGCCATAGGTGTCCGGTCAGCCTGCTTCGTGAGTCACATCTTACGTCTAACCAAGCTTCTTGGCGAGGTAAACCGCAGATAGTGCACTGCGGCAGGATGAGCAGCCCGGCGGCGCCTCATGCCGGACCGGAGTGGCGGGTCAGGGTCGGTCCGCGCGCGCATAGGCGCGCAGGAAAGTAGTGACGGCGGCAGAGGCGGAGGTCTGCAGTTCCGACTCCGTGGGCGTGACGCCGAGCATCATGCCCATCTCCAGGTCGACCCGCACCAGGGCAAGAAACTGCCGCGCGGCGAGATCGGGGTCGTCGAGTTGCAGATGGCCGGCGAGCGCCAGCCGGGCGAAACGGGCCGCGAGCGCGGACCAGGTGCGGCCCGGGCCGTCCTTCAGCCAGGTCGCGAAGAGCTCCGGATAGCGATCGCCCTCGCTCTGGATGAGCTTGCGGAGGAACCGGCCGTCGCGGCTGCAGATGCAGTTGCGAACCATGCGGATGCCGAAGGCCGTGAGGTCGGCGTGCAGGTCCCCGGGCTTGTCGGGGAAGGTGGAGAGCGTGTCGAAGATCCCGGCGTTGATGCGCTCGGTCACCTCCCGGACGACCGCCAGGAACAGTTTTTCCTTGTCGCCGTGGTGGTTGTAGATGGTCTGACGCGAGACGCCAGCCTCCATCGCCACCATATCGATGTTCGCGCCGCCGTAGCCTTCCCGGCAAAACACATGGGCTGCCGCGTCGAGAATCGAGAGCCGCTTGGCGGCGTGGCCTCTTAGGGAGCCGATGTCAGGAGCAATGACAGGTATCATTGAGATTTTTTATACATGCGGTTGATCAGTTGGACAAGCCTGTCTAAAAGAATGGACATTACCCGACGGTAAGCTTCGCGAAATGACGGGCCCGCCCGTCGTTTTTTTCGACGGGCCGGCAGGGGGTTCCGACGACAACCCAAAGAGAATTGGCATGCGTACGAATTACTTCCGCTACGCGATCGTGCTCGGCCTCGTTTCGGCCATCGGACCGTTCGCAATCGACATGTACCTGCCGGCGCTGCCGACCATCGGCGCTGATCTCGGCGCCAGCGACATGGCCGTCCAGATGAGCCTCGTTGTGATGTTCCTCGCCCTGGCAGTCGCTCCGCTGGTGGTCGGTCCGCTGGCCGACATCCATGGGCGCAAGCCGGTGCTCTACGGCGGCCTCGTCGTCTTCGCGCTGTCCAGCGTGGGTGCGGCGCTGGCGCCCGACGTCGGCTGGCTGATCTTCTTCCGGCTGCTGCAGGGACTTGGCGCGAGCGCCGGCATGGTCGTGCCGCGCGCGGTCGTGCGCGACCTCCACACAGGGCCGGAGGCAGCGCGGCTGATGTCGCTGCTGATGCTGGTGTTCAGCATCTCGCCGATCCTGGCGCCGCTCACGGGCAGCTTCATCATCGACGCCTTCGGATGGCGCGCCGTGTTCTGGGCCGTCACCATCGCCGCGCTGCTCGGCTTTCTCCTCATGATGGTCGGGCTCGAGGAGACGCGCCCGGCGGAGGCCCGCAAGGGTGGGTCGTTCGGCGCAGCCTGGAAAGGGTATCGGCAACTGTCGGTCGACCGGAATTTTGTCGGCCTCTCGCTGATCGGCGGCTTCGGTGTCGCCAGCTTCTTCGTCTACCTGGCCAACTCGTCCTTCGTCGGCATGTCGCCCTCGGCCTACAGCCTGTTCTTCTCGGTGAACGCGGTGTCGTTCTTCACGGTCTCGCAGTTCAGCGGGTGGGCGACGGCAAAATACGGGCTGGGCCGCGTCGTGCGCTTCGCGGTGTTCGGATACGCGGCCGTGATGATCGCCATGTTCGCGGCGACGGTCTCCGGGGTGGAGTCGCTGTACTTCATCGCAGCGATGCTGTTCGTCGGCTACGGCTTCCTTGGTCTCGTCATTCCGACCACGTCGGTGCTGGCGATGGAGGAGCATGGCGAGAATGCCGGCACCGCATCCGCGCTCATGGGCACGCTTCACATGGTCACGGGCGTCGCCGCGATGATGGTGACCGGCATATTCGCCGACGGCAGGCCGATGCCGATGGTGACGGGCATTGCAGCGTGCGCGACCATCGCGCTGCTGCTCACGCTGGTGACGCTGCGTTCGCGCCGCCCAGCCAGGAACCTCGAAATGACTCCTGCCGAATAGCCATCGGAAGAAAAGGAAGTCGGCCCGCCCTTTCGGCGCGCCGCTTCATTTCAGATTGCGGCCGAGTTCAGGCCGACGCTCTGGAGGATGAAGGCGGCGCGCTGGGGCGGCGGTGCGGGCGGCACCTCGACGCACGCATAGCCGAGGTCGAGGTAGGCGCCGCGCACTGCCTCGAAGGTTCGCTCGGCCTCGGCGAAATCCTGCTTGCGTTCGGCGTCCTGGCCGAAGATCGCCCGCCACGGGGGGAAGACGAAAACCCTCGGACTGTAGCGAAAGACATGGGCGGCCCGCTCGACATGGGGCGGAACGGGCAGGCCGCTCAGCCGCAGGTAGCCGATGACATCGGGCACGCCACGGTCGAAGAAGGTGACGCCGGCGGTCCCGGCGGCGAGCGCGTGGGAGCGCATTTCCCAGGCAAGCATATGTTCGGCGAACAGGGCCGGATCGCGCCAAGGCAGGGCCGGGCCGTCGATCGCCTGCTGGTCCTTGATGATTGCGCGCCCGGCTTCGACAGTTCCGCTGTATCCGGCCGCCTTCAGCAGGTCGAGGGTGGTCGTCTTGCCTGCACCGGGGCCTCCCGTGAGCACGATGTAGCGACTGCTCGCAGATGGCATATCGAGGAGTCTCCTGGAACGGCGAATCGGTGCCGATGCGCGGCCTCGTTGCGGACCACTGCAAGTCGTCGCTCGGCGATCGAAAGGGAGAATAAGGGGAGGGAAGTGGAGGCTTCTGTTGCCAGGCGCCTCCGAGCCCCGCCTAGAGGTGCTAACCCCTAGGGCTTGATTCGAGACTATCGCGCCGCATTAAGCAGCGAGACGTGCCTCAGCATAGTTGTCGTTGGCAACTATAAGGTTAGCCCGATAACGGTGGTACAATGCCGGGCAAAAGTCCGATCTTTACACCCTCGTCGATCCTATTTCGCCCCCATCAGAAGCCGCCGATCCTCTCGCAAGGTCGCGGCGGCTTGTGGTGGAGGCGCCGGGTACCGCCCCCGGGTCCGAATGGCTTATTTCATCGGCCGTTTATCGCCATAGTCAGCAAGCTGACAGGGCGAATATAGGCATGCCGGCCGACAATGTGAAGCGTCTTGTGACGAATGCGTTCGTATGCGGCTTGCCGCCACAGTTGTGCCACCTGCCAAAAGCACAACCCCGACGCGGGGGCGCAGGCAGGGGAGCCAATGCGCAAGATCCTTATCGTTTTCGCGGCGATCGTGGCCGCAGTCTACGTCTGGAACGCGTCGTGGCGGGTTTCGCCGCCGGCCAACGCGTCGGTCCGGCTGATCGCCCACCGCGGCGTGCACCAGACCTACAGCCGCGAGGGACTGACCAACGACACCTGCACTGCGGAGAGGATCTTTGCGCCGACGCACACGTTCCTCGAAAACACCATCCCTTCGATGCAGGCTGCCTTCGATGCCGGGGCTGACATTGTCGAACTCGACGTGCATCCCACGACCGACGGTCAACTCGCCGTGCTGCACGACTGGACTGTCGATTGCCGCACCAACGGGAAGGGCGTGACCCGTGAGCAGACGATGGCGGTGCTCAAGGCGCTCGACATCGGCCACGGCTACACCGCAGACGGCGGCAGGACGTTCCCGTTTCGCGGCAAGGGTGTTGGGCTGATGCCGACGCTGCCGGAGGTGCTTGTCGCCGTTCCGGGCCGCCTGCTCGTCAATTTCAAGAGCAATGAGGCACGGGAAGGCGACATGCTGGCGGCGGTGGCGGCCGAAAATCTTGGCTGGCAGGAGGCCGTCTGGGGCGTCTATGGCGGCGATGCGCCGACCGCGCGGGCCGCAAGCCTCATCCCGGGGGCCAGGAGCTGGACGAGGCGCGGCCTGGTGCACTGCATGACGCGCTACATGGCGCTGGGCTGGACCGGCTATGTGCCCGAAGCCTGCCGCGACACCATGGTGATGGTGCCGGTCAACATCGCGCCATGGCTTTGGGGCTGGCCGAACCTCTTCCAGCAGCGCATGCGCGGCGCAGGCAGCGACATCATCCTGCTCGGGCCCTATGGCGCCGGCGATCCGGGGACGGCCGGCATCGACAGCGCCGAGGAGTTCGCGCGTGTGCCGGCTGCCTTCGACGGATATGTGTGGACAAACAGGATCGAACTCATCGGCCCGCTGGCGCGGCGCGGCTCGCACTAGTGTAGGCAGGGACACGGACTGTGGTCCGGCTGACCGCCGTCCTATATGATTGCTCCCTACAGAATCGATCAGGCGGCCATGCGGCAGTATCTAGACCTCCTTCGACACGTCCTCGATCACGGTTCCGACCGTAGCGACCGCACGGGGACCGGTACGCGCGGCGTGTTCGGCTACCAGATGCGCTTCGACCTGTCGGACGGTTTTCCCGTTACGACGACCAAGAAGCTGCACCTGAAGTCGATCATCCACGAGCTGCTGTGGTTCCTGGCCGGCGACACCAACATTAAGTATCTGAACGATCACGGCGTCACGATCTGGGACGAATGGGCCGACGAGAACGGCGAGCTCGGCCCGGTCTACGGCAAACAGTGGCGCTCGTGGCCGACGAAGGACGGCGGCGAGATCGACCAGATCGCGAATCTTCTCATCCAGTTGCGCAAGAATCCTCATTCGCGACGTTTGATCGTCTCGGCCTGGAATCCCGAGGAAGTAGACCAAATGGCGCTGCCGCCGTGCCATTGCCTCTTCCAGTTCTACGTCGCGGACGGAAAGCTGTCGTGCCAGCTCTACCAGCGGTCGGCCGACATCTTCCTTGGCGTTCCCTTCAACATCGCGTCCTATGCGCTGCTGACCATGATGGTGGCGCAGGTGACCGGCCTCAAGGCCGGCGAGTTCATCCATACCCTCGGCGATGCGCATCTCTACTCCAACCATTTCGAGCAGGCGCGCGAGCAGCTGAAGCGCACGCCGAAGCCGCTGCCGACCATGTGGATCAACCCCGCGGTGACTGACCTCTTCGCGTTCCGCTATGAGGATTTCAGGCTGGAGAACTATGTCGCCGACGCCACGATCAAGGCGCCGATCGCGGTATGAGGATCGCAGCGTGTGGAACCAGCCATGGATGAGGGCGCCCTGAACATCTCCATCCATGTGGCGATTGCCGAGAATGGCGTGATCGGACGCGACAACGGTTTGCCCTGGCGGCTGTCGTCGGACATGAAGCGCTTCAAGGCGGATACGATGGGCAATCCAATCGTCATGGGCCGCAAGACGTGGGAGAGTTTCCCCAAGCGCCCGCTGCCCGGACGGCTGAACGTTGTGGTGACGCGGGACAGAACCTTCCGGGCAGACGGCGCGGAGGTCGTGCATTCGCTCGACGACGCCATCACACTGGCGCGGGTGCGCGGACGCTGCATGCCCGAAGCCGATGAAATCTGCGTGATCGGCGGCGGCGAGATCTACGCGCAGGCGCTGCCCATCGCAGATGAGTTGCACATTACCCATGTGCTGGCAGCGCCCGACGGAGACACGCGATTTCCGCCTATCGACCCGGAGGTCTGGGAACCTGTCGCATCGGAGAATGTGCCTGCGGGCGAGCGGGATACGCACGAAACCCGGCACACCGTGTACAAGAGACGCAGTTTGTCGCGCAGAAATACACTTGTATGAGCGTTTCCGAACCGGCAAATGAAGCCGGCGCGGTTGAGGTGCGTTGAAAGCGCGATGGCGCGTCCCTATAGAGAAGCGGTTGGCGGGTCCGCGCTACAGATGCGGACGGGAGTTTATCCGAAAGGACTTTTATGCCCTGGAACAATCAGAGCGGCGGTGGCGGCGGCCCATGGGGCGGCGGCAACGGCCAGGGACCATGGGGCCAGGGGCCACGCGGCCCGAGGGGCCCACAAGGCACACCGCCAGGGCTCGAAGACATCATCAAGAGCGGCCAGGATCGGCTGAAGCGCGTGCTGCCCGGCGGCAGCGGGGGCGGAGGCGCCGGGAGCCCGGCGTTCTTCGGGCTCATTGCGCTCGCCGTCGTGGCTCTGTGGGTGTTCCAGTCGGTGTACACGGTCCAGCCGGATGAGATCGCGGTCGAGCTTCGCTTTGGCAAGCCGAAGCAGGAGCTGTCGCAGCCAGGCCTGCACTTCCACTGGTGGCCGATCGAGACGGTGGAAAAGGCCAACACGGCCGAAAAACTGGTCAATATCGGCGAGACGCGCGGCAATTCCTCGACCGGCCTGATGCTGTCGGGCGACCAGAACATCGTCGACGTTAAATTCTCCGTCGCCTACCAGGTGGCCGATCCGGTCGCCTATCTCTTCAACGTGTCGCAGCCCGACGAGATGGTGCGCCAGATCGCTGAAAGCGCGATGCGCGAATCCGTCGGCCGCCGTCCGGCGCAGGACATCTTCCGTGACGACCGTCAGGGCATCGCGGAAGACGTGCGCGGCATCGTGCAGGCGACCCTCGACCAGTATGGCGCGGGCCTGAATATCAACGCGATCTCGATCGAAGACGTGGCGCCGCCGCGCGAAGTGGCGGACGCGTTCGACGAGGTGCAGCGTGCCGAGCAGGATGAGGACCGCTTCGTGGAGGAGTCCAATCAATACTCCAACCAGAAGCTCGGCCAGGCGCGCGGACAGGCCGCGCAGATCCGCGAAGAGGCGGCAGCCTACAAGAACCGGGTCGTGCAGGAGGCGCAGGGTGAGGCGCAGCGCTTCATCTCCGTCTACGACGAGTACGCGAAGGCGCCTGACGTGACGCGCCAGCGCCTCTACCTCGAAACGATGGAGCGCGTGCTGCGCGACTCCAACAAGGTGATCGTCCAGCAGGGCAACGGCCAGGGGGTGGTGCCCTATCTGCCGCTGCCCGAGCTGCAGAAGCGCGCTCCGGCGGAAGGAAACAACTGATGTCCAACCGTCTGCCCATCATCGGCGTCATCGCCGCCGTCATCCTGTTCCTGATCTACTCGGCCGTGTTCGTCGTGAACGAGCGGGAGCAGGCGATCGTGCTCCGCTTCGGCGAGATCGTCGACGTCAAGTCCGAGCCGGGAATCTACTTCAAGGCGCCGTTCGCCATGTTCGACGCCGACAACGTCCAGATCATCGAGGACCGCGTCATGCGCTTCGACCTGGATGACATCCGCGTTCAGGTGTCAGGCGGCAAGTTCTACGAAGTGGACGCTTTCGTCGCCTACCGCATCAGCGATCCGCGGGTGTTCCGACAGACCGTGTCGGGTAGCGTCGATCTGGCCGAACAGCGGCTGCGCACCCGCTTCGACGCGGCGCTTCGCCGGGTTTACGGCGTGCGTGGTTTCGAGGCGGCGCTTTCGGAAGAGCGCGCCGCCATGATGCGCGAGGTACGCGACCAGCTGCGGCCCGACGCGACGTCGCTTGGCCTCGAGATCGAGGACGTGCGCATCCGCCGGACCGACCTGACCGCCGAGGTTTCGCAGCAGACCTACGACCGCATGAAGGCCGAGCGCCTGGCCGAGGCCGAGCGCCTGCGGGCTCGCGGCCGCGAGGCGGCGCAGCGCATCCGCGCCCGCGCCGACCGCGAGGTCGTGGAGATCGTCGCCGAGGCGCAGCGCGATTCCGAGATCCAGCGAGGCGAGGGCGAAGCCGAGCGCAGCCGGATCTTCGCCGACGCCTTCCAGCGCGACGAGAAGTTCTTCGAATTCTATCGCTCGATGAACGCCTACAATCAGGCGCTGGAAGGGACCGGTACGACGATGGTGCTGTCGCCGGATTCGGAATTCTTCCGCTTCTTCAGCGATCCCGCCGGCGGCGCCGGAACGGGCGGCGGCACGCCGCAGGCGCCGGCCGCCGCGGCGACCCCGCCAGCCGCCTCCGCGGCGCCAGCGCAATAAAGCTGCGCAGGTGAGCGACTTTCTGGCGGCCCTCGGACTGGTGATGGTGTTCGAGGGCCTCGTCTATGGCGGGTTCCCCAGCCTTGCCAAGCGGCTTGCCGCAGATGTCATCGACATGCCCGAACATCGGCTGCGCAGCATCGGCCTCGCCGTCATCGCTGCCGGCGTAGCGGTCGTCTGGCTTGTTCGCGGATAACCCGGCATTTATCCACGACCCGCATGGCGTGGGCCGCAAACACGCCCTATTTTGAGCCAACAAGACGGTTGCGCTGAACCGGCGCTGATCCAGATTCAACGGGAGCCTGACCGATGACGCCGAAAATCCTGACCGCATTGCGCCGGTCGCTGGTCAGCTTCACGGCAGCGAGCATGATCGCCGCGGCGTCCGCGCCGGCATTCGTCGCGCCCGCCTCCGCACAGGGACCCGCGTCAGTCGCCGACCTTGCCGAAGGGCTGCTCGAATCGGTGGTGAACATCTCGACCACGCAAAAGGTGGCGGGATCGGAAACGCCAGACGCAGTGCCGATGCCGCAGCTTCCCGAAGGCTCGCCGTTCCAGGATTTCTTCGACGACTTCTTCAACGACAGGCAGGGCGAAGACGGAGGCGGCGACCGCAAGGTGCAGTCGCTCGGCTCGGGCTTCGTGATCGATGCGGAAAAAGGCATCGTGGTCACCAACAATCATGTGATTGCGGATTCGGATGAGATCGAGGTCAACTTCTCCGACGGCTCCAAGCTGAAGGCCGAACTCGTCGGCACCGACACCAAGACCGACATTGCGGTACTTAAGGTCGATCCGAAGCTGAAGAAGCTGAAAGCCGTAAAATTCGGGGATTCGAGCAAGCTCAGGATCGGCGACTGGGTGATGGCGATCGGCAACCCGTTCGGCCTCGGCGGCACGGTGACCGTGGGCATTGTGTCGGCGCGCAACCGCGACATCAATTCCGGCCCCTATGACGACTTCATCCAGACCGATGCGGCGATCAACCGGGGCAATTCCGGTGGCCCGCTGTTCAACATGAACGGCGAGGTGGTCGGCATCAACACGGCCATCATCTCGCCGTCGGGCGGCTCGATCGGCATCGGCTTCTCCATCCCGTCCGCACTCGCGGTCGGTGTTGTCCAGCAGCTTGCAGAGTTCGGCGAGACGCGCCGCGGCTGGCTGGGCGTTCGCATCCAGCCGGTGACGGACGACATTGCTGAAAGCCTCGGCATGAAGGTGGCCAAAGGAGCGCTCGTCGCAGGCGTCATCAAGGGCGGTCCGGTTGACAACGGGATCGTCCAGCCGGGCGACGTCATCATCAAGTTCGACGGTAAGGAAGTCGACGAGATGCGCGACCTTCCCCGGGTTGTCGCGGAGAGCCCGGTCGGCAAGGCGGTCGACGTCGTGATCGTGCGCAAGAGCGTCGAGCAGACCGTGAAGGTCACGCTGGGCCGTCTCGAAGATGGCGAGAAGCTCGCCGACAGCGCCGAGGCCGCCGCGCCCTCCGGCGAAGAGCAAGGCGAGGTCTCGACCGCCACGGTGCTCGGGATGACGGTCGGCGAGCTCAACGACGAGGCGCGCAAGAAATTCGGCATTGCCGCGGACGTGTCCGGCGTCGTCATCAACGAGGTGGCGAAGGATTCGGCCGCGGCGGAGCGCGGCATCGTCGCCGGCGAGGTGATCACCGAGATCGCACAGGAGTCCGTCGCCCAACCGAAGGACGTTCTCGACCGTATCAACGGCCTGAAGGATCAGGGCCGCAAGAACGCCTTGCTCATGCTTGCTTCGAAGACGGGCGAGTTGCGGTTCGTGACGATCCGGATGGATTGACGGGCGGTCATCGTCAGTGCACCGTACATCCCATGGGATGTACGGTGAGGCCAAATGAAGCGAGTTGTGCTCGACACAAACGTCTTGGTCGCAGGGTTGCGAAGCCGCCAAGGTGGCGTCGTTCCAAGTTCTAGGACTGGTCGCGCGGCATAGAATGACGCCGCTGGTGTCAACCGCATTGTTCCTCGAATATGAGTCGGTGCTGAAGCGGCCCGAGCAAATTGCTGCGCACGGTTTTGCAGTGAATGAGATTGATCAGTTCCTCGCTGAACTTGCAGCCTTGGCCGAGCCCGTGGAAACACATTTCCTGTGGCGTCCTCAACTGGCGGACATCACAGACGAGCTTGTTTTGGAGACTGCGGTCAACGGCCGGGCAGATGCATTGATTTCGCACAATGTGCGAGACTTCGCCGGAGTGCCCGCGCGGTTCGGCGTGAAGCTCATGAGGCCGGCCGATTGCTTGGGAGGATTGCAGGATGAGTAAAGCAACATACCCCTTGAAGCTGCCTTCATCCATCAAGGAGGCTGCCACGCGGCTGGCCAAGAAGGACGGCGTTTCGCTCAATCAGTGGATCGCGTCTGCGGTCGCACAGAAAGTGGGCTCCGTGGACACGGCCGAGGAATTCCTCAAGCGGAAAGCTGGTGATGCGGACGGAAGTGGAATGCTCCGCTTCCTGGATCTGGTTGCCGACAGGCCGCCGCTACCGGACGACGAAATACGCCGTTGAGGGTCCGCGCGTTCGAGGTTGCACCTATTCGATCGCGCTCCGCTTTCTCGCCCAGTCGTCCCGCGACAGCCGGTAGAGAATGTGCCGGCGGAACTGCGGGTGCGTGTCGGGGACGTGCGGATGGTCGAACGCGCCGTCGAGCCGCATGCCGAGCCGCTGCATCACCGCGAGCGAGCGACGGTTGTTCCAGACAGCGAATGACGCGACCTCAGGCGCATCGAGCTCCTCGAAGGCGAAGTCGAGCCAGCGGCGTGAGGCTTCCGTGACGTAACCCTTGCCCCAGAACTCCGGGGCCAGCCGCCAACCGATTTCCAGGCGGCCTTTCGGCACGAACGGGGCGAGGTCCGTTTCCTTGATCCCTACGAAACCGATGCATTCGCCAGTCTCTGCAATCTCGGCTGCGGTGAAGCCGTAGCCGCATGCGGCAATCCCGGCGCGAAGGTGGTCCATGAAGGCGTTGGCCTCGGCGCGGTCGCGCCGGAACGGGAAGAACTCCATCACGCGGTCTTCGGAGTTAATGCGAAAGAACAGCTCGCGGTCGCGATCCTCCCAATTGCGCAAGATCAGCCTTTCCGTGCGCATGGGCTTCATGCGACGAACTCCGACTGACGATATCCCTGAAGATAGAGAAGGGCCGTCAGGTCGCCATGGTCGATACGGATGCGCGCCTCGGCGGCGACCACCGGCTTGGCGTGCAGGGCAACGCCGGTGCCGGCGAGCCTGATCATGTCGAGATCGTTGGCGCCGTCGCCGACGGCGATGGCGTCGGCAGGTGTGAGGCCGAGCCGCGCGGAGATCTCTTCAAGCGCGTGCGCCTTGGCCTCGCGGCCGAGGATCGGCTCCACCACCAGGCCGGCAAGCTTGCCGGCCTCTTCCACGAGCACATTCGCGCGATGTTCGTCGAAGCCGAACATCGCGCCAATGCGACCGGTGAACAGGTCGAAGCCGCCGGAAACGAGCGCCGTCCAGGCCTTGTTCGCTCGCATCGTGGCGATGAGGGTCCGGCCGCCGGATGCCAGAGTAATGCGGTTCTCGACAATGCGGTCAACGACGGTGGTCTCAAGGCCCTTCAGCAATGCGACCCGCTGGCGCAGCGCAGCCTCGAAAGGAAGCTCGCCGTTCATGGAACGCCGTGTGATGTCGGCGACGTGCTCCTTGAGACCTACCTCGTCGGCCAGTTCGTCGATGCACTCCTGGTCGATCATGGTGGAATCCATGTCCGCCAGGAGAAGGCGCTTGCGCCGGGTGGAGGCTTCCTGCACGGCGACGTCGAGAGGGGCGTCGACAAGCGCCTCGCGCAAGGTGGCTTCCGCAGTGGCGGCATCGGGGCCATCCGGAAGCGCGAGATCGCAGGCAATGCCGTCGGCGAGCCAGTCGACAGCTCTTGCGTGGACGCACCGAGAGGCCATATCCGCTAGCGATGGCGTCAGCGCGCGGCGGTTGGGAGCGGAAATAAGGGTGGCGACAAGTGACATTGAGAATCCAGCCGGACCGAAGCCGGGGCGCGTGAAGAATGCGATCCTGATAGCCGGGCCGACCGCGAGCGGCAAGTCGGCGCTGGCGATCGAGCTTGCCGTCAAGCATGGCGGCGCCATCATCAATGCGGATTCCATGCAGGTGTATGCCGGTCTGCGGGTGCTGACGGCGCGGCCTGACGATCGGGATCTTTCGATAGCGCCGCATCACCTCTACGGTCATGTCGATCCGGCAGACGACTATTCGACCGGGGCCTGGCTACGCGACGTGAAGGCGCTGCTCGACGGGGACGCGCTCGAGGGCAGAAGGCCGATATTCGTCGGAGGCACCGGGCTCTACTTTCGCGCCCTTACCGAAGGGCTCTCCCAGATGCCCGACATCCCGAGTCAGGTGCGCGACCGATGGCGCTACCATATCATCGAGGATGGGGTGGCGCGTCTGCATGAAATCCTGTTCCGTCGCGACCCGGCCGCGGCCCTGCGCATCGACAAGACCGACAGCCAGCGCGTGGTGCGAGCGCTCGAAGTGCTCGACGCGTCCGGACGCTCGATCCTGGAGTGGCAGGCGATGCGCGACGAGCCGCTTGTGGACCTGCCGAGCGCGCATGCCGCCGCGCTCGAAATTCCGCGCGAGCTGCTGGTGAAGCGGATCGACGCGCGGTTCGACCGGATGGTCGAGGAGGGTGCGCTGGACGAGGTGAAAGACCTGCTCGCCAGGCGAATTGGCGTAGACAAGCCAGCGATGAAGGCGATCGGGGTGCGGGAGTTCAGCGACGCGATCGAAGGCAGGCTCACCATGGCCGAGGCGATCGAGCGGGCAAAAATCGCCACCCGGCAATATGCCAAACGCCAAACGACCTGGTTCCGCCATCAGTTCGGCCCGCAATGGAAGCGGATAAATCCTCAGCAAGCCAGCTGAGATAGGCGCTCGCTAACGCATTCTTTATCAAAAGTGCATCCGCAGGTCCCGCGGTTGTGCCGGCTGGCGCGCTGGCGGCGACAAACCGTTAACATTCCATAAGCCCCGCCGTGACATAACGTTGCGTTGAGCGGGCCTAGCAGGCGGCAATGCATTTTCACAAATCCGAATCTGCCTTTTTTGTCTTTATCGGCGTCATCCTGGCGGTGGGCGTCGTTACGTTTCATGCCTACAGCGTCATCAGTGCAGGCCCGCATGTGTTTTCGGAGGCGGCGCGGACGGAGGAAGTCCAGTATCTGCGCCGATTGCTGCTCGCCACGGGCGTACTTCTCGGTACGGCGCTCTTCTTCGGCATGTTCTTCATCTATCCGTTGATCCGCAGGCAGGTGGTCGAGGAGGACAAGCTGCGGCAGATGACGGCTTCGCTCAGCGCGCGCTCGCTGACGCTGGAGCAGGCAGCGCTGACGGACGCGCTCACGGGCATCCAGAACCGGCGCTACTTCGACGACGCTCTCAGGGAGTACCTGACCGAGTTCGATCGGATAGAGAAACCGGTCGGCCTGATGATCCTGGACCTCGACCATTTCAAGCAGATCAACGATACGCACGGTCACAATATCGGCGACGAAGTTCTCAGGGAGGTCGCCAAATGCCTCAAGGACATGACCCGCTATCATGACGTCGTCGCCCGGCTCGGAGGCGAGGAGTTCGCCGTGGTGGCGCCGAACATGGATGCAGAGCTGCTGCTCAAGCTGGCCGAGCGGATAAGACGAGCGATCGCAGCGCTCGTCGTCCTGTCGGGGAACGCGCGGCTGAAGATCACCACCAGCGTCGGGCTTGCGATCTGGGATCAGGGCGAGTCCGCCGACCAGTTCTTCACCAGGGCCGACAAGATGCTTTACGAAGCTAAACGCCTCGGCAGAAATCGCGTCTGCGCCTGATTGGCGCGCGGCCGGTGGCCAGCCCCTGCAAAGGGAACCGTCAGTCCTGCCTCAGCCGGTTGCCGAAGCGCCCGCCGCTCAGCGCAGGACCGGAAGTCGTCTCGCCGAGGGTCGGGGTCGGGCGGCGGAAGTCGCTTTCACCCGCCTGTTTCAACGGGGCAACGGCCGCCCCCGAAAGGCCCCCCTGTGGTTGGGGCTTGGGGACGTTGCGCAGCCGATCGACGATCTCGACAAGGTCGACGTCGCGGTCGTCGGCGCCGCGCCCGTGGCGCTCCTGCGCCTTGCCTCGTCCGGGAATGCGGGACAGGTCGAGGCGCTCGAACTTCATGCGCATCGTCGTAGCGACGCCCTCGCCGAACACGATCGCCTCGCGCTGGCCCATGGAGGACAGGAACGACAGGGTGGACGCCGATGAGTCCGAGATCGCCGACTTGATGATGGCCTGGTCGATCTCGTTGGCCAGCCGCATGGTGAAGACGGTGGAGCACTGCGAGAGGATGGTCGGGTCAAGCTCGCCCGGACGCTGGGTAACCACGCCGAGATAGCAGCCGTACTTGCGGCCTTCCTTGGCGATGCGCGAGAGCGCGTGCCGGGTCGGCGCGAATCCGAGACGGGAATCCGAGGGCAGGTAGCGGTGCGCCTCCTCGCACATCAGCAGCAGCTTCAACTTGCCGTCGCTGTAGAGCGCCAGGTCAAAGGCCATGCGGGCGAGGACCGAACAGACTGCGTTGACCACTTCCGAAGGCAGGCCCGCCATCTCGAAGCAGGTGATCGGCTTGCCTTCGTGCGGCACACGGAAGATGTGGCCGATCGCCCGGTGGATGTTGTCGTCGATCATCCGCGAGTTGAACATGAAGCGATAGCGCGGATCGTTGACCGCCGCCTCGATGCGCGTGCGCAGCGCCTTCAGCGCCGGGCGGTCCTCCTTGGCGTCGAGCTGCCCCATGCGGTCGTCGATGAACTTCAAAAGGTCGGCGATCCGGTAGGGAACCGGCGTGTCGGCGGTGAGCGCGTCGGCGGTGCGTCGGATGTAGGCGCCGCCGCCGGGACTGCGGAACAGGTGCTTGGCCTGCGGGATGAAGTCGCGCAGCAGGTCGACCTCGTCCGTCTCGATCTCACGTCCGCGGAACAGAACCTCGGCGAACTCCTCGAGCCGGAACAGCCAGAAGGGGAGGTCGAGCGTATTGGTGTCGATACGAACGGCGAGCTCGGGCAAAGCCGCCGCGAATTCGTTGTGCGGATCCATCACCAGGATGCGCAGGTCGGGTCGCGCCTCGACGGCCTTGCGCATCAGCAAGGAGACCGCGGTGGATTTGCCGACGCCGGTGGTGCCGACGACGGCGAAGTGGCGGCTCAGCGTGTCGTCGATGGCGATGTTCGCGTCGATGGCCTCATCCTGTGCGAGAGTGCCGATGGTGACGCCGGAGCGGCCACCCAGGTCGTAGATGGCGGCGAGGTCGCGGGCGCGGATGCGGTGAGAGATCGCGCCAATATGGGGATAGACCGTGATGCCGCGGTCGAACATCGGCTTGCGGGTTTCGGGATGGTCCTTGACCTCGCCGACCAACTCCACCGAGATTTCGATCGCCTTGTGCGAACTGCCCTCCCACAGGCGGTCGGCCTTGCTGACATCGTAGACGATGCCGACGGTGCGCGTCTGCTCCAGGTTGATGGAGATCATCTTGCCGACAGTCCAGTAACTCGTCGGGCTGTCGCCATCGTTGTTGTCGGGGTCGATAAGGGCGCTGATGACGGCGCGCGAGCCGTCGCATTGGACGACGTGGCCCAGCACCCGGCGGTCGGGCTGATCCAGATCACGCCGTTCTTGTGAAGTCGTCTCGCCTGTTCCGCGATCCGTGAACATGGTCCGCCAAGCCCTCGTAGCAAATCGGTCGAAGGCTAGCAGGGTCCGGTTAAAGTCGCGTGTGACCGCGTGGTTGAGCGGCAATTAACGGAAACGCTCCAAGTCTCCGTATTCTTCCGCCCCTCGCACCTCGGCCGGATGCTATTTTTTGTGATGGACATCCTGCAGTCCGTAGACGGGCGTCGGGATGCCCTCGAGCCGCGCCTTGAGCTGCAAGGCGAGGAACAGCGAATTGTGGCGCGACTGATGCAGGTTGCCGCCGTGGAACCAGAGCGCCTCCTGTTGCGTCGGCTTCCACATGTTGCGTGGTTCGCCCTCCCATGGGCCGGGGTCGTTGGTGGTGCCCGAGCCGAGGCCCCAGACCCTGCCGACCTTGTCGGCGGTCTCTTGGTCGACGAGGTCGGCGACCCATCCGTTCATGGAGGAGAAGCCTGTCGCGTAGACGACCAGATCGGCAGGGATCTCCTTGCCGTCCGCCAGCACGACCCCGTTCTCGGTCAACTGCTCGACCTGGCCGTAGGCATGCTTGATCTTGCCGTCGATGATCATCTGGCTGGCGCCGATGTCGATATAGTAGCCGGAGCCGCGGCGCATGTATTTCATGAAGAGACCGGACTCGTCGTCGCCCCAGTCGATGACGAAGCCGGCGCCGGTCAGCTTCTCGTAGAAGTCGGCATCCTGCTCGCGCATCTTGGCGTAGAGCGGCTTCTGGGCGGCGCCCATCAGCTTGTATGGCATGCTGGCCCCCATGTAGTCGGCCTTCTCGACGTCGATGCCGGCCGCGACGGCCTTTTCTGAATAGAGGACACCGGTGGCGATCTCGTGCAGCGGCTCGATGCCGACAACGAGCGTCGGCGAGCGCTGGACCATTGTGACGTCCGCGCCAAGTTCGGCCAGCGCCCCGCAGATGTCGTGGGCGGAGGTGTTGGAGCCGATCACCACCGTCTTCTTGTCGACATAGCCGTCCGGGCCGGGGTGCTGCGAGGAGTGCTGCTGCTCGCCCTTGAAGGTATCGCGTCCGGGGAAGTTGGGGACGACGGCGCGGCTCGCCTGTCCGGTGGCGAAGACGAGATGCTTCGGCCGCAGGACGATCTCCTTGCCTTCGCGCTCGACGACGACGGTCCATTCCTGGGCCTTCTCGTCGTATTTCGCGCTCTTGCAGAGCGTCGAGCCCCAGAAGTTGAGCTCCATCACCTTGGCGTACATCTCCAGCCAGTCGCCGATCTTGTCCTTCGGCGAATAGACCGGCCAGTTGGGCGGGAAGGGGATGTAGGGCATATGGTCGTACCAGACCGGGTCGTGCAGGCAGAGCGACTTGTAGCGCACCCGCCAGCTGTCGCCGGGGCGTGGGTTCTTCTCGACGATGATGGTCGGCACGTCGAGCTGCCGGAGCCGTGCGCCGAGACCCAACGCGCCCTGACCGCCGCCGATGATGACCACGTAGGGCTGGCGGGAATGGCCGAGCTCGGCGGCTTCCTCATCACGCCTTTGCGTCCACGGCTTGCCCGAGCGTCCGTTGCCCTGTGGCTTGGGGTGGCCGTTTGGCCGGCGCACGCCGGACGGCTCCTCGTGCCCCTTTAGCTCGTCCATCGCGGTCAGCAGGGTCCAGATGCGCCCGCTGCGCGCTCGGATATGGCCGCGGCAGCGGGCGACCTCGGTCTCGAAGGTGAACCACCCCTCGAGCACGCCGTCCGCTTCGGTGGCGTCCTCCTGCGCGGAGATCGCCCAGCCGGAAGGTTTTGTCCGGCCAAGCTGGCTCTTCAGCATGTCGCGGACCTGGTCGCGGCCTTCAAGGGTCTTGATGTTCCAGGTGAAGGCGACGAGGTCGCGCCAGTAGCAGTCGTCCTCGAAGCACTCGACCGCCTTGTCGATCTCGCCTGCCGTCAGGGCGGCGCCCAACCTGTCGAGGAGATCGGAAAGCTTCTTGTTGGGCGCCTTGTCGAGCATTGCGTGCCTCCTCCCTGAGACGACTTCCTGCCAAATCTCGCGTCACGACAACGTTTGCGCACATTGTCGAACGGCCTCCGGGGGCATGTTCGGCCGAAACCGCCCGCGGTTTCAAGCCCTCCCATTTGCCAAATGAGTGATCCACTTGCGAATCAAAGAACGGCCGATATATTGGACACATGGCTGATATGGAAGACGATACATCCGCTGGCATTTCCCGCCGCATCCGGGCGGAGCGGACGGCGCGCGAATGGTCGCTGGCCGAACTTGCGGAACGCTCCGGCGTGTCGAAGGCCATGCTGAGCGCGATCGAGCGCGGCGACACGAGCCCGACGGCCGCGCTTCTGGTGCGGATCGCCTCTGCGTTCGACCTCACGCTTTCAGCACTCATCGCGCGCGCCGAGGTGCAGCATGGACGGTTGTTGCGCGCGGCCGAGCAGATGTCCTGGCGCGATCCTGCGACAGGCTACGTGCGCCGGCACGTCTCGCCGCCTTCGGACGGCCCGCTGGAACTGATCAGGGTGGAGATGCCGCCCGGGCAGTCGGTGCACTTGCCGGCTTCGTCCTACGTCTTCATCCGCCAGATGATCTGGCTGATGGAGGGCAGGCTCGACTTTATCGAAGGCGGCTTCACGCACGAACTCCAGCCGGGCGACTGCCTGGAGCTCGGGCCGCCCTCGGACTGCACGTTCCACACGCCGGGACCCGCGCCGGCGGTCTATCTCGTTGCGGTGATGAGGCGTTAAGCATGGCAAGGCGCAGGCGCATGGGCGACAACGGCGGCCCGCCGCTCGACGACTACGCGGGGCCGCCGTGGAAAGGCGGCGACCCGCACCGTTTCCTCCACTGGAAGCGCGCGCACACTGCGGCCTGGAAGCCAAAGTCTCGCGACATCGCGTTGTTCCGGCTGGCGAAGGCGGAGGCGGTCGGCCTGACCTACGAGGAATACACGCTCGAACTGCTCGAACGCGGCCGTCACCTGGGCGCGGCGGATGCGGACCGCGTGGCCGAAATCAAACGCAAGCGGAGACGCCGAAGCGTTTCGCAAGCCGGATAGTAGGACCAAGTCTGCCGAGGTGCGGCCAGCCTGCGCTATATTTCCGCGAGCGCTATTTGAAGCGCCCGTGCCGCTGCAGGACCTCGATCTTGTAGCCGTCGGGGTCTTCCACGAAGAAGAAGCGGGCGAGCAGGATGCCGTCTCGATTGAATTCGACGATCTTTTTCGGATTGAAGCCTGCGCTCTGGAAGCGGGCGTGCTCGGCATCGAGGTCGTCGACGCTCACCGCCAGGTGGCCGTAGCCGTCGCCCAGCGCATAAGGCTCGGTGCGACCCTTGTTGATCGTCAGCTCGAGCTCGAAATCGCTCTCACGATTGCTCAGATAGACCAGCGTGAATGTCTCGAAGTCGAGCCTGTCGGCGATCTCCAGGGCAAACGCATTGCGATAAAACGAGACCGATCGCTGTTCGTCGAGTACGCGGATCATGCTGTGAATGGCTTTGGCCAAGATGGATCTCCGATGTCTGCCGTGCGCCGTTCGACGCGAACTGGTTGCAGCCCGTTACCATGTTTGGGCGCGGGCGTTACTACCCCATGCCGCGTTCCGGACAAAACTGCGTGGAAGGCCGTTGACAGCTGCGTCATGCTGACACTAATGTCCGCGCCCATGAAGCAGACCCTCATTCTCGTAGTAGGAAGGCGCATGGGCAAGGCGGTGTAACCGCCGGGCAGAACCACCCATGCGCTAAGACACAGGCTCCCTCGGGGGCCTTTTTTGTTGGCTTTTTTCAGATTAGACGATCAGCGAAACCGCCGAGACGGCCCGAAAGACGGAATTGAAGCGATGACCGAAGCACAGCACGAGCCCAACGAAATGACGGGCGCCGAAATGGTTGTCCAGGCGCTGAAGGACAACGGGGTCAAGCATCTTTTCGGATATCCGGGCGGCGCGGTTCTGCCGATCTACGACGAACTCTTCCAGCAGGACGACATCCAGCACATCCTCGTCCGCCATGAGCAGGGAGCGGGTCATGCCGCAGAAGGCTATGCGCGTTCGACGGGCAAGGCGGGCGTCCTCCTGGTTACCTCCGGACCCGGCGCCACGAACGCCGTCACGGCGCTGCAGGATGCATTGATGGATTCGATCCCGCTGGTCTGCATCACCGGCCAGGTGCCGACGACGCTGATCGGATCCGACGCCTTCCAGGAGTGCGACACGATTGGCATCACGCGACCCTGCACCAAGCACAACTGGCTGGTGAGGGACGTCAACGAACTGGCCGCGACCCTCCATCAGGCTTTCCATGTCGCGACGACGGGACGGCCGGGGCCGGTCGTCGTTGACATTCCGAAGGACGTGCAGTTCGCCAGGGGGCACTATGTGTCGCCCGAGACGGCGCCGCGCACGAGCTACCAGCCCAAGGTTCAGGGTGACCTGGAGAAGATCAGAGCGGCGGTGGCGCTGATGGCGGGCGCCAAGCGGCCGATCCTCTATACAGGCGGTGGCGTCATCAATTCCGGCGCGGAAGCCAGCCACCTGCTGCGCGAATTGGTCGATCTCACCGGCTTCCCGATCACCTCGACTCTGATGGGACTCGGTGCCTATCCCGCGAGCGGCAAGAACTGGGTCGGCATGCTCGGCATGCACGGCACCTACGAGGCCAACATGGCCATGCACGACTGCGACGTGATGGTGTGCATCGGCGCGCGCTTCGACGACCGCATCACCGGTCGCCTCAACGCCTTCTCGCCGAATTCGAAGAAGATCCACATCGACATCGATCCGTCCTCGATCAACAAGAACGTGCATGCCGACATCGGCATCCTCGGCGACGTCGGTCGAGTGCTGGAGGATATCGTGCGGCTGTGGCGGGCCGGGCCGAAGCACGACAAGAAGACGCTCTATCCCTGGTGGGAGCAGATCGAGAAGTGGCGGGCGCGCGACTCGCTCGCCTACAAGAACAGCAACGACTTCATCATGCCGCAATACGCGATCCAACGGCTCTACGAACTGACTAAGGACCGCGACACCTACATCACCACCGAGGTCGGCCAGCACCAGATGTGGGCCGCGCAGCACTATCATTTCGAGAAGCCCAACCGCTGGATGACCAGCGGCGGCCTCGGCACGATGGGCTATGGCCTGCCGGCGGCGCTGGGCGTGCAGATCGCCCATCCGGACGCGCTGGTCATCGACATCGCCGGCGACGCCTCCGTGCAGATGACGATGCAGGAGATGAGCGCGGCGGTGCAATACGAGGCGCCGATCAAGATCTTCATCCTGAACAACCAGTACATGGGCATGGTGCGCCAGTGGCAGCAACTGCTGCACGGCAACCGGCTGTCCCACTCCTACACGGAAGCGATGCCGGATTTCGTCAAGCTTGCCGAGGCCTATGGCGGCCACGGCATCCGCTGCGAGAAGCCCGGAGATCTCGATGACGCGATCAGGGAGATGATCGACGTCAAGAAGCCGGTGCTGTTCGACTGCCGCGTGGCGAACCTCGCCAACTGCTTCCCGATGATCCCTTCGGGCAAGGCGCACAACGAGATGCTTCTGCCCGACGAGGCGACTGACGAGGCGGTGGCAAACGCGATCGACGCCAAGGGCAGGGAGCTGGTGTAGTCCGCGCGTTTGAGACGCGCGCAGGACGAAACCGCGCCTTGTCGAGCATGACGTAGATCCCCAGAGGCAAAAGAGACATCATGAACGCCCATCTACAACCCACCGGCTCCGCTTACTTCATCGCCAAGGAGACCCAGAAGCCGGAGAGGCACACGCTTTCCGTGCTGGTCGACAACGAGCCGGGCGTGCTTGCCCGGGTCATCGGCCTTTTCTCGGGCCGCGGCTACAACATCGAAAGCCTCACGGTTTCCGAAACCGAGCACGAGAAGCATCTCTCCCGCATCACCATCGTCACCAGCGGGACAGCTCACGTACTGGAGCAGATCAAGCATCAGCTCGAGCGGCTGGTCCCCGTCCACCGCGTGGTCGACCTGACGGTGCGCGCCGACGAACTGGGCGAGGGTGGGCCCCTGTCGCGCGAGCTGGCGCTGGTCAAGGTGACCGGCACGGGCGAGGCTCGCGTCGAGGCGCTCCGCCTGGCGGACGCATTTCGCGCCAAGGTGATCGACGCCAACACCGAGCACTTCATCTTCGAGATCACCGGCAAGGATTCGAAGATCGACCAGTTCATCGCCATCATGAAGCCTCTGGGCCTGACCGAGATCTGCCGCACCGGCGTTGCCGCGATGAATCGCGGTCCGCAGGGCATGTAGCGGTGGTTTGAAGTCCGGGCGCGCCCAATGTATATACGTGGGATATACATTGGGAGCCCGGCATGACCCAGGTCCAGATTTCGAAGTGGGGCAACAGTTCCGCGATCCGGCTGCCGAAAGAGGTGCTGGACGAACTCGGCCTCAAGCCAGGCCAGACGGTCGAGCTGACGGTAAAGGACGGCAAGGGCATCATCGAACCCGCCCGGCCGAAGAAGTACTCTCTCGAGTGGATTATCTCAGAAATGGATCGCCTCGGTCCGGAAAACGCACCTGAGACCGTCGAGTGGGGACCGGACGTCGGCGAGGAAATCATCGACGACGAGTACTCGAGGGGAGAGATCACGCTCGATGACATCCTTCGAGGCCGGTGACATTGTGTGGACTGACCTCGATCCGGTTGTTGGTACGGAGCAAGGCGGACGCAGACCGGCAATCGTTCTGACTGATCGCGCCTTCAATATACGTGATCAGAGGTCAGTCATTTGCCCTATCACGCGGAACTTGACCCCTTGGCCTACCAAGGTTGTCCTGCCCGCCGGAATGCAAACCCGTGGCGCGGTCCTGGTGGACCAAATACGCAGCGTGCATCGTGACCTTCGGGGCTTCCGCTTCGTCGAGCGCGCCCCGGTCGAGGTATTGGCCAACGTCCGCGCCATCGTCGGCTCCATCCTTGGCATAAGCACCTGAACGCCCATGGCGCGAGCGAGCGATCGAGCGTTGTGAAATATATGTCAGCAAAGCTGACATATATGGACGACCATGGCTTCCGACACGTTTCTTGCCCTGCTGGCTTACGCTTTCGTGACGTCCATCACGCCGGGACCGAACAACTTCATGCTGCTCGCCTCGGGCGTGAATTTCGGCTTCGCCCGCACCGTCCCCCATATGCTGGGGATCGGCATCGGCTTTCTCGTCCTGCTGCTGGCGGTGGGACTTGGGCTCGGCGCAGCTTTGACGGCGTTTCCGATGCTGCATACGGCCTTGAAGATCGTCGGCGGCGCCTATCTCCTCTACCTCGCGTGGAAAATAGCGATGTCACGCTCGATGTCGGAGAGCGGCAACGCCGATGCGCGGCCGATGCGCTTCATCGAGGCCGCCGCCTTTCAGTGGGTCAACCCGAAGGCCTGGGTGATGGCGATCACCGCAATGGCCGTCTACACGGATGCCGAGCGGCCGTTTCTTTCCGTCCTGCTGATTTCGACGGCATTTGCCGCCGTCAACCTGCCGAGCGTCTCGACGTGGGCGGGATTCGGCATGGCGATGCGCAGCTTCCTTTCCGATCCTGTACGGCTGAAATGGTTCAACATCGCGATGGGCATCCTGCTCGCGGCGACGCTGTGGCCGATGATCCGCTGAGCGTTGGGCCAGCGGCGCGGTCTGCTTGTGCGGGGAGAGGGGCAGGCGTAGATTTGCCTTATGCCGCACGATCATGATCACGATCATCATCACGACAACGACCTGGATCCCATGGCGGCGCGCGTGCGTGCCCTTGAAACGATCCTTGTCGGGAAGGGGCTGATCGATCCGGCGGCGATCGACGTCATCGTCGACACCTACGAGACGAAGGTGGGGCCACGGAACGGGGCGCGCGTGGTCGCCAGATCGTGGGTCGACAAGGATTTCGAGGATTGGCTGAGGCGTGACGCGACGGCGGCCATCGCCTCGCTCGGCTACACGGGCCGCCAGGGCGAGCACATGCAGGCGGTGTTCAACACGACCGACACGCACAATCTGGTCGTTTGCACACTATGCTCCTGCTATCCGTGGTCGGTGCTGGGCCTGCCGCCGGTGTGGTACAAGGCGCCGCCCTATCGCAGCCGGGCCGTCATCGAGCCGCGCGGCGTGCTTGAGGAATTCGGGCTGCGTCTTCCGAGCGAGACGAAGATTCGGGTCTGGGATTCGACGGCGGAGCTGCGTTATCTCGTCGTTCCCTTGCGCCCGGCCGGGACCGAGGGCTGGAGCGAGGAGCGCCTTGCGGAACTGGTCAGCCGCGACTCGATGATCGGCACCGCCGTCGCGAAGTTGCCGGAGGCGGCATGAACGGGCCGCAGGATCTTGGCGGACAGATGGGTTTCGGCCCGGTCGCGCCAGAGCGGAACGAGCCGGTCTTCCATTCCGATTGGGAAAAGCGCGCACTCGGCGTCACGCTGACTGCCGGCGCGATGGGCCATTGGAACATCGATGAGAGCCGCCACGCGCGGGAATCGCTCCACCCTGCCGATTACTATTCGTCGAGTTGCTACGAAATCTGGATCAAGGCGCTCGAAACGCTGCTGAAGCGGCACGAATTTGTCTCTCCCGACGAACTGACCCGGGGCAAGGCGCTGGAGCCGGGCACGACGCCGAAGCGAAAGCTGGCGGCAGCCGACGTGCCGGCAGTGCTGGCCCGCGGCGGGCCCTGCAACCGGCCGGTTCCATCGCCGCAGCGATTCAAGGCGGGCGACCGGGTGCGCGCGAAGAATTTCAATCCGTCGGGCCACACGCGCCTGCCGCGATACGCGCGGGGCAAGCTGGGCGTCATCGACGCCGTGCGGGAGGGCTTCGTGCTGCCGGACACCAATGCGCACGGCAAGGGCGAGAACCCTGAGTGGGTCTACACCGTGGTGTTCGACGGCCTGGAAATCTGGGGCGAGGGCGCCGACCCGACGCTCACCGTGTCGATCGACGCCTGGGAGAGCTATCTTGAACCAGCCTGACCTGGGGACGGCTGCCGGCGTCCGGCCGGACCTGGACGAACCTGTATTCTCGGAGCCATGGCAGGCTGAGGCGTTCGCGCTGACAGTGGCGCTGGCTGACCGCGGCATCTTCACCTGGGCGGAATGGGCCGATGCGCTATCAGCCGAGGTCCATAGACCGGACGCTGCGCCGGACGGCCACGATTACTACCACCACTGGCTGCGGGCGCTGGAAACGCTTCTCGCCGGCAAAGGGGTGGCGAAATCGGCCGAGGTGGACGATCTGGCGGCAGCCTGGCAGCGCGCGGCCCATGCGACGCCGCATGGCAAGCCGATCCTGCTGGAGAGCGACCCACAGCGATAGCAACTACCGCGCCGCGTATGACGCGGCGCTATTTGGAAGCGGCTGGGCCGGCCGTCCCCCAAGCCGGCGACGTGGACAGGGCAACCGCCTGTGGCCGCAGGATCAGGCGTTCGATGCCTCCCGGCTCGATGCGCCGGCGGCGGCCTCACAGACTTCCACGTGCTTGGCCAGAGCCTCGATGGACATCATCGCGCTGATCGTACGGATGTCGCGGTTCTGGAACTTCGGCATCTGCTGGAGTTCCTTGAGGCGTTCAAGAAGTGCGACGCGCGTCATGCTTGTCTCCTTTCCTTCAATCTGGCGGCGGGGATTGCCGCGGTTGGGGGCGGCCGCGTCAGGCCGCCTTTACACCCGCGTTCAGCGGGATCTCTATGTCGACCTCCAGCGTCGAGACCTTTTCGCCGCGGTCCATCTTCACGTTCACCTTGTCGCGATCAATCTGCACGTGCTTGGCGATGACGGCGAGGATTTCCTCCCGCAGCTGCGCCACGAGGTCGGAATGGCCGACCGTCGACCGTTCGTGCGCGAGCAGCACCTGCAGGCGCTCGCGCGCCATAGGCGCCGAGGTTTTCTTGTTGAAGAAGCCGAACAGACTCATGCCGCCCTCCGTCCGAATATCTTGCTGAACAGGCCGCGCTTCTCACCTGGGATGCTCATGGGCACGGTTTCGCCGGCCAGACGGCGCGCCGCGTCGAGATAGGCGAGGGCCGGCGCGCTGCGGTTGTCGGCGAGCGTGACCGGCGCGCCGATGTTGGAAGCACGCAGCACGTCCATGCTCTCCGGGATGATGCCCAGCAGCGGGATCGACAGGATCTCGAGCACGTCGTCGACCTTGAGCATGTCGCCGCGCTCGGCGCGATTGGGGTCGTAGCGGGTGAGCAGCAGGTGCTTCTCCACGCGCTCGCCGCGCTCGGCCTTGGCTGTCTTGGCGTCGAGCAGACCGATGATGCGATCGGAATCGCGGACCGACGAAACTTCAGGATTGGTCACGACCACGGCGATGTCGGCGTGGCGCATTGCCAGCGTGGCGCCTTTTTCGATGCCCGCGGGGCTGTCGCATATGATCCAGTCGAACGACTTCCTCAGTTCGTTGATCACCCGTTCCACGCCCGACGGCGTGAGATTGTCCTTGTCGCGGGTCTGCGAGGCCGGCAGCAGGTGCAGCGTCTCCACGCGCTTGTCCCGGATCAGCGCCTGCGACAGCTTGGCGTCGCCCTGGATGACGTTGACCAGATCGTAGACGACCCTTCGCTCGGCCCCCATGACGAGATCGAGATTGCGCAGCCCGACGTCAAAATCCACGACGACCGTCTTTTCGTTGCGCTGCGCGAGCGCTGCACCAAGGGCGGCGCTCGACGTCGTCTTTCCAACGCCCCCCTTTCCTGACGTAACCACTATTACTTTCGCCATGTCGCTCTCCTGTCCTCCGGTCTGCCGCCGGCTCAGCCTAGTGTTTCCGCCATGATGGTGTCGCCCTCCAGCCAGAACTGGACGGCCTGCCCGCGCAGCTTGCGGTCCATGTCCTCGGCCGTCTTGTAGAGGCCGTCGATCGCCAGCAGTTCCGCTTCCAGCTTGCGGCAGAAGATGCGGGCGGAGGCGTTGCCGACCGATCCGGCCAGCGCCCGGCCGCGCAGCGTCCCGTAAACATGGATCGAGCCGCCGGCGACGATCTCCGCGCCTGATGCGACCGATCCGACAATGGTGACGTCGCCTTCGGGGAAGATCACGGATTGTCCGGAGCGCACCGGCTCCTTGATGATGATCGATGCCGTTGCCCGGACCGGCGACGTAACGGCGAGAGCGGCAGGCTCGGCCGCGTCCTCGGTGGCAGGCGCGGTCTCGCGCGCGTCAACCGCCGGGGCCTCGAAGTCGGGCGCCGCCTGGCCACCCTTGAGGGCAGGGGGCATTCCCGGGCCGACCTGCGAGGGACGAGCGCCTTCGACGCCCATGATCCACACGTTGCGCTGCGCGAGCGCGGCGATCAGTTCGGCGAGCTGCGACCGGTTGACGTCGAGGTTCTCGATGTCGAGCACAACCGGTCGTCCGAGAAAAAAGCCAGCGGAACGCGCCGCCAGGTCGTCGAGGCGGGCCAGCCATCCATCGAAGGGCAGGTCCGGAGAAAGCACCAGAGCGAGGAAGGAGCGACCCTTCAGCCGGATCGCACGCGTGTCGGTTAACGCTTTGGTCATCTAGGTTAATTTTCCGTTGCTTAGATCCCTTCGCATCCGATGGTTAACCAATGGTTAACGCCAGCGTCAGACTCAGGATTGAGAAGTGATTTTAATCGGATGAAGGGGTCGTCTCTGTCGAATCGCGCATCGCTCGGCCGAGCGGCCGCTGGCAAGGCACCTTGTGGTTGGTCGAAGCCAGGATAGCTGAGTCGTTCGGTTTGGAGCAGAGTCTTTGCCGCCACGCAGGGCTTTGCGTCACAAATGATCGTGAATCGCGTATCGCGCGGGAGGTTGTGACCCCTCCCGAAGCAGTGACGGCTGAAGCTACCGGAGCGGGGTCAGCGAGACCTCGGCTGGCTTGAACATATCGGAACCTTGATGGAAGCATCCCCGCTGCGAATCGATATCGGACAAGAGTTGTCCGCAAACATGGCGTCGAAGAGGCGCGGCAATCTTCCTGTCGAGCAGGCCGGCACGGCCTTGCCCTTCGCGACCGAATCCTGTCAGTCGGAACCATGGACTTCTCTCCGCAGCAGGATGACGCGCTGAAGGCTGTTGCGCGCTGGCTGAAATCCGGCCGGCCGCAGGTGTTTCGCCTTTTCGGCTATGCAGGCACCGGCAAGACGACGCTGGCGCGTCATTTCGCCGAGCACGTCGACGGTCAGGTGCAGTTCGCCGCCTTCACCGGCAAAGCGGCTCAGGTGCTGCGTTCGAAAGGGGCGACCAACGCCCGCACCATACACTCGCTGATCTACCGACCGCGCGGCGAGGAGGCAGTGGAGGACGAGTCGACCGGCAAGACGTCCATGTCGCCCACCTTCTCGCTCAACCGCCAGAGCCCGGTCGCCCGGGCCAAGCTCATCATCATCGACGAGTGCTCGATGGTGGACGAGCAACTCGGCCGCGACCTCATGACGTTCGGCACGCCTATCCTCGTTCTCGGCGATCCGGGGCAGCTGCCGCCGATTTCCGGCGGCGGCTTCTTCACCGATCACGAACCGGACTTCCTGCTGACCGAGATCCACCGCCAGGCGCGCGACAATCCCATCATCCGCCTCGCCCTCGACGTGCGCGAGGGGCGGGAGTTCATGAAGGGCGACTACGGCGCCGCACAGGTGATCGGCAAGGAAGACGTGACCCAGGACCTGGTGCTGAAGGCCGATCAGGTGCTGGTCGGCACCAACCGCACGCGGCGGCGCTACAACACGCGTCTGCGCGAGCTGAAGGGGTTCACCGCGAGCTATCCACAGGCCGGCGACAAGCTGGTCTGCCTGCGCAACGATCCTGCCAAGGGCCTGCTCAACGGATCGCTCTGGAAGGTCATGACCTCCTCGCGCGAGACCGTGAAGCCGGGGATAAACCTGCTCGTTTCCCCGGAAGAGGACGATCCGGACCGCGGCGTGGCGAAGATCAAGCTGCTCAAGGCGGCGTTCGACGATCCTGACGCCGACATTCCCTGGCAGCAGAAGAAGCGTTTTGACGATTTCGACTACGGCTACGCGCTGACGGTCCACAAGGCGCAGGGCTCGCAGTGGAACGACGTGGTGCTGTTCGACGAGAGCTGGGCGTTCAAGGATACGCGGCAGCGCTGGCTCTATACGGCGGTGACGCGGGCGGCGGAGCGTCTCACGGTTGTGAGGTAGGCGTCACGGGGAGGCACGCCGCGGTGGCACTGCTGGACTCGCGGGAACCACGCACAGGCATATGCACGGCAGATGCAATCGGGGTATAGCTGCACGCCCTCGTACCCCGGAATGCCAGACATGCCCGCAAAACTCTCCGTCAACCTCAACGCCATCGCCCTGCTGCGCAACCGGCGGGACCTGCCGTGGCCGAGCGTCATCGGCCTCGGCCGCATCGCGCTTGCAGCGGGCGGGCACGGGTTGACGGTGCACCCCCGACCCGATGAGCGTCATACGCGTAATTCCGACCTGCCCGAGATCCGGGCGCTGATCGACGACGAGTTCCCGCACACGGAATTCAACATTGAGGGCTATCCTTCCGAGGAATTTCTGCGGCTGGTGGAGAAGAACCAGCCCGACCAGGTGACGCTGGTGCCCGACGATCCTTCACAGCCGACCTCGGACCATGGCTGGAACTTCGCCGAAAGCGCGGCGTTTCTGACACCGATCGTCCAACGACTGAAGAAGGGCGGCATGCGCGTGTCCCTGTTCTCGGACCCGGACCCTGTGGGGATGGCGGCTGCGGCCGATACCGGCGCAGACCGGATCGAACTCTACACAGGCCCCTACGGCTCCTGCCACGCCGATTCCGGAAAGGCCGCGAAGGAGTTGGATAAATTGGCGAAAACGGCTGAGGCCGCGCGCGCGAAGGGATTGGATGTCAATGCAGGGCATGACCTTACGGTCGACAACCTGCCCGCGCTGATGCGCGCCGTTCCCTTCCTTGCCGAGGTCTCGATCGGTCACGGTCTCACGGCCGACGCGCTCGAGTTCGGAATGGCGGGTACGGTGCGGCGGTTCCTGAAGGCGAGCGGCTGGTAGCAATGTTCCGCGTGCACGGCATGGCGGTCAGCCATACCAAAGCAGCAATTGCTATTGCAGTGCAGCAAGCGTAGAGCACCGCCCGCTCTGGTGGAGTTTCTGCATGGCCCGTGCCCATGTCGGTCCTGAGGCTAAGCCTGCGCGGCCCGCTGTTCAGGTGGAGCCCGACGCCTCCCACAACACGAAGGCGCTGATGCTTGCCGCCCTCGGCGTCGTCTACGGCGACATCGGGACGAGCCCCATCTACGCCTTCCGCGAGGCCCTCCACGCCTCGTCCGCCGGCGGCGTAGCCAGCCGGGCCGATGTTCTGGGGGTTTTGTCGCTCATCATCTGGGCGCTGACGCTGATCGTCACCATCAAATACGTCGTCTTCGTGCTGCGCGCCGACAACCGCGGCGAGGGTGGCACGCTTTCGCTGATGGCGCTGGCGCGCGCCAGCTATCCCAAGCGAGCGCGAGCGATCCTCGCGATCGGCCTGTGCGGCGCGGCGCTGTTCTTCGGCGACGCCATCATCACGCCAGCCATTTCCGTGCTGTCGGCGGTCGAGGGCCTGAGCGTGGTCACTCCCGCCTTCGATCCCTTCGTGGTGCCGACCACGCTCGTCATCCTCGCGCTGCTCTTCGCTGTACAGCGTTTCGGGACCGCAAGCGTCGCGCGCGTGTTTGGTCCCGTCATGGCGCTCTGGTTCGCGGCGCTCGGCGGATTCGGCATCTACCATATCGCCGACGATCCGACCGTGCTGTTCGCGGTCAACCCCTACTATGCGTTCGCCTATCTCACCGGCCAGCCCGAAGTCTCCTTCATCACCATCGGCGCTGTGTTCCTGGCAGTCACGGGTGCGGAAGCCCTTTATGTCGATCTCGGTCATTTCGGCCGCAAGCCGATCGTGCTTGCCTGGGTGGTGGCTGTCTTTCCCTGCCTGCTGCTGAACTATTTCGGGCAGGGGGCGTTCGTCCTCGCCCACGGGGGTACGCCGCACAATCCGTTCTTCGAGATGCTGCCTGAATGGGGGCTGCTGCCGGTCGTGCTCCTTGCGACCGCCGCCACCGTCATCGCCAGTCAGGCGGTCATCACCGGCGCGTATTCGCTGACCCGCCAGGCGGTGCAGCTCAACCTGCTGCCGCGCTTCGAAATCCAGCATACGTCGCAGACCCAGTCCGGCCAGATCTACCTGCCGCGGGTCAATCTTCTGCTCGCGCTGGGCGTCATGCTTCTGGTTGTCGGCTTCGGCGAGTCGAGCGGACTGGCGTCTGCCTATGGCATTTCAGTCACCGGCGAGATGCTGATGACCACGATCCTCTTGTTCGTGGTCATGCGGCATCGCTGGAAGTGGCCGCTCGCAGCGGCAGTTGCGCTGACGATCGCCTTCGGCATCCTCGATATCGGCTTCTTCCTCGCCAATGCGGCGAAGGTGCTCGACGGCGGCTGGGTCTCGATCTGCGTGGCCGGAATGATGGGCGTCATCATGTTCACCTGGGTGCGGGGCACGAACTTCCTTTTCGAGAAGACGCGCAAGAACGAAGTCCCGCTCGACTTCCTCGCCAACAACCTGGTCAGCAAGACGCCCCAACTGGTAGAGGGAACCGCGGTTTTCCTCACCAGCGATCCACTCAGCGCGCCGACCGCGCTCATGCACAGCCTCAAGCACTACAAGGTTCTGCACCAACAGAACGTCGTCCTTTCGGTGGTGACGGCGCAGCAGCCGACAGTGCCTGAAAGCGAGCGCGTCAGCATGGAGAGGATCAACGATCTCTTCATGCGGGTGCGGCTGACCTTCGGCTATATGGAGCACCCGAACATCCCGAAGGCGCTGGCGATCTGCCGCAAGATGGGATGGAAGTTCGACATCATGACCACGTCGTTCTTCCTGTCGCGGCGTTCGCTGAAGGCGTCGCCAAACTCGGGCATGCCGGTCTGGCAGGACAAGCTTTTCATCGGGCTTGCCCGCACCGCGGCCGACGCGACCGAGTATTTCCAGATTCCGACCGGACGGGTGGTCGAGGTCGGCACCCAGGTGGCGATCTGAGGGCTGCGCCGGCATATTGAACATTGGCAACGCGCGCCCGCGTGACCGGGTGCTGGGAATAAATGGAACCGGCTGGGCGTCGTCCTTGTTATGGACGACTACGGCACTGGCTGAAAGACGCCGGATGCACCGAGGCGCAAAGGTTCGTCCTCGGTCGGCCTCGACCACATTTTCAGCTCGCAGCGCTCGTCCAGCGCGAAACTCGCCGACCAACGACTGCGGTGCTGTGCGGGCGGGGGCGAGCTACAGTCGCAGATACCGCTCGCGAAGCAGATCCGGCGTGCATCACAACCACCAACCTATCGACGCAATCCTGCTTCTTGAATAGTGTTGAGCAGCTGCGAACGGGGCGGCGGGGGCTTCATGCAAGGAGCTCGACATGACATCCCGGCGCGATTTCCTGATCGGTGGTTTCGGTGCTGCGGCCGCAGTGACCGTGGCAGGACGAGGCGGAGTGGCGGTCGCCCAGAATACGGCGCCCGCCGCCTCCCAGCAGGGAGACATCGCCGCCGCGCCCTATGTCGCGGGAACGGCGGAGCGGTCGCTCGACATCATCAATCTCTTCGACCTCGAGGCAGAAGCTGAAAAGCTTATCCCGAGGGGGCCGTTCGGCTACATCTCCGGCGGGGCGGGGGACCAGTGGACGCTCAAGGAAAATGTCCGCGCCTTCGACGATTGGCAGATCCTGCCGCGCTACCTCGCAGGCGTGGAAACCCCAGACACCCAGACGGAGCTTCTGGGCTCGAAAGTGGGCATCCCCATATTCGTGCCGCCGATGGCCGCGCATGGGCTTGCCCACGCCAGCGCGGAGAAGGGGAGCTCCAAGGGAGCGGGCGATGCGGGGGCGCTGTTCTGTGCGCAGACGCTTGCCAACACGCCGCTGGAGGAGATTGCGAAGGCGGATCCCGGCCCAAAATGGTTCCAGCTCTACTATACCAAGGATGCCGGCGTGAACCGCGAGCTCATGCAAAGAGCCAAGTCGACCGGCTGCACGGCGATCGTCTTCACCGTCGACCTGGAATGGGCGGGAAACCGCGAGGCCGACCGGCGCAACGGGTTTGCGTTTCCCGCTTCGCTTCCGTTTCCCAACATTCCCAATGCCCCGACGGGCGTAAGCCTGGCCGAGCTCTTCCAGATCTTTAAGCGCGATCTCACCTTCAGCGACATCGACTTCATCGCAAAGGAGTCCGGATTGCCGGTAGTCGTGAAGGGGCCGCTCACGGCGGAGAACGCCAAGGAGTGCATTGCCCATGGCGCGGCCGCCATCGAGGTGTCCAACCATGGCGGGCGGCAGCTCGATACCGTGCCCGCGGCAATTGTTGCCCTGCCGGGGATCGTCGATGCAGTGGGCCCCGACATTCCCGTGTTCCTTGACGGCGGCGTGCGTCGCGGCGTGCATGTGTTCAAGGCGCTCGCGCTCGGCGCCCGGGCGGTCGCGGTCGGACGGCCGACGCTCTACAGCCTCGCCCTCGGCGGAGCGCCTGGCGTGACCTCAATGCTTCAGACCCTGACCGCGGAGCTCCAGCTGGCGATGAAGCTCGCGGGCTGCGCCAAGGTCGACGACATCACGCGGAAGTTCGTGACCTGACGTGCCTCTGGGACCGACGGTCAATGCCAAGGAGAAGATTGCGCTTGCATTCGCGGCGGCACCAACGCATAAACCGAACCGTAACGTACGGTACGGTTCGCATGCGCGAGGTTCGCCGTTGAACGAGAGTAGGCCTCTGGAGGAGACTGCCCTGACGCCCCGCCAGGAGGCGGTGCTCGACGCCGTGCTCGAGCTCATGGCCGAGAAGGGCGAGGGGCTCACCATGACCGCCGTCGCCCGCCGCGCCAACTGTTCAAAGGAAACGCTGTACAAGTGGTTCGGCGACCGGGACGGCTTGCTGACCGCGACCGTGCGCTGGCAGGCGTCGAAGGTTCGCGCCGGCAACTACGACCGCCAGAAGCGCGACGCGGCTTCGCTGCGCGAGAGTCTCGAACGCTTCGCCGCCAACTGGCTGAGCGTCATCTCGAGCCGAACCTCCATCGCACTCAACCGTGTCGCCGTGAGCCAGGCGTCCAAGGACAGCAGCCTCGGCAGGATCTTGCTCGCCAACGGCCGCTTCGCGATCGGTGAGCGCATCAAGCCGCTGCTGGAGGACGGGCGCGATGCCGGTCTCATCGCCTTCGACGACACAGAGACCGCCTTCCGCACCTTCTTCGGCCTCGTCGGGCGCGATGTGCAGATCCGACTGCTGCTCGGCGACATGATCGAGATGAGCAAGGCGGAGATCGAACGCGACGCCTCGCTCGCGACCACACAGTTCCTCACCATTTTCGGAGCGGCGAGCGCCGAGCCGAGAATCCGCCTCACATGATGATTCAACTCAAGTAAGGAAACGTCTGACAATGCGTGTTTATTACGATCGCGACGCCGATCTCAACCTGATCAAGGGCAAGAAGGTTGCCATCGTCGGCTACGGCTCGCAGGGCAGGGCGCATGCGCTCAACCTGAAGGATTCGGGCGCCAAGGAGATCGCCATCGGCCTGAAGGCCGGCTCGGCGACCGCCAAGAAGGTCGAGGCCGACGGGCTCAAGGTGATGACCGTGGCCGAGGTCGCCAAGTGGGCGGACCTGATCATGATGGCGGCTCCGGACGAGCTGCAGGCCGATATCTACAAGAACGAGATCGCCGACAACATCCGCGACGGCGCGGCGATCGCCTTCGCCCACGGCCTCAACGTGCATTTCGGCCTGATCGAGCCGAAGAAGACCGTTGACGTGCTGATGGTTGCGCCGAAGGGCCCTGGCCACACGGTGCGCGGCGAGTACCAGAAGGGCGGCGGCGTGCCGTGCCTCGTCGCCGTCCATCAGGACGCCTCGGGCAATGCGCTCGACCTCGGCCTTTCCTACGCCTGCGGCGTGGGCGGCGGCCGCTCGGGCATCATCGAGACCAACTTCAAGGAAGAGTGCGAGACCGACCTGTTCGGTGAGCAGGTCGTTCTGTGCGGCGGCCTCGTCGAACTGATCCGCGCCGGCTTCGAGACGCTGGTTGAGGCCGGCTATGCGCCGGAAATGGCCTATTTCGAGTGCCTGCACGAAGTGAAGCTGATCGTCGACCTGATCTACGAGGGCGGCATCGCCAACATGAACTACTCGATCTCGAACACCGCCGAGTGGGGCGAGTACGTGTCGGGCCCGCGTATCATCACGGAAGAGACCAAGGCCGAGATGAAGCGCGTCCTGAAGGACATCCAGACCGGCAAGTTCACCTCGGAGTGGATGCAGGAGTACCGTTCGGGCGCAGCGCGCTTCAAGGGCATCCGCCGCATGAACGACTCGCACCAGATCGAGGAAGTCGGCGAAAAACTGCGCGGCATGATGCCGTGGATCGCCAAGAACAAGCTGGTCGACAAGGCCAAGAACTAAGAAGTCCGTCTCAATACTACCCTGCCGGCAATCTGCCGGCAGGGTGCTACGACGCCCAATTCCCGACGATTTGAGACGTTTCCTCCATTTCTTTCGCCCGCGCATGGCCTTTCAACTCCCGGCGGTCGGATTACTTTTTCGTCGTCGCTTCGGCCATTTGGCAGCAAATCCTTCAACCTGATTGCGAGTGCTCGTCCGCCTTCACAGCGGCTACCCTAATCGAGCCAGAGCCCCGAACACCGAGAAATCGAACGGGTTGTCCCATTCTGGAGCAGTATGTTGGCGCGGACCTTGCTTCGGGTGCACGGATGCCATTTGGAGGTGGTCGATGAACATCGTTAAGGGAACTGGCTGCGAGGGAGATAGGGCCGATCTCCCGGAGCGGCGCACCGAAGTGCGCCGCCGCGCGCTCAAGGGCGCGATCCTGTCATTCAATCGCGGTTTCAGCAGCTTCGAATGCGTCGTGCGCAATCTGTCGGATGGCGGAGCCAGGCTCAGCGTGGGGGAAACCTTCGCGCTGCCGTCGCGCTTCAGCCTGAAACTTGATGGGGAAGCGCCGCGGACCGCGCATGTGCGGTGGCGGACACACAACGCCATCGGAATCCGGTTTTCCGCCGGTTAGCGGCGGAGGCCATCAGCCAATTGCTCAGCTGAACGGCGACACGCAGACTTTTCGCGGTCCCGACGCAGGCTGGTAGCTGTTGTCCTTGGCGCGGTAGCTCTTGTACTTGGCGTAGCACCAATCGACATGGTCCGCCGACAGATCCTTCACGCGGAAGTTGGTTCGGGTGCCCGTGTACCTCGGGACCACGACGCGCGCCGGAGGCGAGCCTCTCATCCTGGGCACGCTGAGGTCGAGTTGCTGGTCAGGGGGCTCGTAGCGATAGCGGCCGAATCGATTGTCGTGTCCCGGATCGAAACGCCCGATGTCCGGTACAATGGTGTTGCGCGGGAGCGTGTTGACGCCGCCCATGCCGATCCCGCAATTGCCGATGGTGCCGCACAGGTCCTGCACTTGGACGATATCGGACGCCGGAATGGCGTCGGCAGGCAGCGAGGGAACCGTCAGCGCATGCGCGGGCAGCGCGACGATCGTCGCGAGCAGAGCGATCGCCTTCGGCAAATGGATCTGCGGATGGCTGCGCATCCGCCAAACATAGCGCGGCGCGAGACAAATCCCAAGATGGGAACGCTCGCGAAGCTTCTGGCCCAGTCGGGGTCGATGAGAGCGTCTTGTCTTTGCGGCCGTCAGCGGGCAATGCTCGAACGATGTCGCTTCGCCTCGCCACTTTCAACGTCGAAAACCTGATGCGTCGGTTCGATTTCTCCGGATTTCGAAACCAGCTCAACGAGGACCGCTCGCTGGCGCTGTTCGAGATCAAGGATGAGGCGGAGTACCGGCAGCTCGAGAAGGCTCGCGCCATCGCGCATACTGACGATACGCGGCAGATGTCGGCGCTGGCGATCGCCGAGGCGCGGGCGGACATCATCTGCCTGCAGGAGGTGGACGACATCGAGGCGCTGAAGGCCTTCGAATATGGCTATCTCTTCAAGATGATCGGCGAGGGCTATCGCCAGAAGTACACGACTGCGGGCAACGACTCGCGCGGCATAGATGTCGCCGTCATGATGCGGACGGAAACCGCGCACGGCCAGCCGATCGAGTTCGTGCGCATGACGAGCCATGCTTCGGTGACGTTCGACGAATTCGGCCTGCATACGCCGGAGCTGACGCAGGTCGGGATCGAGCCATTCGAGCGCATCTTTCGGCGCGACTGCCTCGAGATCGACGTCACGGTCGGCGGCGTGCCGCTCACCATCTACACGCTGCACCTGAAATCCATGGGCGGCCCGCGCAACAATCTGCCCGGACGGGAGGCGTCGATGCCGCTTCGCCAGGCCGAGGCAAAGGCGACGCGGCGCATCATCGAGGAGCGCTTCGGCAGGGAGCACGCCAAGAACAAGCGCTGGGTGATCTGCGGCGATATGAACGACTATCGCGAGCGGGTGTTGATCACCGGCAACGCGCACGCCGGGTTCGAGTTCGAGCCGGTGAAGGAACATCAGTCGGCGCTCGACGTGCTGTTGGCCGACGGATTCTGCGAGAATGTCGTGGAGCGACGGCCGGAACTCGACCGCTGGACGCTCTACCATACCCGCGGCCCGAGGGAGCGGCATCTTTGCCAGTTGGATTACATCCTGCTGTCACCGGCGCTGGCGCAGGCAAACTCAGGCGCCATGCCGGACATCATCCGCAGGGGCCAGCCCTACCGGACGCCCTTTCCACCCGGACAGGAGGTCGAGCGATACCCGCGCACCGGCTGGGACCGGCCCAAGGCATCGGACCATTGTCCGGTGGCGATCACTCTGGACATCGTCTGAGTCGACATGGTGGCTTTCGATATCCCGCGCGGCGTCATCGTTCCGGTCACGGCGGTCGAGGTGAAGCTGCAGCCCGATCCGCATCCCTTCGAGCTCCAGCATCGCCAGGAGATCGCCGACAACTGGCGGCGCATCTCCGCACAGAATCCAGCCCTATTCGACGGCCGGGTGGTGCTGTTGTCGGAACTCTCCTATCGCGGCGGGAAGGTGGTCGGTAAATGCCACGAGATCGGCTTTTCGACCTTCATGTTCTGGCGCGACCATGACCGCAGCGGCGCCGCCGAACACGCCTATGCGCACGCCGCCCTGGTTTCCAGCGACAACCAGCTCATCGCCATCCGGATGGGGGCTCAGACGGCCAACGCCGGCATGGTCTACTTCGCAGCCGGCTCGTTCGAGCCCGTAGATTTCCCCGGCGGCATGGTCGATGTCGACGCCAACATGATCCGTGAGGTGAGGGAGGAAACCGGGCTGGACATTTCCCGCCTGAGGCGAGATCCGGCCTACCACCTCTATTCGCTCGAAAGCGGTAGCGTCATCGTGCGGCGCTACTACCTCGATGAACCGGCGGACGTCATTGCCCGCCGTATCGAAGCGTTCGTGGCGTCGGAAGTCGAGCCCGAGATCGACGGCCCGGTGCTGATCTGCTCGGCCGAAAACCTGCCCGACGGCGTCAAGCCGCACATGGCGGAAATCGTCCGCTGGCATTTCCGGCAGGACGATTAGGCCTTACTCGTGCCGCAGCGCCTCGATCGGGTCGAGGCGGGCGCCGCGCAGTGCGGGGAAGAAGCCGAACACCATGCCGATGAGGCCCGAGAAGCCGACGGCCATCAGGATGACCGGCAGGCTCGGCGCGAAGGGGATGTCGAGCGCAATCGACGCGGCCGCGGCGAGCGCCAGGCCGATCGCAATGCCGATCAGGCCGCCGAGCAGCGAGAGAACCGTTGCTTCCACCAGGAACTGGACCAGGATGTGCCGCTCATGGGCGCCGATCGCCAGCCGGATGCCGATCTCGCGGGTCCGCTCCGTCACCGACACCAGCATGATGTTCATGATGCCGATGCCGCCGACCAGCAGGCTCACGCCCGCAAGCGCACCGAGCATGCCGGTCATGGTCGTCGTCGCGCTGGCCATGGCGTCGGCGATCTGCGTCATGTCGCGCACCGAAAAGTCGTCCTCGCGATCGGGCGGGATGCGGTGCGTCTCGCGCAACATGTCCTCGACGCGGGTCTGCAGCACGGAAGTCGGCGTACTGTCCTCGGCCGCCACGTAAATGGTCTCGATGTCGCGCTTGCCGGTGATGCGCCGCTGGAAGGTCTTGAGCGGCATCAGCACGACATTGTCCTGATCCTGGCCGAAGCCCGAAAAACCCTTGGATTCGAGCAGGCCGATGACCTTGCAGCTCATGCGGCCCACCCGGATCGTCGAGCCTTCCGGGTCGCCGACGCCGAAGAACTGCCGGCGCACGGTTTCGCCGAGAAGGCAACTGGCGACGCCGGCGCGGACCTCGGAGTCGGTGAAGGCGCGTCCGGAGACCACCTTCCAGTTGCGCGCTTCCAGATAGGCGCTGTCGGTACCGGTGACCGAAACCGTGAGGCTCTCCGTGCCGTAGACCACCCTGACTGTCTTCTGAGAGACAGGGGAGGCCGCGCGCACGCCGGCGACCCGTGCGACCAGCGCCTCGACATCCCTGTCCTCGAGCGGCCGGACGGGAGCGGTCGGCCCCGACCCCGGAACCGGCGGCCGGCCGGCGCGCACCACCAGCAGGTTGCTGCCGAGCTTGGAAATGTCGCCCTTCACCTTCTCGGTCGTGCCGCTGCCGATGGTGATCATGGCGATGACCGCGGCGACGCCGATGACGATGCCGAGAAGCGTGAGAAACGAGCGGAGCGCGTTGCGGCGTACGGAGCGGAGGGCGAGGCGGATGGTCTCCAGGAGCATCACGCCGCTTCCAGGTTGAGTGTGTCGGAGGCCACCCGCCCATCGAGGAAGGCGACGGTGCGCTGGGCGTAGGCGGCAATATCCGCCTCGTGCGTGACCATCACGACGGTGAGGCCGAGTTGCCGGTTGAGGCCGGTCAGCAGTTGCATGATCTCGTGGCTGCGGGCGGTGTCGAGATTGCCCGTCGGCTCGTCGGCGACCAGGAGGGTAGGGCGGCTGACGATGGCGCGGGCGATGGCGACGCGCTGCTGCTGTCCGCCGGACAACTCGGCCGGCGTGTGGCGTTCACGGCCGCCGAGCCCGACCTCGCGCAGAGCCTTCAGCGCCAGTTCGCGGCGCTCGGAGGAGGGGACGCCGCGATAGATGAGCGGGAGCTCGACATTTTCCACCGCGGTGGTGCGCGGCAAGAGATTGTAGCCCTGAAATACGAAACCGATGTAGAGGTTGCGCAGCGCGGCGCGACGGTCCCGGTCGAGACGTCCGGCGTCGACGGTGTCGAAGCCATAACGGCCGGATGTCGGCGTATCGAGGCAGCCGATGATGTTCATCGCCGTGGACTTGCCGGAGCCGGACGGTCCCATGATGGCGACGAATTCTCCGCGGCGGATCGACAGGTCGACGCCGGCCAGTGCATGCACCTGCGCCTCGCCATGGCCGTAGGTCTTCCAGACCTTGTCGAAGGCGATGAGGGGCGGCGTCAAGGAGATCAACCCGGCGCCTCGCTGAAGCCGACGATGACCGGCGCACCTTCCTCAAGACCGGAAACGATCTCGGTGCGCTCGCCGTCCGTCGAACCCGTCTTCACGCGCACGGACTTCGGCCGGCCGTCCTCCAGCAGGTAGATGGTTCGCGATCCGTCGGCCGGGGCGGTGCGCTGCGGGGGGCGTGCGCCTCGCGGCATGCGCGGCATGAAGAGGTTGGTCAGGCTCCAGCCGCCGCGCTCGTCCGCGACCGGCGGCCGGAAGCGGAACGCCGCGGACGGCACGGTGATGACGTCCTTCGCCTCGCGCGTGACGACGTCCACCGTCGCAGTCATGCCGGGCCTGAGCAGCAGCTCCTCGTTGTCGACGTCGAGCCTGGCGTCGTAGGTGACGACCCCGTCCGTGGTGACGGAAGCGAAGGCGATGTCGCGGATATCGGCGTCGAAGGTGCGCCCGGAAAACGCATCGACCGTGAATTTCGCCGACTGGCCCGGCGCGACCATGCCGATGTCGGCCTCATCGATCGCCGCCTTCAGCTCCATCCGGCGGAGATCAGCTGCGATCACGAAGAGAACCGGCGCCTGCAGCGACGAGGCGACCGTCTGCCCTGGATCGACGTCGCGCTTGAGCACGACGCCGTCGATCGGCGCATAGATGCTGCTCTTGGCGAGATCGGCCTCCTGCAGCTTCAACTGCGCCTCGGCGATCTGCACGTTGGCTTCGGCGACATCAACCGACGCTGCGGCGCGATCACGCGCCGCGAGCGCCGTTTCCGCCGCCTGATCGGTCGCCGTGCCGCGCGTAACGAGCTGCTGGATGCGGAGCAGGACCTGCTCGGTCTCCTTCAGCGTGGCCTTGGCCTGCTTAACCTGGGCGCGCGCCGAGGCCGCCGATGCGATCGCGCCTTCGACCTGCGCGGCGAGGCGGGTCGTGTCGAGCACAGCCAGGACGTCACCCTTCTTCACCTGCTGGTTGTCATTGACCAGCACGGAGCGGACGACACCGGACAGTTCGCTGGAGATGTCGACCTGGATGAGGGGCTGGAGGTTGCCGGTGGCGGTGACCTCGACGGTGAGGTTGCCCGTCGCGGCCGGCGCGGTCTGGAACACGAGACGGGCGGACGGGCGGGACAGCCAGTACCATGCGGCGAATGCGCCGCCGGCGGCAATCGCGATTGCCAACAGCACGGTCAGGAGGCGCCTGCGTCTGCGGCGACTGACGCCGGCGGCGTCCAGCCCCAGCGCGATTTCCATCGGCGGAACAGTTTCCGGCTGTGGCCGATTGACAAGCTGGTCGATAGCGAACCCCTATGGTGCGCGATGTCCCGACAGAGGAAAGATCAGGTCGGGAACATCCGATTGCAAATTAATTTTCCGCCATGTTCGCGAGAGTTCGGGACCCCGACGATGTCGAAGCGCAAATATCTAGTCTACGACGTGTTCACCGATCGGGCGTTCGCCGGCAATCCCCTCGCCATCGTGCTCGACTCGGTCGGGCTCGACGATCACGCGATGCAGGAGATCGCGCAGGAGTTCAACCTTTCTGAGACGGTTTTCGTGCTTGCCCCGCCCGGCGGCGCGCGTACGCCGATTCGTATCTTCACGCCGGCCCATGAACTGCCCTTCGCCGGCCATCCGACCGCCGGAACCGCGATCGCGCTCGCTGATCTGGGCGCATCGGCTGAAGTGGGCGACGACGGCGCGGTCCTGCTTGTGCTGGAGGAGAAGATCGGCCCGATCCGCTGTCTGGTCACGCGCGAGGCGCACGGGGCGTTCGCCGAGTTCGGCCTTGCCCGTCTGCCGGCACAGGCGCCTTTCGAGATCAGCCGCGAGGGGGCGGCGGCAGCCCTCGGTCTCGACCCGCAGGACGTCGGATTCGAGAACCACGTGGTCAGCGCGTGGAGCGCGGGCGTGCCCTATGTGTGCGTGCCGGTGCGCAATCTCGACGCGGCGGCGCGCGCGAGGCTCGACACACGCCTGTGGACGGAGATGGTGGGGACGCGCGGCGACGCGGCGACGCCGGCCGCCTACGTCTACTGCCGCGAGACCGAGCAGCACCTGAGCACGTTCCACGCGCGCATGTTCGCCGGCCACCTGGGCACGCGGGAAGACCCTGCGACGGGGTCGGCCGCGGCGGCCCTGGCAGGCGCGATCGTGCATTTCGACCAGCCGGTCGATGGCACGACCGAATGCTGGATCGAGCAGGGCCTCGAGATGGGCCGGCCATCCAACATCAGGCTCGAACTCGACGTCGGGAACGGCGCGCTGTCTGCAGCGCGGATCGGGGGCTACGCCGTGAAGGTGGCCGAAGGCGTCATCCTTCGATGACCTGGCCGATCATGCGATGAGGCCGATGAGGTCGGCACCGTAGGGGACTGGCTGGCCGGCCTGGTAGGCCGCCACGAAATCGTTGACGGCCCCGGCATAGAGGCCGACGTCGGCCTTCATGGATTCGTGGAGCACCGAGCCGATCATGACGAGCTTGGTCGCCTCGTCGAGCGGGACGCCGGACGGCGTCACCCGCTCCAGCGCCACCGCCGTGTAGAAGCCGATGGAACCCTGGAAGAAGGCGAGTGCGGCGGCGACGTCGATGCCGGCCGCCTCGGCCGCGGCGATGCCGACGATCTCGTCATAGGCCTCGGCCACCGCCTGGTTGAAGCTCAGCCCACCATAGGCGGCGTCGAAGGCGTCCGCGCCGACCCCGAACGCGCCGAGATTGTTGGCGAAGTTGATGAAGCGGTTCTCCTGGTTGAAGACCGCATAGTAGGCGTCGTTGAGATCGCTGGCGTTCCCCGGCGAATCGATCAGATAGCGGAAGCCGGCCTCGCCTGGCGCCGCTCCGGTGAAGAACTGGTAGGTCGCTGCCACCACCTCGATGTCCGGCGCCTTCCAGGGACCCAGACCATCCGCCGGCCCGTAGAGCTGTTGGGCAAGAGCGATATCTTCGGCCGATAGCGCACTCGCCAGGGCGACCGGATACATGATGGAATCGGGGTTGTTGCTGTGGCCGAGGCCGATCGCGTGACCGATCTCGTGCAGGGCGACCGCATAAAACTGTTGAGCGGCCGAGGCCTGCTGCGGATACCAGAATTCGGCAGAGTCGAACCGGATCTCGGCGCTGGCGCTCAGCAGCGTCGTCCCGATCATCGAATAGTGCACCTGCGCCTCGGCGACGGCGCCGCCGACGCCGTCAATGGTGTCCCAGCCGAAGCGAATGCCGACGGCAGGGGAATCGGCGACCTCGACGAAATCGATGTCCGCAACCGCTTCCCATTGGGCAAACGCGTTCCGGATCATCTGCTGGTACTGGTCGAAGCCGATCGCAGCGTCGAAGGAATAGAACTGCCCGGCGGTGAGGGCGAGACTCCAGGTCACCACGCCGCCGGACGTGCCCGCAACGAGGGTTGGACCCCACTTGAAAGCCATTCAATCATCTCCCGGTGCAGCCGCAAACAGGAATGCTCAGGAAATATGGCTTTTCGGGGTATCGCTTCGGCTCACGGAACGAAGCGGTTCCCGGTCGGGTTGGTCGGGTGAGGACGATGTCGCATCGCGCCGGGTTCGCGAAGATCGACCTTGTGTGGCCTTGGGTTTGCCAAGGCCGCACAAGGTCGCGCTTTTCGCGGCCCGCCGCGTATGCGGGTGCGCAATCCGTGTTTGCTTGGTCGCCGATCAGCAGTTGGCGATGTAGCGGCGACCGTCGCGGCCGCGGTAATAGCACTTGCCGGGCTCGTTGGCGTTGCCGATCAGAGCGCCTGCGGTTGCGCCGATCAGGCCGCCTACGACGGCGCCTTCGGCCGCGTCACCGGCGACCGCTGCGCCAACCGCCGCGCCGCCAAGACCGCCGATGGCAGCGCCCCTCTCGGTCTGGCTGCAGCCAGCGACCGTGAGGGCGACTACGGCAGCAACTATCAAATTTCTCATCGGGCAACCTCCGTTTTGAACACTTGACCGAACGCATGAACGCGATGGTTGTTCCGCGGGGAGCGTGGAAGGCCAACGGGGAGCGTCGGCGCTTCTGGAAAACGTGGCGTGGTCGGAAATGCGCCGTGACAATTGTTGTCATCCGCCGGTCCCAGCCCTGACCGGCGCGCTCGCGCGGCACTTCAACGATGAGTTCGACCGCCAGAGGGCGGACGAACTCAACCGCCACAGGTCAGGGCGCGTGGCGGTTGCGACGGGGCGCGCGAGGGCTAATGCCGCCAAGTACGAGGGAGCCGCGCGGGACAAGACGAAGGGTGAATTTCCGCTTGCGATCCCTTTGCGATTGTTGCCGTGCCCGGCGTGAAAAGCGAAACTCGCACCCAAAATGAGCCATTTCGGCAGGCGAGCTCGAATGTCTCGAATGTGGTGACTACGACATTGGTCAGACCTCGCCGTATCAGCCGTCGATGAAACACGCGGAAAGAAGAGATTTGCTGACTGCTGGTGAGGTCGGTTTCCTTCCAGAACGACCAATACTATGATCGGCCGAGGCCAGGCCGCCATGGACCGCAAGCTTTCCGCGATTCTAGCCGCAGACGTAGTTGGCTATTCGACGCTGATGGAGCGCGACGAGGCCGGTACGTTCGAGCGCCTTCGTGCCGGGCGCAAGGAACTGTTCGAACCCGAAATTGCACGCCACCACGGCCAGATCTTCAAGCTGATGGGCGACGGGATGCTGGCGGAATTCGGCAGTGTCGTCGATGCCGTCGAATGCGCAGTGTCACTGCAGCGCGGCCTGTCGGAGCGCAACGCCTCGCTTTCCGAAACGGAACAGATCCTGGTGCGGATCGGTATCAACCTCGGCGAGATGATCGTCGAAGGTAACGACCGGTATGGCGAAGGGGTCAATATCGCGGCCAGACTTCAGCAACTGGCGGAACCGGGCGGCATCTGCGTCTCGGGAAAAGTGGCCAAGGAGGTAGAGAGGAAGCTGGCGTTCGCCTTTGAGGCAATGGGCGAACAGAGGATTAAGAATATCGCCGAACCGGTTCAGGCGTATCGTGTACTGCTAAATCCCGCGGTCGCGGGCAAGACCCTCCATGTCCGCCGCCAACCGCGCGCCTGGCGCTTTCCCGCCGCCGCGGCTGTTCTCGTCCTGGCTCTCGGCCTTGCCGCAGCATGGTGGCAGCCGTGGGAGAGGCCCGCCGTTCAGGCGGGCGACATGCGGCCGTCTCTTGCCGTCCTGCCCTTCGAGAATCTCAGCGACGACAAAGAACAGGAATATCTCGCCAACGGCTTCACCGAGGACCTGACGACCGAACTGGCGCGCTTACCGGGTGTTTTCGTCGTCTCCCACAACGCGGCCTTCGCCTACAAGGACAAGAACCCGAAGCCGGAGGAGATCGCAGCGGCGTTGGGCGTCCGGTACCTGCTAGAGGGCTCGATTCGCCGCGTCGGCGACGACATGCGCATCAATGCGCAACTGATCGACAGCTTGACGTTGGGGCATCTCTGGGCGGAGCGTTTCGACGGCCGGTGGGCGGACGTATTCGCGCTGCAGGACAGGGTTGTCAGCAGCATCGCGGGCGCGCTCGAGCTTCGCCTTGTGCGCGGCGCGCCGGCGGCCCGTGCGGGAGGCACGAACAATCCCGAGGCTTATGACGTCTATCTCAAGGGAATGGACATCTATAACCGTATCAACACCCCCCAGGAATTTGCACATGCTGTGAAGTATTTTCAGCGAGCGGTGCAGATCGATCCGGATTTCGGCGCGGCCCACGCACAGCTCGCCTGGGCCTATTGGAATGCCGATATTACGCGTGCGGTGGTTATGGGGCTTTCGTGGGCCGAGGCCTACGGCAAGATCCATGAAACGCTCGAGGCGTCGTCGAAGCATCCTTCCACGAGCTACTATCAGCTCGTCGCCGAGTTAATGGTCCGTGAGCACAATTCGGACGAAGCTGTCAGCGTGCTTCTGAAATCGGTGGCACTCGATCCCAGCGATCCCTGGAACTATCTCAACCTAGCCAACGCCCTCAACTTCAACGGCAGGCCAAAAGAAGCGCTGACCTATTTGGAGGCGGCCGCGCGCGTCGATCCGAACTCGTGGATGGACTACAGGCTCTACCAGGCCGGACTGGCCGAGTTCAGCCAGGAGAATTTCGAAGGCGCCGTTCGCACTATCGAAAAGATGGACTTGGAATCACCCGATCCACGGGTGAAATTTTATGCCCTGCAAGTCCTTATTTCGGCCCTTGGGCATCTGGGGCGCACCGACCGGGCCGCGGTCGCCCTGGAGACGTTCAGGAAGGTTGTTGCGCGGAGAATGGAATACGAGCCGAGCCAGTTGATCACCCAAGACTACATGGTGTTCAAGAATACGACCGATATCGAACGCCTTTTGGCCGGCTTGACCAGGGCAGGCGTGCCCGATCTGCCCGCCTTGGCAGCGGCGGGCATGAAATCGAGCGATCGGCTTACGGGGGCGGCAATCAGATCACTTCTGTTCGGCTACGAGATGCGGGGGAAGTCGGCGCTTAACCAATTCTTGCCTATGCAGGCCACGATCTCGGCCGACGGCGCCCTTAAAGAGACTGTCGGTGCCAAGACCCGCTTTGGAACAACATGGGTGCAGGACGACTTCATATGCAAGTCATTCCCCGGAGAACTGACGAGCTGCGGAGCGATTTTTCGCAACGTGTTCAAGACGCCCGGGCGCGACGAGGAATACAAGGCCGTCTACCGCTGGGAACAATTCGAGTTTTCGGTCGTCAAGTGAACTCCCAAAGTGCCGCAAAGGCCGAGCGGCGGGCTTGCGGACATACATGCGACCGTGTTTCCAGCACCACAAACGACCGGAACTGTGAAGGCGGGACATTGCGTCTCGGTGTTCGGCGGCTCCCACCGCCATCGCGGACATAGGCAAGAGACGCTGCGCCCGAGCCAAAGGCCCGTTCCCGTCCATATCTATCTGGAAAATCAGGGAAATTTGGTGGGTGTGCACAGGATCGAACTGTGGACCCGCTGATTAAGAGTCAGCTGCTCTACCAACTGAGCTACACACCCACTGTCGCCGAGCGGCGATGGGCGGGCATATACCCATGCTCGCCGGTGCTGTCTAGACCTTCGCGCAGGAAATCGCAGAGGTTGTGCACTGGTGCGGCAATATTGTCGGGTCAGGCGGGGGCCGCCGCCTGGAAAGCCGGGGAAAGACGCTATCTCCAGGCGATCACCACGTGACGGGAATTGCCGCCGCGCAGGTCCGCAACAGCGCCCCTCAGCATCGGAATCACCGGATTGCGCAGGGCTTCGAATCGCGCAAAGCCCGCATCCCGCAGCATGGCGACGATGCAGGCGACGTTGGGCGCGAAGAAATTGGTGGGATCGCCGTTGAGCGACCCCGACGGAAGAAACCGCATCGCCGGCGCCTTTTGGCGATTGAGGCTGGTGGCGGTTTCCACGACGATCCTGTCGTGCGACATGGCGGCTGCCCACTCAAGACCGCCCAGCGGATCCTTCAGGTGATAGAGCACGCCCAGAAAGAGGACGACGTCGAAGGTTCCGTGCGCCTGCGGGTTGAGGCCGAACAGATCGACCTCGAGCGATTCGCAGCGCGACGAGAGGCGTCTGTGCGCGTGGTCGTAGCCGGCCTTCGTTCCCCAGCCGGGCCCGCCCCAGCAAAACCAGTCCGTCGACAGCACGCGGCTCGCGCCGCGCCGTTCCGCCTCGAAGGAGAAGAAGCCGTCCCAGGCGCCGATGTCGAGGACGCTCTTGCCGCCGACGCCGTGCCTGAAGATCGCCTCAGCCTCGCGCTTCAGGGTGGCGAGGGGCTTGATGCCGCTCGTGCGGCCGCCGTCCGGGAACTCCATCGAGTGAAACCAGTGGATGGCGCCGTGCCGTTCGAATTCGGCGATCTCGGGATGGCGGCCGCGTGCCGCCACCCGCGCGTCCTCAGGCAGCGCTGCGAACTCGGGACTGCCGGCGAGCGCGTGAAGGATTTCCCGGCGGGTGGCTGGGGAGCCTGCCCGATCTCCATAGTAGGTGCGGGCTTGGGCGTCGATCGGACGCGCGAGCACGGAACGGTAGAGGGTATCTATCTCGTCCAGGCTCAGCTGGTCGGCTCTCCTCATGTCAGGTCTCCCCGTTGGCGCCGCACGCATGATGGCGCATGGCGGCGCGACCGACTCTCCCTTCGGCCGGGAGAGGCTAGCGCAACTTGCCGTGCCGTGGAATGTGTACGCAGGCAGGGCGGGAACTGGCAGGCCAGGCGTCGCGCAGCCGCGGAAATCTCGACCGGCGACCCAATTGAGCCCCAGTCTCCAGTTGTAATCCCCATGCGAAGCCTCCAATTGAAGAACGCCCGCAGAAACATGCGTCCGGCGCCAAGCCTTTATCGGGGAATGTAACGACACAGCCATGGCACGACGCATCGCAACGACCGCCGGGCTGGCATTCGCCCTCGCGCTTGGCGTTCAAGCGGCCTCGCCGGCCACGGCTGCCGAGGGCGGACCCGCGGCGGCGATAGGCCGGGTCAATGCAGGCAACGGCGCGTACTGCACGGGAGCGTTGATTGCCGACAACATCGTCGTCACCGCCGCTCATTGCCTGATCGACCCCCGCTCCAGGCGCTGGTTGCGCGCGGATTCGCTGCACTTCCTGCCGGGATATCACCTCGGCGCCTATGACCATCATGCGCGTGTGGCCCATTACATGGTCAGTCCCGGTTACAATGCCGGCGAGCCGACCAGGAACCCGGCCGACGATTGGGCGCTGCTCGTGCTCACCGACAGGTTGCCGCCACAAACTTCGCCCCTGGAGGCGGCGGTCGTTGGCGCGGCCGCTGAAACGGTCAGCGAGGTCATGGGCTATGCCTCGCATCGAAAATATGCCCTGTCGACTTCAAGCCCCTGCCGGACGCGTCTCGTCGGTGCTATGCTCATGGGCGAGTGCAAAGCGGAGAGGGGCATGTCCGGAGCACCGCTCATCCAGATCTCCACCGGAGACATGATCGGCATCCAGGTGGCTGCGGGTCGGCAGAACGGGCGCGACGTGCTCGTCGGCGTTCCCGCGGCCGGCTGGCAAGACGTGCTTCGTAGATTGCGCACACCGGAAATTCGTGGGCAAGGTTCCGGCCGGTTGCAGTAGTATCATCTTCGCACTATATGGGCGCGTGAACCGCGAGGGAGGTTCACGCTCAGGACAAAGGTAGGCAGCGCAACGTGAGCAAAGCGGACAATCTCCTTTCGCAGGCGTTCCGTGAAGGGCGCGGCGGATTCATCACCGCCCTGGTTTTCAGCTTTTTTATCAATCTGCTGGCGTTCGTCGGTCCGCTCTACATGCTCCAGGTCTACGACCGGGTCATCACGAGCCGGAACGAGACGACGCTGGTCATGATCACCCTGATCGCGGCGTTCCTGCTTGTCGTCTTCGCTGTGCTGGAGCGCGCGCGCTCCGGCGTCCTGAACCGCGTCGGCGCCATTTTCGACGGCATCGCCAAGGACCGGCTTTTCGCGGCGGTCGCGAAAGGCAGCCTTCGTTCGCCCAACGCGGGAGGGGCTCAGGCGCTGCGCGACCTCGACAGCGTGCGCGAGTTCCTCACCGGCAGCGGCTTGGTTTCCTTCTGCGACGCGCCCTGGGTGCCGATCTTCGTCGCCGGCTGCTTCATCCTCCACCCCTTTTTCGGCTACGTAGCGCTGGCCGGCGCCATCATCATCTTCGCGCTCGCACTCGGCAACGAGTTCCTCACCCGCTCGCAGCTCAAGGAAGCCTCGCAGAACTCCGTGGTCGCCAACAACTGGGCGTCGGCGGTGTTCCGGAACGTCGAGGTGCTGCACGCGATGGGCATGGTCAACGCACTGCGCAGCCGCTGGCGCAAACAGCACGACGCGGTGATCGGCTGGCAGTCCAAGGCCAGCGACCGGGGCGGAAACTTTATTGCGGGCACGAAGTTCGTGCGCTCCTTCCTGCAGATCTGCATCCTTGGCGTTGGCGCGTATCTCGTCATCGAAGGTTCTGCCACTCCCGGGGCCATGATCGCGGCATCGATCATCATGGGCCGCGCGCTTGCGCCGGTCGAAGCGGCGGTCGCCAACTGGCGCGGTTTTGCCGCGGCGCGGGCGGCCCGGACGCGAATCCTGGCGCTGCTGGAGAACCTGCCGAGCGACCAGGAGCGCGTGACACTGCCGACGCCGCAGGGCGTCGTCTCGGTCGAGAACGTGCTCGCATGCCCGCCCGGCACGCGGATGCCGAGCCTGCGGGGTGTGACATTTGCTCTCAAGCCGGGGGACGTGCTCGGCGTCATCGGACCCAGCGCGGCCGGAAAGTCGACGCTTGCCCGCACGCTCGTGGGTGTCTGGCCGACTGTGTCGGGCGCCGTTCGCCTCGATGGCTCGGAGTTGCAGCACTGGTCGCCCGAGCAGCTTGGCCAGCACGTCGGCTACCTGCCGCAGGACATCGAACTTTTCAGCGGAACGATCGCCGAGAACATCGCGCGTTTCCTCGACGGCGACAGCTCGAAGATCATCGACGCCGCCCGCCTGGCGGGCGTGCACGAAATGATCCAGTCGCTGCCGGAAGGCTACAACACCCGGATCGGCGACCAGGGCGCCGGGTTGTCCGGCGGTCAGCGGCAGCGCATCGGATTGGCGCGCGCCTTCTACAATCAGCCGGCGCTGATCGTCCTCGATGAGCCGAACTCCAATCTCGACGCCGAAGGCGAAGCGGCATTGATCAATGGCATCAAGATCGCGAAGGAACGCGGCTCGACCATCATTCTTGTCACCCACAAGACGAACGTGCTCGGCATCGCCGACAAGATCCTGGTTCTCATGAACGGCCAGGTCCAGCATCTGGGCGACCGCCAGTCGGTGCTGGGCAAGCTGATGGGGCCGCGGGTGGCGCAGTTGAACCAGCCGGAGCCGCCAACGGGCGGCGCAATGACAGCAGGTCAGGCGTAGAATGTCATGAGCGATCAGATACCTCAGGCCAAGAGCGTCGTTCCCGTCGCGAACAAGAACTGGTTCGGTCCGGCAGCGTTCGGCTATACAGCGATCGTTCTGGCCTTCGTGGTCGGCGGAGGATGGAGCGCGTTCGCCCGCGTTGACAGTGCGGTCATCGCGCCCGGCGTGATCTCTATCGAATCGAACCGCAAGACCGTCCAGCACTACGAAGGCGGAATCGTGCGTGAGATTCGCGTCAAGGAGGGCGACTTCGTCAAGCCGGACGCCGTGCTTTTCGAGCTGGACACCACGGAGGCGCGCGCCAATGTGTCGATGGTCCGCGCCCAGCTGGATTCGGCGCTGGCGCTCGAGGCCAGGCTGGTCGCGGAGCGCGATCATGCCGACGCGATCGATTTCCCCGAAGAACTGCTGACCCGCCAGGACCAGCCGGTGACCGCGGCGTCCATCATCGACCAGGAGAAGCAGTTCAACCAGCGCCGCGACGCTTTGGCCGGCCAGATGGCGATCCTCACCTCGCGGATCGAGCAGCTGAACACCGAGATCGGCGGCCTCGGGCAGGAAGCGGCGGCAACGCGGCGCCAGCTGGAGGCGATCGATGACGAACTTGATTCCAAGCAGCAGCTCTACAAGAAGAAGCTGATCGCCAAGAGCCAGGTGCTGGCGCTGGAGCGTGAGAAGGCGCGGCTCGAGGGAGTCGTGGGGCGTTCCGTGGCCGACACGGCGAAGGCGGAGGGCTCGATCGGCGAGACCAAGCTCCAGATCCAGCAGCTCGAGAAGCAGTTCCTCGAGGATGTGAACGCGCAGATCCTGGAGGCGAGGCAGAAGATATCGGATCTGCGCCAGCGCTTCGTCGTCGCCAATGACGTGTTCGATCGGCTCGTCGTGAAGGCGCCACTCGGCGGCTATGTGCAGAATCTCAAGGTCTTTACCCGTGGCGCGGTCATCCAGTCCGGCCAGCCGCTTCTCGATCTGGTGCCGGTCGATGAACCGTTGATCATTCAGGCTCGCGTGTCGCCGCTCGACAAGGAATCGGTCAGGGTGGACATGCAGGCGGAAGTCCGCTTTCCCTCATTCAAGGCCACCGACTTCCCGCTCATCTACGGCAAGGTGCGCTCGGTCTCGAACGACCGGTTTGTGGACGAGCAGAGCGGCCAGGCGTATTTCCTCGCGCTCGTCCAGGTCGAAGACGACGAGGTCGACAGCGTGCAGGAGCATCTCACGGCAGGTCTTCCGGCCGAGGTCATCATGCCCACTGGAGAGCGAACCGTCCTCCAGTATCTGATCGATCCGATGCTCGAGCGGTTGCGCACGAGCATGCGCGAGGAATAAAATAAGCACAGCGCGAATGCGAACGTTCCGTCGCGTCAGATTGCTTCGCGATTCTGTGTTGTTTGCGACTGTTATATTTGCTATACTCGCATCATGAGGCGGAACGTGGGATGCAGGATCCCACGTTCGCGCATCAGGGCCTCAAAGCGTGGTGCAAGTGCCGTGTATACGAATCCGCAGAAGCTTAACGAGCCGCACGTTCAGCAGTTGCGGCAGGACGCAGGTCGCTGGCTGAAGGAACTGCGTGAATCAAAAAACATGACCCAGCGCGACCTGGCGATGCGTGTGGGCGCCGAATACTATACCTTCATCTCGCAGCTGGAGAACGGACGTGGAAGAATCCCGCCGGATCGGTACGCGGATTGGGCAAAAGCCCTTGACGTACCCGTGCGTCCTTTTGTTAAGAAGTTGATGGGATTTTACGATCCTGTTACCTATGATCTTCTTTTCGGGGACGAGCGTTCGGACGATTGAGCCGGGGCTGCTTCGGGTCCATAATGATTTCTAGGTGCAGCTGATCGGTGCGGAGGAGGCTGCTACGATATGACTGCCATTGCTCATAATGTTGTGAGCTTCTTCAAGGCCAGGCACTATGTGCGGGACTGGGACAACGCGGAACTCGCGCAGTTCTACCGCGTCGAGTCGGCCTTGCGGCAGGCGGGGATCTTCGTCGACACCGAACGTGGCCTGACCGACGAGGGCGATCCCTGGTTCGTCTTCTGTCGCCAGGACTCGGGCGAGGTTTTCCTTCACATCGCGCGCCTCGACGGGCTCTACCTCGTCGCCAGCCCTTCCATGCCGACACCGCTGTGGAGAAGATCGTTCGGAGAAATCCTGAGCGAACTGGCGCGGGAGAACCCCGTTCTTCTGCCGCAGCAGCGGCGACCGAGCACTGAGCTCTACATTCACCCATCCACCCTGCTTATCGCAGCCGTCGCCGCGCTCTTCTACAAGAGCGCCCCGATCCGGTCAGACGACCAGGTCGAGAACCCGCTTCGCCAGTCGGAGGCGCGCGGGGCGCAGAGCCATGGGCTGCTGTCTGACGTCTATTCGGCTGCATTGGTTTCCGCGATGGCCATCATTGCGGTTCTGCATCACACGCACTCGGACGAGGTGACGACGAGCAACGACAAGGCGGAAGAACTGGCTTTCCTGGACGGAATCCTGTTCGACAGCAGAAGTCATGACGAATTGCCGAGGTTCGAAGGCAATGTCGGGTCTTCCGGAGTGGTCGATGGCGCGCTCGCGAGTGACGCCGAGCTTGCCACGTCCGACGGCAAGCTTGTCGACGGAAGCGCAGAGACGCATGCAGATGCCGCCTCGTTGCTGAAGGACATGTTCGCCAGTTTTGCATCGAACATCGTGTCTGGCGCGACAGCCGCTCCGGCGACCGCGACGATGGCTATCGCCAAACAGGAAAGCGATGTCGTGCATGACGAGGGGCAGGCCCCCTCCGCTGGTGGAGCGGGCTCGTCCTCCGTCGTGATCGCCGAGGCAGCAAAGGCGGCGGCGAAGCCGGCGGCGGATGACACCGGAGCCAGCCAGCAGGTCAGCCTCGCTGCTCCTGCCATCGACGTCGACAAGGGCGTCGTGAAGGTGGCGAGCGCCGTCACCACGCCCGTCAGCCTGTTTCCGGAGCCGGTCCACCAGGCGGAGCCGCCGAAGGACGTGGGAACCTCGGGTGGGCCGACGCCCGTGCCCATGGAGCCACCGGTGGTCGTGGTCGAGGAACCCGTGGTTCCAACCGTCGGAGGCTTGGGTATCATCCAGGGGCCGGGCATGGCGGTTCTGTATGAGATTCCGCCCGAGCCGCCGGCGCCTGTGATCGAGACGCAGACGCCCGTCGTGGAGACGCCGCCGCTGCCGGCCGTTCCCGACAGCGTTGTGACGGCCATCATCCCGACCCCCGACGACGGGATCTTCACGCTCGGCTGATGGAGCCGGATCGTCTTGGCGATGCGCCGGCAGGACACTTGGTCCTGCCCGGAACGCCGGACGGTGCAAGGTGTCTTGGCTAAACTAGTCTGACCGGCCTGCAAGATGGGCGTGCGCCATATCCTTGAGGTCGCTCTCAGGGCCGACCGGCGGCCGCCACCCCGTTGCCGCCAGGCTGGAACTGTCGACCAGCAGATCTCCAAGCAGCTTTTCGGCGACGCTGCCCAGGCCAAGGCCGCGCAACAGCAAAGCGAGCAGCGATGGCGAGACCCGCATCAGATTGGCGGGGCGTCCCAGGCCGGCGCGAAGGGTCGACACGATTTGTCGGAGCGACATCGGATCGGCATCGCTCACGTGGTGTATCTGGGAGCCACTTCCGACGGCATCCGTCGCGGCCAGGAAACAGAGCGCGTCGACAAGGTTCGTGATGGCCACCATCGATCGCCGGTTTTCGACGGAGCCGAAGGGAAGCGGGAGAGGCGAGGCGCACAATCTGACGAGCATGCCAAGATCGCCCTTGGCGCCCGGCCCATACACAAGAGGCGGCCGCAGGATGATCGACTGGATGTCGCTGATGGAGAGGAGAGCTCGCTCGGCGTTCGCCTTCGAGCGGCCATATGCAGTGGACGGATGGGGAGGCATCGTCGGCGTCAGCATGCCCGTCCTCGATCCGATGACCGCGATCGATGATACGAAAACCAGCCGTGGAACGGATGCGGCTGCTGCGGCCGCTGCGAGGTTCTTCGTGAACTGATGATTGGCGAGGTCGAAATCGGCCTCGGTGAGGCGCTGGCCCCGACGCGGGGTGAGGCCGGCGCAGTGAATGACGGCGCTGCTGTTCTCGATGGCGCGGGCAAGCTCTGTCCGGCGTTCCGCCGCGAGCAGCTGCCGCCCTACGGGGACCACGCTGAAGCCCCGCTTCTCCATGGAGGCAGTCAACGCGGAGCCAATGAAGCCGCGGCAACCGGTAATGGCGACTGATGTCATGTTCCTGACCCTCGTTGCTGCTGTTTTGCATTGACCGGCCTGTCACGCGCCTCGGACAGCGCCGTGCCGCCGACCCGAATTTTCAGACGACATGATTTCGCCCGAGTGGTCAGCTTCATGTCAACCAAGCCATCGCCGAGTTCGAATTGACACAATTGGCGCTGCGATGCTTGGTCGCCGTCGCAGGCGGATGTCGAATGGAGCCGATAACAGGGATTTCGGTCCAGCTGCTAGGCTCGAGCGAGATGAAGTCGGATTGCGTCCCGGCTGCGACGAACATGCGATCGGGCGGAGTTTGATGTTTACTGTTCAGGCCGGTTCCCTTTTGGAGCGACGTTGCGTAAGAGGTGGCCTCCATCGAAAAGCATGACCAATGACGACATTCATCCCACTCGACAGGGCCAAACACGGATCACAGACTTGGCGGAAACCGGCGGACTACGCTTTTGCAGGTAGCGAGGCGGCCGTCCCGATCGTCGCGGTGGAAGCCGCGATAGCGGCGGTGAACATGCCCTTGGCGTTTGCAAGGAGCGGGGAGCATACCCAGCTGGTGGCTGTCCTTTCCGCCCGGCCGGGCAGGAACAGCTTTGTCGATGAAGATGGACGCTGGCTGGGCGCCTATATTCCCGCCGCGTTCCGCACTTTCCCGTTCCGCCTCGGCCGTGTTGAAGGTCGCGACGAGCATGTGCTTTGTATCGCAAGCGAAGGCGACCATCTGGCCCAAGGCGACCAGCCCATCTATGAGGAGTCCGGCGAACTCTCCGCGCAGGTCCAGCAGATCGTCTCCTTCCTCAACACGTTCGAGGCCAGCCGGCAGCAGGCGCTCGCTGCGGGGGCGGCGCTGATCGAGGCGGGCGTTCTCGCGCCTTGGCCAATCAGGGTGCGCGACCAATCTGGGTCGGATCGTACGATTGGCGGGATGCTGCGCGTCGACGAACAGGCGCTTTCAGCAGTGTCCGACAAAGCGTTCCTGAAGCTGCGCAGGCTCGGGGCGCTGGGTCTCGCCTACGCCCAGATGCTGTCGGTGTCGCGTCTCGAGATATTGAGCCGATTGTCCTATCTCGCAACAAGCCGTGCTCAGAGCCGGAAGAAGGAGCTCAATCTCGACTTCCTTCGCGAGGAAGACGGCAATCTGGTGTTTTAGTATCGGCCTGGGGCGGCGGCGATATGTTGAGGGTCCTCGTATTCGGCCGGTTTCTGGACGAGAAGCCGGGCGGCATCCAAAGTCACGTCGAGCACCTGTTCCACGCGATGCGTGGAGCGGTGGACTACGTCCATCTGGTGCCCACACGGGACTGGAGCGAAACGCGCGAGGTTCTTCACGGCTTTCCGGTCCTGCGGAAGCGCGGCATGGACATCGACGGAACCGTGGCCCTCTCGCCGGGCCTGATCAGCGAGGCCTGGCGTCTCGGACGGACCGGTTCGTTCGACCTGGTCCATCTGCATTTTCCCGATCCGATGACGCACATCGCCTCCATGGCGATCCCCGCATCGATCCCCCGCGTCATTAGCTGGCACGCAGACATCGTCCGTCAGCGCTACGTCCTGCCGTTCTATCGTCCATTCCTGAAGGCTGCCGCCAAGCGAGCCGGCGCCATCATCGCGCCAACGCCGCGCCATCGCGACGGCTCGCCGATCCTGTCCCAACTGGCCGACCAGTCGCACATAAAGGTCGTGCCCTACGGCTTTGATCTTACGCCCTTCACGATCCCCGCGCCTGAGGCGGCGGAAATCCGGGCCAAGTTCGGCGCTCCGCTCATCTTCTCACTCGGGCGGCATGTCAGCTACAAGGGTTTCGACGTTCTCATCCGCGCGATGGCGGACATACGCGGCGACGCGCATCTGGTGTTGGGTGGCGAGGGGCCGCTGACAGGAGAGCTGAGGGCGCTGGCTGCTTCACTCAGCGTGTCTGGACGCGTGCATTTCGTCGGCATGGTGCCGCCGGGGCAGCTATCGGCTTACTATCAGGCCTGCGACGTCTTCTGTCTTCCCTCCGTGACGGTGGCCGAGGCGTTCGGCATCGTTCAGGTGGAGGCGATGGCGAGCGGTAGGCCGGTCGTCAGCACGAAGCTGAACACCGGCGTCGACTACGCGAACCAGGACGGCGTGACCGGCTTCACGGTCACGCCCGGCAATTCGGCAGAATTGGCCGAGCGCCTGAACCTGCTGCTCGGCGACACAGCCCTGGCGACGACCATGGGCGAGGCGGCGCGGCAGCGTGCTCTTGGTGTATTCACCCTGGAGCAAATGCGCGTGTCGACACTGAAAGTCTATGAAAGTGCGCTCGCCCGCAGCGGCAGGCATGCCGGAAAAGGCGGTCAGACGCGGATCCGAAATACGGGCAATCCGCTCTGACGTTCTTCGCCTTTCCCGCAGGACGGCTTTTGCCACAAATAAGCCGGACCGGGTTTGCGAATGCCAGGCAATTGAACTAGAAGTCGGCCATCTCACGTTGAGGCAGCAGCTACGGCAACCCGCAGTCGCGCTTCCCGCAACTCATTAGAAAAGACGTTCCATGCGCAAAGCCTTGATCACCGGCGTAATGGGCCAAGACGGCGCCTATCTTTCGCAGTTGTTGCTGAACAAGGGCTACGAGGTCTACGGCCTCGTGCGCCGTTCGAGCACTGTCGATGTGAGGGACAACCGCCTGCATTGGCTGGGTGTGGCCGACGACGTGAAGATCGTCGACGGAAATCTGCTTGAACTGTCGGGTCTTATCCGCGCCGTGCGCGAGATCAAGCCGGACGAAGTCTATAATCTTGCCGCGCAATCCTTCGTGCGCACGTCCTGGCAGCAGCCGATTCTCACCGGTATGGTGACCGGCATCGGCGTCGCCAACATGCTCGAAGCGGTGCGCATCGAAGCCCCGGAGGCCCGTTTCTACCAGGCGTCGTCGTCGGAGATGTTCGGGCTGATCCAGGAACAGGTGCAGAGCGAGAAGACTCCGTTCTATCCGCGCTCGCCTTACGCGGTGGCGAAGGTCTACGGTCACTGGCTGACGGTCAACTATCGCGAAAGCTTCAACCTGCACGCCTCGAGCGGCATCCTTTTCAACCACGAGTCCCCGCTGCGCGGCATCGAGTTCGTGACCCGCAAGGTCACCGACGCCGTCGCCCGCATCAAGCTCGGCCTCGCAAAGGAACTGCGGCTCGGCAACATCGACGCCAAGCGCGACTGGGGCCATGCGCGCGACTATGTCAAGGCGATGTGGATGATGCTGCAGCAGGACCAGCCCGATGACTATGTCATCGCAACCGGCGTCACCACGTCGGTACGCGAGATGTGCCGCGTGGCGTTCGACACGGTCGGTCTGTCGATGGATGACCACCTCGTCATCGATCCCACGCTGTTCCGCCCGGCGGAAGTGGATGTGCTGCTCGGCGATCCTTCCAAAGCCCGCGAGAAGCTCGGCTGGGAACCGCAGGTGACCTGGCAGGACATGATCCGCGAGATGATCGAAGCCGACCTGAAACGCCTTTCGCGCAGGGACTGACGGAACCCAGAATGGCGGACCAGATGCGCGGCCGGGAGCATATGAGTCCTCGACGGGTCCTCGTGACGGGTGCGTTCGGCTTCGTTGGCCGCTGGCTGATCGCCGAGCTGCTGAAGCGCGACGCTTCGATGGAGATCATCGGCTGGCGTACGCACGACGAGGGCGGGGCAGCAGTCGATGCGCGCGTCGAGCCGGTTGCCGTGGATCTCACCGATCGCGACACGGTTTTCGCCGCGTGCGCCGCTGCAAAGCCGACGGCCGTCGTGCATCTGGCCGCGATTTCCGCGCCGCGCGAGGCGATGCTCGATCCGCGCCGGGCCTGGGACGTCAATCTGTTCGGAACGATGAACCTCGCCGACGCGGTGCTCGCAAGCGCGCCCACAGCGCGCTTCATCCATATCAGCAGCTCCGAGGTGTACGGTGGCAGCTTTGGCCGTGCCGCCGGGGCGCTTGACGAGACAGCGGCTCTGGAGCCGCTCAACATGTATGCCGTGACCAAGAGCGCGGCGGATCTGCTTGTCGGCAAGATGGCCCATGAGGGATTGCGCGCGATGAGGATCCGCCCCTTCAACCACACGGGGCCGGGCCAAAGCGACGTGTTTGTTGTGGCCTCGCTGGCCAGCCAGATCGCCAAGATCGAGCGTCGCATGGCGGCGCCGGTGCTCTATGTCGGCAACACCGATGTCAGCCGCGACATTCTCGATGTCCGCGACGTGGCGAGCGCCTATGCCAGTGCGGTGATGCTGCCGGACGGGCAGGGGGCGGATGTCCTCAACATCGCATCGGGCCGATCCATCAAGATCGGCGAAATCGCCGAGCGCCTGCGCTCGCTGGCCAAGGTGAGGATCGACATCGAGGTTGACGCTGCCCGCGTGCGCGCGAACGATATCAAGCGCACACTGGGCGACGCGCAGCGCGCCAAGGCGGTGCTGGGCTGGGAGCCGTCGATCCCGATCGAGGAGACGCTGAAGGACGTGCTGGACTACTGGCGCGAGAGGCTTGCGACGAGCCAGGCGGAGCGCGTCTCCTGATGTCTGGCTCGAACAATCCAGCGCAAGTCGTGCCCGGCCCAGGAGTTCCTGCCGCCATCAGGCCGGCAAGACTAGACCTGCGCATCCGGAACCAGATGAGTGCGCTCGCTGCCGAGCGCACTGGCGCCGCCACCATTGCTTATGCGGGGGAACCGAAATTGTCTCGACTGCGAGCCAAAGCGAAATCGCTGCTGCGTGGCCCGGCCGACGCCGTGAGGCGCTTCCTGAACGCGCCCGTCAGGGTCTCGATGATGGAAGTCGACCAGCGCGTGGAGCACGTCCAGCAGCGCATCGAGCACAACGAGATCGCGCAGCAGGCGCTGATGGCCCGGCTCGACAACCTGACGCGCATGTTCGGCGCGCGCATGGACGAGATTGAAGTCAAGATGCGGCCGCTCGTCTCGCTCGACGACGCCTACGCGGTCCGACTTGGCGACGGCTACGTGCTCGTCCCGAAGGACGAGCCCGCCTTCCTGCTGATGCTCGCAGACGCGACGACGGGAGGACTCGAGCCCGGCACGCGCGCCTGCCTGAAACGGCTGCTGCAGCCGGGCGACACCGCCGTCGACATCGGCGCCAATATCGGACTCCTGACCATGGCCTGCGCCCGGGCCGTGGGTCCCAGCGGCAAGGTTTTCAGCTTCGAGCCAGAGAAGCGGATGGCGGACCTGCTCGAGCGTACCATCTCCATGAATGGCTTCGCGCAGGTGAAGCTGTCGCGCCAGGCGGTCAGCGCCGAGCCGGGGACGCTTTCCTTCAACGTATCCAGGATTCCCGGGCACAGCTCTCTCTTCGCCCTGCCGGACCAGGAGGCGGGCCACCTGCAGAAAGTCGATGTCGTGCGCCTTGACGACGCGATCCCGGCCGACGCGAGGGTCGATGTCGTCAAGATCGACGTCGAGGGCGCCGAGATGGACGTGGTGAGGGGGATGCAGCGCATACTCTCGTCCAATCCCAATATCGCGGTGATCGCCGAGTTCGGCATTTCGCACCTGCGGCGGGTAGGCGTCACTTCGGCCGACTGGTTCGGCGCGTTCGAGGCGCACGGCCTCAAGCCGTTCGTCATCGAGGAGCCTACAGGCGTCTGCAAGCCGGCCGAGATCGAAAAGCTGGAAGCGATCGAGTCCGCCAACGTTGTCTTCGTGCGGCCTGGAAGCGCAACGGAAAAGAGGCTTCTCGCGTGAGGATAGGCTGGGTCACCCCGCTCGCGCAGAATTCGGCGATCGGACGCGTCAGCGCCATCGTGTGCGACGAGCTGGCGGCGCGCGGGCATCGGGTGGACATCATCAGGTCCGAGTCGCGCGAGACTGTCGACAGCCCGCACTGGCCCACCGAGCACAAGGTGACGACGTCCTTCGAGGTGTCGTTCCTGGAAGCCGAGAAGAACTATGACGTTGTCTTCCTGAACGTCGGCGACAATTTCAGTTTCCACGGCGGGATCTTCGAGTATCTGCGCAGGCCGACTGCCATCGGCATCTTTCACGATTTCTACCTGTTCAACCTGTTCAACGGTTGGCGGCACTCGTTGAAGCTTTCCGGACCGCAATCATCTCGGGAAATCGTCGCCGCCTATGGGCCGGGCGCTGCGGATGCGGCCCTGCGCGCCGTTGGCGGCGCGATGGACGTTTCCGAACTGGCGAGCGCCGTGCCCATGACCGAATGGGTGGCGATGCGGTGCGCCGGCGCGATCGCCCACGCAAACTTCTACGTGCCGCGGCTCCGCGCCTCCTGTGCGGGGACCGTGGACGTCGCCAACCTGCCGTGGCCGGGACGCGAAGTGCCGCCGCCCGCGCAGGGCAAGGACCGATTGACCGTGGTGACGGTGGGCGTGGTCAATCCCAACAAGTGCGTCGACGTGGTGATCGATGCGATCGGACAGTCGGCGGCGCTGCGCGAGAAGGTGCGCTACGTGGTGGCGGGCCCCATCGACGACGCTACACGTAGCCAACTCGAGGGAAAGGCCCGCGAGCAGGGCGTGCAGTTCGAGGCGCTTGGAAGCGTCAGCGAGGACGAACTTCTGCAGGTGCTGGGCGACGCCGACATCATGTGCTGCCTGAGGCGGCCGGTGCTGGAAGGCGCTTCCGCCTCGGCCATCGAAGGCATGCTGAGCGGCCGACCTACAATTGTCGCGGACGCCGGGTTCTATGCGGAGCTGCCGAGCCAGCATGTCGTCAAGGTGCCCGAGCAGGTCGGCGCGGCGGATCTGAAGAACGCGCTCGAGCGCCTGGCGTCTGACCCGCAGGCGCGACAGCGCATGGGCGAGAGCGCGCGCGCCTTCGCCGCGGAAGCGTTTTCGGTCAGCGCTTATGTCGATCGCCTGGAGAGCGTGGTGCGCGACCAGGCCCGGCTCGGCCCATATCTGGAGCTCGGCGATCGGCTGGCGCAACGCCTGAGTCGGCTGGGAATGCCTCCTTCAAGCGGGGCGGTCGATCGCCTGGCCGCCGCCATCGACGGCATGCGGCTGAGCGACCGACAGAGTCCGCACAGGATCTGAGGGGCGGCGATGAAACCTAAACTCGTCGTGCTGGGCGGAGGCGGACACGCCAAGGTCGCGATGGAGACGATCCGCGACGAAGGCCGCTACGAGATTGTCGGTTTCCTCGACGGCGAGGCCGCCGGGGAGGAAGTGCTCGGACTGCCCCGACTGGGAAACGACGACGTCATGGCGACACTGCGCGAACGCGGCGTGACGCATGTGTTTCCCGCCGTCGGCAGCAACAAGATTCGCGTGAGGCTCGGCGGCGAGGCCCGGCAGAACGGTCTGGAGATCGCCAACGCGGTCAGCCCGTTCGCCTATGTCTCGAAGACCGCGTCGGTGGGCAGCGGCGTGCTCATCGTCGCGGGGGCGGTCATCAACGCAGAGGCGACGATCGGGGATTTCGCCATCGTCAACACGACTGCCGTCGTGGACCATGACACGCATGTCGGAGTTGGTGCACATATTGCACCCCGAAGCGCGCTGGCAGGCAAGGTCAAGATAGGCCCGCAGGTGCTCGTCGGCGTCGGTGCGTCCGTCTTGCCGGATGTCTCGATTGGCGCCCATGCCATAATCGGGGCGGGTTCGTGCGTCGTATGTGATATTCCGCCCAACGCCAAGGCGTATGGCGTTCCGGCGCGGGTCGTTTCGTAGGAGCAGGTAGTCATGGCAGCCAAGCCACTCGGAGAGCCCGAGACCAAGCAGGAGCAGGAGCAGCTGCTCTCCGCGCGCATTCCTGTCGCCGCGCCCGTGCTCGACGGTCGCGAGGCGGAGTATGTCGCTGAATGCATCGAGACGGAGTGGATCTCGTCCAACGGCCGCTTCATCAGCGCATTCGAGAGCGCTTTCGCCGAATTCTGCGGCGTGAAGCACGCGATCGCGGTCAACAACGGCACGACCGCGCTGCATCTGGCGCTGGTGGCGCTGGGCATCGAGGCGGGCGACGAGGTCATCGTGCCGACGCTGACCTACATCGCCTCGGCCAACTGCGTGCGCTACTGCAATGCCGTGCCGGTGCTGGTCGACAGCGACCGGCAGACGATGAACATGGATCCGGCCAAGGTTGCCGCCGCGGTGACGCCGAAGACCAAGGCCATCATTCCGGTCCACCTCTACGGTCACCCGGTCGACATGGATCCGTTGCGCGAAATCGCGGACAAGCATGGCCTGTTCCTCGTCGAGGACGCCGCAGAGGCCATCGGCGCGAGCTACAAGGACAAGCGGGTAGGCGGCCTTGGCCATTGCGCCACGTTCAGTTTCTTCGGCAACAAGATCATCACCACCGGCGAAGGCGGGATGGTGACGACGGACGACGACGAACTCGCGGCGAAGCTGCGCCTCTTCAAGGGGCAGGGCATGGACCCGAACCGGCGCTACTGGTTCAACGTCGTCGGCTACAACTACCGCATGACCAATGTCGCGGCGGCGATCGGCCTGGCCCAGATGGAGCGCGTCGACCAGCACCTTTCGCGCCGTGCACAGGTGGCGTCGGCCTATAACGCCAAGCTGAGCGCGCTGGCGGACTTCATCGAATTGCCGGTGACCGCCAACTGGGCGACGCATTCGCACTGGATGTACGTGATCACGCTGAAGGACAGCGTGGCCAAGTCGCGGGATGCGGTGATGGCGGCGCTGGACAAGGAGAACATCGAGACGCGGCCCGTCTTCTATCCGATGCACCACATGCCGCCCTATCAGGAGGATCGGACCTATCCCATCGCCGAGCATCTTTCTGCACGGGGCATCAACCTGCCGACGCATGGGCGCATGACCGAGCGCGACATCGACCGGGTGGTCGATGCGCTGCGGCGGGCAGTGATCGACTGATTTGCGTATCGTCCTTGCTTCCTCCTTCGTGCCGTTCGTCAATGGCGGTGCGCGATTCATCGTCGAGTGGCTGGAGCGCCACCTGATCGAGCACGGCCATCAGGTCGAGCGCTTCTACCTGCCTTTCATCGAGCACCAGGACGAGATCCTGGAGCAGATGCTGGCCTACCGGCTGATGAGCCTGGAGGAACACTCCGACCTGCTGGTGACCTTCCGGCCGCCGGCGCATGTGCTGCGGCATCCGCGCAAGATCGTCTGGTTCATCCATCACATCAGGTCTTTCTACGACCTCGCCGGAACCGTGCACCGAGGCTTTACCAATGACGCCAAGGGCCGCGCGGTGCGGGATGCGCTGGTCGATATCGACACCGCCACCATCCTCGAGGCGAAGAAGGTGTTCACCAACTCGCAGGTGGTTGCCGACCGCCTCGAAAAGTTCAACGGAATCCGTGCGACGCCCCTTTATCCGCCGGTATTCCAGCCAGAGCGCTTCCGCCACGACGCCTATGGCGACGAGATCGTTGTTGTGTGCCGCGTGGAGCAGCACAAGCGGCAGGCGCTGCTGATCGAAGCCATGCGCCACACGACGACCCCGGTGCGGTTGAGGCTGTGCGGGCTGAGCTCGAACCCCGCCTATGACGCGGAGATCCAGAAGCTGATCAGTGACAGCGGGGCGGCGGATCGCATCGTCTTCGAGAACCGGTGGATCTCCGAGGAAGAGAAGGCGGAAAAGCTCGCGCCGGCGTTGGCCGCCGCCTACCTGCCGATCGACGAGGATTCCTACGGCTATCCGAGCCTGGAGGCCGCCCATTCGCGCAAGGCAGTGCTGACCACCGCGGACGCGGGCGGCGTGCTCGAATTCGTCGAAGACGGGCGCAACGGATTTGTCGCAGACCCGACGCCGCAGGGCGTGGCCGACGCCATGGACCGTCTCTATGCCGACCGGGCGCTGGCGGCCCGCATGGGCGCCTCGAGCCATGACCGGTTGCGCGAGATGAAGATCGACTGGAGCCACGTCGTCGAGAGCATCGTGTCATGAAGGTTCTGGTCGTCAACAACGCCGTGCCGTTCATCTGGGGCGGCGCCGAGGAACTGGCGCGCAACCTGGTGCTGGCGCTCAATGGGACGAAGGGCGTCAGCGCGGAACTTCTGCGCATCCCGTTCAACTGGGTGCCGAACGAGCGGCTGATCGACGAGATCCTTCTCAACCAGGCGATGCACATCCCCAACGTCGACAAGATGATCGCGCTCAAGTTCCCAGCCTATCTGGTGCCGCATCATCGCAAGACGCTCTGGCTGCTGCACCAGTTCCGGCAGGCCTACGACCTGCGCGATGCCGGGCAGAGCCCACTCGGACAAGACCCCGACAGCCTGGCGATCGTCGAGGCGATTCGTCGCGCCGACGATCTCTGCTTTGCCAACTGCCAGCGCATTTTCACCAATTCGCCGGTGACGCAGAACCGGCTCCGCCAGTACAACAAGCGCAAATCAGAGGTGCTCTATCCGCCGCTGAACGACGAGGCGCTGTTCCGGCCGGTCGAATACGGCGACTATATTTTTGCCGGAGGTCGCGTCTCCGCCGGCAAGCGGCAGCGGCTGCTGATCGAGGCGATGAAGCACACCAGGACCGGCGTGAAGCTGATCGTCGCCGGCCCGCCCGAATCCGAGGAAACGACACGGGAACTCACGCAACTGGTTGAGAAGGAGGATCTCGCGGACCGCGTTGTGCTCAAGCTTGGCCTGCTTTCGCGTGACGAAATCGCCTCCCTGGCCAACAATGCGCGCGCCTGCGCCTATCTGCCGTTCGACGAGGATTCGCTCGGGTACGTGACGATGGAAGCGTTCGCTGCCGGCAAGGCGGTGCTCACGACGTCCGATTCCGGCGGACTACTGGAGATCGTCAAGCATCAGTCGACCGGCTTTGTCGCCGAGCCCAACGCCGAGGCCATCGCCGCTGGGCTCGATGTGCTCAACGATCCGGCCACGGCGCGTAAGCTTGGCGGCGCGGCCAATGCGCTCTGGAAGCAAAGGAATCTGACCTGGGCCAAAACCGTAGACAGATTGCTGTCGTGAGCGCGACGCCTGGTATCGTTGATCTCGGACTTCCCGGTTGCTAAACGCCTGCCTTCAAGCTGCCATCCGGGCGAAATAGACCCTCGTCTTTCCACCCTTGCATCACGGATAATCGAAGCCGCCAAACTATGCGCGTCTGCCTGGAGACCTCGGCCATTCGGCCGCCAATGACGGGAATCGGGTACTACGTACTCTTCCTCGCGCGAAATCTGCTGACCGAAGCGGGCGGCGTGGACCTCCTTTCCTTCGACGGCGCAGCAGTGCAGCCGCTGACTGCAGCCTCGCTCGAGGTCAGAGGCGAGCAGGCTGCCGAAACACGTAGCCTGATGGGACGACTGGCCGCGGTCGCCAGAAAATCCGATGCCGTGCGGCGCGGCTACAGATGGTTCAAGGGCCAGCGCTTCCGGCAATCCGAGAAGCAGTTCGACCTGTTCCATGCGTTGAACTTCGTTCCCCCGCTGGAGACGAAATCGCCGGTCCTGCCGCTCATCCACGACCTGTCCTTCGAACGCCTGCCGCACACGCATCCGGCTGATCGCGTCGCCTTCCTGCGCAGCCGACTACGCACGGTCAACGAGTATCCCTTCATCAACACGCTCTCCCACTTCAGCGCCAGCGAGATCGCGGAGGTCTACGGCTACCCGATCGATCGGATCGGCGTCACGCATCCCGGCGTCAACGAGCGCATGTACCGCAAGCCCGACGCGGCGGCCCTTGCGCAGGTCGAGAGAATGGGGCTTGCCGAGCGCAGCTATTTCCTGACGGTTGGAACCGTCGAACCACGCAAGAACCACAAGGTTCTCGTCGAGGCCTATGTCGGCCTGCCGGCGGAGGTGAGGCGGCGCTGCCCGCTGGTGATCGTGGGAGCCAGCGGCTGGGGCAGCCTCGACGTGCCGGGACAGGACGAACTGGTGCGCGACGGATCGATCCGCTTCACCGGCTATGCCAGCGAGGACGTCGTCCATGCGCTCTACGCACGGGCGCGCGCCTTGCTGTTCCCGACGCTCTACGAAGGTTTCGGCATCCCGGTGGCGGAGGCGATGGCCAGCGGCCTGCAGCCGATCGTGTCCGACATTCCTGTCATGCGCGAGGTCGCCGGAGATGTCGGGATCTACATCGATCCCAAGGACGCCGAGGCGTGGCGTGCGGTACTCGCGGCCGCGGCGGCGGATGATAGTGAATTCTCGAAGGAAAGCGCGCTTGTCGCCCGGTCGAAACAGTTCACGTGGCAGCTGACCGCGCAAAAGACCGCCGCCCTCTACCGAAGGTTCGAGTGAAGCAATGTCGTCGACGCGATTCAACCAAGACAGTCGAGCCGCCGAGCCGCGCCGCCGCACGGTTGGCGGTGCAGGCTTCGATTTTTCCAATGCGATCGCGGATATCGTCGACGGCGCGCGGCGCCATGAACTGTGGAGCTATCTTGCGTGGAGCGACACACGCCAGCGCTACGAGCGCTCCATCATCGGTCCGCTTTGGATGACCATCAACATGGGCATCATGGTCGGCGCGCTGGGAGTCCTCTATTCGACCATCTTCAAGCAGGACATTTCGACCTACATGCCCTACCTGGCGATCGGCATCGTTCTGTGGGGCCTGATCTCCGCCTTCATCACCGAAGGCTGCATGACCTTCATTTCCAGCGGGCCGATAATCCGCAATATCCGCGCCCCGCTCAGCATATTCGCGTTCTACACGGTGTGGCGGAACGTGATCGTGTTTTTGCACAACATGCTGATCTATGTCCTCGTCGCCATCTTCTTCGGCATCTGGCCGACGCTCGACACGCTCTACATCCTGCCGGCAGCCGTGCTCTATTGCATCAATGCCTTCTGGGTGTGCCTTCTGCTTGGTCTTCTCTGCGCACGGTTCCGCGACATCCCGCTGCTGGTCACGAGCCTGATGCAGATCCTCTTCTTCTTCACCCCGGTCATCTGGACGGCCGACCTTCTGCCGGACCGCGCCTATCTGGTGCACTTCAATCCGTTCTACCATTTCCTCGAGATCGGCCGCCGTCCGCTCCTGGCGCAGCCCGCCGCCCTCGAGAATTGGCTGGTCGTGCTGGCCTGCACGGTCCTCGGGCTGGCTGTGACGATGGTCTTCTACGCGCGCTATCGCAGCCGCGTCGCTTATTGGATCTAGACCGATGGCGTTCATCAAGCTCGAGTCCGTATCGGTCAGTTTTCCGGTCTACAATTCAAGCGGCCGTTCGATAAAGAACCGCATCGTCTCGGCTGCCACCGGCGGCCAGATTTCGGCGCGCGAACACGGCGGCATCGTGGTGGAGGCGCTGCGCGACCTGTCGCTTGAGATCGAACACGGCGATCGCGTCGCGCTCATCGGCCACAACGGGGCGGGCAAGACGACACTGTTGCGACTGCTGGCCGGCATCTACGAACCGCCCGTAGGGACGATTACCGTCGAGGGTCGGGTGGCGCCGCTCTTCGATCTTGCGCTGGGCCTAAACATGGAGAGCACCGGCTACGAGAACATCCGCCTGCGCGGGCTGGTCCTCGGGCTCTCCAAGAAGGAGATCGACGCGCGCATGGAAGGGATCGCCGAGGCCAGCGAACTCGGCCAGTTCCTCGAAATGCCCTTGCGGACCTATTCGGCCGGCATGCTGGCGCGTCTGGCGTTCGCGGTCTCCATCGCGATCCAATCTGACATCCTGCTGCTTGACGAGGGCATTGGCGCGGGCGACGCCGCCTTCATGGCGAAGGCCAGGCAAAAAATCGCGAAATTCGTCGAATCCGCGGGAATCCTGGTTCTCGCATCGCATTCGGACGAGCTGGTGACGACCATGTGCGACAAGGCGCTGCTGCTGGAGCATGGCCGCATCATCGCCCAGGGCCCGGTCGAGGAAGTGCTTGCTACCTATCGCGCGGGCATGGCGGGGTAGGGGCGGTCGGCGGCCAGCTGGACGTCACGCCGCCGGGGTTTGTTTTGCCTGCCCCACCGCGGCAAAGAGAAGGCTCTTCGCCGACGCTTCGTCGCCGCTATCGACGGCCTTCCGCAGGGCCGTGAGGGTGTCGCAGACCTCGCCGTAGCTCCAGTTGCGGCGCTTGCCGCGCATGATCCTCGGATGCGCCGTGGGCTCGACATAGCTGGCGTCGTAGAACAGCTCCTCGTAGAGCTTTTCGCCCGGTCGCGAACCGATCACCTTGATTTCGATATCGCCATTCGGATGCGAGGCGTCGCGCAGCGTCAGCCCAGCGAAGCGGATCATGTTCTCGGCCAGTTCGCGAATGGCGACGGGCTCCCCCATGTCCAGCAGGAAAACGTCACCGTTCTGCGAGAGGCTGGCCGCCTGGATGATCAGTTCCGCCGCCTCGCGGATCGACATGAAATAGCGGGTCATGCCCTCTTCAGTGAGCGTGACGGGCCCGCCACTGGCGATCTGCTCCTTGAACAGGGGGACGACCGAGCCCTGGGATCCGATGACGTTGCCGAAGCGCACCGCGCAGAAGCGGTGCCTGTCGGAGGTCACGCGCGGCCGGTTGGCGAAGCTCCTGACGACGATCTCGGACCAGCGCTTGGTCGCGCCCATGACGTTCGCCGGGCGAACCGCCTTGTCCGACGAGATCAGGACGAAGTGCTCGACCTTGGCGTCGAAGGCGGCTTCGGCAACCGTCCAGGTGCCGAAGATGTTGTTGGCGATGCCCGACAGCATGTTCGCCTCGACCATCGGGACGTGCTTGTAGGCGGCGGCATGAAAGACGCTGTCGATCGGATGGCGCTCGAAGGTGCGCCGCACGATGCCAGCATCGGTGACCGATCCCAACACGGGTACGAGTTCCACGCCCTCCTGGTCCTTCAGGCTTCGCTCGATCTCGTATAGCGCGAACTCGTCGACATCGAAGAGAATCAGCCGCCTGGGGCCGAGCGTGACGATCTGGCGGCAGAGTTCGGAGCCGATCGATCCGCCGGCGCCGGTGACCAGCACCGTTTTGTCCTTGACGGGACCGCCAAGGAGGGCAGGGGCAGCAGCGACAGCTGCCCGTCCGAGCAGGTCGCCGAGCTCGATGTCGCGCACGCGGGTCGTGAGGTCGCCTTCCCAGCCGGCCGCAATGGTCGGCAGGAAGCTAACCTTGACGTCCAGCTTGGCCGTCTGGCGCAGCATCGCGCCGCGTGCCGGACTGGCCACGCTGTCGGAGCAGACGATGATCTCCTGAACCTCGAGGTCGGGGATGAGCGAGCCGAGCGCGCTCACCGGATATACGCGGACGCCCGAGATGTCGGCGCTCACCAGCGCCTCGTCGTCATCGATGAAGCCGACCACCTTGCTGTGCGGGTCGACGCGAAGCGCCGCGGCAAGCTGCACGCCGGCGCCGCTCGCCCCATAGATCAGGATGCGCTTGGGCGCCGAAGCCTCGTCAATGGCCTGCTGCAGGAAACGCCGCGCCAGGAACCGGCTGCCGGCAAGCAGGACAGTGCCCATCACGAAGTAGATGACCGGGATCGAGCGCGGCACGACTCCCATGCCCCGCATCTCGGTCATGAAGACGAAGACCAGCCAGAGCGGAACGGCGATCGCCATCGCCTTCACGATCGACCACAGCATCGTCTCCGACACGTAGCGGACCACGGCGCGATAGAAACCGAACTGGAAGAGGATGGGAACTGCGACGGCAGGCGCGACGGCGATCACGACCATCTGGGCAGGTGTGGGGACGAATGGACTCCCGAATCGCAGCGTGTAGCTCAGCCAGAGGGCAAACAGCAGAATCAGGAAATCTATGATGGCGAGCAGCGCCCGCTTCTGCCGGCGCGGCCTCTCGATCAACCAACCAACTATAGAGCCCAAGTCCACACCGCCCTTTGCTGCTCCCCGCCTCGGTCGGCGCGGCGCCTGGCCGCCGCAATTTTGACGCTAGGTATAACGCAAATCATGGAAAAGCAACGAAATCGCGGCGGACGCTTCTCAGTTTCCCACGGCGTCGCCCGAGCCACGACCGGCGATCGTCGCGAAGATGATGCACATGTCGCCGACGAATGTCCGCGATTCGACATAACGCTTGTCTACCTCCGCGAGGCGCTCGGGCGTCGACATGTCGATCCCTGCCAGTTGTGCGCTGCCGGTGATGCCGGGGCGCACTGAAAAGACGCCCGCCGCCCGGCGCGCCTCGATCATTTCGGTCTGCGCAGGCAGGCAAGGGCGCGGGCCGACAAGGCTCATCTCTCCGCGCAGAACATTCCAGAGCTGCGGCAACTCATCGAACTTGTGCCGGCGAAGCATCTCGCCGAGCGGCGTGACCCAGGAGGTCGCCACTTCATGCGAGCCGGCGTTCGGAGCTTCCTCGTACATGGTGCGGAACTTGTAGCAGCGGAATATCCGCTCGCCCCGGCCGACGCGCTCCTGGGCGAAGATGGCATTCCCCGGAGAGGAGCGGCGCACCTTCACCGCGATCCACGCCATGACCGGCGACAGGAAAATGAGCGCCGTCAGCGCGGCGACGATATCGAACGCACGTTTCATGGCCGGCATACGCACTGCGTTCCCGCCGAGGTGGGCCTGAGTCTGGTCTTTGGAGGCAATCGTTTCATCGGCGCTCTGGATTGCCGAGCCCGATGTTCGTGTCAACTGGGACTTAGGCGGATCGCCGGAACCGCGTCTGGTCGATCGCCGCAGCCATCAGCGTCTGCGTGTAGATGTCCTGCGGATTGTCGAAGATCTGGTCGGTCGGACCCTCTTCCACGATCTTCCCCTGTTTCATGACGATGATGTAGTCGGCGATGGCTCGAACGACAGCCAGGTCGTGGCTGATGAACAGGTAGGACAGGTCGTGCGCCTTCTGCAAAGTCCGCAAGAGCTCGACGATCTGCTTCTGCACCGAACGGTCGAGCGCCGAGGTCGGCTCGTCCAGCACGACCACCTTCGGCTTCAGGATCATGGCGCGGGCGATGGCGATGCGCTGGCGCTGGCCGCCCGAAAACTCATGCGGATAGCGGTTGCGCATCACTGGATCGAGGTTCACCTCACGCAGCGCCTCGACGGCGCGCTGGTCGCGCTGCTTCGACGTCAGCGAGGGCTCGTGGACGAGCAGGCCCTCGGTGATGATCTGGCCGACGGTGAGGCGAGGGGAGAGCGACCCGAACGGATCCTGGAAGACGACCTGCAGTTCCCGCCGGAGCGGCCGCATCTCGGCACGATCCGCCTTCGAGATGTCGCGATTATCGAAGCGAATCGCACCGTCGCTGTGCAGCATGCGCAGGAGCGCGCGTCCAAGCGTCGACTTGCCCGATCCCGATTCGCCGACGATGCCGATGGTCTGGCCCTTGCGCAGATGGATGGAGATGCGGTCGACAGCGCGCAGCAGCGTCGGCGGGCCGGAGAGAAACCCGCCGCCGAGATTGAACACGACTTCGACGTTCCTGCCTTCGAGCAGGATGGGCGCGTTGGCTGGCGGAGGCGCCTTTCGGCCGGTCGGCTCGGCGGCGAGCAGCATGCGCGTGTAGGGGTGTGTGGGAGCGGCGAATAGCTGCTCGGTTGCGCCAGTCTCAACCACGTTGCCGGATTGCATGACGTAAACGCGATCGGAGAAGCGGCGCACGATGCCAAGATCGTGTGTGATGAACACGATCGCCATGCCAAATTTCTGCTGCAATTCGGCAAGCAGCGTCAGGATCTGGGCCTGGATGGTGACGTCGAGTGCCGTCGTCGGCTCGTCGGCGATGAGGATGTCGGGATCGTTGGCGAGCGCCATGGCGATCATCACGCGCTGGCGCTGCCCGCCGGACATCTCGTGCGGATAGGCGTCGATTCGACGTTCCGGGTTGGGAATGCCGACCAGCTTCAGAAGCTCCAGCACGCGCGCACGGGCGGCTTTTGCGCTCATGCCCTTGTGCCGGATCAGCGGTTCGGCGACCTGGTTGCCGATCCGATAGAGCGGGTCGAGCGAGGTCATCGGCTCCTGGAAGATCATGGTGACCTTGGCGCCACGCACCTTGTTGAGCTCGCTCTCGCGCAAGCCGATCAGTTCCTGGTCGCGATACCTTGCCGAACCCGTCGCCCGCCCGTTCGAGGCCAGCAGGCCCATCATCGCCATCATCGTCTGGCTCTTGCCCGAGCCGGACTCGCCGACGATGCCGATGGTCTCTCCGGGAGCCACATCGAGGTCGATGCCCTTCACCGCCTTGACGACGCCGTCCTGGGTGGCGAACTCGACAGTGAGATCGCGGACCTTGAGGATCGCTTCCTTCGTCTCAGCCATGTCAGCGATCCTTGGGGTCGAGAGCGTCGCGCAGGCCGTCGCCGACGAAGTTCAGCGCGAACAGTGTGGAGACGAGGAAGAAGGCCGGGAAGAGCAGCAGCCAGTTTGCCGTGCCGATGTTCTTGGCCCCGGTCGAAATCAGCACGCCCCAACTCGTCATCGGCTCCTGCACGCCGAGACCGAGGAAGGACAGGAAGCTTTCCAGTATGATCACCTGTGGCACCAGCAGCGTCATGTAGATGACCACCGGGCCGAGAAGATTGGGGACTATGTGGCGCAAGAGGATGCCGCGCGAGGACACGCCGAGCGCCTCGGCCGCCTGCACATACTCCTGGCGTCTGATGGAAAGCGCCTGGCCGCGCACGATGCGCGACATGTCGAGCCAGAGCACGGCCCCCACGGCCAGGAACATAAGGACGAAGTTCCGTCCGAAGAAAACCACCAGCATGATGACGAAGAAGATGAAGGGCAGAGAATAGAGCACGTCGACGATGCGCATCATCACTTCGTCCGTCTTGCCGCCGATGAAACCCGCGGTGGCGCCATAGAGCACCCCGATGACCACGGCGACCACACCGGCCAGCAGGCCGATGGAAAGCGAGATGCGCCCCGCCATCAAAGTCCGCGACAGCTGGTCTCGACCCGTGTTGTCCGTGCCGAAGAAGAAATACTGCTGCTTGATGCCCGCGCTGAAGGTCATCTGCAGGCCATCGTTCGTCCTGTCCTCGACTTTGGCGTCGTCGAACGTGTCGGATCGGTCGATATAGCGCGTGTTGCGCTCGTCGATCTTCTTGGACGACGTCACGGTGAAGAGCACCCGCTCGCCCTCCTGCCGCCAGTCCTTGAGATCCACGCGCATGCGCTTGATCACGTCGCCGAGGGCCGTCTCGATCATCTCGGGCTTCGGATAAGCCGAAAGGCTGGGCGGCGTGCGCACGTAGTCCGCGTAGATCGTGGTGTACTGGTGCGGCACGAACCACGGACCCACCACGCAAACGATCGCCATCAGGATCAGGTAGACGAGGCTGACCATCGCGGCTTTGTTGGATTTGAGCCGCAGCCATGCGTCGCCCCAGAAGGATCGCCCGGCGACGGGCGTTTCGGCGGGACCGGAAAGGGTGGCGTCAGTCATAGCGCACCCTCGGGTCGACGACGGCATAAAGAATGTCCACGATCAGATTGAAGACGATGGTGAAAATGGCGATGACCACCACCGTGCCCATGACCAGCGTGTAGTCGCGGTTCAGCGCAGCATCGACGAAATAGCGACCAACGCCCGGAATGGCGAAGATCGTCTCGACGATGATGGAGCCGGTCAGCAGGGCGGCCGCGGCCGGTCCGGCATAGGAGACGATGGGCAGCACTGCACCACGCAACGCGTGCTTGATGACGACGGACCATTTCGACAGGCCCATAGCGCGCGCCGTCCGAATGTGGTGAGACCGAAGCGATTCGATCATCGAGCCGCGCATCAGGCGGGCAACAATGGCGATCTGGGGCAGGGCAAGCGTGAGCACCGGCCCGATCTTGTTCAGCAGCGCGCCTTCTCCCCATCCACCGACGGGGATGAGCTTCCACGACAGCGCGAAGACGAGCTGGATGACCGGCGCGATCACGAACGTGGGGATCGTGCTGCCGGCAGTTGCCGTGGCGATGACCGCATAGTCGGCCGCGCGGTTCTGGTTGAGGGCTGCGACGATGCCGAGCACGCCGCCGACGATGAGCGCCAGGATCAGCGCTGACGCGCCGAGCTGGATCGAGATCGGGAGCCCGTTGGCGAAGAGTTCGCCCACCGTGAAATCCGGCAAATTGTAGCTCGGGCCAAAGTTCCCGTGCAGCAAATTATTGAGATAGTTTAGATATTGCTGCCACAAAGGCTTATCGAGCCCGAATTGGGCTTCGAGGTTCGCCTTGATTTCGGGGCTTAGGCCGCGTTCCTGATTGAACGGTCCGCCGGGCGCGACCCTTATAAGAAAGAACGCAAGCGTAACGATCACGAAAAGCGTCGGAATGGCGGTCAAGAGCCGCCGGAGTACGTAGACGAGCATAGCATCCCCGCCTTTGAGAGGGATGCCGCCGCCCCGGCGGACCGGGGCGGCGGCGCGAAAGCTATTCCGTCTTCGAGATGAAGCGGCTCGGATGGACGTCCATCACGTTCGGCTCGTAGCCAGCCAGCTTCGGCGAAACCAGGTTCTTGTAGCTGTAGTAGAGCAGCGGAATCTGGCCGACCTCGTCGATCAGCACGCGCTCGGCTTCCGACAGAAGCTTCAGCCGCTCTTCAGGCTTGCCGCCAGCCGCCGCGGCCTTGTCCATCAATTCCTCGTATTTCGGGCTGTTGTAGTTCGCGTAGTTGTTGCCGCTCGCCTTGCGCGAGATGCCGAGGAAGCTTTCGGGATCCTTGTAGTCCGCGATCCAGCCGGCGCGGGCGACGTCGAAGTCGCCCTTCTGCTCGAGATGGCCGTAGTGGGTCTTGGTGTCGGTGTTGAGCAACGACACCTCGATCCCGAGCGGCTTCAGCTGCTCCTGGATCGCGACCGCCGTGTTCTTGTGGTTCTCCGACGTGTTGTAGCGGATTTCCATCTTCAGCGGCTTGTCCGGGCCGTAGCCGAGTTTCTCGAGGATGGCCTTGGCCTTGTCCTCGCGATCGATCTGCGATTCGTCGGCGAAAGTCGCGAGCGCGGAAGTGTAGCCCTCGATGCCCGGAGGCACCATGGAATAGCCCGGGATCATCGAGTTCTGCCAGACCTTCTCGGCCAGGAAGTCGCGGTCGATCGCCATGGAGATGGCGTTGCGCAGCTCGGGGTTGTCCCACGGCGCCTTGTCCGTCTTGATCGCGTAGTAGTAGACGCCGAGATACGGGCCGAACTTGAGCTGGTCGCCGAATTTCGCCTTGAGGTCAGCCATCTGCTCGGTCGGGATGTCGTCGTTGTAGTCGATCTCGCCTGCTTCGAAGCGCTTGATGGCGGTCGAGCGATCCTCGGTCGGGAAGTAGTTGACGGTGTCGAGCTTGACGTCGGCGACGCCGTGGAACTGGTCGTTCTTGACCAGCTTGATGTGGTCGTTCGGAATGAACTCGGCGAGCTTGAACGCGCCGTTGGAAACCAGGTTGCCCGCCTTGATCCAGTCGTCGCCCAGCTTCTCGATTGCCGCCTTGTTGACCGGATAGGTCGACTGGTGCGTCAGCATCTCGAGGAAGTAGGGGGTCGGCGACTTCAGCGTCACCTCAAAGGTAGTCGGATCGACGGCGCGAACCGCCAGTTCCTCCGGCTTCATCTTGCCGGTGTTCACTTCCTCGGCGTTCTTCACGACATAGAGCATCGAGGCGTATTCGGCGCCCGTCGCCGGGTCTTCCAGGCGGCGGAAGGAATAGACGAAGTCGTCGGCCGTGACCGGCGAGCCATCCGACCATTTGCCGTCGGCGCGCAGCTTGAACGTGTAGACCAAACCGTCATCGGAGACGGTCCAGCTCTCGGCGGCGCCCGGGATCATCTCGGCCTTCTGGTCCTGCATCACAAGACCTTCATAAAGGTCGCGCAGGATGTTCGCCTCGTAGACCGTCGACGTCTTGTGCGGATCAAGCGACTCGGGGTCGGCCGAGTTGCCTCGGTTGAAGACCATCTCCGCATAGGCGGGGGCGGCCATGTAGACCCCGCCGACAGTCATGATGCTCGCGGCGAACACGGTCGCGCGAAACAGATTTTTCAGCATTTCAACTCTCTCCCTGTTGGGCCCGAAACGCCGTCCAGCACAGGGCAGGCGCGGCTCGGGCGCTTCAGCAAGAACCAGGTTCCTACTGCTTCGGCCGTTCCCTCATGGCCGAGATGAGCGCGACACTAGCAGCTAGCGCTCCATTTTCAACACGGAACGCCGAACAGCTATTTCAAACTAACGTAGGGTCTGCGCAAGAAAACACATTCCCCTACGGAAGGCTGGCGAGAACGGAGTTTGCGCGTCTGGCCGTCAGGCCGCCTTCGCATTCTCACGCGTGAGGAGACCCTCGATCTCTGCGGCAAGCGCGCTCGCCAGGTCCGGCCGCGCCATGGCCAGATGGAGGTTTGCGCTCACATAGCCGGTCGGCGATCCGCAGTCGAAGGTACGCCCGGCGAACTCGTAAGGCCGGATCACCTGCGTCTGGAGAAGGGTCCGAAGTGCATCGGTGAGCTGGATCTCTCCGCCGGCGCCCGGCGCCTGGTCTTCGAGGATGGCGAAGACCTCCGGATGAAGAATGTATCGGCCGGAGATGAAGAAGTTGGACGGCGCCTCGCCAGGGGCCGGCTTCTCGACGAGGCCTGTGATCCGCGATCCGTCGCTGCCCGGTTGCAGCGATACGATGCCGAACTTGTGCGCTTCCTGGGGATCGCAGCGCTCCACAGCCACGACGTTGCTGCCCGTCTCTTCGTAGAGATCCACCATGGACGACAGGCAGGGCGTCTGCGCCACCATCAGCATGTCCGGCAGCAGGACGGCGAAGGGTTCGTCGCCGACGACGTGACGCGCCGTCCAGATCGCGTGCCCCAGTCCTCGGGCCTCCTGCTGGCGCACGAAGGAAATCGCCCCCGTTTGCGGCGTCGCGCCCGAAATCCTGTCGGCCAGCGGATGCTTGCCTGCCTTGCGCAGCGAACTGTCCAGCTCGAAGGCATGATCGAAATGGTCCTCGATGGCTCCCTTCATGCGTCCGTGGACCACGACGACGTGTTCGATCCCCGCGGCGAACGCCTCTTCGACGATGTAGTCGATGAGGGGGCGATCGACGACCGTGAGAAGCTCCTTCGGAACGCTCTTCGTGGCCGGAAGCATGCGGGTGCCGAAGCCGGCTGCGGGAATGACGGCCTTACGGATTTTCTTATGCATTTGGGGTCCTGAAGGTCGGTTTGGGTGAGAGTTTTGCGGCGTACGCCGAGAAACGACGGAACCCAACGCCCCTGCCGCCCGTTGGGTTCCGTCGTACGGGGACGGCAAACAGAATTCCGCCACGATTCTCATGCTTTCGCCCACGTATTGCCGCAACCAATTTGGATAACGGCGGTTAAGGGGTCGCCGCCTGCCGCCCCATCCGCCAGTAGGAAGTTTGATGAATATCCAATCCGAGCCGTTGGCGTTCGAGTCGACGGCGAAGCCTCTTCCCCCGCAAGCCGAAATTCCCATCCGCTCGACCGTTCTCAACGAGGAAAATCTCCGTCGGCTCGGTGAGGCGCTCGGTCGGGGGGAGGTTGGTTATCTGCTCGGCCTGGAGGCGTTCGATTTTCGCAAGAGGACCAAGGAGAACGCCGATTGCATCCTGCGGGTGTACCGCTCGACGAACGAGGCGCAGGCGCGCGGAGAGTCGATCACACCAGCGGCGCAGTGGCTGCTCGACAACCACTATATGGTCGAGGAGACCATCCATCAGATCAAGCGCGACATCCCGCAGCGATTCTACCGCCAGTTGCCGACGATCCCGCTGCCGGGCGGTGGCCACGTGCCTCGGGCGCTGGCGATCGCGTGGCTCTATGTGGCGCATACCGACAGCACGATTTCAGCTGAGGGGTTTGCGGCGATCGTCGACGGATATCAGAAGCACGCGCCGCTCAAGATCGGGGAGCTGTGGGCGCTGCCCTCGCTGCTCCGCTTTGTCCTGATCGAGAACTTGCGCCGCCTTGCCATGCGGGTGGGACGGGCCCGTGAGATGCGGCGCACCGCCAATGGTCTGGCCGACCGTGTGCTGTCGTTGTCGGGCGAGGAGTCCCAGAGTGCGCTGGCGGAGTTTGCCGCCCATGCGCGCGACACCACGTTCGCCACGCAACTGCTCTATCGGCTGCGGGACGGGTCGAAGAATGCGGGCGACGCCCTGGGCTGGCTGGAAGCCGAACTTGAGCGCTCGGGCTCGGACGCAGAGGAAATCATCATCGCCGAGCATCAGACGCTGTCGAGCGGCAACGTCACCACCGGCAACATCATCCGCGGCCTGCGCCACATCAACGACGTCAACTGGACGGTCTGGTTCGAGAGCATCAGCCGCGTCGACGCGCTGCTGCGCGAGCGCACCAATCTGTCCGAGCTGGATTTCGCTTCCCGCGATCAGTATCGGCGGGCGATCGAAAGCATCGCGCGACGTTCGGAATTGACCGAATACGAGGTAGCCGAGCGGGCGACGCGACTGGCCGGCTGGTCCGAGGAGGCTGCCGCGGAAGCCGCCCGCCTTGCACCGCCCATTACCGATCTGGTCGATGTAGGCTTTTTCCTCGTCGGCGAGCGCCGCGCCGAACTGGAGGAGGCGGTCGGCTACGCGCCATCCTTCGGGCAACGCTTGTTGCGCAGCTTCCAGGCGGCGGGTTGGCCCGGCATCGTGATCCCGGTCGTCGGCATGACCACCTTGCTGCTGGCCGCCGCCGCCTTCGCGCTGGCGTCTGCGGATATCCCTGCTGCGGCGACGGTCCTCCTGATCCTGCTCTTCTCGGTACCCGCGAGCGAAGGCGCGCTGGCGTTCTTCACGACCATCGTGCTGCTCTTCGTGAAGCCGACCCGCCTGATCGGCTACGAGTATCCGAAAGGCGTGCCGGAGCACGCCCGCACGCTCGTCGTTGTCCCGTCATTGATATCCTCGCGCGATGACGTCGAGGAAAGCGTGCGCAATCTCGAGGTGCACTACCTCGCCAACATGAGTGGCGACCTCCGCTTCGCACTGCTTTCCGACTGGCCCGACAGCGATGTCGAACAGGACAAGGCGGATCTCGAACTGCTCGAGTACGCTAGGCACAGCGTTCATGTACTCAACAGCAAGTATCCGCTGGAGGGGGCAGCGCGCTTCCATCTGCTGCATCGTCGCCGCCTCTATAACGAGTCGGAAGGCTGCTGGATGGGCTGGGAACGCAAGCGCGGCAAGCTTCACGAGTTGAACCTGCTGCTGCGTGGCGACAGCGACACCACCTACCTGCCGCCCACCACCCCGATTCCCGAGGGCATCGTCTACGTGATGACGCTCGATTCCGACACGCGCATGACGCGCGGGGCCGTCGCCAGGCTGGTCGGCAAGATGCAGCATCCGCTCAATCGTCCGGTGATCGACGAGCAGCAGCGGCGCGTGACCGCCGGCTACGGCATCCTGCAGCCGCGGGTGACGCCCTCGCTCACCACCGGCGACGAGGCGTCGTTCTTCCAGCGCATCTTCTCGGCCAACCGCGGCATGGACCCCTACGTCTTTGCCGTGTCGGACCTCTATCAGGACGTATTCGGCGAGGGCACGTTCACGGGCAAGGGCCTCTACCATGTCGACGCCATGGAGGCGGCGCTCAAGGACCGCATCCCCGAGAATGCCGTGCTGAGCCACGACCTGCTCGAAGGGGCGCTGGCCCGGGCCGCGCTCACCACCGACGTGGAGGTCGTCGAGGACTACCCGACGCGCTACGCCGTCGATGCATCCCGGCACCATCGCTGGGCTCGCGGCGACTGGCAGCTGCTGCCCTTCATCTTCGGTCCGGATTCCGGCGTGCCTGGCCTCTCGCGCTGGAAGATGGTGGACAACCTGCGGCGCTCGCTGACGCCGATCTTCTGGGTGCTCGCGTCGATCGCGGGCTGGTCGCTGCTGCCCTTCACGATCGCGATCCAATGGCAGGCGCTGCTCATCGTCAGCCTTTTCATGGCGCCGACCTACGACATCATCGACGCCATCTGGCCGGACAATCCCGACGTCACGCTGCGCGGTCACCTCATCTCGCTTGGCCGCGACGTGGCGTTCGGCTCGGCGATGGTCGCGATGCGCGTCGTGCTGATGGCCCATTCGGCCTGGATGATGGCTGACGCCATCGTGCGCACGCTCTATCGTCTGTTCATCAGCCACAAGAACCTGCTCGAATGGCGCACCGCGTCGCAAACCGAGAAATCGGGTGTGAACACGGTGCGCGGCTATTGGCACATGATGGCGGGCGGGGTGCTCGTCGCGTTGCTTGGGCTCGCCATCCCGACCGCCGCATACTCTTCGGGTGCGTTCGTGGCGCTGATCTTTGCCGTGTTCTGGGCAGGTTCGCCGCTTTTCGCATGGCTCGTCAGCCGTTCTGCGGAGACTGAAGACAGGTTGGCCGTCGCCGAGGGCGATCGCGCTAGGCTGAGGTCGGTGGCGCGCCGTACCTGGCTCTACTTCGAGACCTTCGTGACGCCCGAAGACAACCACCTGCCGCCCGACAATTTCCAGGAGACCCCGGCGCCGCTGGTGGCGCACCGGACGTCGCCGACCAACATCGGCGTCTATATGCTGTCGGTGGTCTCGGCGCGCGACTTCGGCTGGGTCAGCCTCGCGCACGCGGTAGAACGGCTGGAGGCGACGCTGACCACGATCGAGAAGATGGAGCGGTATCGCGGCCATCTCTACAACTGGTACGAGACGACCACGCTGCGGCCGCTGCACCCGCTCTACGTATCGAGCGTCGACAGCGGCAACCTGGCGGGACATCTCGTGGCGCTGGCGTCTGCCTGCAACGAATGGGCGATCGCCCCGGCGGCGCATCTCCAGGGCGACTTCGACGGCATCCTGGATGTCGTCGAGATCCTCGACGAGACGCTTGCCGCGCTTCCGGACGACCGACGCCAACTGCGGCCCCTGCGACAGCGGCTCTCCGAGCGCATCAGCGGCATGCGGCGCGCCGTCAACACCATCAAGAGCGAGCCGGAAACGGCTGCGATCCGGACCCTCAACCTCGCGATCCTGTCGGCCGACATCCGCAAGCTGGCTTCCGCCATCCACGGCGAGACGAACTCATCGGCGTCCGAGCTTCTGCTGTTATGGGCAGGAAAGCTGGAAGCGACGTGCGATGCCCATGTCAGCGATTCCCACACCGATGAAGGCGGAGTGGAATTGCTGCGCTCGCGCCTCGTCAAGGTGCGCGACCGCGCCCGCAAGTTCGCCTTCGAGATGGATTTTTCCTTCCTTCTCAGGCGCGAACGCAACCTGCTGTCGATTGGCTACCGGGTGCACGAGAGACAGCTCGACGAAGCGTGCTACGACCTGCTGGCATCGGAAGCGCGGCTCACCAGCCTGTTCGCCATCGCCAAGGGCGACATCGCGACGGAACACTGGTTCCGCCTCGGACGGCCGATTGTCGAGATCGGATTCAGCGGCGCGCTCATGTCGTGGTCCGGGTCGATGTTCGAGTACCTCATGCCGCCGCTCGTCATGAAGGAGCCGCACGGCGGCATTCTCAATCAGACAAACCATCTGATCGTGCGCAAGCAGATGCAGTATGGCAGGTCGAAGAATGTGCCATGGGGCATCTCGGAAGCGGCCTACAACGCCCGCGACCGTGAGATGAACTATCAGTACACGAATTTCGGCGTGCCCGGTCTCGGGCTGAAGCGGGGCCTCGGCCAGAACACGGTCATCGCCCCCTATGCGACGGTGCTTGCCGCGCAGTATGCGCCGGCGGCGGCCGTCGCCAACCTCGAGCGTCTCAAGCAGGGCGGCGCGCTCGGCCTGTACGGTTACTACGACGCCGTGGATTTCACGCCGCAGCGCGTTCCGGAAGGCCAGAAGGGCGCCGTCGTCCACAATTACATGGCGCACCACCAGGGCATGTCCGTCGTCGCGATCGCGAACGTGGTCTTCGAAGGACGCATGCGGGAGCGGTTCCACGGCGATCCGGTCATCGAAGCTGCGGAACTGCTGTTGCAGGAGAAGGCGCCGCGCGATGTCCCGGCCACGACCGTGCGCACCGAGGCAGCCGAGCGTTCAAATCTGCATGCGATCGACGAAAACTACGACAACCGCATCGTGCTCAATCCGCACCACGCGCTGCGCGCGACCAACGTGCTCTCCAACGGTCACTATTCGGTGATGGTGACGGCGGCAGGCTCGGGCTACAGCCGATACGACGATTTCGCCGTGACCCGCTGGCAACCCGATCCGACGGAAGATCGCTACGGCAGCTATGTCTTCCTGACCGACGCAACGACCGGCGAGTGGTGGTCGGCGACGGCCGAGCCGAAGCGTGCGCCAGGCGAAACGTCGCAAACCGTGTTCTGCGACGACAAGGCGACCTTCGTGAAGACCGTCGGCGATCTCCGATCCGAAGTCGATGTCATCGTTACGGCGGAGGCGAATGGCGAAGGCCGCCGCGTGACCCTCGTCAACAGCGGCATCGCGGATCGCTACATCGATATCACCTCCTACAGCGAGATCGTTATCGCGCCGGAAGCGAGCGACAACGCGCATCCGGCGTTCTCGAAGATGTTCGTGGAGACGGAGATCGACCCGGGCCGCAATGCCATTTTCGCGGAGCGGCGCCAGCGCCAGCCCGGCGAGGCGACGCTCGCCTTCGCGCACTTCGTGACGGCCAGCACCGGATTCTCGCGCGAGACCGAGGCCGAGACGGACCGCCGCGCCTTCATCGGGCGCGGGCGATCGATCCTCGATCCTGCCGCTTTCGATGCTGATGCCAGGCTCGGCGGCAGCGAAGGCTTTACGCTCGACCCCATCGCGGCGTTGCGCTGCCGCATGCGCGTGCCTTCGGGCAAGAAGGTGTCGGTGACGTTCTGGACGGTGGTCGCGGCGGACCGCGCCGAGGTTGAGGCGTCCATCGAGCGCCTCGACCATCCGGAGAGCTTTCAGCGCCAGGCGACCCTTGCATGGACGCGCTCGCAGGTGCAGACGCGCCATGTGGGGCTCAGCCTCGCCGACGCCGCCAACGTGCAGAAGCTGGCGCGCTACCTCATCTATCCGGAGCCCTGGACGCGCCTGTCGGCAGAAGCGATCGCCTCGGGCCTTGGCAAGCAATCGGCGTTGTGGCCGATGGCGATCTCGGGGGACTACCCCATCTTCGCGCTGCGTATCGGCGACGTGGCCGATCTGGAGATCGTCGCGTCCGCGCTGCGGATGCAGGAATACATGCGCGCAAGGGGACTCCTCGTCGACCTCGTCATCGTCAACGAGCAGGCGTCCTCCTACGTCCAGGATCTGCAGCAGGCAATCGAATCGCTCTGCGAGAACAGCCGCCTGCGCGGCAAGGAGCACGGGCCGCGGCAGCACATCTTTGCGGTGCGGCGAGACCTGATGGACGAAAGCGCCTATCGCACGCTGATCGCAGCTGCCCGTATCGTGCTGCACACGCGCAACGGCACCATCTTCGATCAGATCGAGCGCGCCGAGGCAGCCGAAATCGAGGCGCGGGGCAAGCTTCCGCCGGAAACACCGTTCGCGCCCCGGATCCAGCAGACCTTGCCGTCAGCAGTTCCATCGGCGGATGTCCCGGGCGACGACCTCGCGTTCTGGAACGGGATCGGCGGATTCGACCGCAACGGCCGCGACTACGTGATCAGGCTGCGGGGAGATCGTGTCACCCCGCATCCCTGGATCAACGTGATCGCGAACGAGAGTTTCGGCTTCCATAGTTCCGCCGGCGGCGCTTCATTCAGCTGGAGCAGGAACAGCCGCGACTTCCAATTGACACCATGGTCGAACGATCCGGTGATCAACCGGACTGGCGAAGCGCTCTACATCCGCGACAACAGGACCAACGAGGCGTTCTCGCCGTTCTCGACCGTCTTGCGCGATCCCTCGCTCGTCTACGAAACGCGGCACGGTCAGGGCTTCAGCACGTTCAGCGTCAGCCGCGACGGGCTCGACGTGGTGGCCACGCAGCTTGTCGATCCGAAGGATCCGGTCAAACTGACACGGCTGAGGATCACCAATGGACGCACGCAGGCCGCAAGATTGCGGGTCTACGCGTACGCCGAATGGGTGATGGGCAACAATCGCGGGAGATCGGCGCCGTTCATCCTGTCGACGCACGACGAAACGACGGGCGCCCTGCTGGCGCGCAATGCCTACAACCTCGACTTCGCGGACCGGACGGCATTCCTGGCATGCGACCAGCCGCCCCAGACCTTCACCTCCAACCGTCACGAGTTCATCGGCCCGCACGGTTCCGTGCAGGCTCCCGAGGCGGTCATCTCCGGCGTGGATTTGTCCGGGTCGGTCGAGGCGGGCTTCGATCCTTGCGCAGCGCTCGCGCGCGACGTGGAGATCGCTCCGGGCGAAAGCGCGGAGATGATCTGGATGCTGGGCGACGCGTCTTCCGCGGAGGAGGCGGTCGCGCTGGTGACACAGCACCGCGCGCGGGACTTTGATGAGCGCCTCAAGGAGAACGAGGAGCAGTGGGACGACCTCCTCGGCACGCTGCAGGTCGACACGCCCGATCCTTCGCTCAACGCGATGGTCAACGCCTGGCTGCCCTATCAGAGCCTTGCCTGCCGTATCCGCGCACGCTCGGCCTTCTACCAGGCGAGCGGCGCATTCGGCTTCCGTGATCAGTTGCAGGACACGCTTGCCTTCCTGCTGCACGATCCGACGCTGGCGCGGGCGCAGATACTCAATGCTGCGGGCCGCCAGTTTCCGGAGGGCGACGTGCAACACTGGTGGTTGCCGCGCACCGGCGCTGGCGTGCGCACCATGATCTCCGACGACGTCGTATGGCTGGGTTACGCAACTGCCCATTACATCGCCGTGACGGGCGACGCGACGATCCTCGAGGAGACGCTGCCCTTCATCGAAGGCGAGAAGTTGGCGGACGGGCAGCACGACGCCTTCTACACGCCTGAAGTATCCAAGGAGACCGTGTCGCTCTACGAGCACGTCGTGCGGGCATTGGACCTTGCCATCCAGCGTACCGGCGGGGACGGCCTCCCGCTGATCCTCGGCGGCGACTGGAACGACGGCATGAACCGGGTCGGCGAGGGCGGCAAAGGTCAGAGCACATGGCTCGGCTGGTTCCTCGCAAGGACGCTCACCGACTTTGCGCCGCTCGTGCGGGAGCGCGGCGACGCCAAGCGGGCGGACCGCTACGAGGAGCACGTCGAAGCGCTCAAGAAGTCCCTGGAATCAAAAGCCTGGGACGGAGAGTGGTACATCCGCGGCACATTTGACGACGGCACGCCCCTGGGGTCGAAGGATTCGGACGAGTGCCGGATCGACCAGATCGCACAGTCCTGGAGTGTGATCTCGGGGCATGGCGACGCCAAGCGCTCCGCCAAGGCGCTCGACGCCGTCGAGAACCTTCTGGTCGATGCCGAGCTTGGCATTGCGAAGCTGTTCACGCCGCCCTTCGAAAAGACCGAGAAGGAACCGGGATACATCAAGAGCTATCCGCCCGGCGTGCGCGAGAACGGGGGGCAGTACACACACGCCGCCACATGGCTCGTCGTCGCGCTGGCCAAGGCCGGACGCGCAGATGCCGCGCTACGCGTCTTCCAGATGTTGAACCCCATCAACCATGCGCTGGACCGCGAGGCGGCCGACCACTATCGGGTGGAGCCCTATGTTGTCGCTGCAGACGTCTACTCGGGCGACAAGGGCGGGCGCGGCGGCTGGACCTGGTACACGGGATCGGCCGGCTGGCTGTACCGCGCCGCAGTCGAGGCGATACTGGGCATCCGAAAGCAGGGCGGCAGGCTGTTCGTCGAGCCGGCGCTGCCGACCGCGTGGAATGGTTTTTCCGCGCGTCTCAAGCTGGGTGGCGCGACCTACATCATCCATGTCGAACGCAACGCGGGGGACCGCGCGGCGCTGGAGATTGACGGACGCCCAAGCCGCTCGAGGAGCATTCCTTTGGTCGAGCAAGGAGAGGTGGAGGTGCTGGTGCGCGTGGCGAGCCAGAACCCCCACGCATACGTTCACAAAACCCCTATGCGGTCGCCATAATTTCGCCGCAAGACCGCCATTTTTCGTTTAAACTCAACCCGTTACTCGATCACGGGACCTTACAAGCTGTAGCGAAAGTTTGTCACGAAATCCGGAACCGACTTTGGGTCGACACATTGTGCTGCCACGCAACAGCCCGTAAGCGTTCTATGGTGCACTGCACAATCGGTGACGACGAGGTATATGCGTGTCATTGCTGGAAGTTTATTTTAGAGCAATTCGTTACCTCGCCGCCGAAAAGAGCAAAGTGCTCACGATTTGCGGGGCAAATATCGTCCTCGCAATGGTGACGATCGCCGAGCCGATTCTGTTTGGACGGATCATCGACGCCATCTCCGACAAGGAGGACGTTTTCTCCAGCCTGTTGGTGTGGGCCGGGCTGGGCGCGTTTAACATCGTCGCATACATCCTGGTGGCGCGCGGCGCCGACCGGCTGGCGCACTTCCGTCGCACGCAGGTGCTGGCCGATTCGTTCGAGCGCGTGATCACCATGCCGCTTGCCTGGCATCACGATCGCGGCACGTCCCATACGCTCCACACGCTTCTGCGCGCCGTCGAAACCCTGTTCGGCCTTTGGCTCGAGTTCATGCGGCAGCACCTCTCAACAGCCGTCGCCCTGCTGCTGCTGATCCCAACGGCGCTGTCGCTGGACCTGCGCATGTCGTTGGTGCTGTTCGCGCTGGCGGCGGCCTACATCGCCATCGGGCGTGGGGTCATGCGCAAGACGAAGGAAGGCCAGGCGCGCGTCGAGCAGCACTATCACCGCGTGTTCGCCCACGTGACGGACAGCGTCAGCAACGTCTCCGTCCTGCAGAGCTACAACCGCGTCGGCCAGGAGACGCTCGCACTCAAGAAATATGCTGCAGACTTGCTGGACGCCCAGTTTCCGGTGCTCGACTGGTGGGCGCTGGCGAGCGCGATGCATCGGCTTGCCTCGACCATCTCGATGATGATCGTGCTTTTGATCGGCGCCTATCTGGTGACGCTCGGCAAGCTGCGCATCGGCGACATCATCGCCTTCACGGGTTTCGCCACGCTGATGATCAGCCGCCTCGACCAGGTGAGCGCATTCGTCAACCAGATCTTCGAGGCCCGCGCCAAGCTCGAGGACTTCTATGCGCTGGAGGATGCGGTTGCTGAACGGGCCGAGCCGGAAGGCCAGCGCGAGCTGCACAACGTGACGGGACATGTGCGCTTCGAGGACGTCAGCTTCTCCTTCCGCAATTCGGGGCAGGGCGTCGAGAACATCACCTTTGAGGTGGCCGCCGGACAGACGGTGGCCATCGTTGGTCCGACAGGCGCCGGCAAGACCACCCTGATCAACCTGCTGCAGCGCGTCTACGATCCGTCGGCCGGGCGCATTCTCGTGGACGGCGTCGACACGCGCACCTGCACCCGCAAGTCGCTGCGCCATTCGATTGCGACCGTGTTCCAGGACGCCGGGCTGTTCAACCGTTCGATCGAGGAGAACATCCGCATCGGCCGCGCGGGGGCCAGCTATGACGACATCCACCAGGCCGCCTGTGCGGCCGCCGCACAGGACTTCATCCTGGCGAAGAGCGAAGGCTACGACACCATGGTGGGCGAGCGCGGCGGCCAGCTTTCCGGCGGCGAGCGGCAACGCATCGCCATCGCGCGCGCCATCCTCAAGGACGCGCCGATCCTCGTGCTCGACGAGGCAACGAGCGCACTCGACGTTGAAACGGAGGGGCGCGTCAAGGAAGCGATCGACAGGCTGCGCGAGGGCCGCACGACCTTCGTGATCGCGCACAGGCTGACGACGGTGAGGGACGCAGACCTTGTGATCTTCCTCGACGGCGGACGCATCGTGGAAGTCGGCGGTTTCCAGGAACTCGCCGCCAACAATGGCCGCTTCGCCGGGCTGCTTCGCGCCGGCGGGCTGCTCGACGACGATGAGGTACGCAAGCTGGCCCGACTGACGACGCCGAGCGAGGCCGCTTGACGCGGACGCTGCCGGCTCCGATCGCGTTGTGGCGGCGATAAAGCCTACGCGTCCCTCAGGTGGATGTGGCAGCAGCCGCTGCCGTGGCCGTCGGTCCAGGTGACGTTCTTGAATCGCACCCCGGCAGCCTCGAACAGCCCGCGGTCGAAGGCGCCGGCGATGCGGCACATCGTGGCGAGGCGTTCGCCGTCGAGGCCCGCCGCAACCCAGGCGTCCTTCAACGGACAACGCTTCACATAAAAGCTGATGCCGTCGTCCCGGCGCTCAACACGCGTGGGGTACATGCGCCCGCCGTCTGGGCTCGCCGCCAGGAAGGCTTCGCCGATGGCGCGGGCATCCTTCGGCCCGTATTGCCGGAAGGCAGTGGAGGCGACCTCTTGGCCGCGCTTTTCCACCGCCCGCGTGATGATCGCCTCGGCCTCATCAGAACCGTACACTGTCTCCAGCTCGTCGTAGAGGAGCCGGTAGAGGTCGGCGCGATTGCGAAACGCCGCGTCGAGTTCCTGCGCAAGCGATTCCGCCCGATCTGGATGTTCCCCGCTCATCCATTCTCCATAGGTTGGTCAGGTTGATATCTGAGCCGCGGGACGGCCGCGACAAGGGCTCTTGCCGCTTCGGACTGCGGCGAAGCAACCAGATCCGCTGCCGGCGCGGTCTCGACGATGCGGCCATGCTCCATCACCGCCACGCGGTGCGCGATCTGCCGGACGACGGCGAAGTCGTGCGTGACGAACAGATAGGCCATGTCCCGTTCCCGCTGCAGTTCTGCCAGCAGGCCGAGGACCTTTGCCCGCACCGATACGTCGAGCGCGGAGACGGCTTCGTCCAGCACGATGAGCTTTGGTTCCGAAGCAATAGCCCGCGCGATGGCGACGCGCTGGCGCTGGCCGCCCGAGATGTCGTGAATGTTACGTTCCGCAAGCGCCGGCGACAGGCCGACACGCTCGAGCAGGGCGGCGATCCTGCGCGGGCGCTCGGCGCGCGGGGTGATCCGATGGATGCGCAGCAGGTCGTCGATCGCGCGGGCGACAGTGGCGCGCGGATTGAAGGCGGCGTGCGGATCCTGGAACACCATCTGCAGCTGTGCCCGCATGGCGCGGAGCGCCGCACCGCGCAGGGCGAGCAAGTCGGTCCCGTCGAAGGAGACTGTGCCCGCATCCGGTTCGAGCAGGCGCAGGATTGCGCGGGCGAGCGTCGACTTGCCGCTGCCGGAGGCGCCGACCAGAGCCAGCGTCTCGCCGGGCCGCAGCGAGAGGCTGACGTCGTCGAGGGCGGTGATCGTCACGCCGGTGCGGCGGAACCGCTTGGTCAGGCCCTCGACCTTGAGCAGCGCCGCGCTCATGCGCCAGTCCCCACATGCGCGTCGATGAGCGAGCGCGTGTAGTCTTGGCGGGGGTGGCGCAGGACCTGCTCGGTCGGGCCGAGTTCGATGAGCCGGGCATCCCGGAAGACGCCGATGCGGTCGACCAGCTGGGAGGCGAGCGCAATGTCGTGGCTGATGAAGAGCAGCGTCATGCCTTCGGTGCGCACCAGCCCGTCGAGAAGGTCCACGATGCCGGCCTGCACGATGGTGTCGAGCGCGCTCGTCGCTTCGTCTGCGACCAGCAGCCTGGGATTCGCCGCAATGGCCGCAGCGATCGTCACGCGCTGCTTCTGGCCACCGGACAGCTGGTGGGGATAGGCGCGGGCCAGCGAAGCCGGGTCGGGAAGCTCCATCCTGCCCAGCAGTTCCACCGCTCGGGCATGGGCGGCGCGCCATGTCAGGCCGAGGTGGGCGTGGACGACCTCGGCCACCTGGTCGCCGATACGCATCACCGGATCGAGGCTCGATGCGGGGTCCTGGAACACCAGCCCGATGTCACGCCCTGGCACGGGCGCGGATGGCAGACCCGGCCAGGCGATGGAACCCGTCACAGTGGCTGTTGTGGGAAGGATGCCGGCGAGCGCCCGGGCGAGCGTGCTCTTGCCGGAACCGCTCTCGCCGATGATCGCCAGGCGTTCGCCGGCAGCTACGTCGAGATCGAGGCCCGTTAGCGCCGGCGTTTCCGCTGCGGCGTAGCGGACGCCGAGGCCGCGGATCGCGAGAAGCGCCTTCATCCCTGCCTCCGGCGCGCCGCGAGCGCCTCGACCACGCCTTCGCCTGCGAGATGGACGCCGAGCACCGTCACCACGAGCGCAATTCCCGGGAAGACCGAGAGGTAGGGGGCGGCCCGCAGGACGGCGCGACCCTCGGCGATCATTCCGCCCCAGGTGACGCTGTTGGGGTCTCCCAGGCCGAGGAAGGAGAGGGCGGCCTCTATGAGGATGGCGTTGGCGACGATGACGGAGGCCAACGCCAGCACCGGAGGCAAGGCGTTGGGCAGGATCTCGCGGAACGCGATCTCGGCTGGATGCATGCCAGCGACGCGGGCCGCGGCGACGTAGTCGCGTTCCCGGATCGACAGCACCTCGGCGCGGGCGATGCGAGCAGGCTGCGTCCAGGCGGATGCCGCGATGGCGGCGACGACGACGGCGAGCGACGGCCCGACGACGCTGACGAAGGCCAGCGCCAGCAGGAAGCCCGGCACGGTCTGGAAGGCCTCGGTCACCCGCATCAGCGCCTCGTCCACGACGCCACCGGCAAAGCCGGCAATGGTGCCGACGGTCGCGCCGACCGCGATGGAGGCGATGGCGGCGGCGAGGCCGACGAGGAGCGAGGTGCGGGCGCCGTGGACGAGTTCCGCGAGCAGGTCGCGTCCGAGGCGGTCGGTCCCCAGCAGTGCGGCGGGATCCTCGAAGGGCCGCAGCATCGGACGGGCGACGATGGCCAACGGATCGCCGGGAAAGAGGAGGGGCGCCAGAATGGCGAGCAGGGCGATCGCCAGCAGGATGAACGCCCCGGCCAGCCCCTCAGGCGTGCGGATGAAGCGACCGACGATCCGCCTCATGACGGCTCCGTGGCGCCGACCCGCGGGTCGAGCAGCGCATAGGCTATGTCGACCGCGAGGTTGATGAGAATGACGAGCACCGCGCTCACCAGCACGATGCCGAGCAGGAGCGGGGTGTCGCGTGAGGCGACTGCCTCGGAGGCCAGCCGCCCGAGGCCGGGAATGGCGAAGACGCTCTCGATGACCACGCTGCCGCCCAGCATCGAGGCCGACTGCAGGCCGAGCATGGTGACCAGCGGCATGAGCGCGTTGCGGGCGACGTGGCGGATCACGATCCGCCGCCGAGGGATGCCCCGCGCCTCCGCCGCGCGAACAAAATCCAAGCGCCAGACCTCGGCCATGCCGGCGCGCATCATGCGCAGGTAGAGCGCCAGGTAGATAATGCCGAGCGACGACACCGGCAGAACCAGGTGGGCGGCGATGTCGAGCGCGCGGGCAAGTCCGTGCTTGCCGGACGCAATGGTTTCGATGCCGGCCAGCGGCAGCCAGCGCAGGCTGATGGAGAAGACGATGACGAGGACGAGGCCGAGCCAGAAGCCTGGTATCGCGTAGAGCGCCAATGAGCCGATCGACAGGAAGCGGTCGCGAAAGGAGCCCGGACGCGCGCCGGCGACGATGCCAAGCAGGGAGCCGAGGGCAAAGGAGAGAGCTGTCGCGCTGGCCATCAGGAGCAGCGTGTTCGGCAGGCGCTCGAGGATGACGTCGAGAATCGGCCGCGAGAAGCTGACGGACCAGCCGAGGTCGCCGCGCGCCAGCGCTGCGAGATAGGCGCCGAGCCGCGCGCCGGCCGACTGGTCGAGGCCCCAGGCGTTTCGCAGCTCGGCGATCATCTGCGCATCGCCGCCGCCGGTCGACACGATGTAGGCGTCGACGGCGTCGCCCGGGGCCAGCTCCAGTAGCAGGAACGCGCCGATGACGACGATGGCGAGGACCGGAATGGCGGAGAGGAGTCGTCGGCGGACGAGGCGGAGCGCTCGGGTCATACGACGGCCGCTTTTCTCCCCCCTTGAGGGAGAGATGGCCGCGAAGCGGTCAGAGGGGGTAGCCTCAGAAGGCGCCGCCAAACCAGCGCCGCGCGCTGCCGGAGGTACCCCACCCGCGGCCTGCTGCCGGACCCTCCCCTCAAGGGGGAGGGAATTGCCGGCGCTATTCCACCCACGTATCCGCCCAGTTGCTGACGGCCCAGCGGGGATTGTCGGAGACGTTCTTGACCTTGGTGCGGGCGACCGTGATGAAGCCCCATTCGGCGACGTTGATCAGCGGCAAATCCTCGACGACCTTTGTCTGGAACTCGCGGTAGAGGGCGATGCGCTTGTCCGCGTCGATCGTCTCGGCGGCCGTGGCGATGATGGCGTCGAGCGCGTCGTTCTTGTAGCCGCCCTGGTTCGAGAAGGGCACGCCGTCGGGGATGCCGCTTTGTACGAGAATGGTCGTCGAGATCGCCGGGTCCCCACGGAACACAGGCGGGGCGATCGCAAGGTCGAAGGCATGGTCGGTGTAGACCGCCTTCTGGTGCGCGGCGGAGTCGTTGTTGACGAGCTGCGCGTCGATGCCGACTGCCGCCAGCGCCTGGCGAAGATAGTCGCCGAACTGCTTGGTTTCGTTGAAATAGGGCGCCGGGAGCAGTTTCAGGGCGAAACGCTTGCCGTCCGCGCCTTTCGGATAGCCCGCTTCGTCGAGCAGGGCATTCGCCTTGGCGACGTCGAAGTCGTAGGTCGGAACGTCACTCGTGTAGAACTGCTTGTCGTTGCGCGGCACTGGTCCGGTAGAGGCAGCGGCGTAGCCCAGGAAAATGGTGTCCACCACGAACTTCTTGTCGATGGCGTGCGCAATGGCCTGGCGGACCTTGAGGTCGGCGAGCTCCTTGCGGCGGTGGTTGATCTCGACCACGAGCTGGTAGGTCAGCGCCTCGTAGCCTTTCGAGACGACCTCTATGCCCGGCACCTTGGCGATGCGGGCGAGGTCGGCCAGCGGAACGGCGGAGAACGCGGCGAGGTCGATCTCCTCGGCTTCCAGCGCGCCGGCAGCGGCTGCCCGGTCGGGCAGGACGCGGTAGACGATCTCGTCCAGATAAGGCTTGTCCTTGTCCCAGTAGGAGGGGTTCTTTTCCAGCCGGTAGTATTCGCCCGCCTTGTGCTCGGCGAAGCGGTAGGGGCCGGTGCCGATGGGGGCGGCGTTGGCCGGATTGGCGGCGACGTCGGTGCCTTCATAGACGTGTTTCGGCACGACGCTGGTCAGCGGCGGGAGCGCGTTGCGGATGAGCTGGAAGGGTGTCGGCTTCGAGAACCTGAACACCGCCGTGTGGTCATCCGGCGTGTCGACCGCCTCGAGATCCTTGAAGACAACCCGGCCGAGGTTCTGCAGCGGCTTCCAGATGTTGAGCGCCGAGAAGGCGACGTCGGCCGAAGTGAAGGGTTTGCCGTCGTGCCAGCTGACGCCTTCCCGCAGCTTGAACGTGACCGAGAGGCCATCGTCCGAGCCTTCCCAACTCGTCGCCAGGCGCGGCTCCAGCCCGTCCGCGCCGTCGAACGAGGCTTCCGCCAGCGGCTCGATCACCTTGCTCGAAATGAAGAAGACGCCGTTTGAGGCGACGATCGCCGGATTGAGGTTCTTGGGCTCCGAATCCGCCGCGACCACGAGCCGCCCGCCTGCCTTCGCCTCCTGCGCGTACAGAAGGCGGGGCATGGCGGTAGACGCGAGCAGCACGGTGGTGCTGGCCAGCAGCGAACGGCGGGTCAACTCGATATCCGGCATGTCTCTCTCCGTTTCGATCGCGCCCAGACTAGGGCCACGCCACGCAGCAAACGAGGCAAATCTTTGCTTTGGCTAGGCAATTCTAGAAAACCGACACGCCGCGGAGAAGGGCCAGCGGAACGAAGCCGGCGCGCCACGGTGAGGGATTGCGATCTTGCCACCCACCCGCCTCGCTTCGCTCGGCACCCTCCCGATCGAGGGAGGAGGCGGCTCGAAGGGCCGGAGGAGGTGACGGAAGTGGTGCGTGGCCGACTCGACAAATGCGCGACCGCAGAAAGCGGAAGAACCCGATTTACGCTTCTGGAGCTTTGGTCGGAACCCGCCCCCCGCGTCCCGTCAGGTGATGTAGTCGGCAAGCCGCGCCTTGCGCACATCCTGGAGCAGGCGGACGAAGCCGGCCGCCTGATGGTCGGCGGTGAGCCGTCCCTTCTCCGGCGTCGCCGCAGCCGCATTGCCGACAACGCCGTTGGGATTGAGGTCGCTGGCGATCCAGGCGAAGGCGTGCGTGCCGGTGTGGCGCAGCAGGGCAAAATCCTTCTCGGCGCGCTCGACGTTCGAGCGGAAATCCGCGGCCCTGGACATGTCGACCAGTTCGGGGCGGAAATGCAGCATCAGCGAGGTCTCCGCATCGCCGCCATGGATGCCGTAGCGGTGCTCGGAGTCGGGATACATGCCTTCCGGCATGCCGAACCGCATCCAGCTCGTCTTCACGGCCAACATGCCGAAGCGCACGCGCAACTCGCGCGTGACAATGCCCATGATCTCCTCGTTGCCGCCATGCGAGTTGACGAAGACGATCTTCTTCACGCCCGCGCGGGCGACGGACGCTCCGAGTTCCGTCCAGGCGTCGATCAGTGTGGCGGGGGGCAGGGTGAGCGTGCCCGGCGCATGGAGATGCTCGTTCGACTTGCCGACCGACTGTACCGGCAGGATGCGCACGTCGAGGTCGGTCGGCACCAGCGGGATCACGGTCTCCAGCATGCCCTGCATGATCGAGCTGTCGGTGGAGACCGGCAGATGCGGGCCATGCTGCTCTATTGCTGCGACCGGCAGAACGGCGATCGTGGCCTCAGGGTCGGTCGCGCGGTGCTCCGTCGTCGGGAAATCGCCCCACCAGATGCGCCTGTAGTTCCGTGCCACGCAAAACCTCATCGAGTACCGGTCATATCGGAGCTGGTCATATGCCAAGCCCCGCGCATTTGTAAGGCCCGCCGAGCGGCATTTCCATGCCTGCGCCGCGCCCTACCTATGGGGCAGCGACACGTGGAGGACGCTCGGATGACGACGATCTGGCTCGGCGCGCTGCTGCTCGTGGCAGGCGTCGTCTACATGGCTGTCGCAGCGACCTGGCGGGGACGCATGAGCGATGCGACGCCGTCGGTCACACCCGCCCCGGACACGCTCGAGCCCGCCCACCGCGGCGTCGGCTTCCTCGGGCTCGGATCGAACTGGCCCGGCATACTGATGGCCGCGGTCGGCGCGCTCCTGCTGCTGGTGGGCGGGTTGGCCCTTTGAGCGGCTATCAGGCGTCGCGTGCCTTGCCGGCCGCGACCACCTCGACCTCGACCTTGAATTCCTCGCGGGTGAAGCCTGCGACGATCATCAGGGTGGATGCCGGCGCAGGATGGCCGAAAAGCCGGTCGCGCACGTCCATGTAGGCGCGCAGGTAGCTGCGGTCGCTGACGAAGGCGTTGATGCGGATGACGTCATTCAGGCCGAGGCCGGATTCCCTGAGGATCGCTGCGATATTGGCGAAGCAGAGCTCGGCCTGCGCGCCGGCGTCCTCCGGCACGGCGTCGTCGGCTGCGATGCCGAGCTGGCCTGAGCAGAAGACCAGCCGCGAGCCGGCGGGCACTTCGACGCCGTGGCTATAGCGAGCGAAGGGCGGCTTGATCGAAGTGGGGGTGAGATAGTTGAGCATCGGGTCTCCTTCGCAGTCTGGCATGTCGCTTTACTATGGTGTGCAATCAAGGCGATAGGGGGAAGTGCGCACGTGACAGCCGCCGCAAAAATGGGCACGATGCCAGGCAAGGCGGTAGGCGCCCGTAGGACGCGATCACCGCCAGCGCGGTTTTTCAAGGACCGGTAGCCGAACCGGGGGTGGGCCCGGGTCTTGCCTGAAGTTTCGAATGCCATTCCGCGCATGCCGCGCGGTCCAAATGAGGGTGGTGCAATGAAAACGCTTCTTTCCACATGCGCGGTCGCGACCGTGTTCCTGGCGGCGTCCGGCATCGGGGCCGGCGCGGCCGAAAAGGTCACGTTCATGTCCAACTGGCTCGCGCAGGCGGAGCACGGCGGCTTCTACCAGGCGGTGGCCGACGGCTCGTATGCGGCGTGCGGCCTGGACGTCACCATCCAGCAGGGCGGCCCGCAGGTCGCCGGACGTCCGTTGCTGCTCGCCGGGAAGATCGACTTCTACATGGGCGGCAACATGCAGCAGGCCTATGACGCGGTTGCCCAGAACATCCCGCTGCGCGTGGTGGCGGCGTCGTTCCAGAAGGACCCGCAGGTGATCATGTCGCATCCGGGCGAGGGGCTCGACAAGTGGGAGGATCTGCCGAACGCGGAGCAGTACATCATCGGCGACGAGGGCGCGCAGAGCTTCCTGTTGTGGATGGCTGAGGAATACGGCTTCGATCCGGCCAAGCGCGTGCCCTACACCTTCAACCCGGCTCCCTTCATCGCCAACAAGAAGTCGATCCAGCAGGGTTACGTGACGTCCGAGCCTTATGCGGTGGAGAAGGAAGCCGGATTCGTTCCCAACCAGTTCCTGCTCGCCGACCACGGCTTCAACGCCTATGCGACGACGATCGAGACGATGCAGGACACCATCGACAAGCGTCCGCAGGTGGTTCAGTGCTTCGTCGATGGCACCGCCAAGGGCTGGTACGGCTACCTCTACGGCGACAACAAGGCGGCCAACGAGCTTATCAAGAAGGACAACCCGGATCTGACCGACGAACAGATCGCCTTCACCATCTCGCAGCTCAAGAAGTTCGGGATCGTCGATTCGGGCGACTCGGAGAAGCACGGCATCGGCGCGATGACGGATGAGCGCATGCAGAGCTTCTACGACAAGATGGTCAAGGCGAAGGTGCTCCCCGCCGGAATCGACATCAAGAAGGCCTACACTCTCGATTTTGTTAACAAGGGCGTCGGCCTCGACCTCAAGAAGTAGCGCGCCGGTACTTGGCTGCAAGCCGGCGAGAGCGTATCAGGCACCCCAATTGCAATGACGGTCGCTGTTCCCTCGTCAAGGGGGAAGCGGCTGCGGCAGGCGTTTGCGCTTCCCCTCCTGGCGGGAGGGGAGCATTGCGAAAGTAGCCCGCCGGGCGAGGGGTATTGCATCCAATGAACCAAAGGATGGATCGCTGTTGATGCTGATGAACTCAGCCGCCTCGCGACAGGAAACACAGGTATCGACTGGGCCGCTGCTATCGCTGCGGTCCGTCGGCAAGGTCTTCTCCAACGGCGTCACCGCCCTCTCGAACGTCGACCTGACGATCGGGGAAGGCGACTTCGTCAGCCTGCTCGGCCCTTCCGGCTGCGGCAAGTCGACGGCGCTCAGACTGATCGCGGGGCTTTCCTCGCCGACCTCGGGCCAGGTGCAGTGGCACAAGGCGCAGGGGCGCGACAGCGTAGGCTTCGTCTTCCAGGAGCCGACGCTCATGCCGTGGGCGAATGTCTTCGACAATGTATGGCTGCCGTTGCGCCTGCGTGGCGTGTCGCGCAGCGCCGCAGCGCCCGCGGTTCACAAGATGCTGGAGCGCGTGCATCTGTCGGGCTTCGAAAACGCGGTGCCGCGCGAGCTCTCGGGCGGCATGAAGATGCGCGTCTCCATCGCCCGCGCGCTGGTCACGGAGCCGCGCGTGCTCTTGATGGACGAGCCGTTCGCCGCGCTCGACGAGATCACCCGCTTCAAGCTCAACAACGACCTGCTGGAACTCTGGCAGGAAGCGCGCTTCACGACAATCTTCGTGACCCACAGCGTGTTCGAGAGCGTGTTCCTGTCGAACCGCATCGTGGTGATGGCGGCTCGGCCTGGCCGGGTTTTTCACGAGGTCGAGGTAGCGGCGGGCTATCCGCGCGACGAGGCGTTCCGGACCTCGCCGGAATACGCATCGCTTTGCCGGGAGGCGTCGGACGTGCTTGGCGACGCGATGCGTGCAGGAGGCGGCCATGACGGTCATTGAAGAACGCGCCCCGGCGACGGTGGTCGACCCCGAAGAGGCGCGCCGGGTGCGCAACGAACGGTTGGAGCGCGTAGGCAAGTGGGTGCTGCCGCTGACGATCATGGCCGCGGCCATCTTCGCCTGGGACCGCATCTGTGTGTGGAACGAGATCCCGCAATACATCCTGCCGCGGCCGGGCGTCGTGGTGCAGACCCTGTTCACGGATTCGGCGCTGCTGTTCGGCTCGCTGCTGACGACGCTGAAGATCACCTTCCTCAGCCTGCTTCTGGCCGTCATCGGCGGCGTCGGGCTGTCGGTGCTGTTCGCGCAGTCGAAATGGGTGGAGATGTCGTTCTTCCCCTTCGCCATCGTGCTGCAGGTGACGCCGATCGTGGCGATTTTCCCGCTGATCAACATCTATGTCGACAACCAGACCGCCAAGCTTCTGCTCTGCGCCTGGATCGTGGCGTTCTTCCCGATCCTGTCCAACACCACGCTCGGGCTCAATTCGGTCGACCGCAACCTGCGCGACCTGTTCAAGATGAACGGCGCGACGCGCTGGCAGGAGCTTTGGCACCTGCGCCTGCCGGCCGCGATGCCCTATTTCCTCGGCGGCCTGAAGATCGCCGGCGGCCTGTCGCTGATCGGCGCGGTAGTGGCGGAGTTCGTGGCGGGATCGAGCGGGCAGTCGTCGGGGCTTGCGTCGCGCATCATCGAGGCCGGCTACCGCCTCAACGCGCCACGCCTGTTCGCCGCGCTGATCCTGATCTCGTTCACCGGCATCGTCATCTTCCTGGTGCTGTCCTACGTCTCGCACCTCGTCCTGCGTAGCTGGCACGAAAGCGCGCTGAAGCAGGAGCGCTGAGGGGTGGCTGTTGTGCAAACCTTGATGAATGTTGCGCTTCACGGCGCGCTGGGGCGCCGCACTTCACGTCTATCTACCTTTGCCTCATGACGGTTCCGACCATTCCAGTGCCGACCATACCATCCGAGGGCAATTACGCTCTCTCTCGCGCCCGCATCCACGCTTCGCTCGCTCCGGGCCTCTCCGCCCCTGCTGATCCCGACGGCTTCGCGCTCGTCGACATCTTGGTCACTGACGGAAGGATTGCCGCGATCGAGGCGCACGGAATCGCCCGCGACGCCGCCGGCGAAATCGTCGATCTCGCCCGCCGCATCGTGATGCCCTGCTTTGTCGACTGCCATACGCATCTCGACAAGGGCCACATCTGGACCCGCAATCCCAACCCGGACGGCACCTTCGCCGGCGCGCTCGCCGCCAACGGGGTCGACCGGATCGCCTATTGGAGCGCCGAGGATGTGGCGCGGCGCATGGATTTTGCGCTGCGCTCGGCCTACGCGCACGGGACCAGGGCGATCCGCACCCATATCGACAGCACCGCGCCGCAGGACGCGATTTCCTGGCCGGTGTTCGAGGAGATGCGCGAACGCTGGCGCGGCCGCATCGAGCTGCAGGCCTCCTGCCTAACCGGCATCGAGGCGGTGCGCGACGAAGCGTGGTTCACAGCACTCGCCGACCGGATGAAGGCGGCGGGCGGCGTGCTGGGAGCCGTCACCTACATGCTGCCCGACCTCGACGATCTGCTGGATCGCATGTTCCGCCTCGCCATGGAGCGCGGGCTCGACCTCGACTTCCACGCCGACGAGACCGGCGATATGTCGGCCGTGTCGCTGCGCAAGATCGCCGAGCACGCGTTGCGGACGGGTTTTGAGGGAAAAATCCTCGTCGGCCATTGCTGCGCACTGTCGCGCCAGCCGGACACCGAGGTGCTCGACACGCTGGACAAGGTCGCGCGGGCGGGCATCGCCGTCGTCTCGCTGCCGATGTGCAATCTCTACCTCCAGGACCGCCGCGGCGACGGCACCACGCCGCGCTGGCGCGGCGTGACGCTGCTGCACGAGATGAAGGCACGCGGCATCCCGGTCGCTGTCGCTTCCGACAACACACGCGATCCATTCTACGCCTATGGCGACCTCGATATGCTGGAGGTCTACCGCATGTCGACGCGCATCCTGCACCTCGACCACCCGGTCGGCGACTGGCCGCGGACGGTTGCGGCGACGCCGGCCGAAGTGATGCGGCTGGACGGGGCGGGGACGCTTCACGCCGGCGGGAAGGCGGACTTCGTCATCTTCCGCGGGCGGAGCTGGACCGAGCTGCTGTCGCGGCCGGAAGCCGACCGGATCGTGGTGCGCGACGGGCGCGCTATTGATGCGGTGCTGCCGGACTATTCTGAACTCGACGACTTGATGGGACTGGACTGATGGATATTGCCGCGCTGAGAAGCGATCTGGACGGGCTGAAGATCGAGGACAATGCCAAGATCGTGCAGCAGAAGAGCCGCGACTTCTACTGGTACAGCCCGGTGCTGAAGCGCCAGCTCGACCATGTGACGGCTGACCTGATCGTCTCGCCCAAGAGCGAGGAAGAGGTGATCCGCGTGCTCGCCGCCTGCCACAAGCACGGCGTGCCGGTCACCCCGCGCGGCACCGGCACCGGCAATTACGGGCAGGCGATGCCGCTGTCGGGCGGCGTGGTGCTGTCGCTGGCAGAAATGAACGAGGTGACGTCGATCACGGCCGGACGCGTGGTCTGCGGACCCGGCGCGATCATCGCCGACATCGACCGCGCGACGCGTGCGCATTCGGCGCAGGAGCTGCGGCTGCATCCCTCGACCTACAACACGGCGTCGGTCGGCGGCTTCATCGCGGGCGGCTCGGGCGGCGTCGGCTCGATCAATTTCGGCGGGCTGCGCGACTTCGGCAACGTGATCCGGCTGCGCGTCGTCACCATGGAGGCCGAGCCGCGCGTGCTCGAGCTCACCGGCGAGGACCTGCACAAGGTGACCCACGCGTACGGCACCAACGGCATCATCACCGAGGTCGAGCTGCCGCTGACGGCCGCCTATGACTGGGTGGACGTGATCGTCGGCTTCGACAAATTTGCGGGCGCGGCGCGCTACGGCAACGCGCTTGCCCGGCAGGACGGCCTCCTGACCAAGCTGATCACGCCGATCGCGGCGCCCGTGCCGTGGCTCTATTTCAAGCGGCACCAGAAATTCCTGAAGGAAGAACAGAGCATCTGCGTCTGCATGGTGGCGGCGCATTCGCTCGACGCGTTCCTCGCCTTCACCCGACGCGCGGGCGGCGAGGTCGTGTACAACGCCGCCACTGCGCCGGACGAGGACAAGAAGGGCCTGCCGCCGGCGTATGAGCTGGCCTGGAACCACACGACGCTGAGGGCGCTGCGCGTCGATCCTTCGATCACCTATCTGCAGTCGCTCTATCCGTTCCCCAACCAGCTCGAACTGGTCGAGAAGATGGACGGGATGTTCCCCGGCGAGGTGTTTTCCCACCTCGAGTTCGTTCGCTTCGACGGCGACGTCACCTGCTTCGGGCTGAACCTCGTGAATTTCACCACCGAGGAGCGGCTGGACGAGATCATCCGCACCTTCGAGGCGAACGGCTGCCCGATCTTCAATCCGCACCGCTACACGCTGGAGGAGGGCGGCATGAAGCAGACCGACGAGGTGCAGCTCGCCTTCAAGCGCGAGGCCGACCCGCAGGGCCTGCTCAATCCGGGCAAGATGATCGCCTGGGAGGATCCGGACTACGACTACCGCTCGGACAAGACGTTCCTGTTCCGGGGACTGGAGAAGGTGGGGTGAGATCGGGCGCGGCGCACTCCCTCCCCCCTGAGGGGAGGGTGCCGCCGAAGGCGGCGGGTGGGGTCCCCGCGGCCGGGTGGGACGTTGTTCTGGCGGCGCCCTCTGAGGTGACCCCCTCTGCCCGCTTTGCGGGCATCTCCCCCTCAAGGGGGGAGAAAGACGCCGCATGAACATCCTCGTCCTCTTTGCCCATCCGGTCGAGACGAGCTTCAACGCGTCGCTGCACAGGATGATCATCGATCGGCTGACGGCTGCCGGGCACACCGTCGACGATTGCGACCTCTATGCCGAGGACTTCGATCCACGGCTCACGCGTGCCGAACGGCTGAACTATCAGGACGTCGGAAACAATGTGGAACCGGTGCGCGGCTATGTGGAGCGGCTGCAGCGGGCCGAAGGGCTGGTGCTCTGTTATCCGGTTTGGAACTACGGCTATCCGGCTATCCTGAAAGGGTTTTTCGACCGGGTGTTCCTGCCGGGCGTGACCTTCAAGCTGGTCGACGGCAAGGCCTGGCCGTCGCTCCACAACATCCGCAGGGTCGAAGCCGTGACCAGCTACGGCGGCAGCCGGCTGCGCGCGATGCTCATGGGTGATCCGCCGCGAAAACTGGTCAAGCGGCTGATGCGCTCGACGGTAAAGCCCGGCGCGCCGGTCGGCTTCAGCGCGCACTATTCGATGAACCTCTCCACGGCGGCCTCGCGGGAGGCGTTCAAGGCCAAGGTCGCGGCAAGAATGGACCGTTTCTGATGCGTGCGCTCGTCGTCTATTGCCATCCGGTGCCGGAGAGTTTTGGCGCCGCCCTGCGCGACGCGGCGGTGGATGCCCTGAATGCCAGGGGCGACGAGGTGCGCGTCATCGATCTCTACGCCGAAAAGTTCGATCCTGTGATGTGCGCCGACGAACGCCGCACCTACAACGACCAGGCGCCCGCCGATCCGGCGCTCAAGTCGCATGTTGAGCAGTTGCAGTGGGCGGAAACGCTGGTCTTCATCTACCCGACCTGGTGGTACGGGCTGCCGGCGATGCTGAAGGGCTGGTTCGACCGGGTGTGGGCGAAGGACGTCGCCTTCGCGCTGCCGGCGGGCGGCGGGCCGATCACGCCGCTGATGACGCATGTGTCGAAGATCGCCGTCATCACGACCTGCGGCGCACCCTGGTGGTGGTCCGTGGTCGTCGGCCAGCCGGGCCGGAAAACGCTTTTGCGCGGCATGCGGGCGCTTTGCGCCAAGCGCTGCCGCACGATGTACCTGGCGCACTACCTCATGGACGCCTCGACGCCGGAAAGCCGGGCCGCGTATCTGGCGAAGGTGAAGAGGAAGCTGGGACGGTGGTGATCAAGAACTCCGGCTGTTCCGGTCGCTAGGCGCCAGGGGCGATGCCAGCCGGAGACATGGTCGTACCCGCGCGGCGCCCCGCTTGATCACGACCCAAAACGCAACGGCAAATATGGTCTGGGCCAACAGCGCCCATGATGCAACCGGCTGTACTGGAAGGCGATGGAGTTTGCCCGCTCTAACCATTCCGCCTGAGGCTGCGCGGCCAGCCATCGCGCAGGCACGCCAGCTCGAAGCCACCTGAGAACTTGGAGGTGATCTCCGAACATTTCTGTCGGACCCGTTCACGAAGAAGGAGGCATGCGGCAGCTCCCATCGGTTGGTTCATCGCCGCCCGCTTGACCCTGAGAGGGCGTGGACGCTACTGTTTTCCTCACCTGACCGCTCAATACTAGCTGCTCGATATTCAAGCTGGACAAGCTCTTCGAAACTTAAGCTGGAGAAGCGCCGTGTATCTCAAGTGTTTCGCACCTGGAGAGTCGGTCGAGCCTGTGGCGCATGCCATGCCGCAGGCGGCAGTCCTCTCTTTCCTCCACACAGCTTTCAGAACGGTCTTCTCGGGCCGAAATCGGCTTGCGGCGGCTCTTCTGTTCGGATTGTGCGCAACTGCCAGCGCCGATGACGTCCTCTTCGAGAACGTCCGCATCTTCGACGGAAAGGGCGGCGCCCTGTCGGAGCCGTCGAACGTGCTGGTCAAGGGCAATGAGATCGCGCGCATCTCGACGGGCGCGATCGACGCCGAAGGCGTGGAGCGCATCGCCGGCAACGGGCGAACGCTGATGCCGGGGCTGATCGACGCGCACTGGCACGCGATGCTGGTCGCGTCCTCGCCGGCGGAGTTGATGGGCAACGTCATCTATTCCAGCATCGTGGCCGCCGATGAGGCGACGGATACGCTGATGCGCGGTTTCACCACCGTCCGCGACGTGGGCGGGCCGGCGTTCGGCCTCAAGCACGCGATAGACCAGGGCGTTATCCCCGGACCGCGCATCTATCCGTCCGGCGCCATGATCACCGTGACCAGCGGGCATGGCGATTTCCGCCAGTTCACGGACCTGCCGCGCAGGGTCGGCGTGCTCACTCCGATGGAGACGGCAGGCGGCGCCATGGTCGTGGACAGCCCCGACGAGGTGCGCATGCGCGTCCGCGAGCAGTTGATGCAGGGGGCCGTGCTCGTCAAGCTGACTGCGGGCGGCGGCGTGTCCTCACCGTTCAGCCCCCTCGACGTCACCACCTTCACCGAGTCTGAGCTGCGGGCCGCCGTCGAGATTGCCGACAACTGGGGCACCTACGTCGCCGCACATGCCTTCACCTCCGATGCCACCCAGAAAGCCATCGCGGCGGGCGTGAAGTGCATCGAGCACGGCTTCCTCATGGATGAGGACACCGCCAAGCTGATCGCTGAAAAGGACATCTGGCTGAGCCTGCAGCCGCTTCCCGAAGGAATGAGGACAAACCTCCGGGAGGGGTCGGTCGAGCGGGCCAAGGCGGAAGAGGTGTGGCCGGGAATCGACAGGACCTACAAACTGGCAAAGAAGTACAAGATCAAGACGGCGTGGGGCACCGACGTGCTGTTCTCGCGCGCGCTGGCGCGGCAGCAAGGCGCGATCCTGGCCTCGCTGTCCCGCTGGTACACGCCGGCAGAGGCGCTTGCCATGGCGACCGGGACCAACGCCCAGCTACTGGCGCTATCGGGTCCGCGCAATCCCTATCCGGGCAAGCTCGGCGTCGTCGAGGAAGGCGCGCTCGCCGACCTCCTTCTCGTAGAGGGCAACCCGCTGGAGAACCTCGACCTCGTGGCCGATCCCGCCAACTTCAAGATCATCATGAAGGACGGGACGATCTTCAAGAACACGCTGGGTAAGTGAGGGCGGAGACGAGGCGGCAGAAGGCGTCCACGTTGTGCAGAGCGCCGCAATCGTCACCCTGTTGCCCGGGACATACGATGCTGCGACAGGTCCGTTGAATGGTCTGATTGCGACCGGAGCGAGCTTTCAGCTTGCTTCGTGGTCGAATGTGTCAAAGTCCTCCATTCTCATGAAAACAAACCCGGAAAGGGCCTCTAGTTCATTTTGATCCCTCGTCGAAAACACGATTTCATCCCTCAAGGCCGGCATTTCGGCGTTTGTAGAGGTGTTCGATAGCAATTCCCCGCAAATGACCTCCATCACCCAATGATCGAACTCAACGGGAGAGCGGTCGACATAGAAGCGTAGAGTAACCGTCCTATCATCATAGTACCCAACGGCTACGGCGCGTAGCGCGGGGTAGACGTTCCTCAGCAGCACGCCCTGCATCCAGATGCGCAGCCATCCAGGGATTTCATCTTGGATCACGGCTGTCGTTTTCTCATATCGATTTTTGCCTTGGTCTGCGAAGGGCGTTCCTTACGCCGCCTTGCTGCGGTAGGCGGAGGCGAAGCGGCGCAGGCGCGTGGCGGCGTCGCGCAGGACCTCTTCCGGCTGGCACAGGCTGATGCGGATGTGGCCGGCGGCGGCGTCGCCGAAGCTGATGCCCGGCATGACGCCGACTTTTTCGGCTTCCAGCAGCCCCCAGGCGAATTTCTCGCAGTCGGGCTCGACCGCGCGGACGTCGAGCATGACGTACATGCCGCCATCGGAGCCGCGCACGGTGATTTCGTTGGCGCCGTGCAATGCGTCGAGGAAGAGGGTGCGACGGGCGGCGTAGCGTTCGGCGATCTCGCGGACGCCGTAGCCTTTGTCCAGCGCCTCGATCGCGGCGCGGGAGACGAAGTCGGCCAGGCCGTAGGTGGTGACGAGGTTGAGCGAGATGAGCAGCGTGATCAGCGGTTCCGGTCCGGTAAGCCAGCCGATGCGCCAGCCGGTCATGCCGTGGCTCTTCGACATCGAGTTAATCACCAGCGTGCGCTCGGCCATGCCGGGGAGCGAGCGCGGGGAGACATGCTCGCCGCCGCCGAGCGTCCAGTAGACCTCGTCTGAGAACACCCAGAGGTCATGCTCGATGCAGAGGGCGGCCAGCGCTTGCAGCGATCTGGCCGTGTAGACCGCCCCGGTCGGGTTGTTGGGGCTGTTGATGAGGATGGCCTTCGTCTCCGGGCGGATGGCCGCGGCGATTGCCGTCGCGTCCGGCTGGAAGCCGTTCTCGGCGCGCGACTCCACGACGGTGAAGGATGCGCCGGCGGCGCGAAAAGTGCCGGGATAGGTGGCGTAGTAGGGGGCCACGACGATGGCGTGGTCGCCCGGATCGAGAACCGCCTGCACCGCGGCGTAGAGCGACGCCTGGCCGCCCGGCGTCGCGATGACCTCGCTCGCCCGCGTTGGGACGCCCGTTGCCTCGGCGCTTACCCTCGCCATCGCCTCGCGCAGCTTCGGCATGCCGGCGAGCTGTGTGTAGTGGTGATGGCCGGCCCGCACGGCGGCCACGCAGGCTTCGACGGTCTCGCGCGGGCTGTCGAAATCATGGTCGCCGACCGAGAGCATGATGATGTCCTCGCCGGCCTGCTTGCGGGCCAGAGCGGCGAAATGCACCTCCCAACCGTCCTTGCCGGAGGGAAGGATGCCGGTGAGGCGGGAAGAGGGGCGGGGCATGGTCAAAATTCCATATCGCGATGGGTGGCGCCCCCACTCCGCCCCGCGGGGCGGGGCACCTCTCCCCCTGTCCGGGGGAGAGGAAAGACGGAGCCGTTGCCGCTCTTCCTCTCCCCCGTCGAGCGGGGGAGAGGTGGTTCGCGCAGCGAACCGGAGTGGGGGTCGACAATCGGTCCGCTCAACTCTTCAATCTCTCATTCTCAGGGTCCCAGAGCGTCCGGTCGGGCTGCACCGTGGCGGGAACGCGCTCGCCGAAGATCTCTATGTCAACTCTGGTTCCCGGCGCGGCCAGATCCGAGCGCACCATGCCCAAAGCGATCGCCTTGTCCACCCTGTAGCCGAAACCTCCTGACAGCGTCTCGCCGGCAATCCTGCCGTCGTGCCAGATCGTCGACATGTAGGGCGCGTCGCAGTCGCCGGGCTCGTCGAGGACGAGGGTGACGAAACGTTTTGCGACGCCCTGCTGCTTTTCCACAAGCAGGGCGGCCTTGCCCATAAAATCCGGCTTGTCCCACCTGACGAAGCGCTCGAGACCGCCCTGCAGGATGGTGTAGTCGGTCGAAAGATCCTGCTTCCAGGCGCGATAACCCTTTTCGAGTCGAAGCGAATCCAGCGCGAACATGCCGAACGGTTTCAGGCCGTGCTTTTGGCCGACTTCCCACACTGCATCGAAAACCTTAGCCGTGCTGCCGGCATGGGTGTGGAGCTCCCAGCCGAGCTCGCCCGCGAAGGAGACGCGGACCAGCTGCAGCCACTCGCCGGCGATCTGGCAGGGCTGGTGAGACAGCCACGGCAGCGTCAGGTCGGCGTCGGTGATCTGGGCGAGGATTTTTCGCGCGTTCGGCCCGGTCAGGATCTGGCAGGCGAATTTCTCGGTGACGATTTCCAGAGTCATTTCGCTGTCTTGCGGGAAGTGCTTCCGAAGCCACTCGAAGTCGTGCCACTCGGCGACGGCGGCGGTGATGAGGAAGAAAAAATCCTCCTCGATCGCCATGATCGACATTTCAGTGACGATGCGACCGCTGTCATCGGCGAAGTAGCCCAGGCCGATGCGGCCGGGTTTCGGCACTGCGCCGGTGATGAGTGTGGAGAGCCAATCCCGCGCGCCGGGTCCCTTCAGGCGGAAGCGAGAGAAGCCGGGGAGGTCGAGGATGCCGGCGGCGTCGCGCACGGCGAGGCATTCTTCTCGGACGCGACTTTGCCAGGGGCCGTCGCGGTCGTAGGTCTGCGTCGCGGCTTCCGAAGTGTCGTCGCCGGGTCTTGCGTACCAGAGCGCGCGCTCCCAGCCGTTATAGGCGCCGAATTGTGCGCCCAGTGCGGCGACACGGTCGTGGATGGGCGAGAGCTTGCGATTGCGCGCCGCCGGCCAGACGTGGCGCGGGAATTGGATGGCGTATTCGTGGCCGTAGGCCTCCAGGCCCTTGGCAAAGGCGTAGTCGGCAGCGGCGGCGAAGGAGGTGAAGCGGCGCGGGTCGCACGACCACATGTCCCATTCGGTGCGGTCCTCGGTCACCCATTCTGCGAGGACTTTTCCTGCGCCGCCGGCCTGGGCGATGCCGAAGGTGAAGACGCAGGCCTCGAAGGCATTGGGCACGCCGGGCATCGGGCCGATGAGCGGGTTGCCGTCGGGGGTGTAGGGGATGGGACCGTTGATGATTTTTGAGAGGCCCGCCGTGCCGAGGATCGGAACGCGCCGGGTGGCGTCGTTCAAGTACCATTCCAGCCGTTCGAGATCGTCCGGGAAGAGCTGGAAGGAAAAGTCCTCCGGCATCGGGTCGTGGGGTGTCGCCCAATGCGCGCGACAGTCGCGCTCGTAGGGCCCCAGGTTCATCCCGTATTTCTCCTGCCGCAGGTAGTATGATGTGTCGACGTCGCGCAGCAGCGGAAGCTTGCGCCCGGCCTCCTGCGACCACGCCTTCAGCTCCGGAATCTCCTCGAACAGGATGTACTGGTGGCTCATCACCGTCATCGGGATCTCGCGACCGAACATCTTTCCGACCTCGCCGGCGCGGTAGCCGGCGGCGTTGACGACGTATTCGCAGCGGATGTCGCCCTGGGGCGTCGAAACGATCCACTCGTCCTTATCGCGGCTGACCGAAGTAACCGGGCAGAAGCGAACGATCCTGGCGCCCAAATCGCGTGCGCCCTTGGCCAGCGCGTGGGTCAGTTGGGCGGGGTCTATGTCGCCGTCATTGGGGTCGTAGAGCGCGCCGGCGAGGTCGTGCGTTTCGATGAAGGGATACTTCGCTCTGATCTCGCCGGGGCCGATGACGTCGATGGCCATGCCCTGGTAGCGGCCCATGCCCCTGGCGCGCTGGAACTCGCGCATGCGCTCCCTGCCGTGGGCCAGCCGGATCGAGCCGGTGACATGGTAGTTCATCGGGTAGTCGACCGCCTTCGCCAGCCCGCGATAGAGTTCGGCCGAGTAGCGCTGCATGTTCATCAGCGACCATGAGGACGAGAAGGTCGGAACGTTGCCCGCCGCGTGCCAGGTCGAGCCGGATGTCAGCTCGTTCTTCTCGAGCAGTACGCAGTCGGTCCAGTCCGCCTTGGCGAGATGGTAGAGCGAGGACACGCCGACTGCGCCGCCGCCGATGATGACCACGCGAGCTGTCGATGGAAGATCGGCCATGCGTCCACCTCCTTCGCCCCGGCGGGACCATGCGGAATGTCGCCCGGGAACGGCTTTCTGTCATGCGCCAGCGCGGCATTCGCGGCAATGCCATGGCGAAACCGGCGAGGGTGCGCGGCATCAGGCTTCGCATGATTGTCGCAACTTTGGTGAAAAGGTGAGAAACAGATTGATGGCGCGGTGGCGACGATTCGCTTGCGCGCCGGGCAGGCCGATGCGATGGCTGCGTCAACGAGCGAGGCGGCGCCACCATGGATCGGGCCGCGTTTGCAGGAAGAACGCATGCTTGCACCTGACAAGAAGAATTCGACAGTCGACGACGCGGCGATCGTGGACGAGGCGATCGCCTCGCGGCGTTCCGTCCGCGCCTTCCTTCCCGACCCGGTGAGCCACTCGGCCATCCGCGAGATCCTGGAAGTGGCCGCTCGCGCGCCCTCCGGCACCAACATGCAGCCGTGGCGGGTCTATGTGACCGAGGGCGAGAAGAAGCAGCAGATCGGGGACGCGATCCTCAACTCGGGCATCCGCGCCGAAAAGGCCATCTGGGACGAGTACCGCTACTATCCGGATCAATTCTTCGAGCCGTATCTCGGCCGCCGCCGCAAGGTGGGCTTCGACCTCTACGGCCATCTCGGCATCGCGCGCCGCGAGGTGGATCGCATGCGCGAGCAGCACGACCGCAATTTCGTCTTCTTCGACGCGCCGGTCGGCATGATCTTCACGATCGACCGGCGGCTCAATCAGGGTTCGTGGATCGACTACGGCATGTTCCTGCAGAGTATCATGATCGCGGCGCGGGCGAGGGGGCTGCACAGCTGCCCGCAAGCGGCTTTCGCGCCCTATCACAAGCAGATCAGGCCGGTTCTCGGCATCTCGGACGAAGAGGTCGTCGTCTGCGGCATGGCGCTCGGCTACGAGGACGTCACCAAGCCGGAGAACGACCTGCGCACAGAGCGCGCGCCGCTGGAAGAGTGGGTGACGTTCGTCGAGTGAGCGGTCTCAGGACCTGCGCTCGCTTCAAGGCCGCTACCGTTTCCGGACATAGGCGCAGCATTCCAGCTCCACCTGCGCGCCGAGCGCGAGGCCGTTCGCGCCGAATGCCGAACGCGCCGGCAGGCGGTCTGGATCGAAATATTCGAGATAGACCCGGTTGAAGTCGGCCCATTTCGACATGTCGGCCAGCATCACCGTGCATTTGAAGACGTCGGCCAGGGTGAGGCCATTGGCCTCGAGAACCGAGCGGATGTTCTCCAGGGTCTGCCGCGTTTCGGCCTCCAGGCCGCCCGGAACGAGTTCCAGCTTGCCCGGCACATTGCCGAGAGCGCCGGACAGGTAGAGCACGTCGCCGACGCGCACCGCCACGCTGAAGGGAAGATTGGCGGCTTTCGCGGCGGGAGAGCTGATGAAATCCACCGCCATCGTTTCCTCCTCTGGCTACATCACCTCGTATCCGACCTCTTCCGCGCCGTGGCACAGCGACTTCCAGAAGCTGCGGGCGAGGGAGCGGAAGACGTAGAGGTCAAAGGCGGTCGGGGCGGTCCGCTGGATCTGCGCGAAGATGTCATGATGCATCGTCGAGCGACCCGCGCCGAGCGGAAAGGCGGTCAGGGCAAAATCGATCGCGAAGAACTTCGACAGGACCCATTCCGCCTTCGGGCCGGCGATGCGGATCGCCGTGCGGCCATGCGACAGGTCGGTGACGGAGCCGGTTTCGTGGAGGATCGCGGCCGCGTAACGGGCTGCCAGTCCTTCGGCTTCGTCGACCAGCAGAAACTTGCCAGGCGCGAAGCCGAACGCGGCCTTGCCGCTTTTCGCTACGCCGCCGCCGGCGCCGTCGGGAAGTTTCAGGCCCGAAACGGCCTTGATCGCCGCGATGACCTTCTTCTCCTCGCCGTGCCATGCGGCGAGCTGAACGATCGAGCCGGGTTGCGTTTCCGACAGGACGACGCCGGCCGTGCCGGCGATGTTGCCGTGTGGGCCGGGGCGGTAGGCAGCGCCGAGCGGGGACACAGGATCAACCATGCATGCGTGTCCCTTCAGGGTCGAACATATGGTGGCTCACGATCTCGACCGGGCCGAAGCGGCCGCGCAGCGGGTCGGAGGTATAGGCGCGGGCGCCGCGACGGTCCTTCCCGCCGCTGACAAGCGCCAGGCCGATATATTTACCGAGTGACGGCGAGTAGCAGGTCGCGGTGATGTGGCCGATCGAGTTGGCCGGCTGTTCCGGATCGGCGTGCTCGACTATGTGCGCACCGCCGTTCAGCGTGCGTCCGTCGAGCGAGATGAGGCCAACCAGCTGCAGCCGGTCCGGCGCGGTCTGTCCCTCGCGGTCCATCATCGCCGAGCCGACGAACGGTTTCTTCTTCGACAGCATCCAGTCGAGGTGGAGGTCGCGCGCCGTGGTGCGCCCGTCGATCTCCGCGCCGGTGACGTGGCCCTTCTCGATGCGCATGGTTCCGAGCGCCTCCATGCCGTATGCCACGAGGCCATGCGGCTTGCCGGCCGCCATCAGCGCGTCCCAGACATGCTGGCCGTGGCCCGCGCCGCAATAGACCTCGAAGGCCATCTCGCCGGAGAAGGAGAGGCGGCAGATCATCACCTGCACGCCGGCGATCTCGCCGTGGACGATGCCCATGAAGGGCAGGGCGTCGTTGTCCATCTTCGTGCCGCTGACGCAGGACGCCAGGATCTCGCGCGCCCTCGGCCCGCCGATCGCTGCGCCCGCCCACTGGTCGGTGACCGAGGTAAGATGCACCCTCAGGTTCGGCCAGACGACATCGAGCAGGTATTCGAGGTGCTGCATGACCTTGCCTGCATTGGCCGTGGTCGTGGTCATCAGGAAGTCGTTCGCTCCCAGCCGCCAGGTCGTGCCGTCGTCGAGCACAAAACCGTCCTCGCGCAGCATCAGACCGTAGCGGGCCTTGTTGACCGGCAGCGTGGAGAAGACGTTGGAATAGACCCGGTCGAGGAAATCGGCGGCGTCCGGTCCCTGGACGGCGATCTTGCCCAGCGTCGAGACGTCGACGATTCCGGCTTTGTTACGGGTGGCGCGCGTCTCGCGCACATAGGCCTGTTCGATCGTCTCGCCGGGAGCGGCGTACATGCGCGGCCGGAACCAGAGGCCGGCGGGCATCATCTCGGCGCCCTGCGCGACATGCCAGTCATGCATCGGCGTCAGCCGCTCGGCCCTCAGGTCGCCAAAACGCTCGGCGGCGATCGAGCCGATGGAGACGGGCGCGTAGGGAGGACGGAAGCGGGTCGTGCCGACTTCCGGGATTGGCTTGCCGGACGTCTCGGCCATGATCGCCAGACCGGGCACGTTCGACGTCTTGCCCTGGTCGGTCGCCATGCCGAGAGTGGTGTAGCGCTTCAGGTGCTCGACCGAAACGAAACCCTCGCGATGGGCGAGCCGGACGTCGTCGGCGGTGACGTCGTGCTGGAGGTCGACGAAGGCCTTGCCCTTCGCCTTGATCTCGAAGACCGGCGCGGGTTCGGACAGGAACTCGGTGGGCTGGGCTTGCGGCAGCGCATCTGAACCCGAGCCGCCGTCACGTCCCGCCGCATCGCCTTGCTCGATCGCCTCGGCGGTGGAGAACGCGCCGGCGGCGGCTCCCACTGCCACCCACTCCTGGTTCGCCGGGGGCGGCAGGAAGGCCTGCAGGCGGTCGTCCCATGCGGGCTTGCCGCCGGCCTGGCTCGCCAGGTTCAGCACCGGAGACCAGCCGCCGGAAACCAGCAGACAGTCCACAGGGATGGGGCGCACCTCGCCTGAAAGTGCGCCGCTGGCGGCATCGAAACGCTGCACCTTGATGCCGGAAAGCGCCTTGCCGCCGTCGGCGGCGACAACGGCGTGGCCGAGCAGGAGATCGGCCCCGGCGGAACTGGCGGCCATACGCGCCGCCGCTGAGATGTCGCTTCGAACATCGACGATCGTGGCAACCGCGGCCCCGGCCGCCTTCAGCGCGGCCACCGCTGCATAGGCGGTGTCATTGTTGGTGAAGATCGCGATCCGGCTGCCAGGCAGGATCCCGAACTCGTTGGCGAAGCGATGCGCGGCGGAGGCCAACATGACGCCCGGCCGGTCGTTGCCGGGGAATACCATCGGCCGCTCGAGCGCGCCCGTGGCGATGACGACCCGGCTTGCGCGGATCGTCCAGCTGCGGTGGCGCGGCTCGCCCCTGGCGGGGGCCTGCTTGTGATCGCTGACCCGTTCGATGGCGGCCATGGTGTTATCGTCGTAGTAGCCCCAGACCATGGTGCGCGGCAGCAGGGTGACGTTGGGCAGAGCGCGCAGCTCCTCGACCATGGCCTCGGCCCACGCCTCGGCTGCACGCCCGTCGATGGTCTCGCCGGACCATTTTGCGGAGCCGCCGAAGGTCGGGTCGAATTCGGCGAGGATGACGCGGGCACCGTTTTCGGCTGCCGCCTTCGCCGCCATCAGGCCGGCCGGCCCGGAGCCGACCACCAGCACGTCGCAGAAGGCGTTCACGCGTTCGTAGCGGGCCATGTCCGGGGCCACCCCGGCGCGGCCGAGACCAGCGGCGCGGCGGATGAAGTGCTCGCAGAACATCCAGAAGCGGGTGCCCTTGAGCGGGCCGATCCGCGGCCCCATGAAGGTCTTATAGTAGAACCCGGCGCTGAACAGCTTGCCTGCCAGCTGGTTCACCGCCTGAACATCGAACGCCAGCGACGGGAAGCGGTTCTGGCTGACGGCGACCAAGCCGTCGTGGATCTCGATCGTCGTCGCCGGAACGTTCGGCTCGCGAACCTCGCCGCGCAAGACGGTGACCAGCGCGTTGGGCTCGTCGATGCCGGCGGAAATCAGCCCGCGCGGACGATGATACTTGAACGAGCGGCCGAACAGCGTGACGCCGCTGGCGAGCAACGCCGAGGCGAGGGTGTCGCCCTCATACCCGGAGTAAGCACGCCCGTCGAACATGAAGCGGACAGGCCTGGCGCGGTCGATGCGCCCGCCCGTCGTCGCGCGTCGGGGGCTCATGCCTTGGCTCCGGGGCGCGCGTGGCGTTCGTGCTTCCTGTGGCCGGCTTCGCGGACGAAGCCCACGCTTGCGATCTTGTGTGTCGTGGTGGAGCGCACGACGGCCAGGTGCGCGCGGCAGCCGCCTGAATGCTGCCAGATCTCGTGGTGCGCGCCGGCGATGTTCACGCGGTCATAGACATAGGCGTTCCATGCCTCCTGGTCGGTCGAGGCAGGTTCGGGGCGCGTGCGGTTGCCGTCGCCCTGATAGGTGTACTCGGAGACGTCGCGGGGACCGCAATAGGGGCAGGTGATCAGCATTGTCGTTCGCCTAGTGCAGCCGGGGCGTCGCGCCCTGGCCCTTGTCGTCGATGACTGCGCCGCTATGGAAGCGGTCGAGGCTGAAGGGCGCATTGAATTCGTGCGGCTGGTCCCTGGCGATGGTGTGGGCAAAGCAGAAGCCCGAGGCAGGCGTCGCCTTGAAGCCGCCGTAGCACCAGCCGCAGTTGAGATACATGCCGGGCAGCGGGCCAGTCGTGATGATCGGCGAGCCGTCCATCGACATGTCCATGATGCCGCCCCAGGAGCGCAGCACGCGCACCGGCGCCAGGCTGGGGAACAACGCCAGCATCTCGCTCATCACGTCCTCGACGATCGGCAGGTTGCCGCGCTGCGCGTAGCTGTTGTAGCCGTCGATGTCGCCGCCATAGACCAGCCCGCCCTTGTCAGACTGGTTCATATAGAAATGGCCCATGCCGAAGGTGACGACCGTGTCCAGGAACGGCTTTATCGATTCGGTGACGAAAGCCTGCAGCACGTGGCTTTCGATCGGCAGCCTGTCGACGCCGGCCATGCGCATGACGTGGCCGGTCGATCCGGCGACGGCGACGGCGATCTTCTTCGCGCGGATCTCGCCGCGTGACGTCGTCACCCCGACCACCCGATCCCCGTCCTTGATGAAACCGTTGACCTCGCAATTCTCCAGAATGTCGACCCCGCGCCTGTCGGCGGCGCGGGCGTAGCCCCAGGCGACCGCGTCATGACGCGCCGTTCCGGCGCGGCGCTGCATCAGGCCGCCGACGATCGGAAAGCGCGCCGATGCGGTTTCGTCGATGCCCGGCATCAGTTTCTTGATCGCGGCGACGTCCATCAGTTCGGCATCGACGCCGAGATGGCGCATGGCGTTGCCGCGCCGGGCGAATTCGTCGATCTGGCCCGGCGAATGGCCGAGCGCCAAGACGCCGCGCTGGGAGAACATGACGTTGTAGTTCAGGTCGTGTGAGAGTTCCTCCCACATCTTCATCGAGTGCTCGTAGAAGCGGATGTTCTGCGGCAGCAGGTAGTTGGAGCGCACGGTGACGGTGTTGCGGCCGACATTGCCGGAACCGAGGTAGCCCTTCTCGAGCACCGCGACATTGGTGATGCCGTGCTCCTTGGCGAGATAGTAGGCGGTCGACAGGCCGTGCCCGCCGCCGCCGACGATGATGACGTCATAAGTCGGCTTCGGGTCCGGCTTGCGCCAGGCCGGTCTCCAGTCGCGGTTTCCCGAAAGCGCATTTTTCAGCAGCGCAAAGGCTGAATATTCCGCCATGCCCCATCCATCTCGTTCGCGAGCCCGGACACTATAGTGCCGGATTTTCCGTGAAGGCCAAATTTCCGCCACGCCATATCGTTTGTCCGACCTGAGGCGTCGGTGAGGCTGAGTCGCTTGCTCGTGCAAGCGTCGCTGTCTATCACTGGGCGCCAGTTCGATCGACCCTGCATGTGAGACCGGGATTGGCCAAGTCCTTCATCAACTTCCTTCGACTGCTGGCGGTCCTTGCCGCGCTGCTGGTCGTCTCCGTCGCGGCATCGGCGCAGTCCGCGGCACCCGCGCCGCAGCCCGCCTCAGAGATCGTTTCCAGCCAGAAGAGCGTTCTCGACAGCCTGACACGGCGCACCGACGATATCGAAAAGCGTATCGAGGAGAGCAAGGACAGCGACGACAAGCTCGTCGATGCGCGTGTGGCGCTCGAGGAAATCTCGGTCGAAGTGCTGCACAGCAGCGTCGCCTTCCGGCCGCGCCTGGCGGAAATCAACGCGCGGCTGGAGCAGCTCGGCCCCGCTCCCGCGGAAGGCCAGACGCCGGAAACCGAGTTGGTGTCGGACGAGCGCACGGCGCTGCAGGCGGAGAAAGCCCAGATTAACGTCCTGATAGGAAGGGCGGAAGACCTTTCTATCCGCGTCAGCGGCCTCATCGAGAAGATCGCCACGATGAGGAGCGAGCTGTTCCGGAAGGTCTTTACGGATCGCTACGACCTGATGGACGCGCTCGGGCAGCAGACCTTCATCGACGCTCAGCATGAGTTGAGCACCTTCTACCAGTCGGTCGCCTCCTGGCTGCGTTTTGTCGTCCGCTTCAAGTTCCAGGCTGTGGTGGGCGCGGCGATACTGGCGCTGGTCGCGGCCGTGGTCCTGCTGGTCGGCGGCCGCCGCATGTTCGGACAGCTGATCGAGGCGGACCCAGCGGACGATGACCCGTCCTACCTGACCCGACTCTCGGTTGCTTTCTGGTCGACGCTGCTGCCGACGCTCGCGCTCGGGGTCTTCCTGTTCTCGACGGATTTTTTCTTCAATTATTTCAATGTATTGCGCGGCGACATCGGAGGCTTTCTGCGATCCCTGTCGGGCTTCATCCTGATCGTGTTCTGCGTGAACAGGCTGGCGCGGGCGGCGCTGTCACCCTCGCTGCCGAACTGGCGGCTCGTCCCGGTAGACACCAGCGCTGCGCGCTGGCTGGTGTTCATCGCCACGGCCATGGCGCTGGTGCTGGGCGTCAACGGCTTCCTTCGCGAAATCAACGAGCAGATGGGCGCGCCGCTTTCCATCACCATCGCGCGCAGCTTCGTCGCGACGATGACGGTCGGCCTATTGCTGATCTTCGTCGGCTTGATCCGGCCCTTCCGTGACAGCGAGGGGAACGCGCGACCGTGGCCGACCTGGTTGCGCTACGCGCTGTTCGGGATCGGCGGCTTTACGCTGGCGGCGGCGTTGCTGGGCTATATCGGGCTGGCGCTGTTCCTGTCCGGGCAGGTCGTGCTGACGGGAACGCTCCTGCTGCTTGCCTATATCGGTTTCCTGTCGGCGCGGGCGATCGGCGATGAGGGAGGGTTCGCCGGCACCGTGTTCGGAAGGCGCCTGGCGGCTGGCGGCAAGATGAACGAGGCGACGCTCGACCAGCTCGGGCTGGTGGTGAGCATCGGCATCAACCTCATGATCGCAGCGATCTTCGTCCCGATGATCCTGTTCATGTGGGGCTTCCAGGTCGGCGACCTTCGCGCGTGGGCCTACAGGCTCGCGACGGGCATCCAGATCGGCTCGATTTCGATCTCGATCACCGGCATCCTCACCGGCATCCTGGTCTTCATCGCCGGCTACTTCCTGACGCGCTGGTTCCAGGGCTGGCTCGACGGCTCGGTGATGGCGCGCGGGCGGGTCGACGCCGGAGTGCGCAACTCGATCCGCACCGTCGTCGGCTATGCCGGCATCGCGCTTGCCGCGCTGGTCGGCATCTCTGCCGCGGGTCTGAACCTCTCCAGCCTCGCGCTGGTGGCTGGCGGCCTTTCGCTCGGCATCGGTTTCGGCCTCCAGAACATCGTTTCAAACTTCGTGTCGGGACTGATCCTGCTGGCGGAGCGGCCGTTCAAGGCAGGCGACTGGATTGTCGCGGGCGACGTTTCCGGCACGGTGAAGAAGATCAGCGTGCGCGCCACCGAGATCGAAACCTTCCAGCGCCAGACAATGATCCTGCCGAACTCGGTGCTCATCAACGGGGCCGTCGGCAACTGGACGCATCGCAACAAGCTCGGCCGCGTCGACATCAAGGTGAACCTTGCCTACGGCAGCGACGTGCGCAAAGCGCACGCGGTGCTGCTCGACATCGCGCGCTCGCATCCGATGGTGCTCAAGAACCCCGAGCCGTTCGTGCTGTTTGCCAACTTCGGCCCGGCCGCGCTCGAATTCGAGATCCGCGTCTTCCTGGCCGACATCACCAACGGCGGCGCCGTCCAGAACGACATCCGTTTCCAGGTGGTCGAGACCTTCGCGCAGGAGCATCTCGAGATCCCGTCGGCGCCCCGCGCGGTCGTGGAGTCGAAGCCTGATGAACTGGCGCACGAGGAGCCTGAGCACGCGGAACCAGAGCGTGAGGAGACCGTCAAGCCGCCTGCCGCAAAGGCAAAGGCGCAGGCCGAGACGCCGAAGCCGGGCCGGCAGCGGAAGCAGGCTTCGGCCTGAAGCAGGACCCGGCTGAACGCTGCATTCAGTTGCCGTTCAGGATCGATCAAATATAAGGTGGATGCAACGGGCAACACCGTTGCAACGGCAACAGAGGCGGTGGCGACACCGGTAACGGCAATGAAGAAGTTCCTGATCGGGCTTGCTGCGCTTGTGGCTGCGGCAAATTCTGCGATGTCGGCGACCGCCGTCAATCGGGACAGCGAGCCGCGCACGATCATGGTCACGGAGGGCGGCAGCAAGTCGGAACTGTCGCTGGCGGCGGGCGAGACGGTCGAGTTCTGCAGCGGCGGCTGCTTCGTTACCTTGCCCAACGGAGATCGCGAGGCGCTCACGGGATCGGAGACCATCGAGATCCAGAACGGCGTCGCGCGCGTCAAGTAGCCCTCGCCTCCATCCACGTAAAGAAGGCCGGACGGTTGTCCGGCCTTTTGCGTTTCTCGATAAGGTTGCGTTAAGGCTGTCGGCCGAAAAGCGCTTGCAGCGAAAGCAACAGTGCGCAGGTTAAATCTTCGCTGACTCGAGTTCGCTATACCGCGCGGCAAGGGCGCCGGGACCATGGGCAGAGGCGTCAAGCAGGGCGCGGGCCACATGGACGTATTATCGGACAGGAAGACGATTCCGCTTGCGGTCGATCTCGACGGTACGCTGATTGCGACGGACCTCCTGTGGGAGGGCCTTTTCCTGCTGCTCAGGAGAAATCCACTCCTTTTCTTCATGGTCCCGTTCTGGATGCTGCAGGGACCGGCGCGGCTGAAGCAGGAGATTGCGGCGCGCGTCGACATCGACCCTGCGACGTTGCCCTACCGGGACGCCGTCCTCCAACGCATTCGACGGGAGCGCGCAGCGGGCCGGCAGGTTATTCTCGCCACCGGCACGCCCCGCAGGTTCGCCGAGGCGATCGCCGCGCATCTCGGCCTGTTCGATCAGGTGATGGCGACCGACGGCCTTCACAACCTCACTTCCGAACGCAAGCGCGCGACGCTGTGCGAGGCCTTCGGCGACGGCGGCTTCGACTACGCCGGCAACAGCAGGCACGACCTGAAGGTTTTTGACGCCGCGCGCGAAGCGATTGTCGTGGCGCCCGACAGGGCGGCCGCCCGCTGGCAATCGGCGAACCGCGCGGAATTGCTGGAGACGCCCAAACCGACGCTGCGCACCGTCCTCAAGATGTTGCGCGTACACCAGTGGCTGAAGAATGTCCTGATCGCCGTCCCGGTCGTGCTGTCGCACGAATATGCGAACATGGCGATCGTGTGGGCGGCGATGCTCGCATTCATCTCATTCAGCGCGACTGCATCCGCGGTCTACATCGTCAACGATTTTTTTGATCTCACGCTCGACCGCAAGCACGCGACAAAGCGCAACCGGCCCTTCGCCAGCGGCCTTTTGTCGATGAAGTTCGGGCTGATCTCGGCAATGGTGCTACTGGCGATCAGTGTCGGCACGGCGCTGCTGCTGCCGCCGCTCTTCCTCGCCGCGCTCGGCGTCTACTTCGCCTGCACCACCGCCTATTCGCTGGCGATCAAGCGGATGCTGCTGCTCGACGTGCTGATGCTGGCGGGGCTCTACACGATGCGTATCATCGCCGGCGCGGCGGCGACGGGCATGGATGTATCGTTCTGGCTGCTTGCCTTCTCGATCTTCTTCTTTCTCTCGCTGGCGCTGGTGAAGCGCTACGTCGAGCTGCGCGCCACCGCACTCGATCCCAAACAGCGGATCGCTGGCCGTGGTTATCGGCCGGAGGACGAAGACATCATCGCGCAGGCCGGCATGGCCTCCGCCTTCTCCTCGGCGCTGGTCTTGGCGCTCTACATCGACAGCGACGCGGTGCGCGAGCAATACGCCCATCCCTACATGATGTGGCCGCTGGCGCCGATCGTGCTCTATCTCACCATGCGCATCTGGATCCTCGCGCGGCGCGACGAGATGCATGACGATCCGGTCGTCTTCATCACGAGAGACTGGCGCAGTCAGCTCGTGGCGCTGTTTGGCGCGCTGCTCATTGTCTGCGCAGTGATCGCGCCATGAGCGAGAACTACGAGAGCTTCGGGCGCTTCGCGTCGCCGGCGAGGCATGGACTGTCGTCGCAGTGGGCGATTGCGCGGTTGATGGCGGGCGAGGCGGAGCCGAATTCGCTGCTCGCCTATGGAAACGGCCGCAGCTACGGCGATTCCTGCCTCAATCCCCGAGGCCTCGCGGTGGACATGAGAGACCTCAACCGGATTCTCGAGTTCGATGCCGAGACCGGGATACTCAGGGTGGAGGCCGGCGCGCTCCTGTCCGACGTGATCGCCCAGGTGGCGCCGCGCGGGTGTTTCCCGCCTGCCGTTCCCGGAACGCAGCACGTGACAATCGGCGGCGCTATCGCCAACGATGTGCACGGCAAGAACCATCACCGCCGCGGCACGTTCGGCGCGCACGTCCGGAGCTTCAAGCTGCTGCGCTCGGATGGCCGCGTCCGCGACTGCTCCAGGAGCCAGAACCCCGATCTGTTTGCAGCCACCATCGGCGGCATGGGCCTTACCGGGCTGATCCTCTCGGCCGAGATATCCATGATGCGGGTCACGTCAGTCGACGTGGCCGAGCGCGTCACCGCGTTTCGGACCCTCGACGCCTATTTCGAACTCGCGGAGGCGGCTGATCAGGACAACGAATACGCCGTCGCCTGGATCGATCAGCTGGCGACGGGCTACGGTTTCGGACGCGGGCTACTGCTGGCGGGAAACCACGCCGAGACCGGCCGCTATGAGGCGCCGCAAAAGGCGGCGCGACTATCGGTACCGTTCACGCCGCCGTTCACGGTCCTCAACCAGCCGTTCCTGAAGGTGTTCAACACGGCCTACCGGCTGGCCAAGGGCCGCGCGGCGGGCACCCGGATCTCGGACTTCCGCTCCTTCTTCTTTCCCCTGGACGGGGTCGGCAACTGGAACAGGCTCTACGGCCCGCGTGGGCTGCACCAGCACCAGAGCGTCATCCCCTTCGAGGCCGCGCCGCAAACCATACCGGCCATGCTCGCCGCGACGCAGAAGGCGGGGCAGGGCTCCTTTCTCACCGTGCTGAAGCGGTTCGGCGCTGTCGCTTCGCCGGGCATCCTGTCGTTTCCGCGGCCGGGTTACACGCTGACGCTCGACTTCCCGCATCGCGGCGAGCGCACGCTTGCGCTGCTGGCCGAACTGGACCGCATGACTGTCGCGGCCGGAGGAGCGGTCAACCCCTACAAGGATGCCCGCATGAGCGAGCACACCTTTGCGGCGTCGTTTCCGCAATGGCGCAAGCTCCAGGCCCTGCGGGACCCCGCGTTCAGTTCGGGCTTCTGGGAGCGCACAGCCTGCCGTCTGGCGAGAGACGACGGCCACAAGGTCGCGGCGGCATAGGAACAGGAAGGGCCGGAGATGGCAAATACATGAAATACATCGTCTTTATTCTCTTCACGGTGATGACGAACGCGGCCGCCCAGCTGATGCTCAAGCACGGGATGATGTCGCTGGGACCGATCTCGTTCGAAGGCGTCAACCCGGTCGTCAAGCTGCTGCAGATCGTGTTCAGCCCCTGGGTGTTCCTGGGCCTGTGCACCTTCGTCATCTCGATGGCGTCGCATCTCTATGTCCTGTCCAAGGTCGAGCTCTCCTTCGCCTATCCGTTCCTCAGCCTTGCCTATGTCGCGGTGGCCGTGTTCGCCTATTTCGTCTTCCGCGAGGACCTGAACGCCTGGCGCATCGCCGGCATCGGCTTCATCTGCGTCGGCACCATCCTGATCGCACAGGGCGGCAGCGGCCATGTCGAGGCATCCCCTTCCCAAGAATCCATCCAGACGAGTGAGCTAGCCCGATGAGACACATCATTTTTGGCGGCGACGGGTTTGTCGGTCGCCACCTTGCCCCGAAACTTCTGGCCGACGGACAGGAAGTGGTGGTCGCCGACATCGCCAAGAGCGACCTGGCTCATTACCGCAGCGTCCGCCATGTTCCGACGGACGTCACGGATCCGGCCTCCGTGGCCGCCGTGGGCATCAAACCCGACGACATGGTCTACAACCTGTCGGCCAAGATGCTGTCGCCGCTCCAGGTGCGGACGAAGCGCCACGAGTTCTTCTATCCCGTCAACTATGACGGCACGAAGCACATCATCGAGGCGATGGACAAGGCCGGCGCGCCGAAGCTCGTCCACTACACGACCGACATGATCTACGGCCACACGCTCACCTATCCGATGACCGAGGAGCATCCCGTCGCTCCGCTCGGCGAATACGGGATGTCGAAGTGGGAGACGGAGCAACTGGCGCATCAGTGGCGCGAGCGCGGCATGCGCATCTCGCTGTTCCGGCCGCGCCTGATCATCGGCCCCGGCCGTCTTGGCATCCTTGAGAAGCTGTTCAAGCTCATCGACTGGAACCTGCCCGTGCCGATGATCGGGTCCGGCAGGAACCCCTACCAGTTCATTTCGGTGTTCGACTGCGCGGAGGCGGCGCGCCTTGCGTGGCTCGGCGGCGTGCCGAACGAGGCCTACAATCTCGGCTCCCTCAATCCGCCGCCGGTCCGCAAGCTGCTCGGCGACCTCATCCGCCATGCCGGTTCGAAGTCGATCCTGATCCCGACGCCGGGCTGGGCGGTGAAGCGCACGCTCGACCTGCTCGACCTCATGAACATGCCGATCATGGATCCGGAGCAGTATCTGATCGCCGACGAGGAATGCGTGCTCGACGTGTCGAAGGGCAAGCGCGACCTCGGCTGGGTGCCGCAATACCGCGACGAAGACATGCTGATCGCCGCCTACACCGAATACCGTGCGAAAAAGGAAGGCCGTTCCGGCTCTCCCGCGCACGTGCCCGCCGAATAGGAGTCCTGTCGATGAACGTGATGACCAAACCGGAAGCGGGCGCCGTTCTGAATGCGCCTGGCGTCGGCCACAATATGCTGGCGAAGCCCAACCTGCTGACTGTCGATGACGCCAAGAAGATGGACGTCGCCCGGATGACGGACCTGTTCAAGGACCACATCAACCCCGGCCAGCTGCATTTCATGAAGCTGCTCGGCTTCAACAAGGTGAAGGTCGAGCGCGCCGAGGGAATGCACTACTTCGACCAGAACGGCAGAAAGATCCTCGATTTCTTCGGCGGGTTCGGCTCGCTGGCCCTCGGCCACAACCATCCCAGGATCCTGAACGCGCGCCAGCGCTTCCAGGACGAGAAGCGGCACGAGATCGCCATCGCCTTCATGTCGCAATATGCCTCGGCGCTCGCCTACAATCTGGCTCAGGTCTCGCCGGGCGATCTGGACATGGTGTTCCTGGGCTCGACCGGCTCCGAGGCGATGGAAGCGGCGGTGAAGGTCGCCGAACGCGCGGCCGGCCCGAAGCGTCCCAAGATCGTCTATGCCGAGAACTCGTTCCACGGGAAAACCAAGGGCGTGCTGTCGCTGACCGACAGCCCGCTCTACCGCGGCGAATTCAAGCTGGTCGGCAACAACGTGAAGGTGCCGTTCGGCGACATCGACGCGATCGAGAACGCCTTCCGCTCCGATCCCGAGATCGGCGTCATCGTGCTGGAGACTGTGCAGGGCGGCGGCGGCATCATCCAGGCCGACAAGGCGTTCTGGCAGAAGCTCAGGGCGCTATGCGACCAGTACGGCGTGCTGTGGGTGGCCGACGAGGTGCAATGCGGCGTGGGGCGGACCGGCCGCTTCTACGCATTCGAGCATTATGACGTGGTGCCGGACGTGACCGCGCTGGCCAAATCGCTCGGCGGCGGCAAGACGGCAATGGCCGCGATGATCGCCAGGCGCGGCGTCTACATGAAGGCCTACGGCACCCCGAAGACGGCGATGATCCATGCGCAGGCGACCTTCGGCGGCATCGGCGAGGCCTGCGTCACGGCGATTGAAACCCTCAACATCCTCTATGACGAGGGGCTGATCGACAATTCGGCGGCGACCGGCGAGTATCTGCTCCAGCGGCTGCAGGAGCTTCAGGCGAAGCACCCCAAGCTGGTCAAGGAGGTGCGTGGCAAGGGCCTGATGATCGGGCTGGAGTTCCACGACTTCTCGCAGACGCTGCCGATGGTGCTGCGGCCGGTGGTCAGCGTGCTGGACGACAAGCTGAAGGGTTCGCTCTCGGGCTTCGTGGGCGCACTGCTCTTGCGCGACTACGGCATGCTGGTCGCCTTCACCGAGTACAACCGCAACGTCATCCGTCTCGAGCCGCCGCTTACCTGCTCGCGCGAGGACGTCGACCAGTTCGTCAACGCCTTCGACGACCTGCTGTCGCGCGGCATCGTGGCCATCGTGAAGGACTTCGTGAAGAGCCAGGTGAGGTAGGCCAGACCCACGTCAGCTGAGATATCGAAGGCCGGGCCACGCGCCCGGCCTTTTCGTTCCTTCGCAGGTCAGTCAACCAGCTCAGCCAGTCTCGGATGGACGAACGCGTCGTAGCAGGCGTCAAGCTTTATCCGCTTGTGGGTCGTCAGGGCCGACGCGTACATCTCGTACAGCATCGCATTGGCCGTCGTCGGAGGACAGGTCGGGTAGAGCACCAGATCGGTCGCGCTGACCGCCGCCTCTTCCTCCGATCCCGGATCGGGGACGGCTCGGGTCGGATCGGCGCCGATCGCAATGTGAAGCGGCGCCGAGCGGTCCATCAGCCATGGGAACGGGTTGACGAAGTTCAGCGACATGATGGTCTCGAAGCGAACGTCTTTTGCCGCCTCCAGGGCGCGGATGGAGCTGATGGCGCGGTCGATGCCGATCAGGTGGGTCACCTGGAAATCGAACTCCGAGTAGAAGACGGGCGACGGCAGCACCTCGGCGCCGGTGAGGTCCTCGTAGAGGTCGCGGTGCTGCGGATAGAAACCCATCATCGCCGTCACGCGGCGCTCCACCTCGTCGCGCATGTTGATGCTGCCGAGCGTCTTGAGGTTCTGATGCTGGAGCGCCAGGTTCTTCGCCGCGCCGACATAGGTGCGCGCCGCGCGCTCGACGACGGCGACGGCGGGGGGCAGGGCGGCGGCCGCGGCGAGCGCGAAGACCGTGATCATCAGCTTCGGCTTCGCCATCAAGGCTCCCGAACGCAGCAGGACCGCAAGCAGCACCGGCCACAGGAAGATCAGCGCCTGGCTGCCGGTGTTCTGCGTCTCGAAGAAGATGCCGGCCGCGAGTACGGCTGCGAGCCACAGGCCGTGGTGATCGAACAGGACGCCGACGTCGGCCGGGCGGCGCGTGCGCCATGCGGTCGCCGCGCGCTGCAGGAGAAGCCCGCGATCGGCCCACAAGAGCAGCAGGCCGAGTGCCGCGGCGGGCAGGATGATCCCGAAATTGTTGGACATCGACTGCAGGAAGCGCGGCAACAGCGAGCCGCTGTTCATCTCGACCAACTGGCCGATGTCGGCGAGGTAGTGGCTGACGATGCCTGTGGAGAGTTCGAGGCCGCCAAGCACAACGGCGAAGGCGAGCGCCGAGGCGACTGCATGCCTGAGCGGCACCCGGCCGGCCAGGAAGGCGAAGACGACGATCGATACGGCGGCGACGAAACCGGTGATCTTGAGGAAGAAGAGAGCGGTCATGGCGACCGCGATGATGGAGGCCAGCAGCCAGCGGTTCTTGACGAAGAGGAGCGCCGCCACCAGCACGTAGAGGACCTGGCAGACTTGGCGGTTGTAGATGCCGAAGCCGTCGGAGCCGGGGTAAGGATAGAATTCCCGCGTATTGAACGGCAGCAGCGCGAAGATCAGGAACGGGAGGAGCAGCGCAAGCGCGGTGACGCGGGAGCGCTGATCGATCTGCCACACCACCAGCGCCATGAGGGGCGCGGTCAGGACCAGCAGCGACCAGTGGGCGATCAGCGTCGGCTGGGCACCTGGAAACAGCGTGAGCCATCCTGCGAAGATGTAGTATCCGAGCGGGCCAACGGGCGTGAAGAAGTCGAGGACGGGCGCCTGACCGTCGAAGATGCGGTTCGCCGCATCATAGTAGATCATCACGTCCCAATACATCGGGCCGATCGGCGCCGAGAGCGGCACGGCGAGGAGCAGGCAGACGAGCACGCCAGCCAGCGCCAGCAGCGCCTGCGGCGACAACAGCATTCGGCCAAGTCCGGCTTTCTGCCGGCTGCCCGCACGATCGAGCGAGATGCTCATGTAAGGCTCCCCTGCCACGCAACCGCGCATTCCTACCAGCCACATGACGGAAATTCGTTAACGCTGCGAAGTGACGTGTTGTTAAGGTTGATGGTGGACGCCCGCGCGCTCCCATCCCGTCGCGCGGCTTTTTCGCAATGTCGCAAACAGGCTGCAATCGCGCTGCGGCTCTCTATAGTCTGCGCGCCAAATCATCGTGGAGTCGCGGGCAATGGCAGAGTTTCCGGGGAAGGCGAGGGTCGTCATCATCGGGCTGGGCGGGATCGTTGGCGCATCGGTTGCGCATCACCTGATCGAGCGCGGATGGGACGATATCGTCGGTATCGACAAGTCCGGCATCCCGACCGACATCGGCTCGACGGCGCACGCCTCGGACTTCTGCTACATGACCAGCCACGACTTCCTGTCGTGCTGGACGTCGCTCTACTCCATCGACTTCTATGACAAGCTCGGTCACTACGAGCGGACGGGCGGGCTCGAGGTCGCTCGCGTCGGCGACGATCAGCGCATGGACGAAATCAAGCGCAAGGTCGCCTCGGCGAAGGCCTTCGGAACACGCGCGCGGCTCATCGATCCGGCGGAGATCAAGCAGAAATTCCCTCTGATCGAGGAAAGCGTCATCCAGGGCGGGCTGTGGGACCCCGATGCCGGCCTTGTCATCCCGCGTTCGCAGACGGTCGCCGGCAAGCTGGTGGACGAGGGCGTGGCTGCCGGCAAGTTGCAGGCCTTCGCGAATACATCGGCGACGTCGCTGGTCATCGAGAACGGCCGCATCAAGGGTGTGGTGACCGACCGCGGGACGATCCATGCCGATTATGTGGTCGTCTGCGCCGGCCTGTGGGGCCGCCTGATCGCGGAAATGGCGGGCGAGGATTTGCCGGTCATGCCGATCGACCATCCGCTGACCTTCTTCGGGCCGTACACGGAGTTTGCCGGCACCGGCAAGGAGATCGGATATCCGCTGCTCCGTGACCAGGGCAACTCGGCCTACATGCGCGACACCGGCGACCCGACGACCTCGGAAGGCGGGATGATCGAGTGGGGCTATTACGAAGAGAAGAACCCGCGCCTCGTCCACCCGCGCGATTTGCTCGAAAAGCACCAGGCGCGGCTGTCGCCGTCGCAGCGTGATCTCGACATGGAGCAGATCCTCGAGCCGCTGGAACGCGCCATCGAACTGACGCCGATCCTCGGGGAACTGGGCTACGACGAACGGCGCTCGTTCAACGGCCTGCTGCAGGTGACAGCCGATGGCGGTCCGTCGATCGGCGAAAGCCAGAAGGTGAGGGGGCTTTGGTATGCCCTGGCCATCTGGGTGAAGGACGCGCCCGGCATGGGCAAGCTGGTCGCCGACTGGATGACCGACGGACGCACACCCATCGACCACGCGAGGATCGACTACTCCCGATTCTATCCGCACCAGTTGGAGGAGGACTTCGTAGCCGGTCGCTGCAGCGAGGCCGCACAGAAAGTCTATAATCCGGCGGTTCATCCGCGCGAGCCCTACGCAACGGGGCGCAATGTTCGCCGCTCGCCCTTCTACGAGCGTGAGAAGGAACTCGGCGGTCATTTCATGGAACTCGGCGGCTGGGAGCGCGCGCACGGCTACGCCGCCAACGAGCACCTGCTTGAGAAGTACGGCGACCGCGTGCCGGTCCGGACAAACGAGTGGGACCACCGCCATTTCTGGCGCGTCTCCAACGCCGAGCATCTCGCCATGAGCGAGGATTGCGGCATCGTGAACCTCTCGCACTTCTACATGTTCGACGTCGAGGGGCCGGACCACGTCGCGCTGATGGAATGGTTGTGCGCGGCAAGGATCGGCGGCGACGCCAATATCGGCAAGGGCATCTACACGCACTTCCTCGACGACGAGGGCATGGTGCGCGCCGACCTGACCGTCATCCGGATGGCCGACCGCTGCCGGGTGATCGACGGGGCGGACGCCGGGCCGCGCGACTTTCACTATGTGAAGCGGGTGGCCGAGGACAAAGGCTTCGACGTAAGTATCACCGATGTCACGGAAAAGTTCGTCACCATCGGCATCTGGGGCCCCAATGCGCGCGCGACATTGCAGAAGGTCGTTGACGAGCCTGCCGGGCTTTCGCCCGAAAACTTTCCTTTCGCTGCGATCAAACCGCTCAGGATCGGGGGCAGGGACGTGACCGCCTTCCGCATCTCATATGTCGGCGAGCAGGGGTGGGAACTGCACATGCGCTACGAGGACGGGCTGGCCGTCTGGGACGCACTGCGCGCGACGGGAGTGATGGCCTTCGGCGTCGAGACCTATGCGAACAGCCGCCGCATGGAAAAAAGCCTGCGCCTGCAGAACGCGGATCTGCTCACCGAGTACAATCTGCTGGAGGCGGACCTGCAGCGGCCGAAGGTCAAGGAAGCGGACTTCCGCGGCAAGGCGAAGCATCTTGAACATCGCGCCCGGCCGCATCAGCCGGCAATGCTGTGCACGCTGACGCTGGAGCAGAACGTCGATTCCAGGGGCGTCGCGCGCTATCCGGTCGGCATCTGTCCGATCCTCGACCCGGCGACCGGTGAGACGCTGGTGGATTCGCTCGGGCGGCGCTCTTTCACGACATCGATGGCCTTCGGCCCCACCATCGGCAAGACGATCATGCTCGCCTACCTGCCGCACGACAGAGCGGAGAAAGGCAACACGTTCGAGATCGAGTACTTTGGCGAGCGCTATCCGGTGAGGGTGGCGGGCGTCGGTTACGAGCCGCTCTATGACCCGGAGAACCTGAAGCCGCGAAGCTGAGCCGCCGCCCTTGGCCTAGGCCGGCGCGGCGCCCGCAAGCGGGAAAAGACCCGACGCCGCGCGAACGCATCCGGGGCTTCCGCGGGAGGCGAATCTCGCTTACCTTGCTCTCATGTCTCGTCGGGCAAGCGCATGGCGGGGAGTCTTGGGCGGCGTCGCCCTGGCGCCGATCCTGTACTTCGCGCCCGGTGCATCCGCGGTGGAGCCGGTCGACGTGGAGCTGGTACTCGCCGTCGATGTGTCGCTTTCCATGTCCCCCAGCGAACTGGAGATCCAGCGCCACGGCTATGCTGCCGCGCTGACCGACCAGCAGGTGATCGATGCCATCGCCGCGGGCGGCTACGGCAAGATCGCAATCACCTATTTCGAATGGGCAGGCTCGACCTCCCAGCGGGTGATCGTGCCGTGGACAGTCATTGAAAGCCGACAGGATGCCGAGGCGGTCGCGGCGAAACTCACGGCCGCGCCGTCAAACAGCGCGCGTCGCACGTCGATCTCGAGCGCCATCGATTTTGGCGTCGACCTGTTCGCCGAGACCAATTATCGGGGGACGAAGCGTGTCATCGACATTTCCGGCGATGGGCCGAACAATCAGGGGCCGCAGGTCGACCTGTCGCGCGACCTCGCCGTGGCACAGGGTATCGTCATCAACGGCCTGCCGCTGATGACCAATGGCGGACTCACCAGCGCCTACGATGTGGACGATCTCGATCTCTACTACACGGATTGCGTGATCGGCGGGCCGGGCGCTTTCATGATCCCCGTCAACGACTGGGAACAGTTCCCCGAAGCGGTGCGTCGCAAGCTGGTCCTCGAGCTCGCTGGCGCCAACGCGCCGATATGGGTGTCCGGCGAAGCGGGCAGCCCTCAGGTCATCTTTGCGCAGCACCGCCTGCGCTATGATTGTCTCGCTGGCGAAAAGCTGTGGCGCGACCGCAGCTGGATGTGGGACAGCCGCTGAACGTGGCGCGCGGGACCGCGACCAGCTCGTTTCAGAGCGGGTCGCGCATGTCGATCAGCGGTTCGACATCGCGCATCGAGAGGTAGTTCGGGATCCCCTTCTTGGTGGCCTGCGGGCTGGCGGCCATGTCGAACAGCTTGTCTCCGAACGCTGCCTTGTACTTCTGGACCCTGAGATAGCTCTCGAAGTTCTTGTTGAGGACCCAGTCGGGTTCGACGACCCGCGCTCCCCGCGCTGCCTCGGACCGCTTGAAGGCGGCCACTGCGCGTTCGATCTCCTGCAGCGGGAGGTCGACGGACTCGAAGTTGACGATCTCCTCACGCAGAGCGGCGAAGAAAGCGGCGTCGGCCTGCGCCCTTACGCCGGTCAGATGCTCTCCCGCCTTCGGGATCAGGTCGTCCACGAAGTAGTCCGCCATCCGCTGGGCGGTCGACGTTCCCGGCTGAAGCGGAGCGCTCTCCTTCGGGTCGACGAAGGTCTTTGACAGCGGGAAGGCCGGGTCCGGTGTCGCGGGACATTCGAAGTGCATGAAGTTGGGCTGGTCCGGAGGCTGACCGGGAGGAGCCTGCAGGTTCAGCACAAGGATCTCCAGCGGCGAGATCGCTCGGGCGAAGTTGATCATGGTGATCGTCTTGTAGCCCTGGGACAATTCGGACGAGTCCGTCGTGTCGTCATCATAGTAGCAGACACGGCCTGCGCCGCCGGCGACCAGTTCCTCGCGGACGAAGGCCGGGGACATCGGCGTCACGCGATGGCGGATCCGGCCGAAGGTGGCGATCGCGGCGAGGTTCGAGATGAACCTGCCCATGTCGGGGTCGTTGCAGCCGCGGTCCGTCAACCTCTTCGTCGCTTCGGCCATCGCGGGGGGATTGAGGGCCCTGATAGCGTCACGGTTGATGGAAACGGGGCCAAGCGCCTTCGGGATGCGTGACAGGAGAACGCCCATGCCCGTCATGAAGCTCGTGCCGGGCGGCAGCTTCTCGCCCCTGACGAAGAGCAGGTTGTAGGCCCCGTAGGTGTTGTACATGGTCTCGCGGATACCGGCGAGGTTGTCCGGTGTGTGACCCGGGCAGAGCTTGTCCAGTTCGTTGAGGTATTCGAAGCCGAGAGCGTAGGCGATCGGTTGGTCGACCGGCAGGCTAAAATGTGTCTCGAACTCACCCTTCAATATCCCGATGAGCGCGGCCTGGAGCTGCTGGTCGAACTGGGCCGACGCCGGGCCACACGCCATTACCATCAGCAGGAGAAGAACCAGTCTGCGCATGACCTTGCCCTCAGCTCCGTCCAGGCTGATCGAACGCCGTCCGGATGAGCGGCACAAGTCGGCTATTCGAGGTAGTCGAGGTCGGCGACGCCCCTGCTTGCAGGCGATGCCGGGCGATTGCAGCGTCAATCCTCTCTTAGGCGGACCGGCCTATGGTCGTGCGATGCAGGACACCGATATTCGCACATTGCAACCGCAATCGACGCGCCCTTTCACCTGGGGCATCGTGGGGGCCGGCGTGATCGCACGGCAGTTCGCGGCCGATCTTGGCAGTATCGCGGGGATGCGCGTCGGCGCGGTGTGCTCGCGAAGCGAGGCGTCCGCGGTGCGCCTGATGCGCGCCACGGGTGCGACACGATTCCATCAGGAACTGGCGGCTCTGCTGACCGACACGACGATCGACGGCGTCTACATCGCCACGCCGAACTCGCTTCATGCGCCGCAGGCTCTGCAGACGCTTGCCGCCGGCAAGCCGGTGCTGGTGGAGAAGCCGCTGGCGACGTCGGCCGCGGACGCGGCTCGCATCGCAGAGATGGCGAAGGCGAGCGGCTGCTTCGCCATGGAGGCGTTGTGGACGCGTTTCCTGCCAGCGGTCGCGGCGGTCCGGGACATGATCTCCACGGGGACGATCGGCGAGATCGAACGCATCGAGGCGGAACTCGCCTATCGCAAGCAAGAGAGCGCCGACGGGCGGTTCTTCGATCCCGCGCTCGGCGGAGGCTCCGCGCTGGATCTCGGCGTCTATCCGCTGTCGCTGGCGCTCCACCTGCTCGGGCTGCCAGACCGGCATTCCGGGCGCTGGTGGCCAGCCAAGAGCGGCGTCGACCTGCGCTGCGAGTTCAAGCTAGCTTTCGGCCAGGCGAAGGCGGCGCTCTCCTGCGGCTTCGATCGCAACGGGCACAACAGCTTTACGATCCTTGGCTCCCGCGGCGCCATCCGCCTGGAGCAGCCTTTTCTCAAGGCACAAAGGGTGACGGTGTTCGGCAAGAGCGTGCGCGACCTTCCGCTGGTTGGCGCAAGAACTCCAGTCTCCGGCATCGCGGCGAAGCTGCTTGCGCGCTTGCCGCTGCCGGGGCGCAAGGCCGAAAGCTATCGCTTTGCAGTCAACGGACTCCAGTTCGAGGCGGCGGCCGTCATGGAAGCGGTGCGGCGCGGCGCGCGGCAGTCCGACGTCATGCCGCTCGACCACAGCGTGGCCGTGCTGGAGATCATCGACGCGGTGCTTGGACGGCCGCCAGAGCGGGGCTGAAAGTCGACCTGACTTCATAGGGGGCGGCCTGCTCTCCCGCGCCGGAAAGCGCCAACGCCAGTTCGGCGATGTGCAGCGCCACATCCCCGGAAAAGAATGGCGCGCCGCCGTTGGCGATCGCCTTGGCCTGGGCGGCGACGCCACGAGAAAAATCGATCTGCGACGGAAACGCCGGCAGTTGCGCGCGCGGCGTCTCGACCGGCAAGGCAAGACGTCTTCCGGGGCGCGGCCTGAGATGCAGGACGTTTGCCAACCGGCGCTCGATGCGGCCGCGAACCTTGTCGGCGATGGAGCGGGGCGCGCCGGCCTTTTCCAGGTAGACCGGGGAGTGGTGATCCCAAAGATCGCGCACCAGGATCGTACCGGCGTCGCCAAGGATGGTCAGCGAGCGGTCGCGCGGTGCGGCAAGCCCGCAGGTCAACCGCGCGACTGCGCCGGAGGCGAATTTCAGGCAGCCGACGGAGAAGTCGGGACCCATGGCGAGATGCCTGGTTCCTTCGCCCTTGTCGGGGAAGGTGAGCGAGGAGAAGGCAGTCAGGGTCTCTACCGGTCCGAGCAGCGAGGTGAGCCAGGACAGGGCATAGCCCGCATGTTCCAGCGTGCAGCCGATCTCGAACTCGTGCAGGCCGGGCCATCTTGCGCCGGAAAGCGAGCGCCAGACCTTCCACCTGTCGCGAAAGACGGCGCCGTCCTCCAGTTCCGCATAGGCGAGGCGGGGCGTACCGATGTCACCGGCGGCAATCGCCGCAGCGACGGCCGTATGAGCCGGGCTCAGGGCGTTGGCGGGAGCCGCGGCGAGGCAGAGGTCCTTTTCCGCCGCAAACCGCACCAGCGCCTCCGCCTCTTCCCGATGCATGGCGAGAGGCTTTTCGGAATAGACGTGCTTGCCCTTGTCGAGCGCGCGCCGGGAGATCTCGTAGTGGCTTTCGGGATTGGTCAGATTGACGACGATGTCGACCCGGCTATCGTCGAGCACGGCGTCCAGCGAGGGGTATCCGGGAACCGAGTAGAAGGCGCAAAACCGCTGGAGTTCTGCCGGCGCCCGGTCGTACACGCCGATGAGCTTCAGCTCAGGGTGGTTGGACAGCGTGGTCTTGTAGTAATCGGCGACGAAACCCGTGCCGACAAACGCGATGCCCGTCATGAAAGTCTCCGTAGCCTCGACGCCACGGATAGCCCCACGGGCTTTCGTTTTGGTGAATCTGGCGCCTCAGGCGGCCAGCAACTGCTTGCGGTCCAGGCGCTCCTGCTGTGGCGAACGGGCGTAGAGCTCGCGGTAGCATTTTGAGAAATGCGAGGCGGAGACGAAGCCGCAGGCGACAGCGACATCCACTACCGGCATGGACGACTGGACAAGCAGGTGGCGGGCGCGGTCGAGCCGGATCTCAAGGTAGTAGCGGGCCGGCGACCGTCCCATCTCCTGCCGGAACAGCCGTTCGATCTGCCGGCGCGACAGCCCGACACGGTCGGCGATCTCGATGAGCGACAGCGGCTCCGAAAGGTTCGCCTCCATGCGCTCGATAATGGACAGAACCTTGCCGTTCTGCACGCCGAGCCGCGCCCGCAGCGGCAGGCGCTGGCGGTCAGTCGGGCTGCGCACGCGGTCGGTTAGCACCTGCTCGCAGACGCGGTTCACGAGATTGTCGTCGAAATCGTCGCCGATCAGCTTCAGCATCATGTCCAGCGCCGCGGTGCCGCCGGCGCACGTGTAGATGTTCTGGTCCACCTCAAAGAGGTCGGCGAAGACGTTGGCCTTGGGGAACGTCTCGGAGAAACCCGGCAGATTCTCCCAGTGGATGGCGCAGCGCTTGTTGGCTAGCAATCCGGCGGAGGCGAGCACATAGGCGCCGGTGCACAGACCGCCGATGCCGACGCCGCGGTTGTACTCCTCCCGCAGCCAGGCAAACACAGAGCGATTGTGATAGGTCTCGACGTTGACGCCGCTGCAGACGATGACCATGGAGGGCCGCTCAGGGCCCGCCATCTTGCGGCGCTCATCTTCCAGCGAGCCGTTCGCCGCGCATTCCACGCCGTTTGACGCATTCACAGGGCGGCCGTCCAGGCTCGCCAGCCTCCATTTGTAGGCCTCATAGCCGAGCATGCGGTTGGCGATGCGCAACGGCTCAAGGGCCGTCGCGAAAGCGACCATGGTGAAGTCAGGAATCAGAAAAAATACCAGCGATCGCTTGATCGGGTGCCTGTGCGCGGTCAACCTGCCTGCCCTCACGTCAACTGCTGTCGCGAAGAGGATGTCGCGAATAGCAAAGTTCACATCAGCTAGCACCAGTCTTGTCAACGGATTTCGCGTGGGACGGTGTCAATTCTGCGCCCCGATCGACACCGATCCGCCGGCGACGCCGCAAGCTGGCGCCAAAAAAAGCGCCGCCCTGGCTTTCGCGAGGTCGGCGCGGGCGGCCGCTGGGAGGAGGTGCGGCCTACTACTGTGAATTGGGTCAGCGAATGAGAACGCCAAGGCGCACCGCGGCGACCGCCCCGGTCTGACCCGGCATGGTCCTGCTCAGGCGCTGGCGCTCCAGGCTGGTGGTGAGATTCGCCGCACTGCGGCTGCCGAACAGGCGCGCAAAAAGGTTCATGACACGTCTCCATGCATCAGAGTTACACGGGGTGCCTTCGCTGTATCAGGAGTGGGGCATCTCGTTGGATGACCCGCATATAGTGAGGCTCGTGCGGTCCATCAGCGCCAAAAGCGAAGCGGTCCATTGAAAATGCGACACAGGGTCGGTGCGCGCTTGTGGCAAGAGCCGAAAAGTTCTGGTTTTACAATGAGATGAACAAAATGTCGCAGCTATGCGGATTGTTCATGAACGTCATGCGGGCGACGCATGCCTGACCATCATCGTGGAACAGCCTGCCGGCGCCGCGGGTAGGGACCGGCAGGCTGTCATTGGTCGGCCGCACGATCAGCGGCCTCCCGCCCAGGTGCCGATCCCGGGGCGGCGGGGGGTGCGGGTTTCGAAGGCGTCGGGCCAGCCGATGTCCTTCTGCAACTCGATCGGCAGGTCGCGGATCGCGCGTTCGGTGAGGTAGCGGGCGCGGGCTGCGCTATAGTCGTGCACGATGCGCTCGATGGTCGACAACATAGACATGATCGCTTCCTTCCTCGTCATTTGCCGGGCTGCCCGGTCACCGACTTCGGTGGGGCAGTCGCAGGCTCAGGCTTTCAGCTTCGCATCGCACAACCGGTCGGTTTCTTCGAATGCATCTGCGCCGGGTGGGGCGACACGTCCTTGCGACGCTGTTGACTATGGGGTGAATCTGATGTTCAATCAAACGAAATCAAATGATGATGTCGATCAAGATTTTTGAATAGAGGCCGCCATGAACGCGCCATTGAACCACCCGCTGCCCCTGCTCGATCTGGACGTGCTCAGAACCTTTACGGCGATTGCTGAAACCGGAAGTTTCACCACCGCAGCCAATGCGGTGTTCCGTACGCCGTCCGCGGTGTCGATGCAGATCAAGAAGCTCGAGGACATCCTCGGGCGCGCCGTGTTTTCGCGCGATGCGCGCTCGGTGACGCTGACGACCGACGGCGAGATGCTGCTCGGCTATGCAAGGCGTCTGCTGGCGATCAACCGCGAGGCGGTGTCGAAGTTCATCATTCCCGACATCGTCGGCGTGGTGCGGCTGGGCTCTCCGGACGACTACGGAGAGCGCGTGCTGCCGCAGGTGCTGAAGCGCTTTGCGCAGTCGCACCCGGCCATCGCGGTCGACGTCACCATTGACCAGAGCGCCAATCTGCGCCGGCGCATGGACGACCGGGCGCTGGACCTGACGCTGCTGACCAACTCCTACAAGTCCAGCGCGCTGTCCGCCGAGGTCCTGCTGACCGAGCCGATCGTATGGGCCGGGGCCAAGGGCGGCTGCGCGCATATGCGCGAGCCGTTGCCGGTTTCGCTGTGGGAGGAAGGATGTGCATGGCGGGCAGGCGCGCTTGAGGCGCTGGGCCGGGAAGGGCGCAACTACCGGGTCGCCTATATGAGCGCGCACACCGCCGGACAGCGTGCCGCCATCATGGCGGATCTTGCGGTGGCCCCGCTGCCAAAATCTTTCCTCGGCAACGAAATGGTGGAACTTGGCCAGAAGGACGGCATGCCGGACATCGGCAGCTACAACATCGCCATGATCGTCGCACCGGACGCCAGTGCGCCGGTGAAGGCGGTGGCGGACCATATCCGTACGACCTTCGAGGTGTTCAAGGAGACGGGAAAGTTTTAGGGCGGGCGGCCTCCCGCGTCCTGCCCCGCCCATGCGCCGCGATCATCCGGCAGGCTCAGCCTGGGGAATGGGCAACGGGCCAGGAACGGCATCGGGGTGCGGAAGCGGGGCGGCGGCGAGATAGGCCACGATCCCATCCCTCGCACGCCGGGCTTCCGGCATGTCGATCAGCGTCCAGACGTGGAACATGCCCTTCTCGACGACCAGTTCCACCTCGACGCCGGCCTTTCGCGCCTTCTCCGCGAAACTGACGGTGTCGGGATAGAGCAGATCGCGCGTGCCGGTCAGGATCAGCGTCGGCGGCAGCGCGGCGAGGTTGCCGAAGACCGGGCTGATGCGCCAGTCCGTGCGCGCCAGGCCTGCGCTGTAGTGGCGGATCGCCTCGAGCCCCCCGGCAATGCCCAGCCAGGGGTCCACCTTCTCGACCTCGTAGGCCGCGGGATTCTCGAGCGAGACGTCGAGACATGGAGAGATGAGGACATGGCGCGAGGGGAGCGCCATGCCGCGCTCGGCGGCCATCATGGTGAGGACGACCGCCATGTTGCCGCCGGCCGAATCGCCCATAAACAGGATGTCGCGGCCGTCGGCATCCTCGAGCATCGCGGCATAGACCTGCATGATCATGCCGAGCATGGCGTGGATGTCGTGCTGTGGCGCGATCGGATAGATCGGCACCGTGATGCGGACGCCGAGGCGCTCCGACATCTCTGCGATCAGATTCCAGTGGAAGCGCGTGATTTCAAACACATATGCGCCGCCGTGCAGGTAGAGAATCCGCTGGCCGTTGCGGATCCCGGCGCGTGGCGCGATGTCGTAGACGGGAAAGCCGGCGACATGACGCTGGCGGATGTCGAGGCGCTTCGCCAGGGCTGGAGGAGGGCGGTGATCCTCGGTCCGGCGCGCCGCCGCGATCCAGCGGTTCAGCTCCGCTGCGCTGGTGAAAGCCTTCTTGCGGGTGCGGCGAAGGACGAAGGCGACGAGGTGGCTCTTGAGACTGGGCATGATCGCTTCGCGGGAAATCCCTGGACGAACTGTTCCCCCACGAAGCGAGAATGTGCAGTCGGCTCAGCAAAATCAAGCTGCCCGCGCGGCGGCGGGCATTTCGAGCGCGTCAAAGCTCCCAGGACCGGCTACGCCGCTGCTTCGCCCCGGAACGGCTCGGCGACCAGCGCCAGCCGATATCCTTCTGGACCTCCGGCGGCAGGGTCTCCAGCAGCATTTCCGTACGCCGCCGCGCGCGCGCCTTGGCGAGACGGGCCAATCCACTCAAAAACAGCATAGGCTTGTCCTCCGGTCTGCGGGACTGCGATGCGCTGCCTGGTAGACCGTGAATAAACGCTGACTGTTTCGAGCAAGTGGCGGCGGGTCGCCGATGCCCGTAGTTTACGTTACGTCATGGAAACGTTTGCGTGCAAACGATCCCCGCGCAAAAGCCGGCGCGGGGCCCTTTTTGTTCACGCACGACCGCGCCGTGCCGCCCGTTCTTCACGTGAACGGCGGCGGGGAGCCGTATCGGCGGGAGATCCATCCTCCGAGGCGGCCTTTCGCGGCGGCAGCTTCACCTGCTCGGCCAGCTTCGGAAACGGATCAACCTTGTTCGGCAGCGCCATGGCGTCGATGAAAAGCTGCTGGAAGTGGGGTTCCAGAGCCGTTTCGATCTTCTCGATGCGCATCACCTCCCGTTCGATCTCGCGACGATGATCGCGGTTCAACAGGGCCATCAGCGCTCCGGTGCCCGAGGCGTTGCCCACCGCCTTCACTTCAGCCAGGTCGCAGTCGGGGATCAGGCCCAGCACCATGGCGTATTTCGGGTCGATGAACGAGCCGAAGGCGCCGGCGAAGCGGATGGTGTCGACGTGGTCGATGCCCTGCTTTTCCATCAGAAGCTTGACGCCGGCGTAGAGAGCGGCCTTTGCGAGCTGGATGGCGCGGATGTCGTTCTGGGTGACGGTGATGCGCGGGGCGCCCTCCCGTCCCTCGCGCACCAAGTAGGAGAAGGTGCGCCCGTTCGGGATGATGCGCGGGGTTCTGGCGGAGAGATCGCCATCGATGACGCCGTCCTCGGTGATGATGCCGGAAAGATACATCTCCGCCACGACCTCGATGATGGCGGAGCCGCAGATTCCGGTGACGCCCGTAGCGGCGGCGGCCTCTTCAAAGCCTTCCTCGTCGGACCATCTTTCGGTCCCGATAACGCGGTATTTCGGCTCGAGCGTCTCTGGGTCGATGCGGACCCGCTCGATGGCGCCCGGCGCGGCTCGCTGGCCGGACGAGATTTCCGCGCCCTCGAAGGCCGGGCCGGTGGGGGAGGAGGCGGCGACGACACGGGTGCTGTTGCCAAGCACGATCTCGGCATTGGTGCCGACATCGACGAGCAGCATCATCTTGTCCTGGCGATACGGACCTTCCGACAGCGTCGCGCCGGCGGCGTCCGCACCGACATGGCCGGCGATGCAGGGCAGCGTGTAGAGCCGCGCGCCGCGGCTGACATCGATGTCGATCTCATGCGCCCAGAACTGCAGCGCGCCGGAGACCGCCAGCGCGAACGGCGCCTGGCCGAGCTCGGTCGGATCGATGCCGAGGAACAGGTGGTGCATGATCGGATTGGCGACGAAGACGCAATCGAAGATGTCGTGGCGGTCGACGCCGCCTTCAGCACACACATTCCCGATCAACGTGTTGACGGCCTCGCGGACGGCCTTGGTCATCGCCTCGCGCCCGTCCGGGTTCATCATGACGTAGGAGACGCGGCTCATCAGATCCTCGCCGAAGCGGATCTGCGGGTTGGACGTGCCAGAGGAGGCGGCAATGCGGCCCGACAGCAGCGAGACCAGATGCATTGCGATCGTGGTCGAGCCGATGTCACAGGCGATGCCGTAGGCCTCGTTCTTCAGCCCGGGATACAGCGCGATGATGAAGGGCCGCGCCGATTCCATGTCGCGATGCACGACGGCGGTGACGCCCCACTTGCCTTCGCTGACCTCCGGCTGGTCCGGCAGTTTTGTTCGCAGGATCTTCTGGAGCTGCGGGATCAGGTGAGGGGCGATCAGCAAATCCTTCCAGCCCCAGTCCTTTTCCAGCGCCGCCTTCAGCCGGTCGAGATCGCCGAGCGGCTTGTGCATGTCTGGCTCTTCCACCTCGACATAACAGAGCTGGACGGCGGCGTTGCGCTCGATGTGGCGGTCGACGGCAGCCTTGCGCACCACTTGCGCGTTGATGACGGTATCCTGGGGCACGTCGATGACGAGGTCGCCCTGCACGGTCGCGGAGCAGGAGAGGCGGCGGTGCTCCGGCAGCCCGCGCACGCGCTCGTAGCGCTCTTCCTTCGGCCCCTTGGCGGAGATGTGGTCGTTCGACGAGACGATCTTGTGCTTGGCGAAATTGCCTTCCTGCACCTCGATCTGGCAGCGCCCGCAGGTGGCGCGTCCGCCGCACACGGATTCCACATAGACGCCGAGCGAGCGCGCGGCGTCGAGCAGCGGCGTCCCGACCGGGAACCGCCCCCGTTTGCCCGATGGCATGAAGAGGACGAGGGGGTCGGTAGGGGAAACGGGGGCGTTCATTGGGCAGTCGCAGTGCTGAGTTTCACGGTGATGAAGGCCGCCACAAGGGCGACCGCGAGCATCGCCGAACTGATCCAGAAAAAGGCCCTAGACACTCTGGACTGCACGGCGTGGCTCGTCTTGTTCAAGGCCATGAGCAGCGTGCCTCCGAGCGCCAGTACCGAAAGTCCAACTGCCAGCGGAACGATGTATGCTTTGAGATTAGCACTAAACAACGCGAACTCTGCGGCATCGGCGAACAATGTGTAGCGGGTGATCAGGACGACTGCCGCGAGGATCGCGATCAATCGGAGATGCTTTTTGAAATGACTTAAAAGTCCATTGAACATGGCTATCCCTGTACAGCCCGGCGCGCCTCGCGCCCGCCGCGGCGGCGGCCGCCATTGGCGGCGCCCGCATCGCCCGGAGCGTTGACCGCAACCGGCGGGGGAGCGGCGTGCTCGCCCGGCTTGAAATCCTTGTAGGTCTTGATCCAGGTCATGCAGTCGCGGTCGGTGCCGTTGAGCACGTTCGCGGCGCGCACAGCCTCCATCTCCTGCGGGCGGACCGGGTTCATGATGGCCGATGTCATGCCGGCGCCTATCACCATCGGGATGAAGCCGGCGTTGATGCCGTGGCGGTGGGGCAGGCCGAAGGAGATGTTGGAGAGGCCGCAGGTCGTGTTGACCTTCAGTTCCTCGCGCAGGCGGCGCAGGAGCGCGAATACCTGGCGGCCGGCGTCGCCCAGCGCGCCGATCGGCATGACCAGCGGATCGACGACGACGTCATGCGCCTTGATGCCGTGGTCCATGGCGCGCTCGACGATCTTCTTGGCGACCGCGAAACGCACGTCCGGGTCCATGGAGATGCCGGTCTCGTCGTTGGAGATGGCCACCACCGGCACGTCGTACTTCTTCACCAGCGGCAGGATGGCTTCCAGCTTCTCCTCCTCGCCGGTGACGGAGTTCACCAGCGGCCGGCCCTTGGCGACCTTGAGGCCTGCCTCGATGGCGGCGGTGACGGACGAATCGATGGAGAGCGGCAGGTCGACGAGGTTCTGCACGATCTCCAGCGTCTGGACCAGCAGGCCAGGCTCGGTTGCGTTCGGGTCGACCGCCGTGACGCCGGCATTGACGTCGAGCATGGTGGCGCCTGCGGCGGCCTGTTCCAGCGCGTCCTTGATGACGGTGTCGAAATTGCCCACCTGCATCTCCGCGGCCAGCTTCTTGCGGCCGGTCGGGTTGATGCGCTCGCCGATCACGCAAAATGGCTGGTCGAAGCCGATGACGATTTCGCGGGTCGCCGAAGCGACGATGGTGCGGGTCATGAATTACTCCTCGTGATATAAAGACTTCTTTATATCGTTATCTGGCGTGGTTCAAGCGATCGGTGCGGTCAATGCGCCGTCTTCACCATGTCGACCTGGGTTTCGGTGATATTGTCGTGGAGGATCTGGTCAAGTCGCTGGGCGACGAGCTGGTCGTCCTGGCGCGGCTCGCGCTTCCATGGCCGTCGCCCCTTCAGCACGCCCGATTCGTCGACGATCTCGGCGACATACTCCTCCTGCCGGTAGGCCATCACATGGACGCCGGCAACGCCCGGGATTTCCTTCACCTCGTTGATGATGTCGATGCAGATGCGCTTGCCTTCGGCCTTCTGGTCGGCAGCGCCTTCGAGCCGCGTGATGATCGAATCGGGAATGTGGATACCCGGCACGTTGGAGCGGATCCACCGCGCCGTCTTGGCCGAAGCAAGCGGCCCGACGCCGCACAGGATGAAAACCTGCTCGTGAAAGCCGAGGTCGCGAACGCGTTCCATGAAGCTGCGGAACATGGGCACGTCGAAACAGTACTGGCTCTGCACGAACTGCGCGCCGGCGGCGATCTTCTTGCCGAGATGGAGCGGGCGGAAATCGAACGGCGGGGCGAACGGGTTGACGGCGGCGCCCAGGAAGAGCTTCGGCGGCGTGGTGAGCTTTCGACCGGACAGGAACTTTCCATTGTCCCGCATGATGCGGATGGTTTCGAGCAGCGACATGGAATCAAGGTCGAAGACCGGCTTGGCGCCGGGCTGGTCGCCGGCCTGCACGCCGTCGCCGGTCAGGCACAGGATGTTCGCCACGCCCATGGCGGCCGCGCCCAGCACGTCGCCCTGGATGGCGATGCGGTTCTTGTCGCGGCAGGCGATCTGCATGATCGGCGCGTAGCCCATGCGGGTGAGCAGCGCGCAGATGCCGACCGAGGACATGTGGCAGTTTGCGCCCGACGCATCGACGGCGTTGATGCCGTCCACCCAGCCGTCGAAGATCCTTGCGCGGTTGTAGACGTCTTCCGGATCGGCGCTGTCGGGCGGGTTGAGCTCGGTGGTGACGGCGAACTCGCCGCGGCGCAGCACCCGCTCCAGCCGTCCGCGCGAGGTGTGGCCGGGCAGGGGCTCGAGCGGCAGGTGGATGCCGTCTGGATGCTCGTCGCGCTGAGGAGGGCGGGGTGAGGTCATTCGAGTCCCCCGCATGAGCGCCGGACCGCTACCCCCACCCCTAACTGCTCACGACAAGGGGGAGGGGAAGCCAGGCTCAGCACAACCGCGCGCAGTTCATCGGCGAGCAGGCGCGGCCGGGCAAGACGTTTCCGCTCCCCCTTGTGGGAAGGGGTCAGGGGTGGGGGCGCCTTGGAGGCCAGGCGGTAGATGCGAACAAGGTCGTTCACGCTGCACCCACCTTTCCTTGCTCTCGCTCGGAAGCAGCCAGCGCTGTCACGCGCAGCCAGGCCGATGTTTCGCGCAGCGACTGGTCGACCGGCTTCTGGACGTTGAGAATGGCGTCGCCAGCGGCCATGTTGCGCGAGCCTTCCCAGGCCTTCACCCAGACGCAGGGCATGTCGGGCTCGACCTCGCAGTTGCCATTGGCGCGAACGCCGCCGCACGGGCCGTTGCGAAGCTGCTTGGGGCAATTCATCGGGCAGGACATGCCGGTCGAGGAGAGGATGCACTGGCCACACATGCGGCAGTCGAACATGATGCCCTTGACCCGCTTCTCGACGAATTTCACCGGGGTCTCGACGCGGCCGTAGCCGATGCGCTTCCACACCGGATGCAGCCGCAGGAAGGCGTCGGCAAACCTGGAATAGAACCATTCGAGCGCGCGCGAATGCCGGACCGACCAGAGGCGCACCGAGTAGCTCCGCTGCACGCGACGCTGCGGGGACACGTCGGCGGGCTTGTAGTCGCTTTTCGACGCCGCCTTCTTGACGATGGTGGCCTGCGTCACGCCGCCGGTTGCGGAAGGCGGCGTGCCGTTCGCCGCATCAGCGGCGCTTGCTTGGGAGGCTATGCTCGGTTGTGCGTCAGCCATCTTCCTTGCCGCCGGATTTGGCGAGAGCGACCAGCCGCTCCCGATCGTATCGTGCATCGAGTTCGGTCGCGGCCTTGTCCGCCTCCGCCTCCAGGTCGTCGCTCACGGGCACCGGATCGGCTTTGCGCCATTCCGCCAGATAGGCGTCGGTTTCGGCTGCGCCCGACCGCATGGCCGCCATGTCGATGGCCTCGGTGAAGCGCAGGGGCAGTTCGCGCTTGGCGTTCTGACGACCCTTCTTGACGATGACCTGGGCAGGAATATCGCGCCAGTAAACGACGATCAGATCAGCCATTTCGTACTCTCGATGTGTGTGGTTGAGATTTGCAGGAACCGTAATGCGCCCGCTTGTTACCCGACGACGCCGGGGCTTTCAAAAGCGACGCGGGAACGTCGCTCGACGGAGATGTGGCACGGAAGCCATCCGGCCGCAGCGTGTAGCTTTGACGCTACCAGACCCCGCGCGTGATCCCCGTCCAGAAATAGTTCCAGATCGTGGGATGATACCATTGCTTCGACGGCAGGTCGGAGGCGACCGGCGCAAGCCGGCCGGCAAGCGCATCCTCGGCCGCCGCGATGCAGATCTCGCGCGACATCGCCGCCTGACGGAAGGCGTAGGTCATGAAATTGTCGTTCGGCGCCGGCTTGCCGCGGACTTGCCGGAGTGTGCCGCCGGTGTCGACGCCCGCATCCACCAGATGCACCGTTCCGCCGAAATTTTCCGCGTCGCCGCCGGCGAGCGCCCAGTAGCCGCCATTCATGCCGCGATACTTCGGATTGATGCCGGCGTGATAGTTGACGACGGGGCAGGGCATGTCGGCCAGCATGCCGGCCTTCATCATGCGGCAGCCGACGAGGAAGAGCAGATCCGGCTTCAGGCGAGCAACGGCGTCCTGGAAGCCGGGCGCGTTGACAGAGGAAACCCCGATGACCGACTGACCGGGCTGCGGGCCGGGTTTCAGGCCGTTGTCGTCGACGATCCGCGCGATCCGGCGCTTGAGGAGGCGCTTGGCGATGACGGTCCAGATCATCATCGCCGTCTGCCCGGCAGCATTGATGTAACCGAATCTCCTGACGCGCCGCCGGATCATGGCTCTGCGCGGCTCGCCTTCCTCGAGGATCACGTCGATGGGACCGAAGCGTTCGATCAGGGCGTTGGCGATGATCCAGGGGTGCGGTCCGCCCGCAGTGACGACGACGATCTTCGGGGACATTCGTACTTTCTGCGCGGCATCAGGTGGCAAGACCGTAGCCGCGAAACCTTAATCGCGGCTCTATCGGGCGTTGCAGCCTCACCCGCCGCTCGCTCAAAAGAGCCCGAACAGCGCGTGCGTGAGGAAGCCGGCTGTGCCGATGACCGCTCCGATGACGCCGAGGGCCGCGATGCCGACAAGACCGCCGACGCTCAGCAGCAGGCCGTCTCGCTCCGAAAGGGCAAGGCCGAGGATGGCGGTCGAGCAGGCCGGCAGCCAGTTGCCGAGCGGTATCGGCAGGGTGACGACCAGCCCGAGAAACAGGCTCACCGCGCCGATGAAGCGGTCGCCCTGACGCCTCCAGAACGGCCAGTAGCGGGGCTTCACGACCTGCTCCAGCCGGACGATGCGGGGGATCAGCCAGTCCATCACCTTGCGGAACTGTTCGGGCGAAATCGACTTGCTCAACAGGAACGTCGGCAGCCAGGCGCGACGGCTGCCATAGGCCATCTGCGCCGATACGATGACCAGCGGCAGGCCGAGGATGGCCGACGCCGGTGGCGGCAGCGGGATCATGTTGATGGCGGCGAAAAACACCAGCAGGCCGGCAAAGCCGCGGTCGCCCAGCGCATCACGGATCGTGCGCAGCGAGACCGGGCCGTCGGCATCGCGCGCCATCTGCGCGAAAAGCTGCGACAGTCGACGCGGCCGGCGGCGCGCGGGCGCGCCGGTCATCTGTCCATCGTCGAATCCGCGCATGTCATGTCTCATTCGAGAAGCCGCCCCCCGCGCCCCCATGCGCGTCGACGGGATTGTGAACTTGAGCCGTTAAGTCTTGATGACGTTTCGCACAGTTGCAGGCGAGGCGATGCATGGCAACCGGGCGCAGTCGGGCTAGCGGCGGAACTCGAGAACGTCGAGCCTGGATTCGTAGTGAGGGGCAGGGAATTCGATGCGCCATTCCTTCGCGCCGGTGCGAAAGGCGTAGCCTGCCTGATCCGTCTCGGGGCCTGCGCCGTAGTGCTTGGGCTTTTCTCCCGCGACGAACTGAGAACCGAGATAGACGAGCCGTTTGTCGCCATCGTCGAAGAAGCGGCCGATGGTGCGCTGCGAGCCGCTGAGCTTTTCAAGCCGCCAGCCGGAGCCGTCGTCAGTGACACGACACCTGAACCATCCGTATACGACGATCGGCGAAAGGCCGCCCAGCTTGGTCGTGCGGCACTGCCAGTCGCCGGTCATGTCGAAGCCGGAAAATTTCTGCAGCGGCTTGGCGAGGGACGCTTCGAGCGCGCTGCGATCCATGCTGTCGTCGTCTCCCTTCGCCTCCGCGAGGGCCTGCCGCCTGGTTTCTCCGTAGTTGTCGAGGCGTATCCGGTCGGCGGGGGTGATCAGCTTCATGATCTCGCCGTCGGCACGAGCCTCTGCTGCCGGAAGAAGGACGAGCAGAGTGAGCAGGCAGGCGCGCAGGTTCATGGAGTCTCCGGGGCTGTCAGGACCTTCGGCCTGCCTCTGCGGCAGCGTTGCGAAGCGCAGGCGTCAGGTCGCCGTAGCCGGTGAAGCGTCGCTCGTAGGCAAGTCCGAGCATCCTGGCCGCATCCTCCGCGACCTTGTCGAGTTCCGGATTTTCGGTTTGGGCAAGGTAGACGAGCTTTTCGTAATTGCCGAAATAGTCCGGGATCAACTCGGGATGGCGGTCGAGACCCAGCGGCCGGACGAAGAACGCCTCGAACTGGCGGCAGAGAAAATCGGTCATGTAGAAGCACAGCATGTCCGCTTCGCCTGACGCCGCGAATGCGTCGAGCCCCTGGTAGAAGGCGAAGCAGTGCGGTCCCCCGACGCGCTCCACGCCGTGCTTTTGCAAAACCTTGTCGAGCAGGCCGCCGGTGCCGCAGTCGGCATAGCCGGCGAAGATCTCCCCATAGCCGTCCGCCTTTGCCTCCAGGATGGCTTTCTCCATCGCAGGCGCGATCCTGTCCGGGTAGAAGTGGAACTCGGCCGGCAGGCAGGTGAGATCGAGATGATCCAGCCCGAAAGCCGCCTTCACGGCGAGAATTTCCCGCGCGATCATGCCGCAGGCAATCACCCGCAACCGGGACTGTCCCGTTTCGTTCTCGGTAATTTGTTCGGTCATGGAACCCATGCGGCGCCTCGCCGTTGCAAGGATTACTAGTCGAAAAGGGAGACACCGTCCATGAAACTCGCCCGCCTAGTTCCCATCGCGGCATTGATCGGCGCCATGCTTGTCGCGTCGTGCGCCAACACCGTGCGCGGCGTCGGCAGGGACGTGAAGGCGACCGCGAACGCTGTCGAGGACACCGTCAACTAGAACCGGCGGGATCTGCGCCTCGCCGGGAAGATGGCCGTCATGGGCCACGTTGTCTCTTCATCACACCGGATGGAGAGACAGATGTCGTTTGCACGAATCCGTTGCGTCTCGATGCTCCTATTGGCCCTCGCGGTCACCGCTGCCTGCCAGTCCACCAGCAGAACCTCCGGAGGTTCTGGAGGCGGCATGTCGGGCATGTCCGACAGCAGTTCGCCCTCTACAGGCGGCATGTCGGGAAACAGCGGCTCCTACTGAGCCGCTCTGGAAGCGACGGTCCTTCAGGCCGTGGCGCGCACGTTGTGGCGGCGCTTCATGAAGTCCTTCGCTGTCTCCACGGCGACGGCCGCGTCGCGACAATAAGCATCGGCGCCGACAGCCTTGCCGAACTCCTCGTTGAGCGGGGCGCCGCCGACCAGGACGATGAAGTCGTCGCGAATGCCCTTTTCCTTCATCGTGTCGATGACGACCTTCATGTAAGGCATGGTGGTCGTCAGCAGGGCCGACATGCCGATGATGTCGGGCTGGTGCTCCTCGATCGCCGCCAGATACTTCTCGACCGGGTTGTTGATGCCGAGGTCGATCACGTCGAAACCGGCGCCTTCCATCATCATGCCGACGAGGTTCTTGCCGATGTCGTGGATGTCGCCCTTGACCGTGCCGATGACCAGCTTGCCCTGCTTGGGCGCACCGGTGGCGGCCAGCAGCGGGCGCAGGATCGCCATGCCGGCCTTCATGGCGTTGGCCGACAAGAGCACCTCGGGAACGAAGAGGATGCCATCGCGGAAATCCTCGCCGACGATGCGCATGCCCTCGACCAGCGCCTCGGTGAGCACCGTGTAGGGCGCCCAGCCTCGGCCGAGAAGGATGTTCGTGCCTTCCTCGATCTCTTCCTTGAGCCCGTCATAGAGGTCGTCGTGCATCTGCTGCACGAGCTCTTCGTCGGAAAGCTCGGAAAGGATGATCTCGTCGTCGGACATGTTTCACTCCCAAGAGCGGCGACAGCCGCTTGCCAATCGGAATGTCGGAGCCATAGGTATCCCGTGACCCCGGCAGAGCCATAGCCGATTTGCGACTTCGTACAAGAGGAAAGCGACCGGACGCACAACCGTCGGCCTTGTCGATTTTGCGACAGGCGTTGGCGCTGGCGGGCCGTTTCCCCTAGGGTGCTCGGCTACGATCCAGCGCGAAGAACCGCCCGGGCGGCCGAATCGCGTTTCAGGGACTGCAATGATGGACGAAAAACTTGGCGGCGAAGCCGAATCTGCGGGCGCAAGGCGCTCGCGCGCAGACCGAGGCGGCGGCGCCGCGGCGCGGCGCGCGGCGCGCTCCGGCGGAGGACCGGGCCAGTCGCTGACCTACATCCGTCGCAGAATCGGCGTTTACGAGGTGCTGGACGAGGAGGGTCTCGCTCTCATCGAGAAGAACGCCGACACCATCCTCGAGGAAGTCGGCATCGAATTCCGCGATGACGCCGAGGCTCTGGAACTGTTCCGGCAGGCCGGCGCCGACGTGCGCGGGGAGAGGGTGCATTTTCCGCGCGGTCTGCCGCGGTCGCTTCTGAAGACCGCGCCTTCGATCTACACGCAGCATGCCCGCAATCCGGACCGCAATGTCGAGATCGGCGGCAAGGGGACGGTGTTCGCGCCGGTCTACGGCCCGCCCTTCGTGCGCGACCTCGACGGCAAGCGCCGCTACGCGACGATCGAGGATTTCAACAACTTCGTAAAACTCTCCTACATGGCGCCGTCGATCCACCATTCCGGGGGAACGGTGTGCGAGCCCGTGGACGTCCCGGTGAACAAGCGTCACCTGGACATGATCTACGCCCACATAAAATACACCGACAAGCCGTTCATGGGATCGGTGACCGCGCCGGAACGCGCGGAGGACACGATGGCGATGGCCAAGATCGTGTTCGGCGACGATTTCGTCGAGAACAACACGGTGCTGACCAGCCTCATCAACGCCAACTCGCCGATGGTCTTCGACGAGACGATGCTGGGGGCGCTGAAGGTCTACGCCCGCCACAACCAGGCCTGCATCGTGACGCCGTTCATCCTGGCCGGCGCGATGAGCCCGGTCACGGTCGCTGGCACGCTGACGCAGGTGCTGGCGGAGGTTCTGGCCGGCGCGTCGCTCACTCAGCTGATCAGGCCCGGCGCGCCGGTGCTTTTCGGCACCTTCGCCTCCTCGATCTCGATGCAGTCGGGCGCGCCGACATTTGGGACGCCGGAGCCGTCGCTGGTGTCGTATGGCGCGGCGCAGCTCGCGCGACGCCTCGGCCTGCCGTTCCGCACGGGCGGCTCGCTCTGCGCCTCCAAGGTGGCGGATGCGCAGGCCGCCTATGAGAGCGCCAACACGCTGAATTCCACCTTGCTCGCCGGCACCAATTTTGTCCTGCACGCAGCGGGGTGGCTCGAGGGCGGACTGTCGTCCGGCTATGAAAAGTTCATGATGGACATCGACCAGCTCGGCATGCAGCAGAGGTTTGCCGAGGGCGTCGACCTTTCCGAGAACGGACAGGCGATGGATGCCATCCGGCAGGTCGGTCCCGGCAGCCATTTCCTCGGCTGCGATCACACGCAGGCGAATTTCCAGACCGCCTTCTACCGGTCGAACATCGCCGACAACAATTCCTACGAGCAGTGGCTGGCCGAAGGCGAGAAGCGCGCGGATCAACGCGCCAATGAACTCGCGCGGCGCTGGCTGGAGAGCTACGAAGCGCCCCTGCTCGATCAAGGCATCGACGACGGCCTGAGGGACTTCATCGCCAGGAAGAAGGAGTCCATGCCAGACGCCTTCACTTGAAAGGAGCCCGATTCAGGCCGGGCTAAAGTGGCCAACATCATCCACAAGGAAGTCTGGCGCAGCGCCTTCAAGCGGACGCCGGGCGAGGGGTGACGTGTTGTCTCCAACCAGGGCCGTTGATGCTTCGGACCGGGTGATCGCGCAATTGGATCGCGACGCGGGGACCTTGAAGGTTGGCCAGGGGGCGGAAGCAGGGAGCACGCAGCCAGCGCGTGCAATCGGAGAGGATAGGCCACTTCGACCGTGGCGACGGCCTCGCTCTCTTGCGGAGGTAATGCAATGTGGCGAAGACCACTCAGCATTACCCTTAGAATCACGAAGACCCGGACGAGCTGGTCGATCAGCGTCCGGGTCCAAGTGACTACCTAAGGAAACGGATGGGCGGAGAAATCCGTCCATCCACTCCGGAACAGAAGATAACGCGGATCGGGAGAAGTTCCAAGAACCGGGCAAGACATGCCTGAGCTGCGGTTGGCGAACAGCAGAATGGTGCTTCTGCGACAAGTTTGAGGGCCGATGAGGAGTTCATCTACATCAAAGCTTGATGAGATCACGGCGGCCCTCTCGCCACATGGCCTCATCCTTCGCGGTGGGTTCAACTTTGCTGCTGCGGATGACGCGCCGCCCGGCCCGTCGGGCGCGGCGGCCAGGACCGTCGTCCTGGTCGGCAATGCCGGCGCGGCCTACTGGTCGCATTTCCAGCATTGGCGCGAGCAGCAGCCTGCGGCCCTCGCCAATCCACTCGACACATGGTCGCGCAATGTGATCGGCGCTGTGGCGGAACAACTCGGCGCCCGTGCCGTCTCGCCGTCCGATGTGCCCTATCTGCCGTTCCAGCAATGGGCGATGCGTGCGGAGAGTTTGAAGCCGTCGCCGCTCGGCATTCTCATGCACCCGATCTATGGCCTCTGGCACGCCTACCGGGGCGCGCTGCTCTTCGCGGCTGAGATTCCGATTCAAGCGCCTGACAAAGCGATTCATCTTTGCGATGCATGTAGCGGAAAACCTTGCCTGAAAACCTGTCCGGTCGATGCCTATTCGGAAACCACGTTCGACTATTCCGGCTGTGTCGAGCATGTCCGCAGCCCGGGCGGATCGCGATGCCGGTCTGTTGGCTGCCTCGATCGCAACGCGTGCCCGCAAGGCGAGACGTTCCGCTATCCGCCCGCCGTACAGGCATTTCACATGGCGAGCTACATCAGGCAGAAAGGCTGAGGGACGGCTCTTCTTCCGGATCACGCAGCACCCACACGTGGACGGGCTCGTCGCGGCCGCGAATGCTGACCAGCCCACGGTCCTCGGCGTCGATCCGGATGTTGCCGTCGTTCTCGCGCCGTGCGGCCTGGATGAGCGCATCGCCAAGGCACACGTTCACGCCCAGTTCTCGACCGAGCGCCTGTAGGCGGCTGGCGACGTTGACGGTGTCGCCGACCACCGCGAAGGACAGGCTGCGCTCGCTGCCGACGGCGCCAAGTACGGCGGGACCGAACTGCGCCCCGATCCGAACGTCGAGCGGCGGCAATCCAGCCTCCGCCCGGCTGGCGTTCCATTTGTGCAGCGCGAGAACGATCCCCTCCGCGCAGCGAATGGCGCGCGTGGCGTCGTCAGACCCGGCGCGCGGCACTCCGAATGTCGCCATGATACAGTCGCCGATATAGTTGTCGACGGTTCCGCCATTGTCGAACACCACCTGCTCCATACGGCGGTGGAACTGGCGCAGCAGTTCGAACACCTCTTCGGCCGGATGGTCCTCGGAATAGGATGTGAAGTCGACGATGTCCGCGAACAGCACGGCCATGTCCTGCCGCCGTACCGGCCCGAACGGCTCGTCCTCGGAGGCCAGTTCATCGACGACGTTAGGCGAGAAATGCCGCGCCAGGTTGACGCGCGCCCGCTCGGCCTTGATGTAGTCGTCGGCAAGGCGCCGCGACCGCGACACCACCAGGGCGATGATCGCCGCGATGATCAGGATGACGAAGATATTGGCCGCCTGATCGACGGTGTCGACGAAATTGGCGTTGAGATGGAACCGCAGGCGCTCGTTGAGCGCCAGGCCGTAAAGCCGCGTGGCTGGGATAATCGTGGTCGGCTGCGCCGCCACCCAGATCACTGCCCCGAGCCATGACATGGCGGCCGCGATCCCCAGCCATGCGGCCAGCCGCGGCGACAGGCTGAGCGCGCCCAGGCAGACGAAGACCAGGAGGAACTTGAAGCCGCTCAGACGCAACTGCATGGCGGGCGGCAAGGCATCTCCCCCAAAGGGGTTCGGCGCGATCAGCAATACCGTCACCAGGACGATATCGAAGGTGCCGATGACGTAACCGAGCCACGGCGCATCGCGCCGCCGGCGCAGCAGCAGGTACTGGATGTAGCCGGAGAGGAAGAGGAGGAAGAGCACCCCCAGCCCGAACAGCAGGGCGGGGCTCCACTTGCTGACCAGTGCGATGAAGGAGGCGATGGCTACCAGCGAGGCGGTGCGGGCCCAGAACTGCAGCTTCGCGCCCTCGCGTTCGGCGCGGACAAGCAGGTTCTTCAGCCGCGAGCGCCGGCGCAGTTCGAGAGTCCCAGTTGTCGCCATGCCGTGCTGCCGCTTTTCCCAAGCCTCCCGAGACGCCAAGCTGGGGATGACGGGGCGTCATTACCAGTCTCATCCGCGCATATGTCTCACGATTCCGTGGGGTGGCGAAAGCTTGCGAACGTCGGTCGCTCATTCCGACCGACTGGGCTTTCACCACGTTGCGTCGTTGCGGATTTGTTTTGCGGTTGTCTTGCGCGACATCGAGGGTAGACATGCGCTCGAGGCAGGCACTGTACGGAGGCGACGATGAACAGGCGCAACATCGACATCAGGACAAAGGATGGCGTTGCGAAGGCCGGCATTTTCGGTGCGGCTGAGGGGCGAGCGGGCGTTATTCTCTACATGGATGCCTTCGGGCCGCGCCCCGCGCTGGACGCCATGGCGTCGCGGCTGGCCGACAACGGCTATGCCGTGCTGGTGCCGGACCTGTTCTACCGGCAAGGCGCATATGGGCCGCTCGACGCCAAAACTGCCTTCGCCGACGACAAGGCCGGCGCCTGGCTTCGTGAGACGATGGCCGCGACCAGCCAGGCAATGACCGTGGACGACACCTGGGCCTTCCTGGATGCACTGGCTGGGGAGGGCGTCACGGGTCCGGTCGGCGCGGTAGGCTATTGCATGGGCGGCGCACGGGCGCTGAATGCCGCTGCTTCATATCCCGACAGCATCGCGGCTGCTGCCAGCTTCCATGGCGGCAACCTGGCGTCGGACGCCGCCGACAGCCCGCATCGGCACGCCGCCGACATCAAGGCGAAGGTCTATGTCGGCGTGGCCGGAGTCGACCGCAGCTTTCCGCCGGAGCAGTCCGCTCGGCTGGCCGAGGCGCTGCGCACGGCGGAGGTCGACCACATCATCGAGAACTATGTCGGCATGGCGCACGGTTGGGCGGTGCCCGACCACAGCGCGTTCAATGCGGCGGGTGCGGAGCGCCACTGGCGACGGCTCCTAACCTTCTTCGGGGAAGCGCTGGCCTAACTTCCAGTTTTGTCATCCCGACGGGTTCGGTTATCAGGCACCGACAGCTTTGGCCGGCGGAGAAGATGGTTGGTGCGGAAGCATCGGTGAGCCAGCGGGAACAAGACGAAATGCAGTCCTTTGATGTGGTGGTGATCGGCGCCGGCGCTGCGGGCATGATGTGCGCCGTTGAAGCGGGCAAGCGCGGTCGTTCGGTGCTGATCGTCGATCATGCAGCAAAGCCTGGCGAGAAGATCCGCATATCGGGCGGCGGCCGCTGCAACTTCACCAATATCCATGCGAGCCCAAAGAACTTTCTCTCGCAAAACGCGCATTTCTGCATATCGGCGCTGAGTCGCTACACCCAGCGCGACTTCATCGCGCTCGTGGAGCGTCACGGTATCGCCTACCACGAAAAGACGCTTGGACAGCTGTTTTGCGATGGGTCGGCGCGGCAGATCATCGACATGATGGTCTGGGAAATGCAGGCCAATGGCGTCGAATTGCGGCTGTCGACTACGGTTGAGGAAGCCAGCAAGACCGCCGACGGGTTTGAACTCGTTCTCTCGGGCCGCAAGGTCGCTTGCAGGTCGCTGGTGGTGGCGTGCGGCGGCAAGTCGATCCCCAAGATGGGCGCGACCGGCTTCGGCTACGAACTGGCAGCGCGGTTCGGGTTGCCCGTCGTCGAGACGCGGCCGGCACTGGTGCCGCTGACCTTCGACGCCAATACGCTGGCGAAGCTGGCGCCGCTTTCAGGCATTGCGGTCGATGCCGAGGTCGCCTGCGGCAAGACCAGGTTCTCGGAAGCCATGCTGTTCACCCACCGCGGAATCAGCGGGCCATCGATCCTGCAGATCTCGTCCTACTGGCGCGAGGGCGACGAGATCGCGATCTCGATGCTACCGGGAACGGATGTGGCTGCCGAGCTGCGCGAGGCCAAGCGCGCCAATGGGCGGCAGGCGCTGCAAACGGCGCTCGCAGCCTATCTGCCGAAGAAGCTGGCGCAGGCGATCGCCGAGCGCACCGGTTTTGACGGCAATCTCGCCGGCCTATCCGATGCGCAGCTGAAGACGGTCGATACGGCCGTCAATCAATGGCGCATCAAGCCGGCTGGCTCGGAAGGCTACCGGACCGCGGAGGTCACGCTGGGCGGTGTCGACACCGCGGCGCTCGACCAGAAGACGATGCAGGTCAGATCCGTGCAGGGCCTGTTCTTCATCGGCGAGGTGGTCGATGTCACCGGCTGGCTGGGAGGCTACAATTTCCAGTGGGCATGGTCGTCCGGTTGGGTCGCAGGGCAGGCGGCCTAGAAGGCACGCGGGTTGCGCGGAGCGGCCCGCGCAACTGTGCCTGTCAGCGGGACGGTCAGTAGCCGCCGACGATGGGCAGGATCTCGCCGGTGATATAGCTGGCGCAATGCGGCGAGGCGAGGAACACGTAGGCCGGCGCGATCTCCTCCGGCTGGGCCGGGCGCTTCATCGGCGTCTTGGCCCCGAACTGCGCGACGTCGGTCGCTTCCTTCTCCGACGGGTTGAGCGGCGTCCATACGGGGCCGGGGGCCACGGCGTTCACCCGGATGCCCTTTTCGATCAGGTTGCCCGAAAGCGCCCGCGTGAAGGCATGGATGCCACCCTTCGTCATCGAATAGTCCACGAGTTCCTTGCTGCCGTCGATGCCGGTGACCGAGCCGGTGTTGATGATCGAGGACCCCTTCTTCATATGCGGCACGGCCGCCTTCGCCATGTGGAAGTAGCCGTAGAGATTGGTCTTCAGGGTGGTGTCGAAATGCTCGTCGGTCAGGTCCTCGAACTTTGTGGAGTGGATCTGGAACGCGGCGTTGTTCACCAATATGTCGAGGGCGCCGAGCTTCTTCACCGTCTCCTCGACGGCCTTCGCGCAAAAGGCTGCCTCAGACACGTCGCCCGGAATGAGGATGCAGCGCGCGCCTTCTGCCTCAACCGCCGCCTTGGTCGCCTCTGCATCGGTCGTCTCGGTCAGGTAGCAGATGGCGACATCCGCGCCTTCGCGGGCAAAGAGCACGGCGACCGCGCGTCCAATGCCGGAATCGCCGCCGGTGATCAGCGCCACCATGCCCTTCAGTTTTTCCGAGCCTCTGTAGTAGGGCGCATCGTAGAGCGGCGCCGGGTCGATTTCGGATTCGTGGCCAGGCTTCGCATGGTGCTGCTTGGGGAAGGGAGGCTCGGGATATTTTCGAGCGCCCGCCTGCATGGCCGAACTGCCCTTCGCCTGATTCTTGTTGGCTGCGTCCGTGGTGTCGACGCCCTTCTGGATCTTGCGCTGCTTGTCGGCCTCTTCACGGGCGGATCGTTTCGATGCGGTCGCCATAACAATCTCCTTTTGCTGTCGGAGACCTAACTCCAGACGGCGCAAAAGGTTGTCTGCCGGCGGGGAGGAACAGCATGTCCAGCGATCCCTTCGATCTCCAGCGCTTCTTTGATGCCCAGGCGCCGGTCATCGAAACCGTGCGCCGCGAACTTGCTGCAGGGCGCAAGGCAAGCCACTGGATGTGGTTCGTCTTCCCGCAGATCGCGGGCCTCGGCTTCAGCGCCATGTCGCAGCGCTACGCGATCGCCTCGCTCGCTGAGGCGCGCGCTTATCTGGATCATCCCGTCCTGGGCGCGCGACTGCGGGAATGCGTCGAACTGGCGCTGCGCCACCGCGCCCGCACTGCGCACGAGATCTTCGGCAGCCCGGACGACATGAAGTTCCGCTCCTGCCTGACGTTGTTCGACAAGGGTGTGCCCGGCGACGTGTTCGCCGAAGCGCTGGCAACCTTCTTCGAGGGCGAGCGGGACGAGGCGACGCTGCGAACAGTGCAATCCTGGTCATAGGCGCTGCGGATCGGCTGGGGTGTCTGTCGCGGTCGACGCTTTGCACGGGCCACGGCGTGCAGTATCCTTTGCCATTCCCAGTCGGGAGGCCGCAATGACGTCCAGCTTCAGCGTGCACAGCGCCGATGGATATGACCGGCTGATGGGGCGGTGGAGCCAGAAACTGGCGCCGCTGCTCATCGATTTTGCGGGACTGGCCGACGGTGAGCGCGTCATCGATGTCGGCTGCGGAACAGGCAGCCTGACATTCGCGCTGCCGGGCAAGGCCAATCTCAAGGAGATCGCGGCGATCGACTTTTCGCCCGTCTTCGTCGCCGCCGCGAAGCAGAGGAACACCGATGCCCGCATCGCAATCCAGGAGGCCGACGCCTGCGCGCTGCCTTTCCCGGACAATCGTTTCGATCGGGCGATGTCGCTGCTGGTGCTCCACTTCGTGCCGGAGGCCGGCAAGGCGGTCGCGGAGATGCGCCGCGTCGTGCGGCCGGGCGGCATAGTGGCGGCCGCGGTCTGGGACCACCTTGGAGGCATGCCCGTCATGCGGATGATGTGGGATACGCTCGCCGCAGGAAACGAAAGCGCGCGTCAGATGCGACGTAAGTACTTCTTCCAGCCGATGATGCGTCCCGGCGAAATGAAGCAGAGCTTTGTCGACAACGGCCTGCTGCACGTCGAGGAAACCTCGCTGCTGATCCGCATGGATTACCAGTCGTTCGAAGACTACTGGGCGCCGATCGCAGCAGGCGAGGGTCCGCTCGGCTGGTATGTCACGTCGCTCGCTCCAGAAGAGAGGGCGCACGCCGACACGGCGGTGCGAGCGGCCTACGAGGGCGGGGAGCCGGACGGCCCGCGCTCGTTCGTATCGGTTGCCTGGGCCTGCCGCGGAACGGTGCCCGGCTGACCGGTTCCGGCTTCGCGAAAATTCTCTCACGCTCCCCCAAAGGAACGCCGCAATCTCTTCGTCCAACGGTGAAATGACGGCGATCTTGCTGGAAGAACGGGCGGCGTCCGACACGGAACTGATCGGACGGGCGCGACAGGGCGACAGGGAGGCTTTCGGCGAACTCGTCGGGAGGCACTACGCTTTCGTCCATCGCGTCGCCTGGCGCTGGGCGGGCAACCGCGCCGACGCCGAGGACATCGCGCAGGACGTGTGCGTGCGGGTGGGAAAGGCGATCCACGGCTTCAAGGGCGAGGGCGCCTTCACGACATGGCTCTACGCCATGACCCTGAACGCCGCGCGCGACCTGAAGCGCAAGCAGGTGCGCGACGGCGCCAAGGCCGAGGCCTTCGGCGTGCACGCGCTGATTGCGGGCGGTGCGCTGCACGAAGGGACGCCGGAGGATCCGGCCGAACGGCTCTGGATCGCGGTGCGCATGCTCTCCGACAAGCAGCGCGAGGCGGTCATGCTGGTCTATGGCGAGGGCATGAACCACGCCGCGGCGGCCGATGCGATGGGGGTGGCCGAAGCCACCGTCTCCTGGCACGTCCATGAAGCGAAGAAACGGCTGAGTGAGATGATGCTCTCGGCCGGGGAAGACTGATCATGGTTGAGAAGGACGAACTCGACATCCTGCGTACCGCGACAGTGCCGGCCCCCCGCGCGGAGGCGAGGGCGACCGCGCTGCGCGCCGCAGTGGAAAGCTTCGATGCGAAAAATACGTCGACCGGTGCCCAAGAATCGGCCGCGCCATTGCGTCTCACCGAGCGAGCAAGAAAGCTCTGGAGAGACATGATGCAACACAAACTGCTCGCGACGCCGGCCCTGGCGACGCTCGTCGCGCTGCCCATCGCCGGCTATGCCGCCTTCACCCTGATGGATGGAAATCCCTTCGGCTTTGAACGGAAGGGCGAGGACTTCGCGGAATCCTCCGGCAAGGGGGCCGCGCTGTCTCCGGTGCAAAAGCCCGCGGAGGTCGCGGTCGAGCGACGCGACCAGCTGCCCCCGCCTTCTCCCGAGCGTATGAAGAATGACGCCGACCAGGCGGCAGGAGAGGTTGCTCAGATGCCCGCCGCGTCCGAGGCCGAGACCATCGCCGGCGGTCGGAGCGAAGCTGCACGCGGCGCCATGGCGGACCAACTCTCCTCCGCTCCGGCAGCACCGCGCGCCGTGCTCAACAACCCGACGCGGCTGTCACGCCAAGCGGCCAAGCAATCGGGCCCGATGCCGGCGCCGGCGCCGGCAGATATCCTCCTTCAGCCGGAAGCGAACCGGGACAGGGTCGAGGAATTCAAGACCAATCCGGTGCATTCGACGGCCGAGGATCCGGTCTCGACCTTCTCGATCGACGTCGACACGGCCTCCTATTCGTTCGCACGCCGCTCGCTGAAGGAAGGCGTGCTGCCGCAGGCCGACACAGTGCGCGTCGAGGAGATGATCAACTATTTTCCGTATGACTGGAAAGGCCCCCACAGCGCCGAGACACCGTTCAACACGGACGTTTCGGTGATGCCGAGCCCGTGGAACCAGAACACCAAACTGATGCACGTCGCCATCAAGGGCTACGACGTGCAGCCCGCCGAGCAACCCAAGGCGAACCTCGTCTTCCTGCTCGACGTCTCTGGTTCGATGAACGAGCCGGACAAGCTGCCGCTCCTGCAGTCGGCGTTCCGGCTGCTCGTCAACAAGCTCAGGCCCGACGACACCGTGTCCATCGTCACCTATGCGGGCGACGCTGGCACGGTGCTGGAGCCCACGAAGGCGTCTGAGCGCGAAAGAATCCTGCAGGCGATCGACACGCTGGCGCCGGGCGGCTCGACCGCTGGCGAGGCCGGGATCAGGGAAGCCTACCGGCTTGCCCAAAAATCCTTCGTCAAGGACGGCGTCAACCGCGTCATGCTGGCGACCGACGGTGACTTCAATGTCGGCCAGACCGACGACCAGGATCTCAAGCGCATCATCGAGGAGAAGCGGAGGTCCGGCGTGTTCCTCTCGGTATTCGGTTTCGGCCGCGGCAATCTCAACGACACTATGATGCAGGCCATCGCGCAGAACGGCAACGGCACCGCGGCATACATCGACACACTGCAGGAGGCCGAGAAGGTGCTGGTGGAGGACGCTTCCTCGACGCTCTTCCCGATCGCCAAGGACGTAAAAATCCAGGTCGAGTTCAATCCCGCGAAGGTCTCCGAATACAGGCTGATCGGCTACGAGACCCGGGCGCTCGCCCGCGAGGATTTCAACAACGACCGGGTCGACGCCGGCGAAATCGGCTCGGGCCATTCGGTGACGGCGATCTACGAGATCACGCCGAAGGGCAGCGGGGGGGAGATGATCGACAGCCTCCGCTACGGCGAGGCTTCGACCAGCAATGGCGGCGTCGCCAATGCGGACGAATACGCCTTCGTGAAGATCCGCTACAAGGCGCCGGACGGTGACGTGTCGAAGCTGATCACCACGCCTGTCACCAGCGCAAACGAGGCGCCGTCCTTCGACGCGGCGAGCGCCGACCAGCGCTTCTCGGTGGCGGTCGCAGCCTTCGGCCAGAAGCTCAGGGGCGCCGACCAGACCGCGGACATGGGCTGGGAGCGCATCACCGAGATTGCCACCGCGGCGCGCGGAACCGATCCGTTCGGCTATCGCTCGGAGTTCTTGTCGCTGGTCAGGCTGGCGGCGGCGCTCGACACGGGCGGGCGGTGAATTGCGCCCAGGCGTGTGGTTGCGTTGCGTTCACGCGGGGCGGTCCGCGTAAGGATCATATTTCATCCGCAGTCCCATCTTCGACACCTCCCCAGCATCGATGCGCGCCTTGACTGACGGATGCTGAACGAATTCGCGGCTGAAGCTTCGGCGTTGGCGGTTCCAACTCCGTCTTAGGCGCATTGGCCACCATCGGGGATACATTTCAAAGCCCCGCTCGATCTCGCAGTGCTGCATTGCCGTGGGGTCGGGATAGAGATGGAGCTTGTTTCGATCGATGATCAGCGGGGGATCGGCGCCTGTAGCCTGCTCGACCATCCACTCGAGTGCGATGTCGGACAGGCGCGACTCGTCTTCGGGATAGCTGCCGCCGATGTCCGAGTGGTTGCCCGCGAACCACATCTGAATGAGCCACTTGGGCTCCGTCTTGGTTCTTTCGGGCTGGTCCTTGGCTCCTGCCCAGGGCACCCGATCGAACGTAGCGCGGTCTTCGTCGATCGCGAGCGCATGGCGGGCGTACCTGACGCGGGGATCGAGAAATCGGTCATAGTGAGCGAATTTCCATGAGCTCCAGTGCCAGCGGAAGTCGCCTTTGTTCGGGAAGTCTCGAATGAACTTGATGCGATGCTTGAGCGCATACAACCCTGCGGCAACGCCGGCGCCCAGCAGGAGGGCGAGGAAGATGCATAGAGTACTCCAGCCCGTCATCCAGCCTAAGACAAAACTCAACGCGAAGGGCAGTCCCGCGCCCACCCCCAGCAAGCCAGTGAGATAGGCCAGCCTTTTGAAGCCCGAGACACCGAGCGCTGCAACGGTGTCGAACACTCCGATGAAGTATGGGGCCACATTGCCCCTTTTCGGATGTTCGCTCACCGAGCCGTACTTGTCTCGAAAACGCCTCGCCTTCTCTTCCCTTTCTTCCTCGAATTCGCGTCGCGGCCGCCCAGCGCCATGCTCGTAGACCCGGTGCACGGCTTCCTCGGCTATGGCCCGGCACGCGGCGCCGTACCGCGGTATGGCTGAGCCGTCCGGCATTCGTGTCGGCACTCCGCACAAATTGAGGACACCGGCAACGCTGCGGACAGTGTAAGCTCCTCGGCTGAAGCCGAAGAGAAAAATCAGGTCACCCGGTTCGTAGTGGCGCAGGATTGCCTCGTAGCAATCCGCAACGTTGCGCGTGAACCCGGTGCCGGTAGCGGAACTCCAAGCCTTCCTCAGCCTGCTCCATGCCGTCTCGACTTCTCCTGATCCAAGTCCGGCATCGTAGTATGCGACCTGTCGGGCCGGGCTGATCCCGCTGTCAGGGCCGCTGCGCACTGCCCTGTACAGCTTGTAGACGTTGCTCAAATTCTGGTCCGGGCGGAGCCCGCCAGCCTGCCCAGTTCCGTCAGAGCATATGACGATGTTCTTTGGCATGCCTGGCAACCGCTGCCTCCCGGCATCGCCTCACACTGCCAGTGCTGTCGAACTGCTGCCTGTGGCAGGATAGCGAAGGATTTATGTTGCCTATTTGTTCTACAACTATTGAGAGCGATTGCAATAGGCTTTGATCTCCAGGGTTGATTTTTCCCGATAATTCCGCATGAATTTTGAAGCGCGCGGGGAAACCCGGCGAAAGAAATCGCAATGCGCGGTCGTTGATGCAGTGAGACGTGCCGATGCCGCAGGCGTGTGCAGGCAGGCGGTCGAGTTGCTGGCTCCGTCGGGTGGGATCCCCTGATGCGGAGCCGGAAGGGCGGCGAGGCAGGCCGGCGAGGGAAGACCCCTTGCCGGCCTCTTTCATGCAATTGGAGGGATGGGCCTGGTCAGGCCCAGACGGATGCGAACCTCAGCCGCGGCTGCGGCGGCGCTCGCGGCGGCCGTCGCCGGCTTCGGGCGCATTGGCTTCTGCCCGCTTGTTGCGCATCGGGCCGATGCGCTCGATGACGGTCTCGACCGTCGGACGCGCGGCCTTCCTGTGGGCGTCGAGCGCCTTGCGCATGGCGGCGAGATGCTCGAACGAGGTGCCGCAGCAGCCGCCGACGATCTTTGCGCCGGAATCCACGGCGAGGCGCGCATAGTCCGCCATCAGCGTCGGTGTGCCGGAGTAGCGGATCTCCGAGCCGTGGAATTCCGGAATGCCGCAGTTGCCCTTGACGATGACGGTCGCCTCCGGCCGGGCGTCCGTCATGTCCAGCAGCGAGGCGAGGATGTCAGAGGCGCCCACGCCGCAATTGGCGCCGACGGCGAGCGGAGCTTGGCCCAGGCCGTCGACGACCGCGTGGATGTCCTTCGGCAGCAGGCCCATCATGGTGCGGCCGGCCGTGTCGAACGAGCCTGTATAGGTATAGGGCAGGCCGACCTTGATCGCCGCCTCGGCCGCGGCGCGGATCTCGTCGGGGGCGGACATGGTCTCGATCCATGCGACCTCGGCGCCGCCCGCCTTGAGGCCCTCGATCTGTTCCACGAAAGCGGCGACGGCGTCCTCGTAGCTCAGCGCGCCGAGCGGGATCAGCAACTCGCCGGTCGGACCGACCGAGCCGGCGACGATCACCTTGCGTCCGGCCTTGGCGGCGACGGAGCGCGCGATCTCGGCCGCTCGCTTGTTGATCTCGAAGACGCGGTCCTGGGCGTGATGGAGCTTGAGCCGGTGACGGGTGCCGCCAAACGTGTTGGTCAGGATGATATCGGCGCCGGCGTCGACAAAACCCTGATGGAGCTGGGCAATGGTGTCCGGCGCCGTCTCGTTCAGGATTTCCGGCGCTTCGCCTGCCTGCAGGCCCATGTTGAAGAGGTTGGTGCCTGTGGCCCCATCGGCGAGAAGGACGCCCTTCTCGGCCAGCAAAGCGTCGATTGGGTTCAGCATGGCGGTGACTTTCGGCAAGATCAGGATGGGAATAACGATATAAAGAAGTCTTTATGTCGGGTCAACAATTTGCGCCTGCGCTTGTGACCACTTTCAGTCGAATATCTCGACTTCGATCTCGGTGCAGGCGTCGCCGTTGGTCGGATGGAAATCGACCGAACAGGCGGTGACGACGACGAGCAGGTCGTGCTCTGCACGCAAGGTGGCCGCGTCTCTCCGGCGTGCTCAGCCCAGTCGAGCGGCTCGCGGGTGCGATAAAGCCCAGAAATCCGCGACCTGTTGGCTGCCTTCGGATCGAGGACGCGCAACCGCTCGCCCTTGGCTGTACGAAATGCGCAGCCCGAAATCGCGGCGATGACGGTTCGCCGGACGTCCTGCAAGGTTGCTCCAGGTTGCGAGGAAGACGGGCAACTGGCGGTCAGCTGCGGGCATCGGCAAGCGGAATCTCCGCCAGACGGCGCGCATGGGCCGCCGCCTCGTGGGCATGGACCTTGGCCGACCGGATCAGGTTGTCGAAGTGCCGCGTCAGCGTGCGGATCGGCGATGGCGCATTGAGCACCATGTACATGTCGCCGACATAGATCGCCGCGCGAAACGAGCCGAAGATCGTGTAGGGCACCGAGTAGCGGGAGCGGCCGTCATAGAGGAACAGCCGGAACGTCGGGTAAAGGTCATCCAGGAGGTCGGCCATGTGCAAAAGCTGGGCCCGCCGCTCATGGGCGGGAAAATGGTCCCACACGCCCAGCCCGCGCGCAAAGATCTCCAGCGTGTGGCGCGGCATGCAGGTTTCCATGTCGGTTTCCGGTCGCCGGTTGTAGTCGATGCGGTCCCGCGTCTCGCTGGCCTGTACGTCGGGGTCGCGATGGGTGATTCCGGCCTCGTAGTCCACCAGGGCGCCGGTGCGCAGCAGGTCGGGAATGCCGGCTGGCACGTAACGCACCTTGGCGCCGGCCGCCTCCGCGTACCAGCGCGCCATGAAGGATTCGCCGTAGCCGGAAATGCCCTCCTCGATCTCCATCATGTCGCGGATCTCGCCGGTCAGCGCCTCGTCCTGGCTCATGCCCAGAAGCCAGTCGAGGGAAACCTTGTACTCCTCGGCGATGTTGAGAAGCGTCTCGGCACGCGGAAGCCGGGTCGAGGCGCCGGACAGGAGCTGTGACAGCGCCGATCGGTCGATGCCGACAGCCGCGGCGAATGCAGACTGATTGAGGTCCGAGCGCTGCAGGAGCTGCTTGAGCCGCTCGCGAAACGTCCGGGACAGATCGCGTTTGTCCATTCCACCAGTTCCCGATTGTCCCCTATAGTCCCTTTTTGTCTACAATTCGCAACATATGATTATTTTGCGTCGCATAGTCATCATATTATGCACAAAGTCGCGTTGAAGCACCTACGGTCTACTGACACCATGCTGTCAGCAGCGCCGAGATTCGGACGTTGCGAGGCTGGAGCAGCATGAGCACTGGACGACGTCGCATCAACACAAGAGCTGTCGAATGGCCTACGGTCATCTTGATCGCAGTTTGTTATGCCGCCTGGGCGGGGCTGCTGTTCTTCGCCTACACCCCCTATCCGGTGCTGTCTCTCGTCGCGCTCGGGGTGGTGCTGGCGCTCCAGTCTTCGCTGATGCATGAGGCCTCCCATGGCCACCCCACTCGCTCCGGATGGATCAACGAACTCCTCGTCGGGCTGCCGATCGGCCTCGTCTATCCGTTTCGGCGCTTCCGCGCCCTGCACCTGCGCCACCACGCCGACGAGCGCCTGACCGACCCGTTCGACGATCCCGAAAGCTACTACCGCGCCTTCTGGCAGCACGAGCAGCTGCCGGGCGCGATGAAGGTGCTGCTTAAAGTCAACAATACCATGCTGGGCCGCATCGTGCTCGGTCCGCTGCTGGGTACCTGGATATTCGTGAATTCGGAAATCAAGCTGATCGTCGATGGGGACGTGGCGGTGCGCAAGGCCTGGCTGCTGCACGGACTGGGCCTGGCGATCGTCGTGCCGCTGATCGCGTTCGCCTCCAGCGTTCCGTTGTGGCTCTATCTGGTCGTGCCGGTCTGGATCGGCCAGTCGATCATCGCGATCCGCACGTTTGCCGAGCACCAGTGGTCGGAACGCCCTGACGGCCGCACGATCATCATCGAGCGCTCGCCGCTCGCCTTCTTTTTCCTCAACAACAACCTTCATCTCGTTCATCACAAGGCGCCGACGGCGCCCTGGTACCGGCTGCCGCAACTATTCCGCGAGCGACGCCAGGAATGGATCGAGCTGAACGGCGGCTACGTCTATCCGAGCTATTTCGCGCTGTTCAGGGATTTCGCCTTCAGGGCGAAGGAACCCGTGGCGCATCCCTTCCTTCGGCGCATGTCGGAACCCGGGCGGGCGTTCCGACCGCGGGTGCGGGCTCACAATGTGAGCGGAATGGGGACCGCACCCGTGCCCGCCGAGCCGCCGAAGGAGTAGACTTTCGGGCGTCGGAACGCTGCCGGCGCGGTAGTCTTTCCGCCTCTCTCGTGCAACCGCGAAGGGCGTGCGATGCAGGCGCAATAAACGCCACCTCATGCTATCCAAGATTCTATGAGCAGATACGTCGCCGCGCTCCCCATGTATGACTGGCCCGAGCGCACCGAGGAAGTCGATGCGCAATGGGCCACGATCCGCGATCGCCTGCGCGCAGCCGGCGTCGACGCGCCAGAGCAGTTGGCGCGCTGCAACGGGGACATACCGGCCGTGCCTGGCGGCATCAGGGATAGGCGCGGGGAGGTCATCGCGCCGGATCCGGCGACATTGCCCTCGCACGAGTTCCACTTCCCGACCCTGTGGCGACATCCGGACCTGCTTTTTGCCCAAGCCTGCTGGGGGCCGATGGAACTCGGTCTGGCGGATGACGTGCAAGTCGTCGGCCAGCCTGACTATTCGGGCATCGAAGGAGGGCAGGGCGAGTTCTATTCGAGCGCTCTGGTGATGCGCTGCGGCGAGGCTGCGCCGGCGCCGGCCGATGGATGCGCGGCGATCCCGCTGGCCGTGCTCCGCGGCAAACGGCTCGCGTACAACAGCCTCGATTCGATGTCCGGCATTATGGCGCTGACGCGCGACCTAGCGGGCATGGGCGAAGGCCTCGACACCTTCTCCGATCGCATCGAGAGCGGGGGTCACCGCAATTCGATCATTGCCGTCGCCGAAAGCAGGGCGGATGTGGCCGCGGTCGACTGCATGAGTTGGGCGCTGGCGCAACGCTTTGAGCCTGCCGCGCGCGATCTGGTCGTGGTCGGCTGGACCTCGCGGCGAAAGGGCCTGCCCTACATCGCGTCCAAACGGATACCAGATATCGATCCGATGCGCAGCGCGGTTCGGGGCTGACCGGCCGGAGGCCGCCTCACGTCTTTCCTTCGAAGCGAGGTCGCCCCACTCATTCGGCGCACAGCGGCGCCTGTGCTGCACCCGCGGTGGCCGGGTCGGACTGCTCGAGCGCGATGAAGGAGACAGTCCGCGTGCCGCCCCGGCGCTCCTTCGCCTCGACCGTGTGGATGGGGCCGTCGAGCGAATACCCAGCGGCGACGAGGGGGTCGAGCACTTCGCTGGGGGGGCAGGCGTCGTCGAGCCATATGAGGACAGCCGGCTCCTGCAGAAGCGTCGCAAAGGCGGGAACTTCCTCGGTCAGCAGGTGAAGGTCTTGGTCGACAAGCCTGAAATTGCCGATCCAGGATTCCTGCGACACGATTGTGCGCACCGGCTCCACCGCCTTCATCTCGCTGTAGAGGGCAGGATAGTCGAGCCTGACGGTGCGTCCCAGACCGGAGCCGCCGTACGCCTGCACGTACCAAAGGGCGGGCATGGTGAGCACGGCGGCGAGGAGGCCGGCCAGTATCACAACGCCCTGCGCCTTCCTGCCACGCTCGCCCAGCGGCTCTATCCACGCGGCAAGCGCGGCGGGAAGCAGGAACAGCACGGGGAGCATCCAGCGGTCGCGGACGTTCGTCGCGCCGCTCGCGACAACCAGGATCGCGGTGATCACCAGGCCGAAAGCGAGCGTGCGCCACAGGAGGCTGTCACCCAGGCTGGCTGCGTGCCGCAGCTCCGGCGGACGCACCTTGGCAATGGCAAGCGCCACGCCGAACACGATGACGGTTATGATGCTGAACTCGAAGCTGGCGTCGATCAGCTTCGCGATGCCGGCCAGCGCCGTGGAGAGGAAGGAGAGTTCGTCCGTGCCGATGCTGAACTTGCCGGTTCGGGCGAGAAGGCGGTCCACATGGGCAAGGCTCCAGACCAGCGTAGGCGCGAGGGCGAGCAGCGCTGCGGCCAGGCTGATCAGCAGGCCGGGCTTGAGAATTGGCTGGCGAAGCTTGCGAATCGAGAAAGCCGCAGCAAGCATTCCGCCGAGGGCGATGGCGTTGTTGTATTTGGCGAGGATGGCGGCGGCGGCGGAGATGCCCAACGTCGCGTAGTTCGCGGGCGACTGCCGCCGGGCCAGCCGTGCAAGCGAAAGAAGCGCCAGCGATGCGAAGCAGATCGCGGCGACGGAATGCGACAGGGCGCGCTGCGATTCCCATACCCACTGGGGGAGGGTCATCATCCCGAACAGGGCTGCGGCGGCCGTCGTGCGGCTGTAGCCCAGGCTGCGCATGGTGGCATGCACGGCGGCGAGGCCGGCGAAGAACACCAGATACTTCACCAGACGCAGTGTGAAGACGTTGGTCCCGAACGCTTGGGCGGCAGCCCAGTTGATCCATGTGTAGATCGGCGGCTGGGAGCCCCCATAGCCGGCCTGCAGGTAGGGCAGGTAGATGAGCTGTTCGGCGTCGTCGATGCCAACGCCGGCTCCGAGCCAGCACACGATCGCGGCCTGGCTCACGGCTTGCAGCAGCGCATAGAGGGCGGCGATGGCCACCGCCGCATCGAGCGGGCCGACCTTTCCATCGCCAAGCCAATCGGCCAATGCCGTCAATTTCCTCACGCGCTCTCGGCCTCCGGAAAAACGTGCCGCTCCGCTAGCACGCGCCCGTCGCCCGGTACAGCAACCGTGCGGGAAGGCAGCGCCGCGCTGTGGATTTCGGCTCCGATGAAGGCAGTCCGGATTTCACAAATAGGGGCCCCTTACCGTTCCGGGCGGCGAGGATCGTGTCCTTTTCGATGAGGGCCGAGGCTGTGAAGCGGGCTGATCACGCCGGGCGTACGGGTGTTGCAGGAACTGGATAGCTGTGGGTTTCCGCTACTACTATGGTGATGGAAGCTGCGATGTTACCTTGCGGATCCGGACCGCGGGACCACCGCGAGAAGGTTCGGAACAGGTGTGAGGTCAAGCACGCCAAACGGAGGAAATGCATCCGCTCGACGAATTCCATAAATCTGGCGAGGCAATAACACTTTTCGATCAAAAATTGGAGGAAGACATGCATTGGGCCAGCAAAAACTGTGCAAGGAAGACGTTTCTCAATTTCTGTCGAATAGGCGTCACAGCGAGTGTCGTCGCATTTATGCCGATGGCGACCGCTACTGCCGCCGAGGCGATCACCGAAGAAGAGGCTCACGCGATCGGCGTCGAGGCGTATGTCTATTTCTATCCCCTGATCACGATGGACATCACGCGACAGCAGCTCACCAACGCCGAGGCCAAGCCAGGCTTGATCGGCGGCCCTCCCAACGCATTCAACAATATCGCTGAATTCCCGCCGGCGGACATGAAGGTCGTCGTGCGTCCGAACTTCGACACGCTTTATTCCAGCGCCTGGCTGGACCTGACGAAGGAGCCGGTGGTGGTGTCGGCGCCGGATACGCAGGGGCGCTACTATCTGCTGCCCATGCTCGACATGTGGACAGACGTTTTTGCATCGCCGGGCTGGCGCACGACCGGAACTGGAGCCGGTCATTTCCTCATTGCTCCTGCCAACTGGCGGCCTGACCTTCGCGAAAAATTCGACGAGTACAAGCTGCCGGAGGGGACCCAGAGGATCGATGCGCCGACGCCCTATGTCTGGATCATCGGGCGTACCAAGACGGACGGTCCGCCGGACTACGATGCCGTCCACAAGATCCAGGATGGCTACAAGGTCACGTCGCTATCGGAGTGGGACCAGAAGCCGAAAGCTTCCGAGGTGAAGATCGATCCGTCGATCGACATGAAGACGCCTCCCAAGACCCAGGTCGACACCATGCCGGCCGACAAGTACTTCGCCTATGCCGCCGAACTCCTGAAGCTCCATTCGCCGCACGGTACCGATCAGCCAATACTTGCGCGACTGAAGCGGATCGGCTTCGAGCCGGGCAAGACGTTTGAGCTTTCGAAGGCAAGCGATGCGGTGCAAAAGGGCCTGAAAACGGCGCCCGAGGTTGCGCAGAAGCTGATGGACTGGAAGGTCAAAACGCTCGCTCGGGTCGCCAACGGTTGGTCGATGAACACCGACACGATGGGCGTCTACGGCAACTACTACCTCAAGCGCGCCATCGTCGCCCAGCAGGGACTTGGCGCCAACCTTCCGGAAGACGCCATTTACCCGCTCAACCTTGCCGACGAGGACGGGCAGCCGCTCGACGGCAAGAACAACTACACGATCCACTTCGAAAAGGACCAGTTGCCTCCCGCCGCCGCCTTCTGGTCCATCACCCTCTACGACCATCAGGGTTTCCAGGTGGCCAACGTGCTGAACAGGTTCGCGGTCAGCAGCTGGATGCCGTTCCAGCATAACGCCGATGGCTCGCTCGACCTCTACTTCCAGCACGAGAGCCCCGGCAAGGACATGGAGGCAAATTGGCTTCCCGCTCCCGACGGACCGTATAACCTGACGATGCGCCTCTACGCACCGAAGGCGGTCGCCTTGATCGGGAAATGGAATCCGCCTGCCGTGGTCAAGACCAACGCACTCCCTGCCATTGCCGCCCAGTAGGCCGGCAGTTCGCTGAATACGCTCCGAGCACCCGCGTCGGGGTAACGGGGATAGACGGGCTCAGTTGGACACCGCTCCGGTTCTCCAATTGAGCCCGTCGCTTTGCGAATGCACCGCAGTTACAAGGCTTCCCGAGCCCAGCGATCGGTTGAGCGTCGCGGAGGGCAACTCGCCGAACTGGCGAAAATACTCTGCGGAGAAGTGGCCGAAATGCAGGAAGCCGAAGCGCGATGCCACCGTCGTCACAGTTCGCTCGGCTTCCGGATGGGTGAGTGCGCGACGCGCCGCGTTGAGGCGCAATTCCAGGAGAAGCCGTTTCGGGGGGCGGCCGAACGCCTCCAGACAGCTCAGGAAAAGCGTTCGCTCCCGGACGCCGAGGCTTTCGCACATCGCGCCTACGCTCATCGGCGTTTCGACGTTGTCGAGAAGCATGTCGCGTAGTTTCAGCGCCGTTCGGGCGCGGCGATGCAATGGCTCCGCCACTTCCGACGACGGAACCATGCCCAGAACGGTGTCCACGAGCGCTCCCTCGATCAATTCCAGAGTGTCTTGATGGATGCCCTCCTGCGCTCCCTGAAGCAGCGCCGTGAGCAACCTCAGAACGGTCGCGCCGCGGCGGGCAATCTCGCCTTCTGAAACCGTCCATGCGCGGTCGAGATATCTGCGGGCGAGGCCATTCCCGCCGCGCCGGATCCACATCCAGCGCTCGATCTGCTCGACCGGGATCGCGGCGATGGCGAGACCAGCGGCTCCGTTGGCGGTGAAGGCCATGTCGTCACATGGTCCGACCAGCAGTGGCTGGCCAATTGCGACCTGACGTCCTCGTAGATGCAGCGTGCCTTCGACCGCCACCGGTAGCGCGATGACCCAGGACCCCGGGGGCGCGCAGCCACGTTGCATGATCCCCGGCCGGTAGGTGACGCGGCCGACCTGCATCGTGTTGAGCACGACCTGCGCGATACGCCCGTCGAAGCTGCCGCGGCCAATGTGGTCGTACTTCTGGTCCCAGGCGACCGGGCTTCCAGCCATGGCGTCGAAATCGGAGAACCGCGCGTCGAACGCGGCGATCAGTTCCACGCGACGCGTATTGGTGGCGACCGGACTGTCCACACGCCTTCCCTTGCCGTTACGAGAGGTGATCAGATATACGGGCGACGCCCCAGTCAAGATTTCGAAGCTATGCCAGGCAAACGCCCGGATACGTCCGCTCGTCAGTCGAGCTGAAATCCTCGCCGTGAAATGTATTCAACTGTAGCGTGCAAGATTTGACGCAACGTCATCGAGTTCATGTTGACGGTGCGTCAATAGAAAATGTGACGCACGCGGGATGTTTCTGGTTGCAATTCGTAAAGCTCGGCGTGAAAAGCGTGCAACTTCCTGTCGTTCTGGCGCGTCCGGGCAGGAATATTCCCCGAACAACTTTTTAGGGATAAATCATCGTGCAGGCACTTGCTTCATTCTCGGCGTTCGTCGGGCGCAGTTTCGCGATCTGGGTGATCGTCTTCGCTGTGCTCGCCTTCCTCCTGCCGTCGACCTTCAGCGTGTTCGCGCCGTGGATCGTGACGCTGCTGGGCATCATCATGTTCGGCATGGGCCTGACGATCTCGGCCAAGGACTTCGCCGAAGTCGGACGCCGCCCGTTCGACGTGTTCATCGGCGTCGCGGGGCAATTCCTGATCATGCCGCTGCTGGCCGTGCTGCTCACCCGCGTCATCCCGATGTCGCCGGAAGTGGCGGCGGGCGTGATCCTCGTCGGCTGCTGCCCGGGCGGCACGGCAAGCAACGTCATGACTTATCTCGGCAAGGGCGACGTCGCCCTTTCGGTCGCCTGCACCAGCGTCACCACGCTGTTGGCGCCCATCGTGACGCCCTTCCTCGTCTGGATGTTCGCCAGCCAGTACCTGCCGGTCGACGCAATGAGCATGTTCATGTCGATCGTGAAGGTGATTCTTGTGCCGCTGGCGCTCGGCTTCGCCATCCAGAAGATCGCGCCGGCCGCGGTCAAGGCCGCCGTGCCGGCGCTACCGCTGGTCAGCGTCGTCGGCATCGTGCTGATCGTGGCGGCCGTCGTCGCCGTAAACCAGGTCAAGATCGCGGAATCGGGCCTGCTGATCTTCGTGGTCGTTGTCCTGCACAACGGGCTGGGACTGCTGCTCGGCTATTTCGCCGCCCGCGCCGCCGGCCTGTCGCTGGCCAAGCGCAAGGCGATCTCGATCGAGGTCGGCATGCAGAACTCCGGTCTCGGCGCAGCGCTCGCCGCGGCGCACTTCTCGCCGCTGGCGGCCGTGCCGAGCGCCGTCTTCAGCGTATGGCACAACATCTCGGGCGCACTCGTCGCGAACTGGTTTTCGCGCATGGAGGAGCCCGGCGTAAAGGGCAGCGAGACCGCCACGCAGAAGGCTTGACCGTAACATCCGCTCTTGAACGACGCCGGGCTTGCCCCGGCGTTCTCATTTTCGGGAAAGGCGCGTGTCGAGCGGGTAGGTGCGCGGCGCATCGACCGAGGCTTCGACCTTCGTGTCGAAGGGCACGATCCTGCGGCCACGGCCGACGTTTGTGCCCGGCCTCATTGCAGGTCATCGCAATCGCCCCCACTCCGGTCGGCTTCGCCGACCACCTCTCCTCCGTTCGACGAGGGAGAGGAGGGGCGCCAACCTTGCCGCCTTTCCTCTCCCCCCGGGCAGGGGGAGAGGTGCTGAGCGAAGCGAGGCGGAGTGGGGGTGATTGCGGATCATCTGGTGCGATTGCGCGCCTACTATCCCCGCATTTTCTCGCCGGCCGGATCGAAGGGCGGCTCGATATTGATGCGGGCAGGGCGGCGGTGGCCGAGGATCTCGATCTCGAACAGGCCCCCGCTCTCGTTGGCGGCAAGCTCCGCCGGCACGTAGCCCTGGGCCATCGACTTGCCGACATAGTGGGCGAAGCCGCCCGACGTCACCCAGCCGACCACCGACCATTCGCCGTCATGGATGCCGCGCACCGCGGATGCGCCTGAGGCGGCAGACGAACCACGAACGGCCTTCCCGCTGGCATCGAAGCGCGGCGCGCCATAGCCGTGCGGCTTCTCCACTGTGCCGAAATCCCTGCCGTTCACCTTGGCCCAGATCGGCTCGTCGCCCATGACGTCGGCGTCGGCCGCGTCCACGACCAGCGAGACGCGGCGCAGCTTGCCGCCGCCCGCCGTGAGTTGCTTGGCGGCCTCGTCCCGGCCGATAAAATCGTTCTTCTCCATGCGGATGAAACGGTCCATCGCGCCCTCGAACGGCCCGTAGATCGGGCGAAGCTCGCGGAACCAGGTGGGAAAATTCTTCTCCAGCCGCATGGAGAGCAGCGCCCGCATGCCGAAGTCGACGATGCCGAACTCCTCTCCGGTCTCCTTGATCGCCGCATAGACGAGCCGCTGGTAGGCCGGCTGCATCCAGATCTCGTAGCCGAGGTCGCCCGTGTAGGTGATGCGGTTGACCATGCAGGGCGCGCCGCCGACCGCCATTTCGCGGAAGTCCATGAAGCGGAAGGCTTTCGTCGAGACGTCGACGTCGACCAGTTTCTGCAACAGCGCCTGCGACTTCGGGCCTGCGATGGAGAGGCCGACCAGCGTCTGGTCGAAACGGTGGATGCGGATCAAGCCGTCCTTCGGCAGGTGTTTTTCGAACCAGCGCATGTGGTACTTCTGGGCCGCCGACGAGCCCCAGATCATGAATTTTTCCTCATCCGTCCTGGTAGCGGTGTTGGCAATCGTAAAATCGCCGATCAGCCGGCCGAACTCGTTGAGCATCGGCGTCAGCACGATGCGGCCCTTCTTCGGCATGCGGTTGGTCATGAGGCGATTCAGGAAATCCTCCGAACCCGTTCCGCTGACTTCATATTTCGCGAAGTTGGCGATCTCGGTGACGCCCACACGCTCGCGGACGGCGCGCACCTCATTGCCGACATGGACAAAATCGTTCGAGCGGTGGAAGGAGACGATGTCCTTCGGCTCGGCTCCCGTCGGCGCGAACCAGAGCGGCGTTTCCAGGCCCCATGAATCGCCCATGACGGCGTTCTGCGCGACCATCGTGTCGTAGAGCGGGGTGGTCTGGGCCGGGCGCGCCGCCGGAAGCTCCTCGTTCGGGAAGCGGATCGAGAAGCGGCGCGAATAGTTTTCGCGGACCTTGGCGTTGGTATAGCGCAGCGACGCCCATTCGCCCCAGCGGGCGACGTCCATGCCCCAGACATCGAAGCCGGGATCGCCGTTCACCATCCAGTTCGACAAGGCGAGGCCAACGCCGCCGCCCTGGCTGAACCCGGCCATGACGGCGCAGGCCACCCAGTAGTTGGTGAGGCCCTGGACCGGGCCGACCAGCGGGTTGCCGTCGGGCGCGAAGGTGAAGGGGCCGTTGATGACCTGCTTTATCCCCGCATTGGCGATGCCGGGGAAATGCCGGAAGCCGACCTCGAGCGAGGGCGCGATACGGTCGAGGTCGGGGGGCAGCAGCTCGTGGCCGAAGTCCCACGGCGTGTTGACCGGCGACCAAGGCTTGCAGGCCTTCTCATAGGTGCCGAGCAGGATGCCGTTGCGCTCCTGCCGCGTGTAGATCTCGCCCTTGAAGTCGAGCACGCCGACCATCTCGCGGCCGGTCTCGCGGTTGAACGCCTCGACCTCGGGCATCGGCTCGGTGAGGAGGTACATGTGCTCCATGGCCAGCACCGGCAGCTCAACGCCGACCATGCGGCCGACCTCGCGCGCCCACAGGCCGCCGCAGTTCACCACGTGCTCGGCCTTCACCGTGCCCTGCTCGGTGATGACGTTCCAGGTGCCGTCCGGCTGCTGGGTCAGTTCCTTCACCGAGTTGCGCAGCACGATCTCGGCACCCAGCTTCTTCGCCGCCTTGGAATAGGCGATGGTGGTGCCGGACGGGTCGAGATGGCCCTCGACCGGGTCCCACATGGCGCCGACGAAGTGGCTCTCGTCCATGAACGGGAACATCGCCTTCGCCTCGGAGGGCGTGATCAGCTCGGTGTCCATGCCGAGATAGCGGCCCTTGGCGTGCGCCAGCCGCAAAAAATCCATGCGTTCCGGGCTGTCGGCAAGCATGACGCCGCCGGTCAGGTGCAGCGAGCAGGACTGGCCCGAGACTTCCTCCAGCTCCTTGTAGAGCTGGACGGTATAGGCCTGCAGCTTGGCCACGTTGGGGTCGCCGTTCAGCGTGTGGAAGCCGCCGGCCGCGTGCCAGGACGAGCCGGAGGTCAGCTCCGAACGCTCGATGAGCATGATGTCGGTCCAGCCGGCGCGGGCGAGGTGGTAGAGCACCGAACAGCCGACGACGCCGCCGCCGATGACAACTGCTTTGACATGGGATTTCATGATGTTGCGTCCGTTCGTGCAAAAACCGATTCAGGTGGTTGAGAAAATGAGTCAGGCGGCGGCAATGGCCTCGATCTCAAGCAGCCATTTGTCGTCGAAGATATCGCAGATGATGACCGTCAGCGCGATCTCGCGGCCGGCAAGCACCTCGTTGCGCACCGTGCGGTTGGGCATGGCGTAGCGGCGGTCCGACAGGAAGATCGTCGCCTTGACGAGATTGTCGAGCGTCATCCCGGCGGCGCGGAGCTGCGCTCCGATGTTTTGCCAGCAGAGCCTCGCCTGGGATTCGAAGTCTTCCGGCACCTTGCCGTCGGCACTCTCGGGGATCTGGCCGGAGACATAGAGCGTGCGGGTGGCGCCGGTCACTTCCAGCGCTTGAGCATAGCCGCCCTTCGACTGCGGGGCGTCCGGGGCGTGGATGGCGCGGCGGGAGGTCATGCGTGCTCTCCGGCGAGGCGGGCAACGTCCCGCGAGGTTTGCGACGCGTAGGCGAAACGAAGGTCGGCACTCTCAACCGCCTCCGCCAAGCGCCCATCGAGCGCGGCGAGGATGGTGTCGCAGACGGAGGTGCGATGTCTCAGGACGTCGTGGTTCCAGAAGCGGAGGGTGGAGAAGCCCTGCTGGCGCATGAATTCGTCGCGGCGTCGGTCGTGTGGGCTGTCGGCGTGCTGGGAGCCGTCGATCTCGACGATGAGCTTAGACTTCCGACAGGCGAAGTCTGCGATGTATGGTCCGATGGGGAATTGGCGCACAAAGTGATGTCCGCCGAGTCGCTTCGCCTTCAATTCAAGCCAAAGTAGCGCTTCTTCCTTGGTGCCGTCCTTGCGCATGGCGCGTGCGCGCGCCGTAGCCTTCGGTGGTCGGCGAGTGTTTGCATGTGATTTGCCCCCCTCTCCGTCGCCGCTTCGCGGCGACACCTCTCCCCCCGTTCCGGGTGGAGAGGACGGGTGCCCGACCTGGCTCCCGTCCTCTCCCTCACGAAGTGGGGGAGAGGTGTCGTCGCGAAGCGGCGACGGAGAGGGGGACTTTTTCAACTATCTGCCCTCGCCAAAACTCAAAAATCCGTCGGCGCGCCGCCTTCGGCGATGCGCTTTTCGACGAAGGCGTCGAGCTCTTCGCGGATGGCGGGGTCCATCGACGGTTCCTCGTAGGTGGCGAGGCGTTCCTTCCACACCCGGTTGGCGCGCTCGACCGCCGTCGGCGAGCCGGCCTCGGCCCAGGTCTCGTAGTTGCGCCAGTCCGAGATGATGGGGGCATAGAAGGCGGTCTTGTAGCGCGACTGGGTGTGCGGCGTGCCGAAGAAGTGGCCGCCCGGGCCGACGTCGCGGATGGCGTCCACCGCCAGCGCGTCCTCCGACAGGTCGAGCGGCGTCAGGAACTCCGCGACCATCTGGAGCAGGTCGATGTCGAGGATCGTCTTCTCGAAAGAGGCGCGCAGCCCGCCTTCGAGCCAGCCGGCGGCATGGAGGATGACGTTAGCGCCTCCCTGGATCGCGCCCCAGAGCGAGAACACGCTTTCATAGGCCGATTGCGCGTCGACTGCGTTGGCGGCGCAGGTGTTCGAGGAGCGGTAGGGGATCTTGTAGCGGCGCGCGAGCTGGCCGCCGACCAGTTGCGCCTTCATGTATTCCGGCGTGCCGAAGGCGGGTGCGCCCGATTTCATGTCGACGTTGGAGGTGAAGCCGCCATAGCCGACCGGCGCGCCCTTCCTCACCATCTGGGTGAAGGCAATGCCGGCCAGGGCCTCGGCGTTCTGCTGCACCAGCGCGCCGGCGATGGTGACCGGCGCCATGGCGCCCGACAGGGTGAAGGGCGTGACGATGATGACCTGGCCGCGCGACGACATCTGGATGATCCCTTCCATCATCGGCACGTCGAGCTTCAGCGGCGAATTGGTGTTGATGATCGAATAGACCGACGGCTCCTTCAGCATCTGCTCGTGGCTGATGCCGCGGGCGATGCGCGTGATCTCGATGCCGTCGACATTGCGCTCCTTGCCCAGCGAATAGATGTGGAACGCCTTGTCGGTCAGCGTCGCGAGATCGCGGATGCATTCGAGGTGGCGCACCGATGGGTGGATGTCGACGGGCTCGACCGGGTAGCCGCCCGTCATGTGGATGACGTTGTGCATCTGCGCCAGCCGCACGAGATTGCGGAAATCCTTCTGGTTGCCGGGCCTGCGGCCACCGTCGACGTCTGAGGAATTGGGCGCCGAGGCAACCTGCACGATGACGACGTTGTCGCCGCCGATGCGCACGTCATGCGCCGGGTTCCGGGCGTGCAGCGTGAACTCCGACGGAGCATGCGACACCATCTCCAGAAGCATGTCGGAATCGAAGTGCACCCGCTCGGAGCCGCTGCGAACGTCGGCGCCGTGATCCTTCATGATCTGGCGTGCACCCTCGTGGAGGACGTCGAGACCGATCTCCTTCAGAACCCGCAGCGACGCGAGATGGATCGATTCGAGCTCGTCGTCGGAGATCAGCTTCGTCGGAGGGAAGGGAATCCTGAGCTGGCGGAACGGTGGCTGCTCGAAGGCCGCCGAGCCGCCGACGCGCTTTCCGGCGCGGCCGCCACGGCGCGTGCGCTCGGGGAGAACGGCCGTTTCGGCCGGTTGAAGCGCTGCATTCATGACGGGTTCCTCGTAGCGCAAAGACGGGATTCGAGCCGGCATAATGGCGCGGGGCATGTCGAGCCAATGCGGGGCCGGCGACCAGAAGCGACAGGGAAGCGACATGCCGCGACGGCCGCCGGCGTTGGCGGCGACCGGCTCTGTCATGGGGAGCCCGTGCGTATTGAATTGGCGGCATGGCGTCTCGATGTTAGGTGCCGATACGCGCAGGACTGGAGACGAGATGACAAGCACTGGAGCGAAGCCGCTGGCGATGCAGGACATTCCCGAGGACGAGTTCCTCTGGCTCGAGGATAGGAAGAGCGATGAGGCCTTGGCGTGGGTCCGCAGCCAGAATGCGGCGACGCTCGGCGAGCTGCGCTCCGACCCGCGCTACACGTCCCATTTCGAGACAGCGCTGGAGCTGATGACGGCCGAAGACAACATCGCGGTCGGCTATGCGCTGCGTGGGCGCGTCTACAATTTCTGGCAGGACAAGGCGAACCCGCTCGGGGTTTGGCGTCGCACCACCGTGGAATCCTACAAGACCGAGAAGCCGGACTGGGAAGCGATCATCGATTTTGACCGACTGGCGGCCGAGGAAGGCGTCAAGTGGGTTTTCAGCGGGGCAGCAAGGCTCCATCCGGATTTTTCGCGCTGTCTGCTCCGCCTTTCGCCTGACGGCGGCGACGCCTCCGAGATTCGCGAGTTCGACATCGAAACGAAAAGCTTTGTCGAAGGGGGCTTTCGTGCGCCGGCGTCGAAGTCGGGGGCGACCTGGCTCGATGCAGACACGGTGCTGCTCTCGGCGGCGTTCGATGAGGCCGACAAGACGTCGTCCGGCTATCCGCGGGTTGTAAAGATCTGGAAGCGCGGCACGCCCGTCGGAGCCGCAACCCCGATCTTCGAGGCGGAGAAGGCGGACCTTGCCGCCGGCGCATCGGTCGATTTCGACGGCGACAGGAAGCATGTGTTCCTGAGCCGCACCATCGACTTCTTCCGCTCCCACAATTTCGTTCGCCTACCGTCCGGTGAGATCCGGCAAGTCCCGATGCCCGACGACCTCGCCAGCCTGTCGCTTTTCAAGGGGCAGGCGGTGTTCGGCGTGCGCACCCCGTGGACCGCCCCGGACGGTACGGCCTGTGTGCCGGATGCGCTCTATTCCTTCGACTTCGACCGCTGGCTGGAGACGGGCGTGCTCGGTCCGGTCGAAACGCTGCTTGCGGCGCAGCACAGGGTTTCCATCGGCGGCGTGGCCGACACGTCAGAAAAACTGTTCATCAGCGTCATGGACAATGTGCGCGGCAAGGTGCTGGCCTGCCAGCGCCGCGACGGGCGCTGGGTGCTGGAGACCTTGGCGCTTCCGACGAACGGCAATGTCGGCATCAGCCATGCCGACCAGTTCGGCGCGACGGTGTCGTTCTCCTTCACCGATTTCCTGACGCCGAGCTCCATCATCTGGTCCGACGACCACGGTGCATCGCTGGCGACCGTGAAGGCGCAGCCGTCGCGCTTTGATGCCTCGGGGCTCATCTCAGAGCAGTTCGAGGCGCGCTCCAGCGACGGGACGATGATCCCGTACTTCGTGGTGCGGCCCGCAGGACAGTCCCGGCCGCTGCCGAGCCTGCTCTATGGCTATGGCGGCTTCCAGGTGCCGCTGCTGCCCGGCTATGCCGGCGTGCGCGGCCGGCTGTGGCTGGAGAGGGGCAATGTCTACGTGCAGGCCAACATTCGCGGCGGCGGCGAGTTCGGTCCGGCGTGGCACGAGGCCGCGCTGAAGGGCAACCGGCAGAAGGCGTTCGACGATTTCGCGGCCGTCGCCGAGGATCTCGTCCGGCGCGGCATCACCACGGCGGCGCAGCTCGGCATCCAGGGCGGATCGAACGGCGGGCTGCTGACCGGCGCCTCGCTGACACAGCGGCCCGAGCTGTTCGGTGCGGTCATCATCGAGGTGCCACTGCTGGACATGCTGCGTTACACCGAGTTGCCGCCGGGCGCGTCGTGGATCGCCGAATACGGCGACCCCGCGATACCGGATGAGGCGGCGGCGATTGCCGCCTACTCGCCCTACCAGCATATCGATGCCGAGGCCGACTATCCGCCGGTGCTGCTGACCACCTCGACGGCGGACGACCGCGTGCATCCCGGCCATGCGCGAAAAATGGCCGCACGCATGCAGGCGGCAGGCCACGGAAAGACGCTCTATTTCGAGGAGACGGAAGGCGGCCATGGCGGGCGAGGGGACCGGCGACCGCAGGCGGAGCAGACTGCGATGAAGTACGTCTTCCTGGAGCGGGCACTGGGCGGCGCCGGCTGAGGGCCGGCACCGCCAATGATTGATCCGGCCTGCACCATTGCTTTCAGAATCGCGCGCTGATCGGTTCCGGGCATGGGTGCGATAGAACGGACGGCAGATCAGGCACGGATGAACTCGTGGGCGGCGATGGCTGGCATCATCGCCACGGTCAGCGTCTTCGCCGTCTCGCAAGGGCTTTCCTATCCGCTGCTCAGCTTCATCCTCCTGCGCGAGGGCGTTTCGCCGGCCTTGATCGGCGCTTCGGCGGCAATGACGCCGCTCGGCTTCATCGTGTCCTCGCCGATCATCCCGTGGTTGACGCGGCGCTTCGACGCCGGCCGGCTGGCGATCGCCTGCGCGTGCCTCGCCGCCGTCGCGCTTGCCCTCATCGGCTGGACGCAGGACGTGTGGCTCTGGTTCCCGCTGCGCTTCCTGCTCGGCTTCGTCGCCAACCCGCTCTATGTGGTCAGCGAGACCTGGCTCATCGCCATTGCGCCGGCGCGCAGGCGCGGCCGGATCATGGGCATCTATACTTCGATCGTATCGGGAGGCTTCGCCGTCGGACCGCTGACCCTGACGATGGTGGGCACCGAAGGCTGGCCGCCGTTCCTGATCGGCATTTCGGCATTCGTCCTGTGCGGCCTCATCCTGGTGGCGGTTCTGCCGCGCCTGCCGGCAATGTCGAATGAGGAACATCCCACCTCGGTCGCCGGTTTTGCCAGGCTGGCGCCGCTGCTGGTGCTGGCGGTGTTTGTCGCCGCCGCCTTCGAGCAGGCGCTGCTGGCGCTGTTCTCCGTGTATGGAGAGGGCCATGGCAGCCCGGAGCAGAGGATCGCCGCGCTGCTGACGGTGTTCATCGCCGGCAACATCGCCCTGCAGGTGCCGCTCGGGGCGCTGGCGGAGCGTATCGGCGCGCTGCGCACCATGCTCATCTGCGCGGTGACCGCATTGGCCGGATGCGCGGTGCTCCCGGCACTGTTCACGACGCTGCTGGTCTGGCCGGTCGCGTTCATCTGGGGAGCGGCCGCCTTCGGCATCTACACCATGGCGCTGGTCTCGCTGGGCGAGCGCTTCTCTGGATCTATCCTGATCACGGGCAATGCGGCCTTCGCGCTGTTCTGGGGACTGGGCGGCATTGCCGGCCCTCCGCTGACCGGCGCAATGATGAATGTCTTCGGTGTGCAGGGATTGCCGGTGGCCAACGGCTTGCTGTGCGTGGCGCTGATAGGCGCGCTTCTACTGCGCTTCCGGCAGGCGGACACGAAGATCGTCCGGTGATTGCCGGCCGGTTGGCTTGCCGGGCTCGGCTCGTCTAGCCTCGACTTGCTGATTGCGCGTCGCTGGGGCTAAAGTGAGCCATGATCTCACGAAGATCACTATCCATCGCCGTCACGCCATCGCCCCGCACCCTTCATGCGGAGATGCTGAGGCTTTGCGCGCGCATCGGCTACTCGCCGCCGTCCCACCCCTGAATTCGCCCCGGCAGATGCTGTCGGATTGTTTCAAGGAACGGGACCAACTCCATGACTTACCAAAATTATTCGCTGGAGCAGCTTCAGAAGATCGACGCCGCGCACCACCTGCATCCCTTCACCGACCACAAGGAATTGCGTGGGCTCGGCAGCCGCATGATCGCCCGCGCAAAGGGGCCGTTCATCTACGACTCCGAGGGCAAGGAAATCCTCGATGCCATGGCCGGCCTGTGGTGCGTGAACGTCGGCTACGGCCGCGACGAGCTTGCAGAGGTGGCGTACGAGCAGATGAAGCAGCTGCCCTTCTACAACTCCTTCTTCAAGTGCACGACGCCGCCGGCGACGCTGCTCGCCAAGAAGATCGCCGAGATCGCGCCGGCCAACATCAACCAGGTGTTCTTCGGCTCGTCCGGATCAGAATCGAACGACACCGCGCTGCGGCTGGTGCGCCACTACTGGTCGCTCGAAGGCAAGCCGCAGAAAAACCGCATCATCTCCCGCAACATGGCCTATCACGGCTCGACGGTTGCCGGCACGTCGCTCGGCGGCATGGAGCATATGCACGGGCAGCTCGGCGGGGCGGTGCCGAACATCGTGCACGTGATGATGCCCTATGCATTCGAGCTGGCGCTGCCCGGCGAGAGCGACCAGGATTTCGGCATCCGCGCGGCGAGGGCGGTGGAGGACGCGATCCTCGAGGCCGGTCCCGACAATGTCGCGGCCTTCATCGGCGAGCCGATCCAGGGGGCGGGCGGCGTGAAGATTCCGCCGGCGAGCTACTGGCCCGAGATCCAGCGTATCTGCCGCAAGTACGACGTGCTCCTGATGCTCGACGAGGTGATCACCGGCTATGGGCGCACAGGAGAGTGGTTCGCGGCACAGTCGATGGGGATCGAGGCCGACACCATCACGACCGCTAAGGCGCTGACCTCGGGTTATCAGCCGCTGTCGGCGTTGCTGGTTGGCGACCGCATCGCCGCGACGCTGGTCGAGAAGGGCGGCGAGTTCTACCACGGCTACACGTACTCCGGGCACCCCGTCGCCTGCGCGGTGGCGCTCAGGAACCTCGAGATCATCGAGCGGGAAGGCATGATCGAGCGGGTGCGGAGCGACACCGGCCCCTATTTCGGCGAACAGCTCCAGAAGCGCGTCGCCGGCCATCCGCTGGTCGGCGAGGTCCGCACCTTCGGCCTTCTCGGCGCCATCGAGATCGTCAGTGACAGGGCGACGCGCGCTCGCTTCGAGCCGTCCGGCAGCGCAGCAGTGGTCGTGCGCGACCATGCCATCGCCAACGGACTCATGATGCGCGCGACCGGCGACACCATGATCCTCTCGCCGCCGTTGATCTGGACGCGGGAGACGATCGATCTCGCCTGCGACCGCATCGCCAGGGCGCTCGACCTTGCCGCGGCCGATCTCGGGCGCAAGTAACAGGTTTCATGCGGGCGCTGCAGCGCCCGCCGTTTCGGAGGGAATGCCATGAGCGGAAAGCCGATCCTTCCGTTGATCGAGTACGATGCGGCGAGTGCGGAAGTTCGCGCCGTCTACGACGACATCATGGCGACCCGGAAGAGCGACTGGGTCAACAATTTCTGGAAGGTGCTGGCTCACGACCCGGCCCACCTGAAACGGACCTGGGAATCGCTGAAGGAGATCATGGGACCGGGAGCGCTCGACCCGTTGACCAAGGAACTCATCTACATCGCCGTTTCGGCGACCAACGGGTGCGAATACTGCACCTATTCCCATACGGCCTCCGCGCGAGCGAAGGGAATGACCGACACGCAACTCACGGAGTTGCTGGCGGTCGTGGGCAAGGCAAATGAAACCAACCGGCTGGCCAATGCATTGAGACCGCCGGTCGATGCGCAGTTCCAGCCGCCTGACTGAGGCGGGGAGTTCGGGAGGAGCCGAATTCGATCAACCGGCGCCGAGGCGGCGCTTCGCAGAGGTGACTCCCATGAAGTACCGAAAAAGCAATGCACGGCGTCGGCACGCGGCGACAGGGGCCGACCTCATGCTCGCGCCGGCGGTCATGGCGGTGCGGCTGCCGATCCTCGCTGCGGAAGCGACCGCGACAAACCCTTTCAGGACGGAGACGACGCGCGCCGTGGCGGAAAAGCTGGGTGCAGCCGCCGAGGGCCTCGCCGCCGCGCAGTTCACGCTGTTGAAATCGGCCTGGACGTTCTGGCCCGAAGTGCTGTCAGGCCGTGTTCCGGCTCTGGTGGACGGCAGCGCGATGCGGCAGGCGGCGGAGGCCGCGCTGAAGCCCGCAGGCCGTCGCGTCAAAGCCAACTACCGGCGATTTTCCAGAAGCTGATGGGCGTGCGAAACGGCAAAGGCCGCGTCTCTTCCGAGGCGCGGGCTTTGCCATCTAAAACGCATGGCCTTTCGCGACGACAGACACTGCGAAAGTCACGGCTCCGGTACGCGAGACCTGATCCGGAGCGTTGGGCGGTTGCGATCACCGCCTCGCACTCCGTTCTAAAGAGACATCGTTACCGGGCGGTTATCGAGACATTAAGCAAAGGTGAATCTCAGCTTTTTTTAGGCGAGATCGAGAGAAAAACTGTAGAAATGCGAGCAGCTTATGCGACATCGCCGCGCAGGAAGCGGATAATGCCTGAGAAGTCTGCGCCGCCATTGCCCTGTGCGCTGAATAGACCGTAGAGCTGCGTCGCCTCGGCGCCCAGCGGCGTCACTGCGCCGGCGGCTTGCGCAGCCTCCTGCGAGAGCTTCAGATCCTTCAGCATCAGTGCTGCCGCAAAGCCCGGCTGGTAGTCGCGGTTCGCAGGCGAGGTGGGCACCGGACCGGGGACGGGGCAATAGGTGGTGAGCGACCAGCATTGACCCGACGACGTCGATGCGACGTCGAAGAGCGCCTGGTGGGACAGGCCGAGCTTCTCGGCCAGCACGAAGGCCTCTGAAACGCCGATCATCGAAATGCCGAGGATCATGTTGTTGCAGATCTTCGCCGCCTGGCCGGCGCCGCCGTCTCCGCAATGCACGATCTTGCCCGCCATCGGCTTCAGGATCGGCTCGGCCTTGGCGAAGGCCTCGTTGGAGCCGCCGGCCATGAAGGTGAGGGTGCCGGCCGCCGCGCCGCCGGTTCCGCCTGAAACGGGTGCATCGACCGACAGCAGGCCGTGGCTGGCCGCAATCGCGTGGGCCTTGCGCGCGGACTCGACGTCGATGGTCGAGGAATCGATGAAGAGCGCGCCCTTGGCGGCCTTCGGCGCGATGTCCTCATAGACGGACAGCACATGCTTGCCGGCGGGCAGCATGGTGATGACCACGTCGGCGCCCTTGGCAGCGGCGGCTGCGCTCTCCACCGCCGCCACGCCATGCTCGCGGGCCACCGCGAGATTTTCCGCCACCAGGTCGAAGCCCTGAACGGTGTGCCCGGCCTTCACCAGGTTGGCCGCCATCGGGTTGCCCATGTTGCCGAGGCCGATGAAGGCGATGGTGGTCATGAGGGAGCTCCTTGGGAGTTAGGGGAATAGGGGAGTAGGGGAGTAGGGGAGTAAGGCAGTAGGGGAGTAAGGCAGTGAAGCAGTAGTGAGAGCGCGGCATGTTGGGAGCGGGCTCATCTTCTGTCCTTGTTCCCCTACTGCCTTACTCCCCTATTCCCCTACTGCCTTACCAGATGCCTCGCGATGATGACCCGCATGATCTCGTTGGTGCCTTCGAGGATCTGGTGGACGCGCAGGTCGCGCACCAGCTTCTCGATGCCATAGTCGTGCAGGTAGCCGTAGCCGCCGTGGATCTGCAGGGCGTCGTTGGCGATCGCGGAGCAGGTGTCGGTGACGAAGCGCTTGGCCATGGCAGACCACTTCGAGGCGTCGTGCGTCTTGCGGTCAAGCTTCGAGGCGGCGGCGTAGAGCAGCATGCGCGAGGCCTGGAGGTCGGTCTCCATGTCGGCCAGCTTGAACTGCAGCGCCTGGAACTGGTCGATCGTCTTGCCGAACGCCTTGCGCTCTCCGGCATAGGCGAGCGCCTTGTCGAAGGCCGACTGTGCCCCGCCAAGCGAGCAGGCGGCAATGTTGAGGCGGCCACCGTCGAGGCCCGCCATGGCGATCTTGAAGCCGACGCCTTCGCCGCCCAGCAGGTTTTCCGCCGGGACCTTGCAGTCCTCGAAGATAACCTGGCGGGTCGGCTGCATGTGCCAGCCCATCTTGGTCTCGTTGGCGCCGAAGGAAAGGCCTGGCGCATCCTTGGGGATGACGAGGGTGGATATGCCCTTGGGCCCGTCGTCGCCGGTGCGCACCATGGCGACATAGACGTCGCTCTCGCCGGCGCCCGAGATGAACTGCTTGGCGCCGTTGAGGACGTAGTCGCTGCCGTTGCCGCCGGAGCGCGTCGCGCGCGTCTTCAGGGCGGCCGCGTCCGACCCGGAGCCGGGCTCGGTCAGGCAGTAGCTCGCCAGCCACTCCATCGAGGTGAGCCTGGGCAGGAAACGCTGGCGCTGCTCCTCGTTGCCGAAGGTGTCGATCATCCACGCACCCATGTTGTGGATGGAGATGAAGGACGAGAAACCCGGGCAGGCCCTGGACAGGGCCTCGAAGATCAGGACCGCATCGAGGCGGCCGAGAGCCGAGCCGCCGACATCGTCGCGCACGTAGATGCCGCCAAAGCCCAGAGGGCCCGTCTCGCGGATCACGTCCGAAGGAAAGTGCTTTGCCTTGTCCCACTCCAGCGCGTGCGGCGCGACGCGCTCCGCCGCGAAGGCGTGTGCCATCTCCTGGATGGCGCGTTGGTCCTCGGTGAGTTCGAACTGACCGGCGGTTGTGTCGATCGCGACGTCCATGATGGCCTCCCAACCGGTCTTCCTGATACGCTGCCGACAATCTAGATCAATGAGCGCCGCAGGCAAACCCGGAGCCAGGCAGAGCAGAGCGGTTGTGCAGAAATCGACATACGAGGCTCGTTGTGACGACTCCGCTTGATGAACTGCTTGGTGCGTTCCTGGACCATGTGGCGACGTTCGGGGAGCCTGTGGCCTCGTTCGCCGCCATGATCGACAGGAGCATGCCCGTCCGCCGGCTCGAGGCAAGGACGCTGCCGGTTGTGGAGATCCTGCCGCGCTGCGTCGCCGCGGCGTCTCCGGCCGCTCGAAAACTGGCCGACCTGCTCGTGGCAAGCGAGCATCTGCTGCAGTGGGGCCAGACCTACACCGCGCAGGATTTTGGGCCGGCGTTCATGCAGAATTATGGCTGGGTCGAACTGTGCGGCACCCGCGGGCGTTTCGCCAGCGACAGCGTCGCGGGAGGGTTTCTGCTGCTCGGCCCGCACACGACCTACCCCGACCATCACCACACGGCCGAGGAGGTCTACCTTCCCCTGACCGGCGGGACGGAATGGAGAAAAGGCCGGGGCGGTTTCCAGCCAGCCGGCGCCGGCGAGGTCATCCACCATCCCTCGAATGTCAGCCACGCAATGCGCACGGGGAGCGAGCCGCTGCTCGCCATCTATCTCTGGCGAGGCGGCCCGCTTGCGCAGAAGTCGGCGATCGGCGTCGCCGAAGGGTGATCACATCGCGGGTTCGTCAGCCTTCGGCCAGTAGGTTCCGAAGGCCCAGACATGGCCTTCCGGGTCGGTGCAGATGAACTCGCGGCTGCCGTAGTCGCGGTTGGTGAGTTCGTCCACGATCCTGGCGCCCGCCGCCTTCGCGGTCGCGTAGACGGCGTCGGCATCGGGGACGGCAATGTAAACCGACTTGCCGGCATTGTCCCGGCCGGGACCCCCGACGATGCGCCCGTAGTCGTCGTCCTTCACCGAGCCGGCCATGACGATGGACGAGCCCAGCGTCAGCTCCGCATGTGCGACCTTGTCGCCATCCATGTACTTGGCGCGGACTGAGAAGCCGAAAGCGTCTCCCAGCCAGTCGATCATCTTGGGGGCGTCGCGATAGCGGAAGCAGGGGAAGACGCTGGGGGCTTCCTTGGCAGTACGCATGGGGCAATCTCCTCTCTTGGAAGCGATGGCCGAGTTTCGTCCGTTGCAGCCGCGCGGTCTTGAAGAAATGTTACGCGGCCGCTCGCCACGCCGCGGGCGGCTGCCCGGCGAGTTCTGCGAACTCGCGTGTGAGATGCGCCTGGTCCGCATAGCCGCATGCTGCCGCGATGTCGGCCCAGTCGGGCCGCGGGCTGCCTCGCGCCATCTCGGTCGCGGCATTGAAGCGGATGATGCGGGCGACGGCCTTGGGCGGCAGGCCGAAATCCCGGCGAAACCGCTCGACCAGTCTGCGCCGGCTCCATTCGAGGCGGCCGGACAGCGCGCCGATGCGAACCGTGCCGTGCGTATCGAGCAGTCGCCGGTACGCCCAGCCGAGCGCGGGGTCGGCCAGGGCTCCGCGCATCAGCCTGGCGCGCACAAAATCCTCGACGAGGTCGAGGCGGCTCTCCCAGGAGTTCCGCTCCTCGATCTGGCTGGACAGGCGGTCGATCTCCGGATCGCAGAGGTCTGCGAGCGGCACCATCCGGTCGGCGAGTTCGGTCATCGGCATGCCGAAGAAGCGGCGGCCGCCCAGCGGCGTGAAGTTGACCTGGATGCAGTGCGCGTCGCCGTCCGAATCCATCATCACGGGTCCGAGGAAGAGCCCGGCGGCGAAGCTTGTGTAGCGGTCGTGGGCGGACGGCTGCCGGCCGAGCCCGATCCGGAACGGGGTACCAAAATTGATGATCAGGGGCACGGTGAGCGAAGCCGTCTCGACGGCGCCGGCGAGCGGCGTTCCGCGCTCGGCGTAGCCGTAGAGCCCGGTCACCAGCCCGGCCAGGTCCGGCGGCGTCGGCCGGTGCCAGAAGCGGGGTTCTCCCTCGACGGGTGTCTTTGCAGCCATCGTACCTCCCGTTGCCGATCATATGCGTTCGCAGCGGCTGGCGATAGACGGCGGCGCGCGGCGCCGAGAGGCTTGGCCGAGATCCGCCCCGCGGCATGCATGGCGGAAGCATGTTTCCCGCCGGCAACGGTCGCGCAGCAATCCTTGGGATTGGTCGGATGCAGCATTGCGCGCGGCGCAAAAGGCGCTACCAATCTGGCTGAAAATAGAAGGAGTGCAGTCCTGATGGCTGGCGGTTTGGTTGCGAAGATCCGGTCCCTGATGGATGGCGACTCCGGCGTGCGCAAGGTGGCCGACGATCCGATCCTCACGGCCGAACTGTTGCTCCTTTTCCGCATGATCCTTGCAGACGGCGAGATCGATGAGAAGGAGATGGCCGCGTTCCGCCGCATCTGCCACGAAGGCTTCGGAATCGGCCCTGAAAGCGTCGATGCCGTTGTCGAGTACCTGAACGATTTTGGCTACGAGACCAGTGGCGGCCAGGCGCTCGCCATGTTCCGCGGCCTGCGGCTGGAGCGGCGCCAGGCGCTTGCAAGCCACATGGCCGACATCGCCAAGGCGGATCGGAACCTCGCGTCGCAGGAGATCAAGCTGCTCCGGCGCGTCCTCGACATACTGGGCCTGGATCCGGTCGACGTGATCAAGGGCGGCAAGTAACGCCGCCGCGAGCCGCGCCGCCGATACGGCTATCCCTGTTCCCGCAGTCGCCGCGCGACTGCCCGATGCAGATCTGGCGCGGCCGCGACCAGTTCCCTCGCGGCATCCGACTGCGGATCGTCGAGCACCTCGGCCGTGCGCCCCGCCTCGACGATGCGCCCCTCGTGCATGACCATGACGTCGTCGGTGATCGCGCGTGCGACCGTGAGGTCGTGGGTGATGAACAGGTAGGCGACGCCGAGCCGCTGGTTGAGTTCAGCGAAGAGGTCGAGGATCTGGGCGCGGATCGAGACGTCCAGCGCGGAAACCGGCTCGTCCGCGACGATGAGTTTTGGCCGCGTGATGAGTGCGCGGGCGATCGAGATGCGCTGCCGCTGTCCGCCCGAGAACTCGTGCGGGTATTTGTGCATGTCGTCCGCGGTCAGCCCCACCTCGTGGAGGGCGCGCGCGACCATGTCCCGGCGCTCCGCCGGGCCGGGCTTCGATTCGAGGAGGTGCAGCGGCTCGGCCACCAGCCGCTCGACGCGGTGGCGCGGGTCGAACGAACCGTAGGGATCCTGGAACACGACCTGCATGTCGCGCCGGGCAGGACGCAGGGCGGACTCGCTCTTCCCGGTCAGCGTGTCGCCGCGGAAGCGGATTTCGCCCGACGTCGGCCTGTCGAGCGCCAGGATCATCCGGGCAAGCGTGGACTTTCCGCAGCCGGAGCGGCCGACCAGGGCGACGGACTGGCCGGGCCGCATGGCGAAGGAAACGTCGTCCACGGCCCGCATCGGCTGGCCGGGGCGAAAGAGGGACAGGCGGCGTCCGGGGTAGTCGCGGGTGATACTGTGGACTTGCAGGAGGGACGGAGGCTGCGAAACACCCCCCTCTGTCCTGCCGGACATCTCCCCCTCAAGGGGGGAGATTGGGCTGTCCGGTATGCTTTCGCCAATCGGCAACGTCGTCGATTTCGCCAAGCCGTCGAAACTGCCGATCTCCTCCCTTGAGGGGGAGATGTCCGGCAGGACAGAGGGGGGTGAACGATGCAGCCTTCCCGCCGGCACGTGCATTGACGCCAGCGCGAGCTGCCGCGTGTAGGGATGGCTCTGTTCCGACAGCGTGCGCGCCGTCTCGCCGGTATCCATCACCTCGCCATGGCGCATGATGGTGATGCGGTCGGCCATGTCGGCGACGACGGCGAGGTCGTGGCTGATCAGCAGGAGACCCATGCGGTTCTCGTCGACGAGGTCGCGCAGCAGATCGAGGATCTGAGCCTGCAGGACGACGTCGAGCGCGGTGGTCGGTTCGTCGGCGATGAGCAGTTTTGGCTTCAGCGCGCAGGCGATGGCGATGACGACGCGCTGGCGCTGGCCGCCGGACAGTTCGTGCGGATAGCGCGACAGCGGGAATTTCTGCTCTGGCAGGCCGACGCGCTCGAGGATTTTTCTGGCGCGGTCCTCGGCATCGGCCCGGTTGGCGCCGGTGTGCCAGCGGATGCCTTCAGCGACCTGCTCGCCGATGGTCTTGACCGGATTGAGCGCCGTCATCGGCTCCTGGAAGACCATGCCGATGTCGTCGCCACGCAGTGCGCACATGCGTTCTTCGCTGGCGGAAAGAATGTCGGCTCCGTCGAACAGCACGCGGCCGGCGGCCCGCGCGCGGGCGGGCAGGAGCTGCATGATGGTCAGCGCCGTCATCGACTTGCCGGAGCCGGATTCGCCGACCAGTCCCATGACCTCGCCCGGCGCGATCGAGAGATCTATCCCCTTGAGGATGGGCAGGCCCTCGATCTCCAGGCTGAGTTTCTCGACCTGGAGCAGGCTCACCGCTGGCGCCTCAGCTTGGGGTCGAGCGTGTCGGACAGGCCGTCGCCGAGCAGGTTGAGGCCGAGCACGGTGAGGACGATCGCGAAGCCGGGAAACAGCGCCAGATAGGGGGCGACGATCATGCGGGTCTGAGCGTCGAAGAGCATGCGGCCCCAGCTCGGCATCGGCGGCTGCGCGCCGAGGCCGACATAGGAGAGGCCGGCTTCGGCCAGGATGCCCAGCGCGAACTGGATGGTGCCCTGCACTAGCAGCATGCTCGCGATGTTGGGCAGGATGTGCTCGACGGTGATGAGTGCCGGGCCCTTGCCGGCGGCGCGGGCGGCCAGGATGAACTCGCGCGGCCACAGCGACAGCGCCCCGGCGCGGGCGACGCGGGCAAAGACGGGGATATTGAAGATGCCGATGGCGATGATCGCGTTGATCGCGCCCGGGCCGAAGATCGCGGTGATCATGACCGCGGAGAGCAGGGCAGGGAACGCGAACACCAGATCGTTGAAGCGCATCAGCGCCTCGTCGATCCAGCCACCGCGTGCGGCGGCCCAGCAGCCCAGCGGGACGCCGAGCCCCATGCCGATGCCGACCGCCACCAGCGCGACGGCAATGGAGTTGCGGGCGCCGACCATGATCATCGAAAAATTGTCGCGGCCGAAATGGTCCGTCCCGAACCAGTGCGTCGCGGATGGCGGCAGCATGCGGTCGGCGACGATCAACTTGGTGACGTCGTATGGGGTCCAGAAGAAGGAGACCAGCGCCATCAGCGCCACGATCGCCGTGATCACGAAACCGACGACGAAGGAGCGGCTGCCAAGCGCCTTCCTGACGAGGCTGCCGAAGGTGTCGCGGTCCTGCAGCGGCTCGATGCTCATCGGCGCGTCCTCAGCCGGGGGTCGACGATGGCGTAGGAGATGTCGACCAGCAGGTTGACGACGATGACGGCCGCCACCAGCAGCATGACCACACCCTCAACCACGATCAGGTCTCGTTGCGTGATCGCCTGGAAGATCAGGCGGCCAAGACCCGGCAGGTAGAACACGTTCTCGATGATGATGGTGCCGGCGAGCAGGAAGGCGAACTGGAGGCCGAGGATGGTGAGCACCGGGATCAGCGCGTTGCGCAGCGCATGCCGCCACAGCACGTAGCTGCGCGGCATGCCCTTGGCGCGGGCGGTGCGGATGTAGTCCTCGCCGAGCACCTCGAGCAGCGCGGAGCGGGTGACGCGCGCGAGGATGGCCGCCTGGGGCAGGGCGAGCGCGACGGCCGGCAGGATCAGCGCCTTGAGCGCCGGCCAGACGCCTGCGCTCCAGCCGGGAAAGCCGCCGGCCGGGACCCAGCGCAGCCACACCGCGAAGATGTAGACGAGGATCAGCGCGAACCAGAAGTTGGGCACGGCGACGCCGACCTGCGAGAGGCCCATGGAAACCGCATCGGCGGCCTTGCCCCGGCGCGCCGCGGCGAACAGGCCGACCGGAATGGCGATGGCGGTCGAAAGGACCAGGGCTATGACCGCAAGCGGCAGCGAAACGCCGATCCGCTCTGCGACAAGGTCGATCACCGGCACGGAATAGGTGTAGGAGCGGCCGAAATCGAGCGTCAGCAGACCGCCCAGCCAGGAGAGGTATCGCCACACCAATGGCTGGTCGAGGCCGAGCTGCTCGCGTAGCGCAGCCAGCGCTTCCGGCGTCGCGTTCATGCCGAGCATTAGCTGGGCCGGATCGCCCGGCACGATCTCGAGCACGGCGAACACCACCAGCGACGCCGCCAGGAGCGTCGCGATGCCGATGAGGAGGCGCTTCAAGAGGAAGGCGGTCATGCGTGCGGCCTCTCTCTCCCCCTTGGGGGGAGGGTCCGGCCGAAGGCCGGAGGTGGGGTCGCTGCGGCAGTGCTCGACATAGTCTTCGCATCGGCACGCGGCATGAACCTACCCCACCCGGCTCGCTCCGCTCGCCACCCTCCCCTCAAGGGGGAGGGCAAACCCATCAATCCACCCACTTCACCTTGGTCATGTCGTTCGCCTGGATCGGGGAGTTCTCCCACATGCCCTCGACCTTGGCATCCCATACGCCGACCTTGGCGAGCTCGAACAGGAAGACGGCCGGAACGTCGTGGGCCAAAATCTTCTGCGCGGCGCCCAGCAGTTCCTTGCGCTTGGCGTCGTCGGCCGTGACGGAGAGATCAGCGATGACCTTGTTGAACTCCGAATTCTCGTACTGGAAGTAGTAGCCGGGCCGCGAATAGATATCGATGTCGTTCGGCTCCGTGTGCGACACGATGGTGAGGTCGTAGTCCTTCTCGGTGAAGACCTTGCTCAGCCAGTCCGCCCACTCGACAGGGACGATCTCGAGGTTGATGCCGATCTCGCGAAGCTGCGAGGCGATCACCTGTCCGCCGTCACGTGCATAGGCCGGGGGCGGCAGCTTCAGCGTGGCGTTGAAGCCATTCTCCAGCCCGGCCGCCTTCAGGTACTCCTTGGCCTTGGCGATGTCGTGCGGATAGGTGCCGGTCAGGTCGACATAGGCGGGATTGGCCGGCGACATGTGCGAGCCGATGGGCGCCCCGAGGCCGCTGCCGTTACCGGCGATGATGGCCGCGCGGTCGATCGCCGAAGCGATCGCCTGGCGGACTTCCAGCTTGTCGAAGGGCGGCTTCTTGTTGTTCATCGACAACAGCGTCTCGCCCTCGGTGGTGCCGATCACGACCTTGAGGCGCGGATCTGCTTGCAGCTGCGGCAGCGCATCGCCGACCGGGGCGTTCGGAAACGCCTGCACGTCGCCCGACAGCAGCGCCGGCACGGCAGCCGCGGCGTCGGGGATGATGCGGAACTCGACCTTGTCGAGCGCGACCGGATCGCCCCAATAGCCGTCTGCCTTCGAGAGCTTGATCGAGGAGCCCTTGGCCCAGCTGTCGAACTTGAACGGTCCGGTGCCGACCGGCTTCTCCTTGTTGCCGTCCGCCGATTCGGGCGCGACGATGACCGCGTCGCCGATGCCCATGTTGTAGAGGAACAGGCCCTCCGGGTGCTTCAGCGTCACCTTCACGGTGCCCGGATCGACCACGTCGACCGATTCGATGCCGGCGAAGATTGCCTTGGTCGCATTGGTGGAGTTTTCGGCGCGCGCGCGGTCCAGCGTGAACTTGACGTCGTCGGCGTTGAAATCCGTGCCGTCATGGAATTTCGCGCCGGTGCGCAGCTTGAAGGTGTAGACCTTGCCGTCGTCGGAGATGGTCCAGCTCTCGGCGAGCCCCGGTGCAACCTCGCCGGTGGCGGTGATGCGGGTCAGCGCTTCGAAGACATTGGCGTAGAGAATCTCGTCGATCGCTGCGGCTGCGCCCGCGGTCGGATCGAGATGCGGCGGTTCCAGCACGACGCCGACGACGATGTCCGTGCGTGCGGCGTTCGCCGCGGTGCTCGACGCGAGCGCAAGAGCCGTCGCCGCCAGAACTGACTTCCAAGCTGTCATTACAATCTCCCCGCGGAAAAATCCTGCGCGATACAAGCGCGAAATCGAGCGGGAGTAAATCGAGTTTGTTTCCGTTCCGGCAGTCGCCGGGGGAAACGCGTTTCTGATTTTTGCATCGGTCACGGCAATTCTCAGGAGCGGCCGACATTTTTCGGTGCGACCACCGCGGTCAAGCGATAGGATCGGCGGCGTGATGCTTGCCGATGAGGTGCCGGGCATGGACGCAGCAACATTGAAGGCGCAGCAGGCGCCGCTCAAGGACAGCTACCGCGAACAGCCGGAGAAAGCGCTGATCACGCTACGGGCACGCGGTTCGATCGACGACCAGTCGATTGCCTGCAAGGTGGAGACCGGCCGCGCGATCGCGACCGCCGGGCTGCACCCGGCGACCGGCGGCAGCGGACTGGAACTCTGTTCCGGCGACATGCTGCTGGAGGCGCTGGTGGCCTGCGCAGGCGTGACGCTGAAAGCCGTGGCGACCGCGCTGGATTTTGGGCTAACGGGCGCGACGGTTTCGGCCGAGGGCGACCTCGATTTCCGCGGCACGCTCGGCGTGGCAAAGGATGCGCCGGTGGGGTTCCAGAAGATCCGGCTGGCGTTCGAACTCGATACCGACGAACCGCAGGAGCGGATCGATTCGCTGCTGAAGCTGACGGAGCGCTACTGCGTAGTGTTCCAGACGCTGAACCAGCGGCCGGAGCTCACGGTGTCCGCGCGCACCGTCTAGTTGCGCGGCCCATTCAGCAGCAGGTCGAGGCCGATCGCCATCACCTTGGCCGATTCGACCATGTCCTGGATACCGACCCATTCGTCAGGCCGGTGGGCGAGGTCGAGGATGCCGGGGCCGTAGGCGATACAGTCGTAGATGTGGCCGATGCGGGCGACGTGCTTCTGGTCGTAGGTGCCCGGAGAGATGACGTAGTCAGGCTCGCGGTCGAAGATGGCGCGGATGCCCTCGGCGACGGCCTGCACGACGGGCGCGTCGCGCTCGGTCATGGTCGGTTGCACCTCCATGAGATCGCGGATTTCGTAGTCGAATTTTGGACGCTCGCGCTTCAGGCGGTCGAGGATCGACACCACCTCCTGCTTCACCTCGCCGATCTTCTCCTCCAGCAGGAAGCGGCGGTCGAGAGTGAGCCGGCACCAGTCGGGCACGTTCGGGGAGGGAAGTCCGGGACGGAAATCGTCGGTCTGCCCGCCGTGGATCGAGTTGAGGTTGAGGGTCGAGCGCCGCGCGCCCTCCGGCACGACAGGCATCTTCGTCTGCTTGCGGTCGAGTGCCGGGAACAGGTCGCGCTCGAACGCCTCAAGCACGGCGCCCATGTGGCGCACCGCGCAATCGCCGAGAAACGGCATCGAACCATGGGCGATCTCGCCCTTGGTCTCGATCTCCGCCCACCACACCCCGCGATGGCCGAGGCAGATGCGGTCCTTGTTCAGCGGTTCGGGGATGATGACGTGATCGACGCGGGGTTTTGAGAAATAACCCTTGCCGGCGAGGTAGGCGACGCCGCCGAAGCCGCCGGATTCCTCGTCCACGGTGCCTGAAATCTCGATGGCTCCCGGAAAGTCGGGACAGACTCGGAGAAACGCCTCCACCGCGATCACCGATGCCGCAAGACCGCCTTTCATGTCGCAGGCGCCGCGGCCATAGACGCGTCCGTCCCTAATGATCCCGGCGAAGGGATCGAGCGTCCAATCCTCGCCGGATTCGACCACGTCGATATGCGAATTGAAGTGCACCGTGGGGCCCGGCCTGGCGCCCTCCCGGCGCGCGATGACGTTGGTGCGGGGATAGCGGTCGCTGTCGCCCGGGGTTCCTTCGCCGCGAACGTACTCGACGGAGAAGCCGCCGCGCTGCAATCGATTACCCAGAAACTCGGCGCATGGCGTGTAGGCTTCGCCTGGCGGATTGATGGTCGGGAAGCGGATGAGGTCGACGGTCAGCTGGACCAGGTCGTCCACCAGGGAATCGATGTTTCGGAAAAGCATCTCGCGCATGGCCGGATTGGAACCGTTCATTCGGTACTTGGCAAGGGCGGAGCGCGTTGGCGCAACCTTTCCCCGCCGGAGGCGCAACACCCGAAACTTCTGAAGGCTCAAAAGGGTGGCTTCGGCAATCGCGTTGGGGGAGACGTGTCGAAGTGATGACGAGGCCTGTGCCGCACGCCCGCGGGCGACAGGTTCAACGCACAGCCATCTTCGCTGCGCCGCTGGGGCACCTGGGGTCTGCAAAATTCGTCGTGAAGTGGCGGTCGTGAGGCATTTCCTTTCCCGGATGTCACCTATAGGGAATCAGGGTGAGGAGATTTTTCTAACGATGCAGGCCGAACCGCATCTCGAATTGTCGGCGCCCGTCGGTGACGAGGTGCGCAAGACCACCTGCTACATGTGCGCCTGCCGCTGCGGCATCGACGTCCATCTGAAGGACGGCAAGATCCGCTACATCGAGGGCAATCGCGACCATCCGGTGAACAAGGGCGTGCTCTGCGCCAAGGGCTCGGCCGGCATCATGCAGCATTACGCGCCGGCGCGGCTGAAGGCTCCGATGAAGCGGGTCGGCCCTCGCGGCTCCGGCGAGTTCGTGGAGATCTCCTGGGACGAGGCGCTGGAGACAGCGACGGAATGGCTGGGCGAGGTCAGGCAATCCGATCCCAAGAAACTGGCCTTCTTCACCGGGCGCGACCAGTCGCAATCGTTCACCGGCTTCTGGGCGCAACAGTTCGGCACGCCGAACTATGCCGCGCATGGCGGGTTCTGCTCGGTCAACATGGCGGCGGCCGGCATCATGACCATCGGTGGGGCATTCTGGGAGTTCGGCGCGCCGGACTGGGACAGGACAAAACTGTTCGTGATGTTCGGGGTCGCCGAAGACCACGATTCCAACCCGATCAAGATGGGCATCGCCAAGCTGAAGAAGCGCGGGGCGCGGTTCGTCTCGGTCAATCCGGTGCGCACAGGCTACTCCGCCGTCGCCGACAACTGGATCGGGATCAGGCCCGGCACCGACGGGCTGCTGATCCTTTCCCTCATCCACGAGCTGCTGAAGGCGCGGCGCATCGATGTCGGCTATCTGCAGCGCTACTCGAACGCTTCCTGGCTGGTGATCGACGCGCCGGGCACTTCCGAGCACGGGCTGTTTGCGCGGGACGGCGACGGGAAGCCGCTGGTCTGGGAGTCGGTCACCGAGCGAGCGGTCGCGCATGGAGCGCCGGGCGCGCAGCCGGCGCTGCACGGGCGCTTCGACCTCGGCGACGGCCGGCATGCGAGCCCGTCGTTCCAACTGCTCGCGGAAAAATACCTCGATCCGAAATACGCGCCGGAGAAGGTGGCCGCCGAAACCGGCGTCGACGCCGACACCATCCGCGGGCTTGCGGCCGAAATCGGGCGGGTCGCCTTCGACGAGGCGATCACCGTCGAGCAGGGCTGGACCGACATGAAGGGCAACCGGCACGACAGCTTCGTCGGGCGGCCGGTCTCGTTCCATGCCATGCGGGGCATCTCCGCGCACTCCAACGGCTTCCAGACGGCGCGGGCGCTGCACATGCTGCAGGTGCTGATCGGCGCGGTGGACTGCCCCGGTGGTTTCCGCTTCGAGCCGCCTTACCCCAAGCCGGTCGAGGCGCACCCGACGCCGCACGGCAGGGCCGAGCATTTCGGCTCGAACAAGCCGCTTTCCGGGCCGCATCTCGGCTTCCCGCGCGGGCCGGAGGATCTGCTCGTCGACCAGGAGGGCAGGCCGAACCGGCTCGACAAGGCGTTCTCCTGGGATGCGCCATTTTCCGCGCACGGCCTGATGCACATGGCGATCGCCAACGCCCATGCCGGCGATCCTTATCCCGTCGAGGTGCTGTTCCTCTACATGGCCAACATGGCCTGGAACTCGTCGATGAATACGGCCGGCGTCATCAGAATGCTGGAAGACAGGGACGAGGCGACCGGCGAGTACAGGATCCCGAAGATCATCTATTCGGACGCCTATGCCTCCGAGATGGTGGCCTATGCGGACCTCATCCTGCCCGACACGACCTATCTGGAGCGGCACGACTGCATCTCGCTCCTCGACCGTCCTATCTCCGAGCCCGACGCGGTGCAGGACGCGATCCGCTGGCCGGTGGTGGAACCCGACCGCAATGTGCGCGGCTTCCAGACGGTGCTGTTGGACCTCGGGGCGCGGCTGCGGCTGCCGGCGTTCGCGGACAGCAGGGGGCACGCGATCTACAAGGACTATGCGGACTATATCGTCCGTCACGAGCGGCGGCCGGGCATCGGTCCGCTCGCCGGTTTCCGCGGCGCGGACGGCGACCGGGCGGGGCGAGGGGCGGCCAACCCGGACCAGCTCAAGCGCTATATCGAGAACGGCTCCTTCTTCGTCACGCACATTCCGCCGGAAGCGCAGTTCTTCAAGCACGACAACAAGGCCTACCAGGACTTTGCCGTGCGCATGGGCTTCTTCGATCAGCCCCAGCCGGTGACGTTCCAGCTCTATCTCGAGCCGCTGCAGAAATTCCGCCTTTGCGCCGAGGGTGTGCGCGAGCCGGTTGCGCCGGTGACCCACCGGCAGCGCATCCTCGACACCTTTTCCCCGCTGCCAGACTGGTATCAACCCTTCGAGGAGGCGGCGGTTTCGTCTGAGGAGTTTCCCTACCACGCGATCACCCAGCGGCCGGCGGCCATGTATCACTCCTGGGGATCGATGAACGCCTGGCTGAGGCAGATCCACACGAAGAACGTGCTCTACGTGCCGGCGGCGATCTGCGACACGGAGGGCTTGCAGAAGGGGGACTGGGTCTGGGTCATCTCGCATCACGGCCGCATCAAGGTCGAGATCGCGCGGATGGAGGCGGTGAATTCGAGCACCGTCTGGACGTGGAACGCGATCGGCAAGCGCGGCGGCGCCTGGGCCTTGGACAACCGAGCGCCGGAAGCCAGAAAAGGCTTCCTGATGAATCACTTGATCCACGAACTTCTACCGCCGAAGGGCGACGGAATGCGGTGGTCGAACTCGGACCCGATCACCGGTCAGGCAGCCTGGTACGACCTCAGGGTGCGGATTGTGAAGGCGGAGCCGGGCGAGGTGAGCGAGCCGCATTTTGCTCCGCCCGGTGAGCCCGCGCCCACCGGCGGGCGGCCGGCGGAACTACGCTACGGTCAGGAGTGGGCGCGATGACCAGCCTCCCATCTCTACCGACGCCGAAAAAGCTCGGTCTTGTGATCGACCTCGACACTTGCGTGGGCTGCCATGCCTGCGTGATCTCCTGCAAGGAATGGAATACCGGCGGCTACGGCAGCGCACTTTCGGACCAGGACCCTTACGGGCCGGACGTTTCCGGCACGTTCCTCAACCGTATCCACAGCTTCGAGGTGACGCCGGAAGGCGGCCAGGTCATCGGCGAGGCGGGCGATGCGCGCATCGTCCATTTTCCAAAGTCGTGCCTGCATTGCGAGGATGCGCCCTGCGTCACCGTCTGCCCGACCGGCGCATCGTACAAACGCTCGGCCGACGGCATCGTGCTCGTCGACGAGGACAAGTGCATCGGCTGCGGGCTGTGCGCCTGGGCGTGCGCCTACGGCGCGCGCGAGATGGATCTTGCCGCCGGCGTGATGAAGAAGTGCACGCTTTGCGTCGACCGCATCTACAACGAGACGCTGGAAGAGATCGACCGCGTGCCTTCCTGCGTGCGCACCTGCCCGGCCAATGCCCGCCATTTTGGCGATCTCGCCGATCCCGCATCGGACGTATCGATCATGGTCGCAGAGCGCGGCGGCATTGACCTGATGCCGGAGCAGGGGACGCGGCCGGTCAACAAGTACCTGCCGCCGCGGCCGCGCAAGCCGCTGGCGCAAAGCGCTCCGGCGAAGGCAGGCCATGATACCGCCGGCGCAACCGGGTTCTTCGCCTGGCTCGACGGCGTGCTCGAGAGGATGTGAAGGTCACGTTTCCCGATGCATCCAGCGCTTTCCATCATCGTCTTCTCGACGTTTTCGGGCCTCGGCTACGGCCTTGCGGCGGTGCTCGGGCTGGGCCTGCTCGATCCCGCCGATGTGGCGACCAAGGTGGCCCACTTCATCGCGCTTGCCCTGATCGCGGGCGGATTATTGTCCTCCACGCTTCATCTGGGCAATCCGCAAAGGGCCTGGCGCGCGTTCTCGCAGTGGCGGTCGAGCTGGCTGTCGCGCGAAGGGGTACTCGCAGTCATCGCCTTCGTGCCGCTGTCGTGGTCGGCGATCGCCTGCTGGTTTTTTGACCTCTACCAGCCGCTGCCCGGGATCGCGGGCGCGCTGCTCGCCGCCGCTACGGTCTACTGCACATCGATGATCTATGCCTCGCTCCGTTCCGTCGATGCCTGGCACACGCGCCTGACGCCGGCGTGCTACCTGCTCTTTGCCGCGGCAGGTGGCCTCACGCTTGCCAGCGCCTTCGCCTTCGCCGGGGTCGGCCCGGCCGGCGCCCTGTCGCTCGCGGCGCTGCTGGCGACGCTCGCCGCGTGGGCCGTCAAGCGGGCGTGGTGGCGGCGGCTGGATACGCTCACGCCGCTCTCAACGCCGGAAAGCGCGACGGGACTGGGACCTATCGGGAAGGTGCGGCTGTTCGAGCGCCCGCACATCAACGAAAATTACCTCACGCGGGAGATGGGCTATCGCATCGCCCGCAAGCATGCCGACAAGCTGCGCCGTATCGCGCTGGGGAGCGGCGCGGTTCTCCCCGCCGCGGTGCTGGCGCTACTCGCGCTGTTCGGGACAGCAGGCGGTGTAATTTCGGTGCTGGCCGCGATGCTCGCTGCCTTCACCTTCCTGGCGGGCGTGTTCGTGGAGCGCTGGCTGTTCTTCGCCCAGGCGCGGCACGCGGTGATGAATTATTACGGCGGCTGAAGGGCAAGCTCGACCAAGCGCCGGATCGTCGGTCCAGCGGTGGCGGCCCCCCACTCCGTCTCGCCCTCCGGGCTCGCCACCTCTCCCCCAGTTTGTAGGGTAGAGGAAGGGCGTCGAGCGTTGCCTCCGCTCTTCCTCTACCCCGTCGAGCGGGGGAGAGGTGGTTTGCGAAGCAAACCGGAGTGGGGGTCGACCTTGTCGCCACCACCTACGGGTGACCACGGCAGGTCGACGCTCAGCGCGCCTTCGCCGGCGTCAGCTTCCAGCGCTTGTGGAACCACATCCACTGGCCGGGATGCTCCCGCACCCAGCGTTCCACGATGTCGTTCAGCAACTGTGCGGTCGCCTTGGCGTCGATCTCCCCACTCGCATCGCGCGGCAGCTCGACCTTCGGCTCCAGTTCGAGCCGGAAACGGTTGCCGGGGAGGCGGATGCAGCGGGCCGGGTAGACGTCGGCGTCATACTGGCGCGCCAGCTTGGGCACCAGGGGGCTCGTCTCGCACTCGCGGCCGAAGAAGGTGGTCCTGATGCCGTACTGGAATTTCTGGTCAACCAGCACGCCGATGGCGCCGTTATCCTCCAGGATGCGTGCGAGCGTGAAGGCGACGCCCCTGCGTGAGGCGAGCAGGCCGCTCATGCCGTTGCTGCGCGCCTTGAAGATGTATTTCGCCAGGAACGGGTTGTTGGGCGGCCGGAACAGGAAGGAAGCGCCGAGGCCATAAACGGTGCCGGCGATCGCCAGCATCTCGAAATTGCCGGTGTGGCCGGTGATCGTGATGCGCGGCTTGTCCTGGTTCGCCAGCTCGATGAAGCGCTCGACGCCGACGACCTCGACCCGGCCGATCTTGTCGGAAAACGGCTCGAAATCGAACAGGGTGTCGAGGAAGATGTATTCGGCCGCCAGCCGCGCCATGTTGGCCCACATGTCGGAGGCGATCTCGTCGATCTCGGCTTCCGACTTCTCCGGAAAAGCCTGGCGCAGGTTGTCCAGCGCAACGCGGTGCCGGCCGACCTTTGGGCCCACCCAGCGCGCCGCCCTGTCGGCGAAGTCGAGCGCCTTGTCCGGCGGCACGCGCCGCAGCAGGCTCAGCACGCCGATGGCGAACTGAGCGATGACCCAGTAGTTCGCGAGCTTCAGCCACTGGCCGAGCCGCACGAGCAGGCGACGCATCAAGCGACCCGGAGGATGATCTTGCCGAAGACGTCACGGCCTTCCATACGCTTCAGCGCCTCGCCGATGCCATCGAAATCGACCTCGGTGTCGATCACCGGAGAAACGATGCCGGCGGCCATCTTCTGCATGGCGTCGGCCATGTTCTCCATGCGGCAACCGAAGGAGCCGAGGATTTTCAGCTGCTGCTGGAAGAGCTGCATCAGGTTCATCGATGTCGAAACGCCGGAGGTCGAGCCGCAGGTGACAAGGCGTCCGCCGCGCTTGAGGCAGAGCATCGAGCCAGCCCAGGTATCAGCACCGACATGCTCGAAGACGACGTCGACGCCCTTCTTCTTCGTGATCTTGCGCACGAGGCCCTCAAAACGGTCCTCGCGATAGTTGATCACGTGGTCGGCGCCCAGCGCCTTTGCCTTCTCGATCTTGTCGTTCGAGCCCACCGTGGTGATGACCGTGCAGCCCATGCGGCGCGCGAGCTGGATTGCGGCGCTGCCGATGCCTGAGCCGCCCGCGTGGACGAGGATCGTCTCGCCCGGCTGCAGCTTGGCGTTGTCGAAGAGCATGTGCTCGACGGTGCCGAAGGTGACGGGGGCGACGGCCGCGCCGACGTCGGTCACGCCGGGCGGGGCAGGGACGAGCAGGCGCGCCGGAAGGTTCATCTTCTCCTGCGCAAAACCGTCGAGATGGAAGCCGTGCACGCCGCCGACGTTCTCGCACAGATTGTCGCGCTTCTCGCGGCATGCCTTGCAGAGGCCGCAGGTGCGCGCGCCGAAGATCGAGACGAGCTGGCCGGGAAGCAGGCCGGACACGCCGGGGCCGACCGTCTCAACGACGCCGGATGCCTCCGCGCCAATGACCAGCGGCATCTTGCGCTTGGCGAACGCCATGCCACGCCAGCCCCAGACGTCGATGTGGTTCAGCGCGACGACTCTGATGGCGACGGTCACCTCGCCCTGAGCGGGCGGGGGCGGTGGCGGGAGGTCGACGGCTTCGAGCCGGCGGTCTTCGACGAGTTGCAGTGCGCGCATGGGCCTTCCAGATCAATGAAAGGAGTGCGCTTAGACCGCTTCTCTCGCCATGACAAGGCAGGCGTTCTGGCCGCCGAAGCCGAACGAGTTCGACAGGACCAGCGAAACGTCGGCGTTGCGCTTCACGTTCGGCACCACGTCGAGGTCGATCGCCGGGTCCGGATTGTCGTGGTTGATGGTCGGCGGGATGACGCCTTCGCGCATGGTCATCAGCGAGAAGGCGGCCTCGATGGCGCCGGCGGCCGAAAGCGTGTGGCCGATCATCGACTTGTTCGACGAGATCGGGATCTTCTTCATGCGCTCGCCGAACACGGTCGAGAGGGAGAGGTGCTCCATCTTGTCGTTCTCGGGCGTCGAGGTGCCGTGCGCGTTGACATAGCCGATGTCGTCGGCGCTGACGCCGGCATCGGCGAGTGCGGCGTGCACGGCGGCGATTGCCGGCGAGCCGTCGGGCTTGGAGCGCGTGCGGTGGAAATCGTCGGCCTTCTCGCCGCAGCCCTTGAGGATGCCAAGAACGGTTGCGCCCCGGGCTGTCGCGCTTTCCAGGGATTCAAGCACCAGCGCCGCTCCGCCCTCGGCCATGACGAAGCCGTCGCGGTCCTTGGAGAAGGGTTTCGAGGCTTTTTCGGGGACGGCGTTCTGGGTCGACAGCGCCGAAAGCAGGGAGAAGCGGATCAAGGCTTCCGCGGTCGCGGACCCATCTGCGCCGATGGCCAGCGCGCGGTCGGTTTCGCCGCGTCGGATCGCTTCGACGCCTAGCTGGATGGCGGTGGCGCCGGAGGCGCAGGCAGTCGAGAGCGTCACCGGCAGGCCGGTGACGCCGAACTTGTCGGCCAGGCGGTCGGCGATCGCCGCGAAGAGGGTGGTCTCCTCGATGTCGCGGCTGTTGAGGGCGCGGGCGGCGGCGAAGAGGCGCTCATAGCCGTTGCCCTCGGCCTGCGAGGCGTAGAGCGCGAAACGGTCCTGCCAGCCGAGCTCCACCGGCGGCGACGCCAGGAACAACGGTCCGCCGAAATCCCCGGAGACGCCCGATTCGGCAATCGCCTCGGCCGCCGCGGTCTCGGCGAGTTCATAGGTGAGCGCCGACGCGCCCTTGCTGCTCGACGGCAGGAAGTCGACCATTCCGGCGATGGTGGTGTTGAGGTGCTCGACCGGGAAGCGCGAGATGCGCCGGATGCCCGACTTGCCGGAGGTCAGCGCCCGCCAGTTGTCGGCCTTGCCGACGCCGAGCGGCGTCACCATGCCGATGCCGGTGACGGCGACGATCGGACGCCCGAGATGGTCTCTGTGCTTCTGCGCCATGGCTGCCTCGCAGTCAGTCCGCCCTGGTCACGAGGGCGACGCCCTCGCCGGAGTTGTAGCCGATCATCGACGCCAGCGCCGCTTTCGGCGCGCCTGCGAAGGAGGGTTCGCTTGCGTCAAGGGCTGGATAGGCCGCACTCCGCTCCACCGCCATCGCGGCGAGCGCGACGGCAAACGGAAACTGCGCTTCCTGTAGGTGGCCGATGGCCGTGGCCATCCCGCGAGGGCGCAGGCTTGGCCGGGCGTCAAGCGCCTTGCGCTCTGCCTCGATCGCGAGCTTCGCTCCCGATCCGGCGGACACGACAAGCGTTTCGCCGTCGGCCGGCGCAGCGCGATCCAGCAGCTTGCCCAGGGAAGCTGCAAGGTCGTCGGCGTTGCGGCGTGCGCGCGCGGCAACGATCGTCGCCAGCCGCCCATAGATCCGCGCGCCCCGTGCCTTGGCGTGTTCCGCCGATTCAAGGACGAGGAAGGCGCCGCCGGAGCCCGGTACGATGCCGCCGCCCTTGGCGTCCGAGCGCGACCAGACCGGCGCAAAGGCGTCCTGGTGCAGGTGTCCACCGAGCGCATAGCCCATGATCATGCTGCGGTAGGTCGCCTGGAACGCGCCGCCGACCAGCGTGATCTTGGACTGGCCCGACGCAATGCGCGCCACCGCGGTCGAGAGCGCCGAAATGCCGGCCGCATCCTCGCCCATGAAGGTGCGTGACGAGCCGGTGACGTTGTGGACGATCGAGATGTTGCCGGCCAGCAGGTTGGAGAGCTGGGCAAGGAACAGCGTCGGGCGCAGGTCCGTCGTCAGCTTCTCGTTGAGGAGCATGTCGTGGTCGGGGCGCGTTTCCGAAGCCGCCAGGATCGTCTCGTCGACCGATTCATCCCGCTCGCCGCCGCCCGCGGAGATGATCATGTCCGTCCGCGACATCAGGTCCTTGTCGGACTTGATGCCGGCGTCATCCAGGGCAAGACCGGCCGTGTAGGTGCCGAGGCGCTGCCACAGCTCCATCTGCCGCTGGTCCGAACGCTTCGGAATCTGCAGGTTCCAGTCGATTTCCGGTAGCGGATGGACACTGTAGGGCGGGAACGACGTGGCGTTCACCACCGGCTCGACGCCGGGGGATGAAAGCGCGCGCCAATGGGCGTCCGCGCCTTCGCCGAGCGAGGAAACCAGGCCTATGCCGGTGATGACGACGTCGTTGGTGCTCATGCTGCGGGAGGCGCGACGGTCAGCGGTCGATCGTCAGGCGGAGGCCGCGCGGGCGGCGACCAGCTCGTCGATCTTTGCGCAGAGGTTCTTCATCACGAAGTACTCCTCGGTCGAACCGCGTCCTTCGTTCACATCCTGGGTCCACTTCTCCAGCGGCACCTTGATTCCGAATTCCTTGTCGATGGCAAAGACGATGTCAAGGAAATCAAGGCTGTCGATGCCGAGGTCATCGATGGTGTGGCTGTCCGGGGTGATCTTGTCGCGATCGATCTCGCTGGTGGATGCGATGATGTCGGCAACTCTGTCAAAGGTTGTTGGCACGGGAGTTCCTTGAACTGAACTTCGTTTGATTGGGGGAGTCGAGCGGCTCTCTATTCGCTTTTCGGCTTGAAGGGAAGTCACCTCGCACCCCGCGGGCCATTGCCCATATGCGCGCGCAAACGGGCCGATTCAAGTCCGGAGATGCCGTCGCCGATGACGCTGCACCGAATTCTGCAGCTGCGCTCAGTTGAAGATGATACGGCCGAGCACCCGGAGCCCCGTATCGGATGGCGCCACGATCACAGCTTCGCCTTCGCGCGGCGAGATTCCGGCCAGCGCGCGGATGTTCTCCAGATGCGTAACCATGACCATGTTTCCCGAGCCGGTAAAGGCGCGGATTTCGTCCAGCACCTTCTCATTGGCCTCGAGAGCGGCCTCTTCGTCCTGCGGCAACTGGTCGAGCGGCGGGAAATCCTCGGCCTTGGTGTCTTCGAAGGCAATGCGTGCGGTGTCGCGCGCGCGGCAGTAGCGGCTGGTCAGGACACGTTCGGGGTTCCCCACCCTGGCGGCGAAAAGTGCACCGATCTTCTCCGCCTGCTGTTTGCCGCGGGCGGACAGATTACGCTGGGTGGGGCATTTCGCGAGGTCGAAATTCGCAGGATCGCCGACACCAGGCGCGGTGGCGTGCCGCAGCAACACCACGCGGCCGCCGTCGCGCAGCAGAGCCCAGCCCGCTTCGGTTGCCAAAGCAGGCGTCACCGCGAGGCAACAGACCAAGCCCAGTAGAAATCGGATCATCATTTTCTCCAGCCGCAACCATATAGGGATGCAAGCGGGGAGGGGAAGCAAGCTGACGGCAGGGAGGGTGGGCAAACAATCGCGTGACCGATGGGCCGCAGATGGGCGCCCGTGGCTGCATCGATCTGCCATGGAAAACTGCTGTGACGCGAACCGTGGTCGCCTTCTGAACCTTGCGCGCTGGCGCACCAGGTTTCCGCCGGACAATGCGTGGCACATTGCCTGTCCGGCCGGCCTTGCCTATCACGAGGCATGTCGCCGATCGTGGAAACCACTCTCTTTATCTTCGGACTGATCGCGCTCGGCTACCTGGCCGGGCGGACAGGCTACCTCAAGCGCGAGGTTGGGGACGGGCTGTCGGCGTTCGCGGTGCGGGTCGCGTTGCCGATGCTTCTGTTCCGCACCCTCGTCGAGGCACACCTAACCGGCCTGCCGTGGGGACTTTGGGCGGTCTACTTCACCGCGGTGACGGTGGCCTGGACGACAGGGCACTTGATCACCACGCGCGGCTTCGGCCGCGACAGCCAGGCGGGCGTGGTCGGCGGCGTGTCGTCGGCATTCTCGAATCTGGTGCTGCTCGGAGCACCGTTCATGCTCGGCGTGTTCGGACAGCCGGGTTTCGAACTGCTTTCGCTGCTCATTTCCATCCACCTGCCGATCATGCTCATGGTGTCCATGGCGCTGTTCGAGGTGTTCGGGCGGCCGAAGGGGGCGTCATTCGAGATCCTTCATTTCATCCGCTTCTTCCTCGGTCAGCTGGTGCGCAATCCGCTGATCATCGGCATCATCGCCGGCCTGCTGTGGAGAACTTCAGGGATCCCGCTTCCGCCCCTCGCGGATCGCTTCGTCGATGCGCTGGCCAACATCGCCGCACCGGTCGCGCTCTTTGCCATGGGGATTGGGCTCGGAAAGTTCCCGGTGTCCGGCAACATACGCCCGGCGCTCGTGCTGTCGGCGGTGAAGCTGTTCCTGATGCCGGCGGTCGCGCTCGCCGTCGCGGTTGTTGCCGGGCTTCCCCCGTTCACGACCAAGGTGGTGGTGATCGCTGCGGCGCTGCCTTCGGGAGTCAACTCCTACCTGATTGCGACGCAGTTCGGCACCGGCCAGGCGCTCGCCTCGAATCAGATGACGATCGCCACGGCCGTCGCCGTGGTGACGATGTCAATCTGGCTGGGTATCCTGCAATTTCTGTTCGGATGATCGGTCTGACGGGGCCTGTGGCTCCAGCATGACCGGGGCAAGTGTTCGCTTGCCGCAACGAAATCGATGCGCGAAGATTACCCCAACATTCACCATCTTAAGATGAAAGCGCGCGCCTTCGGGCGCGCCGCATAGAGGTTCAGGAAAATGCTGCAGAAAACCAGCCACTACATGCGACAGGCGAACCTGATCGGCGGCGAGTGGGTCCAGGCCGATTCAGGCGCGACGATCGACGTCATCAACCCGGCCACGACCTTGAAGATCGGCGTCGTGCCGAAGTCCGGCAAGGCGGAGACGCGCCGCGCGATCGAGGCGGCCGAGACGGCGTTCCATGTCTGGAAGAAGACTTCCGCGCTGGAGCGCTCCAAGCTGCTGCGCAAGCTGCACGACGCCATTATGGACAACCAGGACGCGCTCGCTGAACTGCTGACCATGGAGCAGGGCAAGTCGCTGGCCGAGGCGAAGGGCGAGGTCGGCAGCTCGGCAGCCTACGTGCTGTGGTTCGCCGAGGAGGCGCGCCGCACCTACGGCGACGTCGTGCCGTCGCCTTGGGCGGACCGCCGCATCCTCGTCACCAAGGAGCCGGTCGGCGTCATCGCCGCCATCACGCCGTGGAACTTCCCGTCCTCGATGCTGTCGCGCAAGATCGCGCCGGCGCTGGCGGCGGGCTGCACAGCGGTCGTCAAGCCTGCCTCGCAGACGCCCTATTCGGGTCTGGCTTGGGGCGCGCTCTGCGAGGAGGCCGGCTTCCCGAAGGGCGCGGTGAACATCCTCACCGGCTCGGCCGGCGAGATCGGCGACGAGATGTGCTCGAATCCACTGGTCAAGAAGCTGACGTTCACCGGCTCGACCGAGATCGGCAAGATGCTGATGGCCAAGTGCGCCTCGACGGTGAAGAAAGTGTCGATGGAACTCGGCGGCAACGCGCCGTTCATCGTCTTCGACGACGCCGATCTTGATCGGGCGGTGGAAGGTGCGATCACCGCGAAGTATCGCAACTCCGGCCAGACCTGCGTGTGCACCAACCGGTTCTTCGCGCAGGCGGGCATCTATGACCGGTTCGTGGAGAGGCTGGCCGCGGCGAGCAACAAGCTCAAGGTCGGGCCGGGCCTGGAGGAGGGGACGCAGCAGGGTCCGCTCATCGACGACAAGGCTGTCGAAAAGGTCGAGGAATTCGTCAAGGACGCCGAATCGAAGGGCGGCAAGGTCGTCACCGGCGGCAAGCGCCACGCGCTCGGAGGGTCGTTCTTCGAGCCGACCGTGATTTCGGACGCCACGCCGGACATGATGTTCATGAAAGAAGAGATTTTTGGGCCGGTCGCTCCCGTGTTCAGGTTCGACACCGAGGAAGAGGCGGTCAAGCTCGCCAACGACACCGAGTTCGGCCTTGCCTCCTACTTCTACACCAGCAATCTCGGGCGCGCCGTGCGCGTCATGGAGGGGCTGAAATACGGCATGGTCGGCGTAAACGAGGGACTGATCACGACGCCCGAAGCGCCATTCGGCGGGGTGAAGGAATCCGGGCTCGGGCGCGAGGGCGGCCACCAGGGCATCGAGGACTACCTCGACACGAAGTATGTCTGCATGGGCGGTCTGGGACTTTGACGACCAAACCGATCAGTTGAGGGGAAGCACATGGACGGTGAGGTCTTCGGCCACACGCCAGAGGGTGAAACCGTCCATGTCTTCCGCATCTCGGGCGGCGGGCTCATGGCGCATGTCATCAACTGGGGCGCCGCCGTCCAGGACCTGAGGCTTGCCGGCCACGACGCGCCGCTGGTGCTCGGCTACGAGGCGTTCGACGACTATTTTTACCATTCGCCCTACTTCGGCGCGACGGCCGGACGCTACGCGAACCGCATCGCCAATGGCCGCTTCGTCATAGACGGGCGGCACTGCCAGACTGATCCCAACTTCCTCGGTAGGCACACGCTGCATGGCGGCGCGAAGGGATTCGGAACGCGCATATGGGACGTCGCCCTGCACGGCCCCGACTTTGTCACGTTCTCCCTGCGCAGCGCCAATGGCGAGATGGGGTTTCCGGGTGCGATGGACGTCACGTGCACGTACCGGTTGAAGATACCGGGCACGCTGTCGATCGAGTATGCCGCCACCGCCGAGGAGCCGACGCTGTGCAACCTCGCACATCACTCCTATTTCAATCTCGACAACGGGGGCAGCGGCGATATCCTCGACCATGACCTTTCGATCATGGCCGGGGCGTATCTGCCGGTGGACTCAGAGATGATTCCGACCGGCTTCGTGCATCCGGTCGACGGAACCGTGTTCGACTTTCGGCGCGCGCGGCCGATTCGCCTGGAATCGGAAGGCGAGCAGGTCCCTTACGATCACAACTTCTGCCTTGCCGCATCGCGTGGTCCGCTGCGTCATGCAGCAACCGCCAGCGGTGCGCGCTCCGGGGTGCGCATGGAACTCTGGACGACCGAGCCCGGAGTGCAGTTCTACGCCGGTCAGCGCGTTGAGCGACCAGGCACGCGGGGTCTCGGGGGGCGCAGCTACCGCGCCTATGCCGGCTTCTGCCTCGAGGCGCAAGTCTGGCCCGATTCACCCAACCGTCATTATTTTCCGCAGGCTGCGTTGTGGCCAGGGCAGCGGTATCACCAGATCACGGAATACCGGTTCAGGATCGACTGACGGCGCCTGCCGCCGAGGCGGCAGGATTTCATCGGGCAAAAACCGGAGGCCGCTACCCGAAATTCCCCGCCCTAAGCCGTTGCCAGCAGGCTCGCGTTGCCGCCGGCAGCTGTCGTATCGACGCAGACGGCGCGTTCATGGCAATAGGCAGCCGGGTAGATGACTTCCGACACCAGCGGCACGACGGCGCCCTTCTGGCGCGTCAGCGCCTTGCGATAGCCGCGCAAGGTCTCGGCGTCGGCAGCGCTCGCCACGAGGTCGATCGACAGCGCCTGCAACTCTTCCGGACTGAGCTTTCCGTCGATCGCGGCGAGCGGCAGGCCCTTGCCGGTGAGCGCCTGCAGGGCGGCGGAGGCGCTGGGCGCCACCGCGACCACTGCATTGCCCGCGGCGAGAGCCTGGATCGCCTGGGCAAGCAGCGTATCTGCAGCGGGGCCGAGAACGACGCTCCGGCCGCGCGGCGCAAGGCTGAGTGTGTTTGCCTCTCCGGTCGGTCCGGGCAGGTCGGCCGCGCCGTATTCGAGCGCGGCGGCGGCCGAGATCGCAGCCGCGCCCTTGCCGCGCAAATGCTTCCGGAGGATTGCGATGCGGTCCGGCCGGCCGGACCATCCGACCGCAGCGGCGGTCGGCATGTGCTCGGCAACTTTTGTCGCAGTCACCGCCTCGCCGGCCGCGGACGCAGCTGCGGGTCGCACTGTTTCTGCTGCGCGGCGGAACCTGCGCAGATAATGCGGCCCGCCGGCCTTCGGCCCGGTCCCGGAGAGGCCTTCGCCGCCGAACGGCTGGGACCCCACCACCGCGCCGATCTGGTTGCGGTTCACATAGATATTGCCGGCATGGATGCCGTCGACGATGTGCTGCACGCGCGCCTCGATGCGGGTGTGCAGGCCGAAGGTGAGGCCGTAGCCCTTGCGGTTGATGGCCGCGATCACGGCGTCGATCTCGTCGGCCTCGAAGGTCGCCACATGGAGCACCGGGCCGAACACCTCGCGCTGCATCTCCTCGATGCCTTTGACGCGGAAGACATGCGGCGCGACGAAGCGGCCGTCAGCTGGGGCATCGACCCTGGCGATTAGCCGGCCCTGCTTCTCCATGCTCGCGCAATAGTCGCCGATGGACGCCTGCGCCTCGTCGTCGATCAGGGGACCGACATCGGTCGAAACCAGCCACGGATCGCCGACGCTGAGCGCTTCCATCGCGCCCTTCAGCATTTCGAGCATCTTATGCTCGACGTCTTTCTGCACGTAGAGAAGCCGCAGTGCGGAGCAGCGCTGGCCCGCACTCTGGAAGGCCGAGGCGAGGATGTCGCGCACCGCCTGTTCGGGGAGTGCGGTCGAATCGACGACCATGGCGTTCATGCCACCTGTTTCGGCGATCAGCATGGCGTCGGGCGCGGCGTTTGCGGCGAGTGCCGCCTCAATCATCTTGGCGACTTCGGTTGAGCCGGTGAAGCAGACGCCGGCGATGCGCGGGTCAGCCGTCAGCGGTGCGCCCACCGTAGGGCCGTCGCCCGGCAGGAGCTGGAGCACGTCCTTCGGCACGCCGGCCTCGTGGAGCAGCGCGACCGCGTGCGCGGCGATCAGCGGCGTCTGCTCGGCCGGCTTGGCGAGCACGCTGTTGCCGGTCACGAGTGCCGCCGCGATCTGGCCGGTGAAGATGGCGAGGGGGAAATTCCAGGGCGAGATGCAGGCGATGGCGCCGCGCGCCTCGGTTCCCGCCTCAGCACTTGGCGCCTCGGCCGCATAGTAGCGCAGGAAGTCGACCGCCTCGCGGACTTCCGCGATGCCGTCGGTGAGCGTCTTGCCGGCCTCGCGGGTGGCGAGCGCGAAGAATTCCACCGCGTTCGTCTCGTAGAGATTGGCGGCTTTCTGTAGGATCGCCGCACGCTCGCCCACGGGCCGTGCCGCCCAGGCTGGCTGGGCCTCGACCGCGATCTTCACCGCCTTGTCCACCAGCGCGGCATCTGCCTCCAATACGGTGCCGGCGACGTCCTTCGGTCGGGCTGGGTTGGTGATACTGCGCTCCGTCCCGTGGCCGCGGGCAGGGGTGACGGGCGCGGCGTGCCAGCGATTATTGCCCGCGAGCTCGGCCTTGCTTGCCTCTATGGCATCCAGCGTCGTGATGTCGGTGATGTCCCAGCCCCTGGAATTCCGTCGGCCGGCTCCGAAGATGCTGGCGGGGCGCGGAATGGACGGGTTCTCTGCCGGCCCGTGCGTCTCGATGGCGGTCAGCGGATCGCGCACGATGTCCTCCACCCGCACGTCCGTATCGGTGATCTGGTGCACGAAGGACGAGTTGGCGCCGTTCTCCAGCAGGCGGCGCACGAGGTAGGCGAGCAGGTCCGAATGCGCGCCGACCGGCGCATAGATGCGGCAGCGCGTGCCTTCCTGCTTGCGCACCGTCTCGTGAAGCGCCTCACCCATGCCGTGGAGACGCTGGAACTCGAAGCTCTCGCGATCCGACGCCATCGCCAGCACCGCGGCGACGGTGTGCGCGTTGTGGGTCGCGAACTGTGGATATATGCGGTCCGTCATCGACAGCAGTTTTCGCGCGCAGGCGAGGTAGGAAACGTCGGTATTCGGCTTGCGGGTGAAGACCGGGTAGCCGGAAAGACCCATGGTCTGCGCGCGCTTGATCTCGGTGTCCCAGTACGCGCCCTTGACAAGGCGGACCATGATGCGCCGGTCCAGGCGGGCGGCCAGCTCGTAGAGCCAGTCGATGGCGAAGGCCGCGCGCGGGCCGTAGGCCTGCACGACCACGCCGAAACCGTGCCAGTCGGCGAGCTGAGGCTCGCTGAGCACGCCCTCGATGACGTCGAGCGAGAGGTCGAGGCGGTCTGCCTCCTCGGCGTCCACGTTGAGGCCCATGCCGGCCGATCGCGCCGCCAGCGCAAGGGAGCGCAGGCCGTCGATCATCACCGGCAGCATCGTCTCGCGCTGGGAGACCTCGTAGCGGGGATGAAGCGCCGAGAGCTTCACCGAGATGCCGTGGTTGTAGCGGGTGTCGGCGCCGGACGAACTGCTGGCGAGTGCGGCTATGGCGTCCGCGTAGGCGCGGTGATAGCGCAGCGCGTCGGCTTCGGTGCGCGCCGCCTCGCCAAGCATGTCGAAGGAATAGAGATAGCCCTTCGAGATCATCGCGCGGCCGCGCCTGACGGCCTCGGAGATAGTGCGCCCGAGTACGAACTGCTCTCCCATCTCGCGCATGGCCGCCGAAACGGCGGTGCGTATCACCGGCTCGCCCAGCCGCCGGACCATGCCGCGCAGGATGCCCTCGACCCCACCCTCGCTCTCGTCGAGCACGCGCCCGGTCAGCATGAGCGCCCAGGTCGAGGCGTTGACGAAGATGGAACTCGATCCCCCGGTGTGACCCGACCAGTCATGCGGCGCGATCTTGTCGCGGATCAGTTCATCGATGGTTTCGGTGTCCGGTACGCGCAGCAGAGCTTCCGCCAGGCACATCAGGGCGACGCCCTCCTTGGTGGACAGGCCATAGGCGGAAAGGAAGACCTCCATCAGCCGCGGGTCGGACGATGCGCGCACCGCGCGAACGAGGTCGCCGGCGCGGCGGACGATCTCCGCACGCCTGTCGACGGAGAGTTCCGTTGCGGCTGCCAGGCGGGCCACCGCCTCTGTCTCGTCGGGCAGGTAGTTCGCGCGGATCTCGCTGCGAATCGCTTCAAGCTTGCTGGACGACATGGCTGGCCCTCGATGGCGGTGAGAGTGATCCCGAATGAGGCTTGCCGCAAGCGGCTCCCTTGCCGCCAAATAGCATGACTGAACCGAAGGCCATGGACCGATTTCGTTGCAAAATCAGGTCATTTGGTCCAAAGATTATGCGAGTGATAATTCCTTTGGACTGATATTGTGGCGGACGCAGATCAAATAGACCGCTTCGACCGAGCCATCATCCAGGCCCTGTCGCGCAACGGCCGCCTGTCCATGGCGGAGCTGGCCGAAAAGGTGGGGCTGTCCAAGACGCCCGTGCAGGCGAGGGTCAAGCGGCTGGAGGCGGAAGGCTACATCCGTGGCTACGCGGCGATCGTCAATCGCGAGAAGATGGGGGAGGGGCACGTGGCATTCGTCCAGGTCAAGCTCTCTGACACACGCTCGGCGGCGCTCGACGCCTTCAACAGGGCTGCCAGGGATACGCCCGAGATCGAGCAGTGCCATATGATGGCTGCCAGTTTCGACTACCTGCTCAAGGTCCGCACAAGGGACATCGCGGCCTACCGGCGTGTGCTGGGCGAGAAGATCTCGGCGCTGCCGCATGTGGCGCAGACGTCCACCTTCGTGGCAATGGAGACCGTCAAGGATCGGTAGGCGACCGCTGGATAATTCCGGCCTGCCGAGCTAATGCGGCGCGCAGGATCCAGGAGGTCACATGGCAAACACGGGAATCGCGTCCGTCGGGGAGTGCATGCTGGAGCTGTCGGGCGGCGACGGTGGAAACTGGCGAATGGGCTATGCGGGCGACACGTTCAACACGCTCTGGACCCTGCGTGCGCTCGTCGAGCCTGGAATGGCGACGGACTATGTCAGCGCCTTCGGCGACGATCCGTTCTCGGAGCGGCAGATCGACTTCCTGAAGGAGAGTGGCGTCGGCATAGCGTCGAGCCCGCGGATCAAGGGGGCGCGGCCCGGTCTCTACGCGATCACGCTCAATGGCGCGGAACGCTCCTTCACCTATTGGCGCAACGATGCGGCCGCACGCCAGCTCGCGTCAGACCCCGCCGCCCTTGCCGCCAGCCTCGCCAAGAGGGATCTCGTCTATTTCTCGGGCATCACGCTGGCAATCCTGGAGCCCGCTGCGCGCCGCGTGCTGGTCTCGGCGCTCGCCACGGCCCGTCGTGCGGGCAGCCTGGTCGCCTTCGATCCAAACTATCGCCCACGTCTTTGGAGTTCCGCGGATGACGCGCGCGCGGCGTTCGACGAGGCGCTGGCGGCCTGCGACATCGCGCTGCCGACCTTTCCTGACGAGGAGACGCTCTACGGCGACGCCGATCCGGCTGCGACGGCCGCCAGGCTGCGCAGCGCGGGCGTTCCCGAGGCTGCGGTGAAGAACGGCGAGATGCCGGCCCTCGTCGTGGATCGGTCAGGAGCAACGGAAGTGCCCGCGAACACGGTCAACGCCTTGGACACCACGGGGGCGGGCGATTCGTTCAACGGCGCCTATCTCGCGGCAAGGTTGCGCGGTGAAGCTCCTGCCGATGCGGCGAAGCGTGCTCACCGCGTGGCGGCATCGGTCGTGCAGGTTCGCGGTGCACTCGCGCCTCACGAACGCCTCCGCGAGGCTTTTGCGGCCGGAGCCTGAGCCGTCCGGCTCGCGGTGCCGGGGCTTCTCAGAACTGGCGGGCGAGGGCAGGGCCGAGGTCGCCGGCAGGGGTGACCTCGGTGGCGTCGAGCCCGAGCCAGCCCTGCATGAGGCGAAACTCCTCGGCCAGCTCTGCCGCAGTGTCGGACGGAGCGCCGGACTCGGCGAATGCCGCGTGGACGCGCAAGACGCCGGCGGGGCGGTCAGCCTTCACATCGACGCGGGCGACCGGCGAATCGCCGAGCAGGAAGGGCAGAACGTAGTAGCCGTGCTGCCGCTTTTCCGCGGGCGTGTAGATCTCGATCCGATAGCGGAAGCCGAACAGCCGCTCCGCGCGCGTGCGTTCGAATACAAGGGGATCGAACGGGGCCAGCAGCGCCCGCGCCTCGATCTTCCGCGGCAATCTGGCGTCGCGGTGCAGGTAGACCTGCCGCTGCTCCCATCCTGCCACACGGACAGGAAGGATCTCGCCCGCCTCCACCAGTTCGGGAATGTGCGCCTTGGCGGCCTCGGGCGACTGGCGGAAATAGTCGCGAAAGCAGGCGGCGGTGCCGATGCCCAGCGCCTTCGCGGCGATTCCAAGGAGCTGCCGCTGGGCATCCGGCTCCGAAGGCGCCGGCCTGGACAGGATTTCCGCCGGGATCACCCTCTCCGGCAGGTCATAGAGGCGTTCGAAGCCCCGGCGCGACGCGGTGGTGATGCGGCCCGCCCAGAACAGCCATTCGAAGGCGTGCTTGGCATCGCTCCAGCCCCACCAGCCGCCGGAACCCTTGTGCCCGTCGATCCCGGACGCCGCGATCGGGCCGCGCGTGCGCACCTCCTGATAGATCTCGTCGACGAAGGCCTTGCGCTCCCGCCCGAACGCGGCGAGCTGCTTGTAGATGCCCTGGCCCGCGGCGGCTCGGCGCATCCTCCACTGCATCAGCGGCCAGGTGTCGATCGGCAACAGGGAGGCTTCGTGCGCCCAGTATTCGAACAGCCGCCGCGGCTTTTTGGACGCCCGTTCGTCGAGGGACGCCATCGGGTAGGGGCCGAGCCGCGAGAAGAGGGGCATGTAGTGGGCGCGCACCACGGCGCTTACGGAGTCGATCTGCAGGAGCCCGAGCCGACTCACTGTGCGGTCGAGCTTTCGCCGGGTGGGCGGCGCTTCGGACCTGCCTTCGCCGAAGCCCTGCGCGGCAAGCGCGATCCTGCGCGCGGCCTTGAGTGACATGCTGTCGCTTCTCATCGATTCCGCTGTGCTCCTCGCGATCACCAGCGCCGTCCGTTTCCCGGCGTACCCCGCGGAAATCGTGTTCCCGAAGGCGGGCAGTCGTGCAAGCCGACGATTGCAACACTGCTGACATGGCGCGACAGCTTTGTCTCGACCGTGCCTGTACGTCAGCCGTAAAAGTGGAGTAAACGAGTAAAGAAAACAAAGCGCATCGTGCGCCTATTTGTGGCGTCAGAAGGTCAGGTTGGGCTTGCTTCCCCCGGGTGCCTGCGCTAACGCTCGCCGCGTTGCAACATGACTTTTCGGCAGACCGGCCGCCGCAAGGGCGGCAGCTAAATCCGGTTCAAATTCAAATCTCCGGAGGTCGGGTCGAAACGAGGCGCCGTGCGATGAACGAGTTATTGAGTTCCTACCTACCCGTCGTAATCTTCATCGCTGTCGCGCTGGTCATCGGCATCGCGCTCGTGGTCGCGCCGTTCCTGGTCGCCTATCGCAATCCGGACCCGGAAAAACTCTCCGCATACGAGTGTGGCTTCAATGCATTCGACGATGCGCGCATGAAATTCGATGTGCGCTTCTATCTCGTGTCCATCCTTTTCATCATCTTCGATCTAGAAGTCGCATTCCTGTTCCCGTGGGCGGTGTCGTTCGGGGAGATCGGCATGTTCGGATTCTGGTCGATGATGGTGTTCCTTGGCGTGCTCACGATTGGCTTCATCTATGAATGGAAGAAGGGAGCGCTGGAATGGGATTGAACGACGGTTCCACGACGCTCGTCGCACCCCGCCCGAAGGGCATCATCGATCCGAATACGGGTAAGCCGATCGGGTCGGATGACCGCTTCTTCGGCGAGCTGAACAACGAGCTTTCCGACAAGGGTTTCCTGGTCACATCCTCGGAGGCGCTGATCACCTGGGCGCGCACCGGCTCGCTGATGTGGATGACGTTCGGCCTGGCCTGCTGCGCCGTGGAGATGATGCACATCTCCATGCCGCGCTACGACGCCGAGCGCTTCGGCATCGCGCCGCGCGCCTCTCCGCGCCAGTCGGACGTGATGATCGTCGCCGGCACGCTGACCAACAAGATGGCGCCGGCGCTTCGCAAGGTCTACGACCAGATGCCGGAGCCGCGCTACGTCATCTCGATGGGCTCCTGCGCCAATGGCGGCGGCTACTATCACTATTCCTACTCCGTGGTGCGCGGCTGCGACCGCGTGGTGCCGGTGGACATCTATGTGCCCGGCTGCCCGCCCACGGCCGAGGCGCTGCTCTACGGCATCCTTCTTCTGCAGAAGAAGATCCGCCGCACCGGCACGATCGAGCGGTGAATGCAATGAGCGAAGCCATGAACGAACTCTCCGCCTATCTCGGCGAGAAGCTCGGTTCGAAGATCGGCGAGGCCCTGGTCGCCTACGGCGAGCTGACGGTGACGGTCGAGCCGCACGATGTGATCGACGTGCTGACCTTCCTCAAGCGCGACGCGCAGTGCCAGTTCGTGTCGTTCATCGACATCTCGGGCGCCGACTATCCGGCCCGCGAGAAGCGGTTCGATGTCGTCTACCACCTGCTGTCGCCCCGCCAGAATCAGCGCATCCGCGTGAAGGTGAAGGTGGACGAGGACACGATGGTGCCGTCCGCCACACCGGTCTATCCGGGCGCCGACTGGTTCGAGCGCGAAGCGTACGACCTTTATGGCATTCTCTTCTCGGGTCACCCGGACCTGCGCCGCCTCCTCACCGACTACGGTTTCGAGGGGCATCCGCTGCGCAAGGATTTTCCGCTGACCGGGTTCGTCGAGGTTCGCTACGACGACGAAGCCAAGCGCGTCGTCTACGAACCGGTGGAATTGAAGCAGGAATTCCGGAATTTCGACTTCCTGTCGCCCTGGGAAGGGACGGACTACGTGTTGCCCGGCGACGAGAAAGCCAAATGAGGTTGATCGTCGATGCCAAGGCTGCTTGCGGCGCTCGTCATCATCTGCGTGCTGGTGGCGCTGCTGATCTATGCGCTTCGGATCGTCTCACGGCTGCTGTCCGGCAGAAGCGAGGCGGTCGGCAAGGGGCTGGCCGTGGTGATAATAGCGGCCGCGGCCTACACGGTGTTCGGACAGGGTTTCCTGTTCGGCTATCTGGAGTAACTGGCGTCTCCGACGCTGAAGGCACGTTGCAATGACCGAGCATAACGTTCGTAACTTCAACATCAATTTCGGGCCGCAGCATCCTGCTGCGCACGGCGTGCTTCGCCTCGTGCTCGAGCTCGACGGCGAGGTTGTCGACCGTGTCGATCCGCATATCGGCCTGTTGCACCGCGGCACCGAGAAGCTGATCGAGGCGAAGACCTATCTCCAGGCAATCCCCTATTTCGACCGGCTGGACTACGTCGCGCCGATGAACCAGGAGCATGCCTTCGCGCTCGCCGTGGAGCGGCTGCTGGGCATCGAAGTGCCGAAGCGCGGGCAGCTCATCCGCGTCCTCTATTCCGAGATCGGTCGCATCCTCTCGCACCTGCTCAACGTCACCACGCAGGCCATGGACGTCGGCGCGCTGACGCCGCCGCTGTGGGGCTTCGAGGAGCGCGAGAAGCTGATGGTGTTCTACGAGCGCGCCTGCGGCGCCCGCATGCATGCGGCCTACTTCCGGCCGGGCGGCGTCCATCAGGATCTGCCGGAGAAGCTGGTCGAGGATATCGGCAAGTGGATCGATCCGTTCCTGAAGACGGTGCAGGACCTCGACGACCTGCTGACGCCCAACCGCATCTTCAAGCAGCGCAACGTCGACATCGGCGTGGTCTCGCTCGAGGACGCGTGGGCCTGGGGTTTTTCGGGCGTCATGGTTCGCGGATCGGGCGCCGCGTGGGATCTGCGCAAGTCGCAGCCGTACGAGTGCTATCCCGAGATGGAATTCGACATCCCGATCGGCAAGAACGGCGACTGCTACGACCGCTACCTGATCCGCGTCGAGGAGATGCGCCAGTCGGCCAAGATCATGCGACAGTGCGTCGACAGGCTGCTGGGCAAGGAGAAGGTCGGCCCGGTTTCCAACCTCGACGGCAAGGTCGTCCCGCCGAAGCGGCAGGCGATGAAGCGGTCGATGGAAGCGCTGATCCATCACTTCAAGCTCTACACCGAAGGCTATCGCGTGCCGGCCGGCGAGGTCTATGCGGCCGTCGAGGCGCCAAAGGGCGAGTTCGGCGTTTACCTGGTCTCCGACGGGACCAACAAGCCGTACCGCTGCAAGCTGCGCGCGCCGGGCTTCGCGCACCTGCAGGCCATGGATTTCATGTGCCGCGGTCACATGCTGGCCGACGTCTCCGCCGTTCTCGGCTCCCTCGACATCGTGTTTGGTGAGGTTGACCGCTAAATGTCCGTTCGCAGACTAGCAGACGCCAGCGTCCAGCCAGCCACCTTCGCCTTCAACGCGGCGATGACTGCGCAGGCGCAGACCTGGATCGCAAAGTACCCGAAAGGCCGCGAGCAGTCGGCCGTCATTCCGCTGATGATGCTCGCACAGGAGCAGGAAGGCTGGGTGACCAAGGCCGCCATCGAGGCGATCGCCGACATGCTCGGCATGCCCTACATCCGCGCGCTCGAAGTCGCCACCTTCTACACCCAGTTCCAGCTGAAGCCGGTCGGCACCCGCGCCCACGTGCAGGTCTGCGGCACGACGCCCTGCATGCTGCGCGGCTCGGAAGCCCTGATGGACGTCTGCCGCTCGAAGATCCATCCCGAGCCGCACCACACCAATGCCGACGGCAGCCTGTCGTGGGAGGAAGTGGAATGCGCCGGCGCATGCGTGAACGCGCCGATGGTGACGATCTTCAAGGACACCTACGAGGACCTGACGCCCGAGCGTCTCGCCGAGATCATCGACGCGTTCGAGGCCGGCAAGGGGGCTTCGGTGCCCACGGGACCGCAGAACGGCCGCATGACGTCCGCTCCGCTGGCGGGCCTGACGTCGCTGACCGACGAGCGCGGCCTGATCAAGAGCGCTCACGCCCGGGAGCCCAGAACCTCGGCAGGCGCGGAGGCTACCGTGCCGCCTTCGAAGGCCGCGAAGCCGAAGACCTATGCCGCCGAGACCAACGGGACGCTGAAGACACCGTCGCCGGTAAAGTCCGACGCAGCGACCGAAAAGGCTACCAGCGCGAAGGCGCCTGCAGTGGATGCCGATAAGGCAAACAAGGCCGAGCCGGCGGTCGAAATAGTCGACAAGCAGCGCAAGGGCGCCGCGGTCAAGGCGGAGCGGGCGTCGTTCGTGGCGCCGGAAATGCTCAAGGGAAAGCCGATCGGCGCAACCGGCCAGTCCGCGTCGAAGCCATCCCTGGACGACAAGAGCCGCCCGGCCGGTATCACGCGGCCGGCAGCGGTGGACGATCTGAAGCTGATCTCCGGCGTCGGGCCGAAGATCGAGGGCATCCTCCACGAACTCGGCATCTTCACGTTCGCCCAGGTGGCGGGTTGGAAGAAGGCGGAGCGCGAGTGGGTGGACGGCTACCTGAACTTCAAGGGGCGCATCGAGCGGGACGACTGGGCCAAGCAGGCCAAGGCGCTCGCCAAGGGCGGGGTCGCCGAATACGTTCGCGTCTTCGGTAAGAAGCCGGTCTGAGGTAGGGATATGCTGCAAGATAAGGACCGCATCTTCACCAACATCTACGGTCAGTTCGACCGTTCGCTGAAGGGTGCGATGGCGCGCGGCCACTGGGATGGCACCAAGGCCATCATCGAGAAGGGCCGCGACTGGATCATCAACGAGGTGAAGGCGTCAGGCCTGCGCGGCCGCGGCGGCGCTGGCTTCCCGACCGGCCTGAAATGGTCGTTCATGCCGAAGCAGAGCGACGGCCGCCCGAGCTACCTGGTCGTCAACGCCGACGAGTCCGAGCCCGGAACCTGCAAGGATCGCGACATCCTGCGGCACGATCCTCACTCTCTGGTCGAAGGCTGCCTGATCGCCGGCTTCGCCATGGGCGCGATCGCAGCGTACATCTATGTGCGCGGCGAGTTCATGCGCGAGCGTGAGGCCCTGCAGCGGGCGATCGACGAGGCCTATGAGGCCCGCCTGATCGGCAAGAACAACAAGAACGGCTACGACCTCGACGTCTATGTCCATCACGGCGCAGGCGCCTATATCTGCGGCGAGGAGACGGCACTTCTCGAGAGCCTGGAAGGCAAGAAGGGCCAGCCTCGGTTGAAGCCGCCGTTCCCGGCCAATGTCGGCCTCTATGGCTGCCCGACGACCGTCAACAACGTCGAGTCGATCGCGGTGCCGCCGACGATCCTGCGCCGCGGCGCGGCCTGGTTCTCGTCGTTCGGACGCCCGAACAACGCCGGCACCAAGCTTTTCTGCATCTCCGGCCACGTCAACAATCCGTGCACCGTCGAGGAAGCGATGTCGATCCCGTTTCGGGAGCTGATCGACAGGCATTGCGGCGGCATCCGCGGCGGCTGGGACAACCTGCTCGCGGTGATCCCCGGCGGCTCGTCCGTGCCGCTGGTGCCTGCAGAGCAGATCATCGACGCGCCGATGGACTTCGATTCGCTCCGCGACCTGAAGTCGGGCCTCGGCACGGCAGCCGTGATCGTCATGGACAAGTCGACCGACATCGTGAAGGCGATCGCCAGGCTTGCCTATTTCTACAAGCACGAGAGCTGCGGCCAGTGCACGCCGTGCCGCGAGGGCACGGGCTGGATGTGGCGCGTCATGGAGCGCCTGGTGCGCGGCGAGGCGCAGAAGCGCGAGATCGACATGCTGCTCGACGTCACCAAGCAGGTCGAGGGTCATACGATCTGTGCCCTCGGCGATGCTGCAGCCTGGCCGATCCAGGGCCTGATCCGGCACTTCCGCCCGGAGATCGAGCGGCGCATCGACGAGTTCACCCGCAACGCCCACCGGGCAGAGCTGGATCTGGTGGCTGCGGAATGAAGGACGCGGCGGCCACATCTGCGAGCAAGCTGGCAAGTGCGGTCAATCTGACCGTGCATCCGGCTGGCGGCGCGATGGCGCTGTCTGCGCTCGGCCTGGGGCTCGCCGGTCAGGCGTTCGGGATGTGGTTCGGCGCCGTCTCCGGAGCCGCGGAGATGTCGCAGCGCTACTGGGGATCGATGCTCGAGGAGATCGTATCCAGCAGCCCCGTCCGGGGCACTTTCTACGACGGCGTCTGAGCCGACAGGGAAGACGGATCGCGCGTTGCGCGGATGAATGGAATGTGCGGCAACGCCGCGGGGTTTTGAGGCAAGATGGCTAAGCTCAAGGTCGACGGGAAAGAAATCGAGGTACCCGACCACTACACGCTGCTTCAGGCGGCGGAAGAGGCTGGCGCCGAGGTGCCGCGCTTCTGCTTCCACGAACGGCTGTCGATCGCCGGCAACTGCCGCATGTGCCTCGTCGAGGTGAAGGGCGGTCCGCCCAAGCCGCAGGCGAGCTGCGCAGTCGGCGTCAAGGACCTGCGTCCGGGCCCGAACGGCGAGCTGCCGGAGATGTTCACCAACACGCCGATGGTCAAGAAGGCCCGCGAAGGCGTGATGGAGTTCCTGCTCATCAACCATCCGCTGGATTGCCCGATCTGCGACCAGGGCGGCGAGTGCGACCTGCAGGACCAGGCGATGGCCTTCGGTCTCGACGGTTCGCGCTACAAGGAGAACAAGCGCGCGGTCGAGGACAAGTACATCGGCCCGCTGGTGAAGACGATCATGACGCGCTGCATCCATTGCACGCGCTGCGTCCGCTTCACCACTGAAGTTGCAGGCATTTCCGAGCTCGGCCTCATCGGCCGCGGCGAGGATGCCGAGATCACGACCTACCTCGAACAGGCGATGACCTCGGAGCTGCAGGGCAACGTCGTCGACCTTTGCCCGGTCGGCGCGCTGACCTCGAAGCCCTACGCTTTCCAGGCGCGTCCGTGGGAACTGAGCAAGACCGAATCCATCGACGTGATGGACGCCGTCGGCTCGGCGATCCGCGTCGATGCGCGCGGCCGCGAGGTCATGCGCATCCTGCCGCGCGTCAACGAGCAGGTGAACGAGGAGTGGATCTCCGACAAGACCCGCTACATCTGGGACGGCCTGCGCTCGCAGCGCCTCGACCGCCCTTATGTGCGTAAGAACGGTCGCCTGACGCCCGCCAGCTGGGCCGAGGCCTTCGCTGCGGTCAAGGACGCGGTGTCGCGCACGTCGGCGGACAAGATCGGCGCGATCGCCGGCGACCTGTCGGCCGTCGAGGAGATGTACGCGCTCAAGCTGTTGATGCAGTCGCTCGGCTCGCCCAATCTCGATTGCCGCCAGGATGGCGCGGCGCTCGACCCGGCGCTCGGCCGCGGCAGCTACATCTTCAATCCGACCATCGAGGGCATCGAGCAGGCGGACGCCGTGCTCATCATCGGCGCCAACCCGCGCTATGAGGCGTCGGTGCTCAACGCCCGCATCCGCAAGCGCTGGCGCGTCGGCAAATTGCCGGTCGGCGTCATCGGAGAGGTTGGCGACACGCGCTACGACTACGAGCGCCTCGGCGCCGGAACCGACACGCTGAAGGATCTCGCTGCCGGCAATGGCGCGTTCTTCGCCACCCTGCAGAACGCCAAGCACCCGCTGATCATCGTCGGCCAAGGCGCGCTCGCACGCGACGATGGCGCTGCCGTGCTGGGTCTTGCGGCGAAGCTCGCTGCGGCGACCGGTGCGGTCACCGAGGACTGGAACGGTTTTGCCGTCCTGCACACCGCTGCCGCACGCGTCGGCGGTCTCGACATCGGCTTCGTGCCGGGCGAGGGCGGCAAGGACGCGCAAGGCCTCCTCGAGGGCAGCAACGTGCTCTTCCTGCTAGGCGCCGACGAACTGGATCTCTCCAAGGCCGCCAATGCCTTCGTCGTCTACGTCGGCACCCATGGCGATGCCGGCGCCCACCGCGCCGACGTGATCCTGCCGGGATCGGCCTACACCGAGAAGTCCGGCACCTACGTCAACACCGAAGGTCGCGTCCAGATGACCAACCGCGCAGGCTTCGCCCCCGGCGATGCCCGCGAGGACTGGGCGATCCTGCGCGCGCTTTCGGACGTGCTCGGTAAGCGCCTGCCTTTCGATTCGCTGCCGGCGCTGCGCCAAAAACTCTATGCCGACTATCCGCACCTGGCCGCGATCGACCAGATCGCGCGCGGTTCGGCTGCCGACATCGCAAACGCGTCCAGGCTGACCGGCCGCCTCGGCGGCGGAGCCTTCGTCTCTGCAGTCGGCGACTTCTACCTGACCAACCCCATCGCACGCGCCTCCGCGGTGATGGCCGAGTGTTCGGCCCTTGCCAAGAATGGCTTCAAGCAGGCCGCCGAGTAGAGACCCGACATGGAAGACTTCTTTTCTGTCTACGTGCTGCCAGCGCTGATCGTACTGCTGAAGTCGGTCGTGCTGCTCGTCGTGCTGCTCATCTTCGTGGCGTACATACTTTATGCCGATCGCAAGATCTGGGCCGCGGTCCAGCTGCGTCGCGGCCCGAACGTGGTCGGCCCGTGGGGCCTGCTGCAGGCTTTCGCCGACCTCCTGAAGTTCGTCTTCAAGGAGCCGGTGATCCCATCCGGCGCCAACAAGGGCGTGTTCCTGCTCGCCCCGGTGGTGTCGGCGGTCCTCGCCATGGCCGCCTGGGCCGTCATCCCGGTCAGCGATGGGTGGGCTGTCGCCAACATCAATGTCGGCATCCTCTACGTCTTCGCCATCTCCTCGCTTGAGGTCTATGGCGTGATCATGGGCGGCTGGGCGTCGAACTCGAAGTATCCCTTCCTCGGCGCGTTGCGTTCTGCTGCGCAGATGGTGTCGTATGAAGTCTCGATCGGCTTCGTGATCATCACCGTGCTTCTCTGCGTCGGTTCGCTCAACCTGACCGACATCGTGCTGTCCCAGCAGGATGGCCTCGGCACTCGCCTCGGCCTGCCCAACAGCCTGCTCGACTGGCACTGGCTCGCCCTGTTCCCGATGTTCGTGGTGTTCTTCATCTCGGCGCTGGCTGAGACGAACCGGCCGCCCTTCGACCTGGTCGAGGCCGAGTCGGAACTCGTCGCCGGCCACATGATCGAATACTCCTCGACGCCGTTCCTGCTCTTCTTCCTGGGCGAGTACGTCGCGATCGTGCTGATGTGCGCGCTGACCACAATCCTGTTCCTCGGCGGATGGCTGCCGCCATTTGACTTCGCGCCGTTCACCTGGGTGCCGGGCGTGATCTGGTTCGTGCTCAAGGTCTGCATGGTGTTCTTCATGTTCGCCATGGTGAAGGCCTTCGTGCCGCGCTACCGCTATGACCAGCTGATGCGCCTGGGTTGGAAGGTGTTCCTGCCGATCTCGCTGGCGATGGTGGTCATCACCGCGGCCTTCCTCAAGCTGACGGGGATCTCGTGATGTCCGTCGCCGCCATCGGTGCGCTTGCCGGCCTCGTCGTCGCGGCCGCCGAATTCTGGTTCATCCGCCGGCTCTCGACCCGGGTCGAGCTGGCAGAGACCAAGCGCGTTCTGAACGTTACCGGGATCGTGCAGTTCATCCTGCTCCCGGTGGTGGGGTGGTTCGTCGCCCCGCTCATTGCTGGAGAATAGACATGACAGCGCTAGCCCAAGCCGCCAAGTCGCTGCTGCTGAAAGAATTTGTCGGCGCCTTCTTCCTGTCGATGCGCCAGTTCTTCCGGCCGAAGTACACGATCAACTATCCGCACGAGAAGGGGCCGATCAGCCCGCGCTTCCGCGGCGAACACGCGCTGCGCCGCTACCCGAACGGCGAAGAGCGCTGCATCGCCTGCAAGCTCTGCGAGGCGATCTGCCCGGCGCAGGCCATCACCATCGAGGCGGGACCGCGCCGTAACGACGGCACGCGCCGCACCGTGCGCTACGACATCGACATGGTGAAGTGCATCTATTGCGGCTTCTGCCAGGAGGCCTGCCCGGTCGACGCGATCGTCGAGGGGCCGAACTTCGAGTTCTCGACGGAGACGCGCGAGGAACTCTACTACGACAAGGAAAAGTTGCTGGCGAATGGCGACCGGTGGGAGCGCGAGATCGCGCGCAACATCGCGCTGGATTCGCCCTACAGGTAGCCGCAGGACAAACCGTTCGCCCCGTTTCGGGACGACAAGGTGTGCAGCATTCGGCTGCCGACGCAATATCGCATGGACGAACCACGACGGTCCGTCTAAGGAACGCGCGAATTCGCCAAAGGCGAAGCGCGAGGACGGACAGGCCGCAACGAACGGCCTTGGTACGAAGGGATGATCGGGTGACCCGATGCTGAGTGGACTAGGGGCGATATTCTTCTATCTGTTCGCCTTTGTTGCGATCGCGGCGGCCTTCATGGTCATTTCCGCGCGTAACCCTGTGCATTCAGTGCTTTATCTCATCCTCACCTTTTTCAACGCGGCCGCTCTGTTCCTGCTTACGGGCGCGGAGTTCCTCGCGATGATCCTGCTGGTCGTCTATGTCGGCGCGGTGGCGGTGCTCTTCCTGTTCGTGGTGATGATGCTCGACGTCGATTTCGCCGAGTTCAAGCAGGGTGCGCTTCAGTATGCGCCTGTGGGCGCGCTCGTCGGCCTGATCCTGGTTGCCGAGCTGATCGTCGTCCTAGGCGGCTATACGTTCGCGCCTGAATTGGCAGGCTCGATCGCGCTGCCGACACCGGACATCGCAACGCGTTCCAATACGGCGGCGCTGGGTGACGTGCTCTACACGGGCTACGTGTTCTACTTCCAGATCGCCGGCCTGATCCTGCTGGTGGCGATGATCGGGGCCATCGTGCTGACGCTGCGCCACAAGCCGGGCATCAAGCGTCAGAACATTCCGGCGCAGGTGGCACGCACGCCGGCGACGGCGATCGAGATCAAAAAAGTCGAGACGGGGAAGGGCATCTGACGATGGATGTCGGCATTGCACATTATCTCACCGTATCGGCGGTGCTGTTCACCCTTGGCGTGTTCGGAATCTTCCTGAACCGCAAGAACGTGATCGTGATCCTGATGTCCGTCGAGCTGATCCTGCTCGCGGTGAACCTGAACTTCGTGGCGTTCTCGGCGGCGCTCGGCGATCTCGTCGGGCAGGTGTTCGCTCTGTTCGTGCTCACCGTGGCCGCCGCAGAAGCCGCGATCGGCCTGGCGATCCTCGTCGTCTTCTTCCGTAACCGCGGTTCGATCGCGGTCGAAGACGTCAACATGATGAAGGGCTGACGGTCGATCCCATGTATCACGCAATCGTCTTCCTTCCGCTTCTCGGCTTCCTGATCGTCGGCCTGCTGGGCACGCAGCTCGGAGCCAAGGCCTCGGAATACATCACCTCCGGTTTCCTGGTGGTCTCGGCTGTCCTGTCATGGGTGGCGTTCTTCCAGGTCGGGTTCAGCGAGGTCGAAGCCTTCACGATTCCCGTGCTGCGCTTCCTCGACTCCGGCGCGCTGCAGGCGAATTGGGAACTGCGCATCGACACGCTGACGGTCGTCATGCTGGTCGTGGTCAACACGGTGTCGGCGCTCGTGCACATCTACTCGATCGGGTACATGCACCACGATCCGCACCGCCCGCGCTTCTTCGGCTATCTGTCGCTGTTCACCTTCGCCATGCTGATGCTGGTGACGTCGAACAATCTGGTGCAGATGTTCTTCGGGTGGGAGGGTGTCGGCCTGGCGTCCTACCTGCTGATCGGTTTCTGGTACAAGAAGCCGTCGGCCAACGCCGCTGCCATCAAGGCCTTCGTCGTCAACCGCGTCGGCGACTTCGGCTTCCTGCTCGGCATGTTCGGCGTCTTCGTCCTGTTCGGCTCTGTCGACTTCGGGACCATTTTCGCGAACGCAGCGACCTATCTGCCGGCTGAAGCTGCACAAGAGGGCGCGGCAGTGGCCGCCGGCGGCGACACCGTGCTCAATTTCCTCGGCTATGCGCTCGACAAGTCCGCTGCGCTGACCGTCGTCTGCCTGCTGCTCTTCATGGGCGCGATGGGCAAGTCGGCGCAGGTGCCGCTGCACACCTGGCTGCCGGACGCGATGGAAGGCCCGACGCCGGTGTCGGCCCTCATCCACGCCGCCACGATGGTGACCGCGGGCGTGTTCATGCTGGCGCGCCTGTCTCCGATCTTCGAGCACTCCGTCACGGCGCTGACGGTGGTGACCTTCATCGGCGCCTTCACCGCGATCTTCGCGGCGACGGTCGGCCTCGTGCAGAACGACATCAAGCGCGTCATCGCCTACTCGACCTGCTCGCAGCTCGGCTACATGTTCGTGGCGCTCGGCCTCGGCTTCTACTCCGCGGCGATCTTCCATCTGTTCACGCACGCCTTCTTCAAGGCGCTGCTGTTCCTCGGTTCGGGCTCGGTCATCCACGCCGTGTCCGACGAGCAGGACATGCGCAAGATGGGCGGCCTCAGGAAGCTGATCCCGGTGACCTATTGGATGATGATCATCGGCACGCTGGCGCTGACCGGCGTCGGCATCCCGGCGACGATCATCGGCACCGCCGGCTTCTTCTCCAAGGACGCCATCATCGAAGGCGCCTTCGTCGGCCACAATGCGATGGCGACGTTTGCGTTCACCATGCTCGTCGTGGCGGCGGTGTTCACGAGCTTCTATTCGTGGCGTCTGATCTTCATGACCTTCCACGGCCAGCCTCGCGCGACCGCGGACGTCATGCACCACGTCCACGAGTCGCCTCCGGTGATGCTCGTGCCGCTCGTCCTGCTCGCCATCGGCGCGCTGTTCGCCGGCGTGGTCTTCCACCACGAGTTCATCGGCGACGCCTATGCGGGCTTCTGGAAGGGAGCGCTGTTCACGCTGCCCGGCAACGAGATCCTCGACGAGTTCCACCACGTGCCGCTCTGGGTGAAGCTGGCGCCGTTCGTCGCCATGCTGGTCGGCTTCCTCGTCGCGGTGCAGTTCTACCTGCGCTCGCCGGAGACGCCGGTGCGGCTCGCCGCCCAGCACCGCGGGCTGTACCAGTTCCTCCTGAACAAGTGGTACTTCGACGAACTGTTCGACTTCCTGCTGGTCAAGCCGGCCAAGCGCCTCGGCTACTTCCTCTGGAAGAAGGGGGATGGATGGCTGATCGACGGGCTCGGACCTGACGGCATTTCAGCGCGGGTGGTCGACGTGACCAATCGCGTCGTCAAGCTGCAGACCGGCTATCTCTACCACTATGCCTTCGCCATGCTGATCGGCGTCGCTGCGCTGGTCACCTGGATGATGCTTGGGAGCTCCTTCTGATGTCGGGCGTGCCTATCCTTTCGCTCGTTACCTTTCTGCCGCTGGCCGGCGCGTTCCTGATCCTTGTGATCCGGGACGAGGGCGAGAACGCGCGCCGTAACATCCGCAGCGTGGCGCTGCTGACGACGGTGTTCACCTTCATCGTGTCGCTGTTCATCTGGACGGGTTTCGACAACGGCAATCCCGGCTTCCAGTTCGTGGAGCAGGCGGCCTGGCTCGATAGCGGCCTGAGCTACAAGATGGGCGTGGACGGCATCTCGATGCTGTTCGTGATCCTGACGACATTTCTGATGCCGCTGTGCATCCTGGCGTCGTGGGATTCGATCGACAAGCGCGTGAAGGAGTACATGATCTCCTTCCTCATCCTCGAGACGCTGATGATCGGCGTGTTCTGCGCGCTCGACATCGTGCTGTTCTACGTGTTCTTCGAGGCGGGCCTCATCCCGATGTTCATCATCATCGGCGTGTGGGGAGGCAAGCGTCGCGTCTATGCGAGTTTCAAGTTCTTCCTCTACACGCTGCTCGGCTCGGTGCTGATGCTGCTCGCCATCATGGCGATGTACTGGACGTCCGGCACGACCGATATCCCGACGCTGCTCGCCTACGACTTCCCGGCGGAACTGCAGACATGGTTGTGGCTGGCCTTCTTCGCATCCTTCGCGGTGAAGATGCCGATGTGGCCGGTGCACACCTGGCTGCCCGATGCGCACGTCGAGGCGCCGACGGCCGGGTCGGTCATCCTGGCGGGCATCCTTCTGAAGATGGGCGGCTACGGCTTCCTGCGCTTCTCGCTGCCGATGTTCCCGGACGCGTCGCTCTACTTCCAGCCGTTCGTCTTCACGCTGTCGATCGTGGCGATCATCTACACGTCGCTGGTCGCGCTGATGCAGGACGACATCAAGAAGCTGATCGCCTACTCGTCGGTCGCCCACATGGGCTACGTCACGATGGGCATTTTCGCGCTGAACGTCGAAGGCATCCAGGGCGCGATCTTCCAGATGCTGTCGCACGGCCTGGTTTCCGGCGCGTTGTTCCTCTGCGTCGGCGTCATCTACGACCGGATGCACACCCGCGAGATCGCGGCCTATGGCGGCCTGGTCAACAACATGCCGAAATACGCGGTCGCCTTCATGGTCTTCACCATGGCCAATGTCGGACTCCCCGGCACCAGCGGCTTCGTCGGCGAGTTCCTGACCCTGGTCGGAGTCTTCCAGGTCAACACATGGGTGGCGCTGTTCGCCGCCACCGGCGTCATCCTTTCCGCCGCCTACGCGCTGTGGCTCTACCGCCGCGTGGTCTTCGGGGCGCTGACCAAGGAAAACCTGAAGAGTCTGCTGGACCTCGGACCTCGCGAAAAGGCGGTGCTTTATCCGCTCGTCGTGCTGGTTATCTTCTACGGCGTCTATCCAGCCCCGGTCTTCGATGCGACGGCTGCGTCGGTCAAGGAACTGGTGAACAACGTGGCTGCTTCGGTCGCCCAGCAGTCAGCCTCGGTGAATTGAGAGAGCCTCGACCATGGATTTCAATTCGAGTCTCGTGCTGATCGCCCCTGAACTGATCATCGCCGTTGGTGCGATGGTGCTGCTGATGATCGGCGTCTATTCCGGCGAGCGGTCCAACAACACCGTGACGGGCCTCTCGGTTGCGCTGCTGATCGGCGCGGCTGCGTGGATGCTCCTGTTCGGGCAGAATGGCCCGGCGTTCGGGTCTGCGTTTGTGAGCGATCCCTTCGCACGCTTCATGAAGCTCTTGTCGTTGCTGGGCTCTGCGGTGACGCTCATCATGTCGGTGGGCTTCGCAAAGGCCGAGAAGTTCGACAAGTTCGAGTTCCCGGTGCTGATCCTGCTCTGCACGCTGGGCATGATGCTGATGATCTCGGCGAACGACATGATGTCGCTCTACCTGGGTCTCGAGCTGCAGTCGCTGGCGATCTACGTGCTGGCCGCCATCAATCGCGACAGCCTGCGTTCGACGGAAGCCGGCCTGAAGTACTTCGTGCTGGGCGCGCTGTCGTCGGGCATGCTGCTCTACGGCATTTCGCTGGTCTACGGTTACACGGGCAACACGAGCTTCGACGCGGTCGCCGCGGCGCTTTCGGGCGGCGAGCGGCAGCTCGGCCTCGTCTTCGGCTTGGTCTTCGTGCTGGCCGGATTGGCGTTCAAGATCTCTGCCGTGCCCTTCCACATGTGGACCCCCGACGTCTATGAGGGTGCGCCGACGCCGGTGACGGCCTTCCTGGCCGCTGCGCCCAAGATGGCGGCGATGGCGCTGATCGTTCGTGTGACGACCGGCGCATTCGAGCCGATCGCGGCCGACTGGCAGCAGATCGTCGTGTTCATCGCGATTGCGTCGATGGTGCTCGGCTCATTCGCGGCCATCGGCCAGAAGAACATCAAGCGGCTCATGGCGTACTCGTCGATCGGCCACATGGGCTACGCGCTGGTCGGCCTCGCGGCCAACACCGAAGCCGGCATTCGCGGCGTCGTCATCTACATGCTCATCTACCTCGTGATGACGCTCGGCACCTTCGCCTTCATCCTCGCGATGCGCCGCAAGGACGGCAATGTCGAGCAGATCAGCGACCTCGCGGGGCTCTCGGCAACCAATCCGGTGATGGCGACGATCCTGACGATCCTGATGTTCTCGCTGGCTGGCATCCCGCCGCTCGCCGGCTTCTGGGGGAAATGGTACGTGTTCCTCGCAGCGATCGACGCCAACCTCATCGCGCTCGCGGTGCTGGGCGTGCTCGCCTCGGTGGTGGGCGCCTACTACTACCTGCGCATCATCAAGATCATGTGGTTCGATGAGCCGGTCGGCGGCTTCGTGCCGATGGCGGGCGAACTGCGACTGGTTCTGGGCGCGTCGGGGGCTTTCATCCTCTTCTATATCCTGCCCTGGATCGGCGGATCGGTGAGCAGCGCCGCGTCGGCGGCCGCGAAGACGTTCTTCTGAGCATGGCCTTTGTCCTCGGTCCGAAGGCGGCATTCGAAGCCTATCGGCTGGAGGCCTATGAAAGCGTCGGTTCGACCAATGCGATAGCATTGGAGCGGGCGCGCGCCGGCGATCCGGGCAATCTCTGGGTCGTCGCCAAGCAGCAGGAAAGCGGCCGCGGTCGGCGGGGCAGGGATTGGTGCAGCCCATACGGGAACCTTGCCGCAACACTGCTCGTCGTCGGGCGGTATGACCTTCGGCTGGCGGCCACACTCGGCTTCGTGGCCGGTCTTGCGCTGGCCGATGCGCTGGCCGCGGTGATGTCCGCAGGAGAGACGCCAGCAGGGGCGGGGAGGCCGGCGGGCAAAAGCCCTCGTTTCGAGCTCAAATGGCCGAACGATGTGCTTGCCGACGGCGCCAAGCTCTCTGGCATCCTGCTTGAATCGCATCTGCTGGGCGACGGGCGCATTGCGCTCGCGATCGGCACCGGGGTCAATGTCGTGGCCCACCCGCTCGATGCGCCCTATCCGGTCACGTCCCTCGCGGCGCTGGAGTTGTCCTGCGAGGCCGAGGCACTGTTTGGGGCACTCTCCGACGCGTGGACGGAGAACTTTCAAACATGGAACGCCGGCCACGGACTGCCTCAGGTGAGATCGCGCTGGCTTGACCGCGCGGCCGGACTGGGCAGGGACGTTACGGTCAATGTCGGAGGAGAGGTCAAGCGCGGCGTTTTCGAGACCATCGACGAGAACGGCTGCTTCGTGATCCGCGACCAGAGCGGGGCGGCGACGACGATCGCGGCCGGCGATGTGCACTTCGGCACCGTAGCGTCTGCACGGTGATGCCAGGGTTTTTTCATTTGCCGCCTGCACGACATCGCCAGTGCATTCCCCCGCTGCGAGATGAAGTAAAGTGTCGTCGGGTGCGCAGCGTAAGGAGTCTTTGATGGCCGGGAAATCGGAACTCGTTTTTGTCCCACTCGGCGGCGTCGGCGAAATCGGCATGAACATCGCCCTTTACGGATACGGGCCTGCCAACGCGCGCGAGTGGATGATGGTGGATGTCGGCGTCACCTTTCCCGACGCGCATCTGCCGGGGGTCGACCTGGTCATGGCCGACACGCGCTTCATCGAGGAGAATCTCGATTCCCTGAAGGGCATCGTCATCACGCATGCGCACGAGGACCATTACGGCGCGCTGCACGACCTCTGGCCAAGGCTGAAGGCGCCGGTATGGATGTCGCCGTTCACGGCGGGCCTGCTCGAGGCGAAGCGCCAATCCGAAGCAGGCGCTCCCAAAATCCCCGTGACGGTCTTCAAGGCCGGGGAGAAATTCACGGTCGGGCCGTTCCAGATAGAAGCTGTTCCGGTCGCACACTCGATACCGGAGCCTATGGCGCTCGCGATCACCACCCCGGCGGGAACGGTGGTCCACACCGGGGACTGGCGCATCGATCTCGCTCCGGAGATCGGGCCGCCGACCGACGAGGCGCGGCTGCGGGCGCTGGGCGATGCCGGCGTGCTGGCGCTGGTCTGCGATTCGACCAATGCGGTGCGCGAGGGAGACTCGCCTTCGGAGCAGGCCGTCGGCGCCAGCCTCAAGGAAATCATCTCGCAGTGCAAGGGCAGGGTCGCGGTCACCACCTTTTCGTCGAATGTCGGCCGCATCCGCTCGATCGCCGAGGCGGCGGCCGGGGCAGGGCGGCAGGTGATGGTGCTCGGCCGATCGTTGAAGCGGGTCATCAACGTTGCGGGCGAGCTCGGCTACATGGATGGCATGCCAGACTTCGCGGCGGAGGAGGACTACGCCTACATCCCGCGCGACAATCTCGTCATCATCTGCACCGGGAGCCAGGGAGAGGCCCGCGCCGCGCTCGCCAAGCTGGCGCGTGACGAGATGAAGACCGTCGGGTTGACACCTGGCGACACCGTCATCTTTTCCTCGCGCGTCATTCCCGGCAACGAGAAGGCCATTCTCGAGATCAAGAACCTGCTGATCGATCAGGGCGTCAAGGTGATCGAGGACGGCGATGCGCTGGTCCACGTCTCCGGGCATCCCCGCCGCAGCGAACTGCGCAAGATGTACGAATGGACGCGGCCTAAGATCGGTGTGCCTGTGCATGGCGAGGCGGCGCACCTGGTGGCGCACGGATCGCTCATGGCGACAAGCGGCATCCCGGACGTGGCGCAGGTGCGCAATGGCGACATCCTAAGGCTGTGGCCGGGCAAACCCGAGATCATCGACCAGGTGCCCTTCGGCCGTGTGTTCAAGGATGGCCTGCTCATGGGCAGCGAAGAGGCGATGGGCATTCGCGACCGCCGCAAGCTTTCTTTCGCGGGGCACGTGGCGGTGAACGTGGTCCTTGACGACAGATACGAACTGGCTGGCGATCCGGATATCGTATCCATCGGCGTCGCGCAGATCGACGCGGCCGGGGAGGACATGGAGGACCGGATGCTGGATGCGGCAATCGGCGCGGTCGACAGCATCCCCCGGCAACGCCGAAAAGATCTCGACCTCGTGCAGGAGGCGGTTCGGCGCGCGGTGCGCGGCGCGGCCAACGAAGCATGGGGCAAGAAACCTCTCGTGACGGTGTTTGTGACGAGATGAGTGAGTAGGGTATAGCGAATAGAGGTGATCGGTGGTCGATCCCTCATCGCTGGTCGCTCTTGTGCCGTTACGGCCCTTTGCTCATCGACTCGCTACTCGCTATGGACTTTGACATGCTCGGCCGCCTCAATCACGTCGCCATCGCCGTCCCCGACCTTGCTGCCGCCACGGCGCTCTATCGGGACACCCTCGGTGCGTCTGTGAGCGAGCCGCAGGCGCTGCCCGAGCACGGCGTGACGGTGGTGTTCGTCAATGTCGGCAACACCAAGATCGAGCTGCTGGAGCCGCTGGGCGGCGACTCTCCGATCGCCTCGTTCCTTGAAAAGAACTCATCCGGCGGCATGCACCACCTGTGCTACGAGGTGGACGACATCGTTGCGGCGCGAGATAGGCTGAAGGCTGCAGGCGCCCGCGTGCTCGGCGACGGCAATCCGAAGATCGGCGCGCATGGCAAGCCGGTTCTCTTCCTGCACCCGAAAGACTTCAACGGCACACTCGTCGAGCTTGAACAAGTATGAGCTGGATCTCGGGCGCAGCCATTTTCTTCATCATCTGGTGGGTCGTTCTTTTCGGAACGCTGCCGTTTGGGGTGCGGACCCAGGATGAGGACAATGACGTCACCTTGGGCACCGTAGCCAGTGCCCCGCGCGGACCCCACATGCTGCGCGCCTTCCTGCGAACGACTGCGATCTCCGCGCTGATCTTCGGCGTATTCCTCGTCCTGACGCGAGGATACGGGTTTGGCTTCGACGATATCCCGAGAGTCGTGCCGGATTTCTGAGAGCTCACGCCAGGCATCGGAGAGCTCACGAAGACTTCGGAGAGCCAACGTCAGGCATTCGTGAGCCGACGCAACAGATCAAGCGATGGTTGCAACTCGGCCAATCTGCAAAAAAAAAGCAAGGCACAAGGCCTTGCAATTTAAACGCGTCCGATCTGTTTCCGGTAAACCGGCGGCTGCGAATGACCGCGCCTAGATCGCATCCTCCCAAGACTTTGACCGCGTAAGACGGCAGATTTTTTCTGCTCTTCCAGTTGTGAGCGCACACTAGACCAAGGGGGGACGAAATGTCACGCACAAATTTTCTTGAATCGATCAATTGCTGTGCTGCGCTGCACAATCAATTGGCAGAGGTTGCCCTGAAGTTGGGCAGCCAAGCAGAGATGCTTCCGAGCCCGCTCTCGGGTTTCCATTCCGCCTTGAAATGGCTAAGAAGCGCTTGCACTCACCAGTTCGGTTCCGGGCGATTCCGCCCGGCCGCGTTTCACGGATAATTCGATGCGTTTGTCGCGCTACTTTTTGCCGATTTTGAAGGAGACTCCGCGGGAAGCGGAGATCGTTTCCCATCGCCTCATGCTGCGCGCCGGCATGATCCGGCAGCAGGGCCAGGGCTCCTTCTCCTGGCTGCCGCTCGGCAAGCGCGTGCTCGACAAGGTGTGCCGCATCATCCGCGAGGAGCAGGACCGGGCCGGGGCGCTCGAGATTCTGATGCCCACCATCCAGTCGGCGGAACTGTGGCGCGAGAGCGGCCGCTACGACGACTACGGCAAGGAGATGCTGCGCATCAAGGATCGGCAGGAGCGCGACATGCTCTACGGCCCGACCAACGAAGAGATGGTGACGGACATCTTCCGGTCCTACGTGAAGTCGTACAAGGACCTGCCGCTCAACCTCTACCACATCCAGTGGAAGTTCCGCGACGAGGTCCGGCCGCGTTTCGGCGTCATGCGGTCGCGCGAGTTCCTGATGAAGGACGCCTATTCCTTCGATCTGGATTACGAAGGCGCGCGTGCCGCCTACAACAGGATGTTCGTGTCCTACCTGAGGACATTTACGCGGATGGGCCTGCAGGCCATACCAATGCGGGCGGACACCGGTCCGATCGGCGGCGACCTCAGCCACGAGTTCATCATCCTCGCCGAAACCGGCGAGAGCCAGGTGTTCTGCCATCGCGACTATCTCGGGCTCGCCGTGCCTGGCGAGGACGTGGACTTCGCCAATGACGACGAGATCGGCGGCATCGTGAAGACGTGGACGACGCCATACGCCGCCACCGACGAGATGCATGACGAGAAGGCCTGGGAGGGCATTCCCGAAGAGCAGCAGGTTTCGGCGCGCGGCATCGAGGTCGGCCATATCTTCCATTTCGGCGAGAAGTATTCGAAGCCGATGGGGGCCAAGGTGGCGGGCCCAGACGGCAAGGAGCATTTCGTGTCGATGGGCTCCTACGGCATCGGCCCGAGCCGCCTCATCGCCGCCGTCATCGAGGCGATGCATGATGAGAACGGCATCGTCTGGCCGGAGTCGATTGCTCCCTTCGACGTGGCGCTGATCAACATGAAGGTGGGCGACGAAGCCTGCGACCAGCTGTGCGAGCGGATCAACTCGGTGCTCACCAAGGCCGGCAAGGACGTACTCTACGACGACACCGACCAGCGCGCCGGCGGCAAGTTCGCGACGGCCGACCTGATCGGCCTGCCCTGGCAGGTCATCGTAGGGCCGCGCGGAGCGGCCGCCGGCGAGGTCGAGATCAAGAATCGCCGCACCGGCGAGCGCGTGACCGTGCCGACCGAGCAGGTATTGCATCAGGTGAGCGGCGGCGCATGAGCCAGGCTGCGGCGCGATCGGCGGGCGCCGGCCCGTTCTCCACGTTCGAGCGCATGGTGGCTTGGCGCTACCTGCGTTCGAAGCGGAAAGAAACGGTCATCTCCGTCATCGCCAGTATCTCCTTCCTCGGCATCATGTTGGGCGTCGCCACGCTGATCGTGGTGATGGCGGTGATGAACGGGTTTCGCGCCGAGCTGCTCACGCGCATTCTGGGCATCAACGGCCATCTCGTAATCCAGCCGGTGGACCAGCCGCTGGAAGACTATGCGGAGATGGCGAAGCGCATTTCCGGCGTGCCCGGCGTCAAGTATGCGATCCCGCTCATCGAGGGGCAGGTGCTCGCCCAGGGCAGTATCGGAAGCGGGACAGGCGCGCTGGTGCGCGGCATCCGCGCCGAAGACCTCGCCCGGATGGAATTGGTGTCGAAGAACATCCGACACGGCACGATCGAAGGCTTCGACGACAGCGAAGGCGTGGTCGTCGGTCGTCGCATGGCCGAAAATCTCGGCCTCGTTCTGGGTGATACGCTGACCCTGATTTCGCCTGAAGGCGACATCACGCCGATGGGGACGACGCCCAGGATGAAGGGCTATCCGGTCGTCGCGATCTTTGAAGTCGGCATGTCCGAGTACGATTCAGGTATCGTCTACATGCCGTTTTCCGAGGCGCAGCTCTACTTCAACCAGGAGGGCAGGGCGCAGACCATCGAAATCTATGTCGACAATCCGGACGCAGTGGACGCGTTGCGCGAGCCGGTCGAAGCTGCTGCGCAGCGCCAGATATTCATGTCCGACTGGCGCCAGCGCAACCAGACGTTCTTTTCGGCACTGCAGGTCGAGCGCAACGTGATGTTCATGATCCTTACGCTGATCGTGCTCGTTGCGGCGCTGAACATCATTTCCGGTCTCATCATGCTGGTGAAGGACAAGGGCCACGACATTGCGATCCTGCGGACGATGGGCGCCTCGCGCGGCGCCATCATGCGCATCTTCCTGATGACCGGGGCGGCGATCGGCGTCACCGGCACGATCGCCGGAGTGGTCCTCGGGGTGGTCATATGCCTCAACGTCGAATCGATCCGGCAGTTCTTCTCGTGGCTGTCGGGGACGGTCCTCTTCAACCCGGAACTCTATTTCCTCAGCCAGCTGCCAGCGCGCATGGATTTCAGCGAAACCTTTTCCGTCATCATCATGGCGCTCGTCTTGTCGTTCATCGCCACCATCTTTCCTGCCTGGCGCGCGGCCACGCTCGATCCGGTCGAAGCGCTGAGGTACGAGTGATGGCGGAGGCCATAATCGAACTGCGAAAGGTCGAGCGGCATTACCTGCAGGGACAAAAGAAGCTCACCATCCTTAGTGGCGCCGACTTTGCCCTGACACCGGGCGAAATGGTTGCGCTGGTGGCCCCATCGGGCGCTGGCAAGTCGACATTGCTGCATACTGCCGGACTTCTCGAACGGCCCGACGCCGGCGATGTCATTCTTGCCGGTAGGGCTTGCGGCCGGCTGTCGGACGACCAGCGCACCGCGATCCGCCGCAACGACATTGGATTCGTGTACCAGTTCCATCACCTTCTGCCGGAGTTCTCCGCGCTGGAGAACATCATGCTGCCCCAACTGGTGCGGGGGCTTCCGGTGCCCGAGGCGAAGGACCGGGCGATGCAACTCCTCGAGTACATGCACATCGCCCAACGCGCCAACCACCGCCCGTCGGAGCTGTCGGGCGGCGAGCAGCAACGGGTGGCCATTGCGCGCGCAGTCGCCAATGCGCCGCTGGTCCTGCTGGCCGACGAGCCGACGGGAAACCTCGATCCGGTGACGGCGGGTTACGTATTCGACGCGCTGGCGGCGCTGGTCCGGCAGTCAGGGCTCGCCGCCCTGATCGCCACCCACAATCACGAACTGGCGGCGCGGATGGATCGCCGTGTAACGCTGAACGACGGCAAGGTCGTCGCGCTCTGACCGCACGGCGATTGCAAGGCGAAGGCTGACGACGGCTACGCCAGCAGGTGGGCCAGAAGCGCCCGCAGTTGCGCGGGCTTCACCGGTTTGCGCATCATCTCGATGTTCCGCGCCTTCGCCGTTCGGGCGATCTCGTCGGACGGGTCCGCGGTGATGATGAGCGCGGGCACGACGCGGCCGAGAAGCTGCCGCACGTCGGCGATCGTTTCCGTGCCGAGGTCGCCCTGGTCGAGATGCTGGTCGGCGATGATGATGTCGGGCGCCCAGTCGCCACCGTTCAGGGCCTCGATCGCCTCCGCGCTGTCCACCGCCGTGCGTACCGTGCAGCGCCAGCGTTCCAGCAATGTGCACATGGCCTCGAGAACGGGTTCGTCGTTCTCGATCAGGAGCACCTTGGTGCCGAACAGTCCGTAGCCGGGCGGCCGCTCGAGCTCGACGATCGCCGACTGCGTCTCCGCGGCCGCCATGGACACCAAGGACGCCTCCAGATGGAAGACGGTTCCCTTGCCGACAACCGAGGTGAAATCGACGCTGTGGCCGAGCGCGCCGGCCATCCGGCGCACGATCGCGAGGCCCAGCCCGAGGCCGCCGGCCGACAGGCCCATCGCGCGCGAGCCGCGGTTGAACTCTTCGAAAACGGCCTCCCGCTGATCTTCCGGTATGCCGCAGCCCGTATCGGCGACGTCGATGCGGATCACGTCGCCGCGCCGGCGGGCGCCGACCAGAACGCCACCCGACCGCGTGTACCGCAGAGCATTGGACAGGATGTTCTGGAGGATGCGCCTCAGCAGGCTGCGATCGGAGCGGACGCTGGCCAGAGTGGAGCGGAAGCGCAGATCCAGCCCCTTCTGCTCCGCAAGCGGCAGGAAGTCGGAGCGCAGCGACGAAAAAAGGTGATCGAGCGACACCGCGCCGACGGACGGCTGGACGACGCCCGCGTCGAGCTTGGAGATGTCGAGAAGGGTGCGTAGCAGGTCTTCCATCGTCTCCAGCGAGCGCTCGACCTGCCGCACCAGCTTGCGGCCTTCGTCGCCCACCTGGAGTTCGGCCAGCGCCGAGATGGACAGATGCGCCGCGTTGAGCGGCTGCAGCACGTCGTGGCTGGCCGCGGCCAGGAACCGTGTCTTGGAGAGATTGGCGAGCTCGGCGGCTTCCTTGGCCTCGACGAGGTCGATGTTGGATTGCTCGAGGCGGCGCAGCGTGGAACGCAGTTCCTCGGTGCGGCGGCGGACCGTGTTCTCGAGGTTGATCGCAGTCTGGAAGAGGGAGAAGGCGTTTCCCTGCTGGTCCATGGAGCGCTCGACACGGGAGATCAGCGCCGCGTTGATCTTCTTCAGCCTTTCGATGTCGTTGATGTGATCGATGCCCATGGCGGTCATTCCGCAGCGAGCCGCACGCCAAAGGCGATCGCCGTCAGTGTCTGGTTGAGATGCATTGACCGGTACTGCTCGCCATAGGTGTTGAAGCCGATGACGCGGTTCTCGCGGTAGAGGTCGGAAATGTCCCGGAATATCTGGCGATTCTGCGCGTCCAGTCGACGGAGTACGCAATCGAAGCCGAGGACCATGTCGATGCCTCCCAGCCTCTTTTCGACGTTTTTGAAGGCGCTGCGGGTCGACTGCACCATGCCTTTCGGTTGGGCGAGAGACAGCACGATGCCGTCGTCTATGGCGCAGAAAAAGGACAGCGAGCCGTCAGGAAGCACCTTCTGGATGGAGCGGCAATAGTATTCCCCGCCGACACGCAACACCACGGGATGCGAAGCGAAGCTCAAGGGCGTCAGCTGCGCGGTTTCAATGCCGACGGCTGCGGCGAACTCGTCCGCCGCGACGCCCGCATTGAATTCATGGACGACGCGGCGATCCGGGTCCGACGAGGTGACGACGAGCTTCTCGGCGGTAGGTTCGAAATTCTCGGTCTTGAACACCTGGAACGGCACGTCGGTCGCGATCAACACGACAACGGCGCAGTTCGAGGCGACCTTGCCGTTGCGGATCAGCGTTGTCGTCTCGAACTTGAGGTCGTCGCCGGCCGATGCCCCGATGAGCGGTATGTCGTTCAGGCCCCAGTGGATGGCCGACGTTACTGCCTCCTCTGCAAAGGACATGCCGTCGATGAAGCAGAGTGCGAACAGGTTGCGGTGGTGCGAGGGGTGTGGATGGGCGAGCATCGAGCGCTTGATCGCCTCGACCTCGCCGGTGATCTCGCTCAATCCCGAGGTCGAGAGGTTTTCAACCATTGCGGAAGCAGCCGCAAACGACGCCGTCGGGAAGAGCAGCGCGACGGCATGCCGTTCTTCCAGGCCGTTCGGCGTGATCTCCCCCGCCGTCGAACAGCCGACGAAAGCGAGCCTGGGCGCCGCTTCCACCAGAGCGTCGGACAGCGATTGTGCATCCATCAGAGCCTGGGAGAAAAACACCAACGCGAAGCCGGCATCGGCGGCAGCCGCTTCCCGGGCAATGTGCTGCGCAAACCCACGCGGATCGGGCGCGTCGGTTGTCAGCGCCAAAAGTCCGCAGCCATAGCTCGTGGTGACGACGGCCAGCGAAATTCCTCCCGAGTTCTTGTCCGGCGTCGTTTCCGCACGGATGGGCGCTTCGGTCGACGCCGCCGGCAGTTTTGTCCGAGCGGCCACGAATTTGCAATGCCCAACGGGCCCAGGTTCCCACCTTAAGTCCAATATACGACGGCGTGGGTGCGCTCCATTCTCGCTGCGGCAGGCGCTGAGAATCTGCGCCCAAGCTGTTGCTTTAAGTTGTGGAGTGGCGTCAGATTGCGGTCCCGAACCGGAGGGTTGGGATCGGTTGGACGAGAGCCAAGGGAGGTATCATTGTCTGAAGTATCGTTAGTGGTGAACGGGCGAAAGGTGAGCGGCTCCGTCGAGGACCGCACCCTGCTCGTTCATTTCCTCAGGGAGCATCTGGGACTGACCGGAACGCATGTGGGCTGCGACACCTCCCAGTGCGGCGCCTGCGTCGTCCATGTCGACGGCAAGGCCGTCAAATCGTGCACAATGCTCGCCGTGCAGGCGTCCGGCTCGACCGTCGTCACCATCGAGGGCCTGGCGAACGGCGCCGACCTGCATCCCGTGCAGGCGGCGTTCAAGGAACATCACGGCCTGCAGTGCGGTTTCTGCACGCCCGGCATGATCATGGCCGCCACGGACATGATCAACCGCCATCCCGAAGGTCTCGACGAGGCGACCGTGCGCACGGAGCTCGAAGGCAACATTTGCCGCTGCACGGGCTACCACAACATCGTCAAGGCGATCCTCGCCGCGTCGCAGGCAATGTCGAAGGGCAAGGGGAAGGCAAAGGCGAAGGCAGCGTAGTTCGAGCGCGGTTAGGGAGCAGCGAACAGCGAACAGGGATTACCCGAACGCTCTCGCGAGGTACCGAACGCATCGCTGGTCCGCTCCCGCAATTCGCTACCAACTACTCGCTATTCGCTTCGGAGTTTTGCGGAGGAGGTCTGCAATGGGAATGGAAGGCATTGGCGCCCGCGTGGCGCGTAAGGAAGACAAGAGGTTCATCACCGGCGGGGGCCGCTACACGGACGACATGGTCGTTCCCGGCATGAAGCATGCCGTGTTTGTGCGCAGTCCCTACGCACATGCCGACATCAAGAAGATTGACGTCAAGGCGGCGCAGGCCATGCCGGGCGTAATCGACGTGTTGACCGGCAAGCAGCTCAAGGCCGATGGCATCGGCAACCTGATCTGCGGCTGGATGATCCACTCGAAGGACGGCTCGCCCATGAAGATGGGCGCCTGGTCGCCGCTGGCGGTCGATCGCGTCCGCTATGTCGGCGACGCGGTGGTGATCGTGATCGCCGACACCAAGGGCCAGGCGCGCGACGCCGCCGAGGCCGTCGAGGTGACCTACAAGGAGCGGAAGTCGGTGACCGAGGCGGTGGATGCCCTCAAGCAGGGAGCGCCGCAGTTGCATCCGGAGGCCGAAGGCAACCAGATCTTCGACTGGGAACTCGGCGACGCCCAAGCGACCGACGCGGCGCTGGCCAAGGCCGCTCACATCACCAAGATGCACATCGTCAACAACCGCCTCGTGCCCAACGCGATGGAGCCACGCGCTACGCTCGGCCACTACGACAAGGCCGAGGACCACTTCACCTGCTGGACCACCTCGCAGAACCCGCACGTGGCGCGCCTTGTGATGAGCGCGTTCTACAACGTGGCGCCGGAGAACAAGCTGCGGGTGATCGCGCCCGACGTCGGCGGCGGCTTCGGCTCGAAGATCTTCATCTATCCCGAGGAAGTCGTCTGCCTGTGGGCCTCGAAGAAGACGGGCGTTCCGGTCAAGTGGGTGGCCGACCGCACCGAGAGCTTCCTCACCGACGCGCATGGCCGCGACCACGTGTCTGAAGTGCAGATGGCCTTCGACAAGGACAACCGCATCATCGGCCTGAAGGTCGACACGATCGCCAATTTCGGCGCCTACATGTCGCTCTTCTCGTCGTCGGTGCCGACCTACCTCTACGCAACCCTGCTGTCGGGCCAGTACAACATCCCGGCGATCCACGCGAATGTGCGGGCTGTGTACACCAACACGGCGCCCGTGGACGCCTATCGCGGGGCAGGGCGGCCGGAGGCCACCTACCTGCTTGAACGCACCGTCGAGACAGCCGCGCGCGAGCTCGGCGTGTCGCCGGCTGAACTGCGCCGCAAGAACTTCGTCACCCAGTTCCCGCACCAGACGCCCGTCATCATGGCCTATGACGCGGGCGACTACGCCGCCTCGCTCGACGCCGCCATGAAAGAGGCCAACTATGCCGGCTTCGAGAAGCGGCGCGCCGAGGCGAAGAAGCGCGGCAAGCTGCGCGGCATCGGCATGTCGAACTACATCGAGGCCTGCGGCATCGCGCCGTCGGCGGCGGTCGGTTCGCTCGGCGCCGGCGTCGGCCTCTGGGAGTCTGCCGAGGTGCGCGTCAACGCGGTCGGCACCATCGAGGTGTTGACCGGCTCGCACAGCCACGGCCAGGGCCACGAGACGACCTTCGCCCAGCTCGTCAACCAGCGCTTCGGCGTGCCGATCGACAGTGTGTCGATCGTCCACGGCGACACCGACAAGGTGCAGATGGGCATGGGCACCTACGGCTCGCGCTCGGGCGCGGTCGGCATGAGCGCCGTGGTCAAGGCGCTCGACAAGGTCGAGGCCAAGGCCAAGAAGATCGCCGCGCACCTGATGGAGGCCGACGAGGGCGACATCGTGATCGAGGACGGCGCGCTGAAAGTCGCCGGCACCGACAAGAGCGTTCCGTGGTTCCAGCTGGCGCTCGCCGCCTACACCGCCCACAACCTGCCCGCAGGCATGGAGCCCGGCCTGAAGGAGACGGCGTTCTACGACCCGTCCAACTTCACCTTCCCGGCCGGCTGCTACATCTGCGAGGTCGAGGTCGATCCCGATACCGGCGTCACCGAGATCGTCCAGTTCGTGGCGGCCGACGACTTCGGCAACATCATCAACCCGATGATCGTCGAGGGTCAGGTGCATGGCGGCATCGCCCAGGGCGTCGGCCAGGCGCTGCTGGAAGGCGCCCACTACGACGCCAACGGGCAGCTCATCACGGCGAGCTACATGGACTACACCATGCCGCGCGCCGACGACCTGCCGTCGTTCAAGGTGTCGACGTCCAACACGCCGTGCCCGGGCAATCCGCTCGGCATCAAGGGCTGCGGTGAAGCCGGCGCCATCGGCTCGCCGCCGGCGGTGATCAACGCCATCACCGACGCCATCGGCAACAACGACCTGTTGATGCCCGCCACGCCGCAGCGCGTGTGGGCGGCCATCAACGCCGCGAAGCACTGAGGAGGGGAAGTCATGTATTCGGTCAACTATCATCGGGCCTCCTCGGTTTCGGGGGCGGCCAAGCTCGCCAAGGGCGGAGACGCCAAGTTCCTGGCGGGCGGCATGACGCTCATCCCGGCCATGAAGACGCGGCTCGCCGCGCCTTCGGACGTCATCGACCTGACCCACATCGACGCGCTCAAGGGCATCAGCGTGTCGGGCAAGTCGGTGACGATCGGCGCGGCGACGACCCATGCCGAGGTGGCAAGCGACGCCAAGCTCAGGAAGGCGATTCCCGCGCTGGCAAGTCTCGCATCCCTCATTGGCGACCCGCATGTGCGCCACCGAGGGACGATCGGCGGCTCGATCGCCAACAACGATCCGGCGGCCGACTATCCGGCGGCGATGCTGGCGCTCGCCGCCACCATCGTCACCAACAAGCGCGAGATCCCTGCCGACAAGTTCTTCAAGGGCCTGTTCGAGACGGCGCTGAAGGACGATGAGATCGTGACTGCCGTCACGTTCACCGTTCCTGCCAAGTCGGGCTACTCGAAATTCCCGAATCCTGCCTCTCGTTACGCCATGACCGGCGTCTTCGTGACCAAGGACAAAGCGGGCGTGCGGGCCGCGGTGACGGGCGCCGGCGACAACGGCGTCTTCCGCTCGAAGGAGATCGAGGCCGCCCTGGCGAAGAAGTTCGACGCGGCTGCGCTCGACGGGGTCAAGGTGCCGTCGAAGAACCTCATGGGCGACATCCACGCCTCGCCGGAGTACCGCGCCAATCTCGTCGCGGTCATGGCGAAGCGGGCGGTCGCAGCCGCCAACGCCTGACATCAGGGCATTGACGAGGCGGCCGGCACGCACCGGCCGCTTCGTTTGTTCCCATTCCGGAGGGGCAGCATTTGCGGGCCGGATAGCGCCTGCCAACACGGCCTATCCGGCCGATCCGGATTCGCGCCGCTTCGCAAGGTAGCGTCGCAGACCAGCTTCGCCGCGCGGCGTCGTCCAGCGATGGTTCCAGGCAAAGGCCGGTCGCAACAGGGGCGAGAAGAATTTCAGGATCGGGCGCTCTACGATGACCTGCCAGGTCAGCTCGACGCGCGTGCCACCGTTCTCGGGGAAGAGATTTGCGGTCCACAGGCCGTCGAAGTCGCCATAGGTCTTCACGACGACCTTGCGGCCCGGCTCGAGTTCGGCGGCTTCGATGATGAAATTCAGCTCGTAGGGCAGGGCGCCGCGCGCCCGCGCCTTCGACCGTGCCCCAACCTGCCCCTTGCCGAGGTCGTTGAGCGGGGTGACTTCCCTGTAGACGTCGCCCCACCATTCGGGCAGCAGTGCCGCGTCCGAGAGCACGTCCCAGACCTCACCGGGCGCCGCTTCGGGGATGCGCCAGACCTCGTCGAAACGGAACACGTTGCTCGGCATGAAACCTCACACGAGGTTCGCCCGCCCCTGGTTTCAGCCCCCTGGTTTCAGTCCTTCAGCGACCGCTCAAAATACCGCACCGTCTTCGTCCCGTCTCCCAGGGATGCGCTGCCGACCTCGAAAAATCCCAGCGCGGCATGGAAGGCGTCCGAACCGGGATTGGGCGGGTCCAGGTTGACCTCGCAGGTCACCACCTCGTGCCCGGCCATTCGCGCCGCTGCAAACAGGTTCTCGTAGAAACGCCGCGCGATGCCGCGCCCGCGGGCATGGGCGGCAACCGCGACCCTGTCGACGTAGACGAAACGCGGATAGCGTTCGCGGAACCAGACGAAGTTCGGGCTGTCGTAGTCCGCCGTCTGGTCGAAGGCGAGGATGAAGCCGTCGAGGCTGCCGACGCGGCGCGCATGGAATGCCTGGCCAATGAGGTGCGAAAGGCGCTCCGGTTCGAGCCAGGAGAGCTCGGCCGCATGCTCGTTGTTGAGCGCCAGCACTGCCGCTTCGTCACCCGGGGAGATCGCTTCGATGGTCATGCCCGGCGCGCCGCTGCAATGGTCGCCGCGACCAGTTCGCGGTCGGTGACCGTGTTGCGGTACTCCCGGTCGAGTTCGGTACCGCCCATGCCGACCTGCGCATTGCGGTAGGTCATCGCGCTCGGCAGCTCGCGGGGCGCTGCGAAGTGGATCTCGGGCAGCCCTGTCCTTTCCAGCAGCTGCGCCACGTTTTCCGGCCGCAGGCCCCCGCAGCCCATGATGGCGATTCGCCCGGCCGCCCGGCGCACGAGTTCGGCAAGCAGGTCCGCGCCTTCCATCGCGGTGTCCCGCTGGCCGCTGGTGAGCACGCGCCCGACACCGCAGCGAACGAGCGCCTCGAGCGCTTCGATCGGGTCGCGGGTCATGTCGAAGGCGCGGTGGCAGGTGACGGCGAGCGGCCCGGCCGCCTCGACCAGCGCGCGCATACGCGGCTCGTCGACCGTACCGTCCGCCGCGAGGCAGCCGATCACGACGCCGGCGACGCCGAGTTGCCGGCAAGCCTCGACATCGGCAACCATCGAGAGGAATTCGGCTTCCGAATAGAGAAAATCCCCGCCACGCGGGCGGATGATCACGTGGAAGGGGATGGTCGCGACGGCAAGCGCGCCGCGGATCGTGCCGATGCTCGGCGTGATGCCGCCCTCCAGCAGGCTGGCGCAGAGCTCAACCCGGTCTGCGCCGCCCTCCTGGGCAGCAACGAGGCCGTCGATGCCTTCGACGCAAATTTCGACCAGGGGAAGAGGTGCTGTCATGATTGCCTTCTGACGAAACGGGAGCGGCACATGAGCACTGCCGGTCTGCCGGGTCAACCGACGAGCTTGGCGCACGGGAAAGAGCCCGGATGCGGTGACCGCCGTCGTGGCTCCTGCCGGCTGACAGTCTGCCGGATGGTATGCTTGGCGGCCCCGTTGCCGTGCATGAAGGTTTGCGTTGCATGGTTGGGCGGGCTGCCGTGACGTGGCGGATAGGCGCCCAACGACGCAATGCTAGACCCATTCCGTGACCCACCGGACAAGTGCCCAACCGCAATGCTGGGCGCGTTCCGCAGCGCGGCAGGCAAGCGGCCAACTGCGCAACGAGAGATCCTCGGCGATTGCCATTCGCCGCCTCCCACACCCCGGCCTCGAAACGAGGCGCGGGAACGATCTCGCATGGAAGGCTTTTGCACGATGTGCAAAGATTCCCGGCTCCAGTGTCGGCATGCCGCTGGCGCCCACGTCCTAGTCACAGAACGGGATCATCCATGCTCTACGCCATCCTCTGCTACAATTCGGAAGACGTTGTCTGCTCCTGGACGAAGGAACAAGACGACGCCACGATGGAACGGCTCGGACGAGTGGAGGACAAGCTGGCCAGGGCCGGGCGACTCGGGCCGGGCGCCAGACTGCTGCCGACCAGTGCGGCGACGACGCTGCGCAAGACCAGGTCCGATCCGATCGTCATCGACGGCCCCTTCGCCGAGACCAAGGAGCAGTTGCTCGGCTTCTACGTCATCGACTGCAAGTCGCTCGACGAGGCGCTGGAGACGGCGCGCGAACTCGCCGCCGCCAACCCTGACACCGGCTCCTACGAGATCCGGCCGCTCGCCCTCTTCCACCCTGGCATCGGACTCTCATGAGCGACCTCGACTATCTCGATGCGACCCTTGCGACCGCGCGCCCACAGGCGGTCGCGGCGCTCCTGCGCTATTTCCGCGACCTCGACACGGCGGAGGAGGCCTATCAGGAGGCGTGCCTCAGGGCGCTCAGGACCTGGCCGAAGAACGGCCCGCCGCGTGATCCCGTCGCCTGGCTGATCTTCGTCGGCCGCAACGTCGCCATCGACGCCGTGCGCAAGAAGGCGCGGCAGGCGCCGATGCCGCCCGAGGAGGCGGTGTCCGACCTGGAGGACGCCGAGGGCAACATTGCGGACCGTCTGGACAATGCCGACTACCGCGACGACGTGCTGCGGCTCCTGTTCATCTGCTGCCATCCCGACCTGCCGTCCACCCAACAGATCGCGCTCGCGTTGCGCATCGTCTCCGGCCTGTCGGTGAGGCAGATCGCACGCGCCTTCCTCGTCTCCGAGAGCGCGATGGAGCAGCGCATCACGCGGGCCAAGGCACGCATCGCGCAGGCCAACGTCCCGTTCGAGACACCGGGTCCGGTGGAACGCAGCGAGCGGCTGGGGGCTGTCGCGGCCATGGCCTACCTGGTTTTCAACGAAGGTTACTCGGCCAGCGGCGGCGGCGCCGAGCCAATGCGCGCGCAGCTCTGCGACGAGGCGATCAGGCTGGGCCGCCTGCTGCTCAAAATGTTCCAGACCGAACCTGAGATCATGGGGCTGCTCGCGCTCATGCTGCTGCAGCACTCGCGCACCCCGGCGCGCTTCGATGCCAATGGCGAGATCGTGCTTCTCGAACAGCAGGACAGGTCGCTGTGGAGCCGCCCTATGATCACCGAGGGGCTGGCGCTCATCGACAAGGCCATGCGCCACCAGCAGCCGGGTCCCTATCTCGTGCAGGCGGCGATCGCCGCCCTCCATTCGCGGGCGGCCAGGCCCGAGGATACCGACTGGGAGCAGATCGATCTGCTCTACGGCACGCTCGAGGTGCTGCAGCCGTCGCCCGTGATCACGCTCAACCGCGCGGTCGCCGTCTCGAAGGCGAGGGGACCGGAGGAGGCGCTCGCCATGATCGAGCCGCTGGCAAGGCAGCTTTCCGGCTACTTCCACTTCTTCGGCGTCAAGGGGAACCTTTTGATGCAACTCGGCCGCGACCGCGAGGCCCGCACCGCCTTCGACCAGGCGATCGCCCTTGCCAACAGTCCGGCCGAGGCCTCGCACATCAGGATGCACCTCGACCGCCTCATGACGGAGGGAGCGCGCTCCAAAGCTTCATCCTGAGATTGTTGGAGGGCATGTCGGGAGGCGCGCACACCGAACGTCCTAGTTGCGGACCAGTTCAAGAGGAGAGAGAAAAATGGCCAATGAAATGCCGAACAGCCCGATGACCGGCGTCATCCCTGCCGTCAGTCTCGCCGATGCCAACGACGCTTTCGACTACTACGCCAGGGCGCTGGGGGCCAAGCAGATCGACCGCCGTCTGACCGACGACGGGCGCGTCATGTACGGTCAGGTCGAGATCAATGGTGGCGCCTTCATGTTAACGACGCTTTCCCGGAACACGGCATGGCATTGCAGCCGACCCAGAACGTCGTCATGCATCTCGTGGTGGACGATGCCGGACCCTGGTGGAAGCGGGCGATGGACGCCGGCTTCGAGATCGCGATGCCGCTTGAGCTTGCCTTCTGGGGAGATTTCTACGGCCAGATGAAGGACAAGTTCGGCATCACCTGGGCCGTCGTCTCGTCGAAGAACAGCTGATCGCGCGTTAGGCGTTTCACGCCGGCCTTCGTCGTGGGCCAAGGGTGACGCCGATACCGCAATGCGATACCTTGGCGCAGAAACGGGATCTCGCCGATCCGGCGCAAGTTTTTGCGACACAAGGAAAAATGAACAATTACAATCGCTTCCGCCTATCCATTGCGCCGATGATGGACTGGACTGACAGGCATTGCCGCTTTCTTCATCGCCAATTGACGCAGCGGGCGCTGCTCTATACGGAGATGGTGGTTGCCGACGCGGTGATCCATGGTCCGCGGGAGCGTCTGCTTGGCTTCGACGACGTGGAGCATCCCGTCGCGCTGCAGCTTGGCGGTTCGGAGCCGGAGAAGTTGGCTGCGGCCGCCCGGATCGGCGCGTCCTTTGGCTATGACGAGATCAACCTGAACGTCGGCTGTCCGTCCGACCGCGTTCAGTCCGGAACCTTCGGCGCCTGCCTTATGCGCACGCCCGGTCTGGTCGCCGACTGCGTCGCCGCGATGAAGGCGGAGGTCGGCGTGCCGGTGACCGTGAAATGCCGGATCGGCGTCGACGATCAGGATCCCGAGATCGCGCTGGACGAGGTTGCAGAGCGCGTTTTCGCAGCGGGCGCGGACGCGCTTTGGGTGCACGCGCGCAAGGCGTGGCTTCAGGGTCTAAGTCCCAAGGAAAACCGGGATATCCCGCCGCTCGACTACGATCGCGTCTATAGGTTGAAGAGCAAATATCCGAATCGATTCATTGGGATCAACGGCGGTATTCAAACTCTGGTCGAGGCGCGCGACCATCTGTTGCACACCGATGGCGTCATGCTCGGACGCGCCGCTTACCATGCGCCGGCCATGCTGGCGACCGTCGATCGGGACATTTTCGGCGTATCTGCGGATCCGGTCGAGTTGGGAGCCGTGATCGAAGCGATGGCGCACTATGCAGCGCGCCACATCGCGGCCGGCGGTCGACTGGGGCATGTCACGCGTCACATGGTCGGGCTGTTCCACGGTTTCCCCGGCGCGCGCCGGTATCGGCAGATCCTCTCCACGGACGCGACGCGGCCGGGCGCGGGACCGGAAGTGCTGCTCAGCGCCTTCGCCGCGGTCGACCTTTCTGCGGCGGACACAGTCGCCGCGTAAGGCCGCCGGTCAGTCGCGCAGGATCATGCGGTCGCCGCGGATGTCGAAGCCCGACAAGGTGCCGATGAAGTTCATGCCGAGCAGGCTCTGGTCCAGCATCCCGTCGGAGGCCACCAAAGCGGGGATCTTCCTTCGTGATATCGCCCCGACGCTGAGGTCGTCCAAGACGATGCGGGCGGCGAGCGCCTGACCGTTCGCCGTGGAAATCGGGATCTGGAACGCCAGCGACGCCGTGTCGATGCCGACGCGGCTCGCGTCGCGCGTCGTCAGCACGGTGGTCGTCGCGCCCGTATCGATCATCATCTGCACGGAGCGGCCGTTCACCTGCGTCTGAGCTTCGAAATGACCGTTGGGCAGCTTGTCCAGCATCACGGTCGTGCCGCCGTGGGCGTCGGTGATGGAGAGGGGGCTGCCGGGAACCAGTCCTGCGGTCACCCGGCTCGCAAAATCCTGCAGTTCGTAGCGATATTGGTAGCTGGCGACGAGCGCCAAGATGATCAGCGCCCACAGCGCGAGGCTGCGCGCCAGGTCGCCCAGCCGGCGGCCGGATCCCAGGATGCCTGCGGCGATCACCAGCCCCAGGATGGTGAGATAGATGCCCTGGCCGAGGCCGTCATCGCCCGAGAATTCCGCGTCGGACATGGTGTCGCGCGCGACCAGGAAGATGGCGGCAGCGCCGATCAATCCCAGGATGATCCACAAAAACCGCCCGCCCGTCATTGGTCAGGATTGCTCCGAGCGTTCGCGCGCCATGCGGGTGCGCCGCGTTTCCCTTCGCGGCGGGCGCTCCACCGTCTGAAGCCGGGCCGGTAGCTCGGCCATGACGGCGCGACGTGTCTCCGGCGTCATCGCGATCCAGCCTGATATCTCGTCGCGCGTGCGCCCGCAGCCGAAGCAATAGCCGGTCTTCATGTCGATGGAGCAGACCAGTATGCAGGGGGATTCGATCAGCGACATTGTATTCCCGAGAGCGCCGATCCCACATGGGGCACAGCCGGCTGCAATGCAAGCCTCGGATGAAATGCGCAATTGTGCCTTTCGGCCGTGGCGACTATGGCTGCGTCCAAACTCTCTGGATGACGCCTCATGACGACCGCACTGCCTTTCGACGATTTCCGCTCCCTGCTCGACAATCTGCCCGGCGCCGATACGGCTGGGGCCGAGCGCGTGCGCGACATGTTCAAGCGGCGGGGCGTATCCCGCTCGCTCGCTCCGATCGTCGAGCTTGCCGCCTGGCTGGGCGCCTGGAGCGGCAGGCCTCCCGCAGTCACACGGCCGGTCGTCGCAATCTTCGCCGGCACGCATGGCGTGACGCAGCGCGAGGTTTCGCCGCGCCCCGCATCGCCGACCCAGGAAGCCGTCGAGATGCTTGCGGCCGGCGGCGCGGCCGTCAATCAGGTCTGCCTTGCGCATGATCTCGGTCTGAAGGTGTTCGACCTGGCGCTCGACCTGCCGACCGAGGACATCAGCGTCGAGGCTGCGCTCGATGAGAAGGGCTGCGCCGCGACCATGGCGTTTGGCATGGAAGCCATCGCCGGCGGCATGGATCTGGTATGCGTCGGAGATCTGGCGAACGGCAATTCCACCGTTGCGGCGGCGCTGTTCGCCGCGACGCTGGGCGGCAAGGGCGCGGACTGGGCCGCAGCCGAACACGGCGTCGATCAGGCGACGGCAGTCGGCCGCATCGACGCCGCGCTGGCGCTGCACGGCGCACATCTGAGGGATCCGTTCGAGGCGTTGCGCCGCGTCGGCGGGCGGGAGTTTGCGGCGATTGCCGGGGCGATCCTGGCGGCGCGGATGGAAAAGATTCCGGTCATCATCGACGGCTTCGCTGCCACTGCCGCCGCTGCCGTGCTCCATCGCGCCAATCCTGGTGCGCTAGACCATTGCCGCCTTGCGTGTCTTTCGAACGAGCCGTCGCACCTCCGCGCTGCGGAGCGTCTGGGCCTGCGCCCGATTCTCGGGCTGCCGTTCGGCGAGCCGGGTGTCGGGGGAGGGCTGGCGGCCGGTGTCGTCAAGGCCGCGGCGCTGACCTACTCGGGGATGGCAGCGGCGCTGACGTAGCCGCGGGCTGCGTCAGGACGCCAGGGCGCGGCGCTGCGACCTTGCCGGCTTCGCTGCTGCCTCTGTGGGTATGGCGGGAAGCTCCTCCATCACGCGCGACGACGGGAAGATGGCGATCGCCTCGGTGCCGCCGCGCAGCTCGGATTCCAGGATGAATTCGCCACCGTGCATGGCAAGCAGGCCCTGGACGATCGGCAGGCCGAGGCCCGTGCCTTCCTCGGCGGCCTTGATGGCGACCGAACCCTGTCCGAAAGCCGAGAGAACCACCGGGATTTCGTCCGGCGGGATGCCGGGGCCGTTGTCCTTCACCGAAACATACTGACCTGCGCCGGCCGTCCAGCCGACCCGGACGAGGATCTCTCCGCCCTTGGGACTGAACTTGATGGCGTTCGACAGGAGGTTGAGCGTGATCTGCCGCACCGAGCGCTCGTCCGCGAATACGCGTGCGAGCGTCGATTCGAACTCGGTGATCAGCGTCAGGTCCTTGTGGCGCGCCTTGAGCTCGACCATGTGGCAGCACTCCTCGACGACGGCGGCAAGGCTGAGCGGCTCCGCATTGAGCTGGTACTTGCCCGCCTCGATTCGCGACAGATCGAGGATCTCGTTGATGAGTGCCAGCAGGTGCTGGCCGGAATCGTGGATGTCGCGCGCATATTCGCGATACGTTCCGTTCTCAATGGGCCCCAAAACTTCCTTCGCCATCACCTCGGAGAAGCCCAGGATGGCGTTCAGCGGCGTGCGCAGTTCGTGGCTCATCGTGGCCAGGAAGCGTGATTTGGCGAGGTTGGATTCCTCCGCCCGCCGACGGGCCTCGTCCGATACTGCCTTGGCCGTCTCCAACTCGGCGATCAGCCCGTCGTTTTCCGACCGGAAGGTCAGCAGCAGCAGCGAGGATTTGTTCAGCAACGCGGCGATGTAGGAGAAGAAGGGGATCGACAGGATCAGAACGATCGCCATCATCGCCTGGCTGAGCGCGGCAAAATTGGCGGTGAGCAGCGTGTAGACCGCGACCGGGACAACGAAGGTGACGGCGAGGGCGCCGGGCAGGGAAGAGGCGACGAGGGCGGTCGCTGCGATTCCCACCAGCAGCAGCGTGCCCTTCGTCACCGGGAAAAGCTGCGACTGGCACGCATCGCAGGTGATGAACGCCAGATAGGCCCAGCCCAGCCCGCTAATGAAATGGACGATCAGGAACAGACGGCGCGTGGCGGCGGCGTCGATCGAGGCGACTTCGGTGGCGTCGACGCGCCGCGCGACGACGAAGAGGCAGGAATAGCACGCCACCGACACCAGCGCCCAGGCCAGCATTTGGTCCCGTGCGCCGCTCACCATGCCGGCGACAGCGACGATCAGCACCAGAAGCGGCAGCACGCCTGCGCCCCGCATGATGCTGCGTGCATGGATCTTGATCAGTTCGCGGTCGAAGACCGGATTGCCCACGCGTTGCGACAACTGTTCACGCGTCTTGCGCACAGCCCGTGCCACCTCACTGTTGCGGTGAGGCTTTCTGCGGTCCACAATGGTCTTGTCTGGCGCGTTCACCTTGTCGACGCCCTGGGCATGCGCATTCCGATCGGTTCTGCCCGCAACCTAGTCACGAATGATTAAGAGACCCTGAGGATGAGGCAGGCATGGAGCGCGCGCGGACGGCGCTACCATCCTCGACGTCGCCGCCGGACCTTGCTTCGCAAGATCGTGGACGTCGGGCTGGCCTTTGCCCTGCTGGGAGGGCTTGCCCTCGTGTCGGCGCGGCTCGAGCGTTTCAGCACCATCAGCCCGGCCGGGGTCGCCCGCATCGCGGATGGCGATTCGCTGGAGCTTGGCGGCGAAAGGATCAGGCTGCGGGGGATTGATGCGCCCGAACTCGCTCAGACGTGCCGCCGCCAGGAGGCGGAGTATCCCTGCGGCCGACTGGCGCGGGATGCATTGCGCAAGCTTGCCGGAAGCGGTCGGATTTCCTGCGAGGGCTGGGAGCGTGACCGCTATGACCGGTTGCTGGCCGTGTGCTCGGCGGGCGGGCTGGAGCTCAATCGCGAGCTTGTGGCGCTGGGGTGGGCGGTCGCCTATGGTGGGTACAGGGTTGAGGAAGCCGAGGCGCGCGCCGCGCGCGTCGGTCTTTGGGCGGGAGAATTCGACACGCCCGGCGAATGGCGCAAGATGCGCGGTGCGCTTTCCGAGGCTCCGCACGACTTGCTGGGCGCCATGCTCAACTGGCTGCGCCAACTGATTGCGTTGTGAATGAAACGATTTGGGTGAGGATCGACGTCTCATGAAACTCTTTGACGGCGGCAGAGCGCCGAACCCCCGTCGCGTTCGCGTCTTTCTGGCCGAGAAGGGCATCGATGTGACGATCGTGCCGGTCGACATGGGCGCGATGGGCCACAAGGCCGAGGAGATCACCTCGCGCAATCCGCTGCAACGGCTTCCGGTTCTGGAACTCGATGACGGGACGATCCTCACCGAGTCGATCGCCATCTGCCGCTATTTCGAGGAGTTGCACCCAGAGCCGCCGCTGTTCGGCACGGGCGCGCTCGGCAAGGCCGTCGTGGAGATGTGGCAGCGACGGATGGAGTTCAACTTGCTCGGCTGCGTGGCGCAGGCGTTCCGCCACACCCATCCGGCCATGAAGGACTGGGAGGTGCCGCAGGTTCCCGAGTGGGGCGAGGCCAACAGGCCGAAAGCGATGGCGTTCATGGAGTTGCTCGACAAGGAACTGGCGGATCGCGAGTTCATCGCCGGCGACGCCTACACGGTCGCTGACATAACCGGCCTGATCGCGGTCGACTTCATGAAGCCGGCGCGGATCGCCATTCCGGATGGCCTCGACAATCTCGTGCGCTGGCATAAAGCGGTATCCAGCCGGCCGAGCGCGAACGCGTGACCTCCGACGCCCTCGCGCGCCTTGCCGAGGAGATCCGGGCCTGCCGCATCTGTATCTCCAACCCGCTCGGGAAGCCGCTGCCGCACGAGCCGCGCCCTGTGGTCGTCCCGTCGGCCACGGCGCGGATCCTCATCGCCGGCCAGGCGCCCGGCACGAAGGTGCACGCGACCGGCATTCCATTCAACGACGCATCGGGTGATCGCCTGCGCGACTGGATGGGCGTCACGCGTGACGAATTCTATGACGCCTCGCTGTTCGCGATCGTTCCCATGGGCCTTTGCTTTCCCGGACAGGATGTAAAGGGTTCGGACCTCCCGCCGCGGCGGGAATGCGCCCCTGCCTGGCGCGGGCGGCTCCTCGAGCTGATGCCCCAGATCGAGCTCGTGCTGGCCATCGGCGGCTACGCCCAGGCATGGCACCTGAAGGAGGCCCGGGCGCGCACCTTGAGTGAGACTGTCGGCAACTGGCGGCAGATTTTTGCGTCTCCCAGCTCGCCGAAAATCCTTCCGCTTCCGCACCCGTCATGGCGCAACACTGCCTGGATGAAGAAGCACCTATGGTTTGAAACGGATTTGCTGCCATTCCTGAGAACGGAAATCCGTCGTCGCCTTTCGCCATCGGGTTGAAACATCATACCCGGAACCGCGCCCGCGACGCGCTTTTGTTCCTTGCCGTTTCCCGCAAAGCAGCGCAATTTCCGCAAAATATTTCTACTGGAGTGTTTTGATGGACCGGCTTGATAGAAAAATCCTCCGGCTATTGCAGGAAGACGCCACGCTTGCGGTGGCCGACATCGCCAAGAAAGTCGGTCTTTCGACGACGCCCTGCTGGCGGCGCATCCAGAAGCTGGAGGAAGAGGGGATTATCACCCGCCGCGTCGCGGTTCTCAATCCGGTGAAGGTCAACGCCCGCGTCAACGTGTTCGTCTCCATCCGCACGAGTTCCCACAGCCTCGAGTGGCTGCGGCGCTTCTCCGAGGTCGTGCAGCAATTTCCCGAAGTTGTGGAATTCTACCGCATGAGCGGCGACGTGGATTATCTGCTGCGCGTCGTCGTGCCCGACATTGCTGCCTACGACGCGTTCTACAAGCGGCTGATCGCCAAGATCGAGATCCGCGACGTCTCTTCGACTTTCGCGATGGAGCAGATCAAGTATACGACGGAGATGCCGCTCGACTACCTGGTGCTCGACAAGGAAAGCGGGACGTATTCGGTCGGCGCCGGCATCTAGCGGCGCATCGATGTGCAGGGTCGTCTTGATTTCGAAATTGGGTCGCCGCTCGGTACCGAAACTCGTCGGACCTCGATATCACGAACCTAGCCGGCCGGCGTGGTCCTTTTCCTCGCGAGCCGTTCAAGCGTTTTCGGGTTTGTGAGTTCGCGCACGGCATCCTTCCCGATCCAGCGCGCCGTCTTGTCAGACGACGCGGCCAGCTTCTCGGCAAGGGCGACGGCGGGTGCGTGCAAATTCATCGAACGCTTGCCGATCGTGCGCAGGGCCCAGTTGACCGCTTTCTTGACGAAGTTGCGGTCGTCGGTGGAGTGCTTCTCGATCAGCGGCAGGTAGGCGGCGAAGGTCGCGTCGGGCTCCGTCTTGCGATGCACCGTGGCCCAGCAGAGCATGGCGAAGGCCGTCCTGCGCACGAACTCCGGCTCGGCCTCAGCGAACTCATCGATCAATTCCCGCCAGGCGTCGGTCCCGACGAACAGATCCGACACGCCGTCGACGATGTCCCAGGAATCGAATTCGCGCGCCCAGCGGCGCGCGTCGGCGGCGGTGAAGCGTTTCGGATCGGCGGTGACGGAGGCGATGAACTGCGCCTCCACGATGCCGGTGTCCCAAAGTTCGAAGGCGCGCTCGTGGTTCCGCTTGATCTTGCGGGCGATGTCACGCTGCACGCCGTGGGAGATGCCGAGCGCCCGGTCGATCCGGATGCCGTAACGCTTCATCCCCTGCCGGTTCTCCTCCGAGCCAATCGGACGCAGGTGCGCGACGATTTCCTCGGAAGTGGAACTCGGCGAGAGCTCGCCCATGTTTCTGCCTACTTCTCCAGGCGCGCGAGCAGGGACGACGTGTCCCAGCGCTTGCCGCCCATGGCCTGGACATCCTTGTAGAACTGGTCGACCAGCGCCGTGACCGGCAGCCTGGCGCCGTTGCGGTCGGCCTCCTCGAGGCAGATGCCCAGATCCTTGCGCATCCAGTCTACCGCGAAGCCGAAGTCATACTTGCCGGCGTTCATGGTCTTGTGGCGGTTCTCCATCTGCCATGACCCCGCCGCGCCCTTGGAGATCACCTCAATCACCTTCTCGATGTCGAGACCGGCCTTCCTGCCGAAATGGATGCCTTCGGCGAGCCCCTGGACGAGGCCTGCGATGCAGATCTGATTGATCATCTTGGTAAGCTGCCCGGCGCCGTTCGGCCCCATGTGCCCCACCATCCGCGCAAACGCATCGATCACCGGCTGCGCCTTGGCGAAATCGGCGGCATCCCCGCCGACCATCACGGTGAGCACGCCGTTCTCGGCGCCGGCCTGGCCGCCCGACACCGGTGCGTCAAGGAAGCCAAATCCGCGCGCGCGCGCCTCGTCGCCCAGTTCGCGGGCAACTTCAGCGGAAGCGGTGGTGTTGTCGATGAAGATCGCGCCCTTGGCCATCTCCTTGAAGGCGCCCTGCGGGCCGATCGTGACCTCGCGCAGATCGTGGTCATTGCCGACGCAGGCGAACACGAAATCCTTGCCGGCAGCAGCCTGCTGAGGCGTGTCGGCAACGTCGCCTCCGAACTCGGCCGCCCACTTCTCGGCCTTGGCCCGCGTGCGGTTGTAGACGGTGACCTCGTGACCGCCCTTGCGCTTAAGATGACCCGCCATGGGGTAGCCCATCACACCGAGCCCAATGAACGCCACTTTCGCCATTTCCAACCGCTCCTCAAGATACAGGCGCGGCAGCTTTAGCGGGTCGCGCCGCAGCGCACAATGCGCCAGCGCGGGGGAGGACTATGGCGCGGTATCGTAGTCCAGGACGGTCTCCGGATTGATCTCCTCGTCGTAGGAGGCGTCGACGTCGTATTTCGTCAGCGCGAAGTCGCCGTCGCGGAAAAGATAGGAACCCGAGGAAGACGCATCGCCCATCCCGCGCCATTTGGCGAAGAACTGGAGGCTCATCGACTTGTCGTCGTAGAAGGAGTTCACCAGCCGGTCGGTGCTCCGATACCCGATGATCGAAACGGACTCGACCTTGCCTTCGCTGTCTTCGTTCTCGTAACGGATATCGAGTTCCGGCCGTGCGAACTGGAGTTGCCGGAACCCGCCGATGTCGTCGGCCAGATAGTAGACCTCGTCGCTGTTGTACGCGCCATGTCCGCAGGCGAAGCGGAAGAGCCGCGCCGTGCGGTCGGGATCGCTCGGATCCTGTTTGGCGTTGCGATAGGACAGATCGTGGATCTCCGGATCCGCCGCCCCTTTCTCGGCATCCGCCCCCAAGGTCTGGCACATGGACCCGTAGGTCGCCTTGAACGCAGCTTCGACCGCTTCACGCATTCGGTCGCGCGCAGCCGGCGCCGGCCCGTCGCCGCAGGAGGCCGGGAGGATTTCGGCAAGGTCGCCCTCGGCCGGCTTCAGGGCCCCTTTCTCGAGCTGCAACGGCAGAAACGGCGGCTGTTGGTTCGCCGGTTGTGTGAGGCGCACAGAGAAGCACCCCGCAAAAGTGCGTTCGCTCCCGTCTTCGGCGCTCGCCCTGATCGCCACCGGCACCTGATAGAAAATGCTGCCGGCAGCGCCTTCCTCACTCACTGCTCCGGTTTCCACGGCTACGCTCCTGGTCTTTGCATAGCCCTGAACGAAGGTTTCGAAGTCTTTCGACGGCTTCTTCTCGCCAAAATAGTCCCAGGCCCGGGCATACTCCCTTCGGCTCACGGCGTTGTAGAGCGAGCGCACGAGTGCTTCGGGGGACGAGCGATCGTCGAGGTATTGAGTGGATTGCGCGAAAGCCGGCGGCGTCGCAGATACCGCGCCGGCCAAAAGCAGGCTGTGCCAAGGGAATCTGGTCATCGTTCTCCTCCGAATCGCCCCAGAGTCCCGCGCAATTGCGGCAGACATTTGCCGGGCGCCCCACGGCTACCTGCATCATGCCCCGATGTGATCTCCGGGACCCGCGTGAAGATGGCTGGACTTAGTCACTCGTCGTAAATTTCGCGCAGTATTTTCAATGCGCGGCTCAGGACGTCGTCGGGCACGGATCCCAGCCTCCGGACGAGCCGGCGCTTGTCCAATGCGCGGCACTGCTCAAGCAGGATCAAGCCATTCACCCCTGCGAAGGTCACCGGGACGCGGAATGCGGCCGGGCGGCTGCCCGAAGTCATGGGCGCAGCAATCACCATCCGCAGATGATCGTGGATTTCCGGAGGCGAGACGATGAGGCAGGGCCGCGTTTTCTCGATTTCGCTGCCGACGGTCGGATCGAGCGCGGCGAGCCAGACCTCGCCCCTGGCTACCATTTCAGAGCGCCATCGTCCTCGTTCGGGAACTCCGGCCAAATGAGACCGTCGTCGCCTTCCGCGGCGAGCTGGGCCGCGTCCTCGGCCCAACCTTGGCGCGGCGCATCGGCCACTCGCCGAATGACCAGGCAATCGCCGTCGACGCTCACATCCACGGCATCGCCGGCTTGCGCTCCCAGTTCGGACAGCAAAGGCTTGGGTATGATTATTCCAGCAGAGTTGCCGAATTTCTTGAGTGCGCTGCGCATGTCGACCCCAAGGATTTCATGCATCCAGATAGCATTCCCCGGCCGTCGTTACAACATTGTGGCTACGGGCCGTTCGATGCCCTTCAGCTTCGCAGCGCCAGTTCGCGGGCAAATCGTGGAAATTCGGCGACCCGCACGGGGTGATCGCGATGCATGTCGCCGATCGCGGCCAGAATGGCCGCGGTGGCTCGCTGGCGGATGCGTTCGGGCAAACGCCCCTCTTTGAAGAACTCGTTCCGGAAACCCATGACGTAGGCTCCTGTTGGTCCTCCCAACGGGGATATAGGCGATGCATCTCTTATTGTGCAATGCAGCATTGGAATGACAGGGATGTGTCTGCGGCATGTCCGGATGAGGCAAATTGCCGGGTCTTGCACAACCATTTCTTGAGAACCATGGCTTATGGTGCCGCCGCCCGATGCGTCTTTTCGGGTCAGGGAGAGTGCATGGCATCCGCCAAGAACCGCGATTTCGCGCGCCTGCTGGACGACCTTTTCCAGGCGGCCGCGATTCCGGAGACGGAAGATCACAGCGAGTCCGCGACGACCCCGACGATTCCCTTCGACTATCTATCCGTTGTCGACGAGCTTCATTCGGGGCGCATCAGGGTTTCCGGCGAAGAGGCGTCGGCCGAGTATCGCGCCGCCAGCACTGCGATAGAGGAGGCGCTGAGGGAAATGGAGCTGCGCCGCGCCGAGATCGTGCCGCCCCCGCTGGAGCCCGCGCCGCTTCCGTCAATAGATCCCCTCGACATCGCGCGCGAGTTGGAGATCGATCGCATATCGTCGGCGGGCGATCTGGCGCGGGTGCGCCGCGCCTTCGCCTTCGAGAACCATCCGGACCGGGTTGCGCCACACCTGCGCGACCGCGCTATCCTGCGCATGCAGGTCGCCAACATGCTGATCGACGAGGCGCTGCGGCGAAAAAAGAGCTAGCAGGATCGAGCCGCTTTCTGATTGCGGCGCACTGCAATAAGGTGCACGCACGACATTCGTCGCTTCCAGATCTCCGAACCGTTCCGGGAACTCAATATGCAGAAGCGCCATCTCGGTCGCACCGACCTCCTCGTTTCAAAGGTCTGCCTCGGCACCATGACCTGGGGCCAGCAGAACACAGAGGCCGACGGCCACGCCCAGATGGACTTTGCGCTCGACCGCGGCGTCAATTTCCTCGACACCGCCGAGCTTTATTCGATTCCGCCCATGGCCGAGACGCAGGGCAGCACCGAGCGGATCATCGGCAGCTGGCTGAAGGCGCGGCGGAACCGCGACAAGGTGATCATCGCATCCAAGGTGGTCGGCCGCACGCCGCAGGACTGGCTTCGCGGCGGGCGGCCTTCGAAACTGGTTCGCGCCGACATCATGGACGCCATCGAGAAATCCCTGAAGCGGCTCGGCACCGATTACCTCGATCTCTACCAGATCCACTTTCCCGAGCGACGCGCAGCGTGGGGGGCAAATCCGACGCGGGTGGGCGCATGGCCTCCCAGACGCGATGAGGATGAAACGCCGATCGCGGAGACCCTCGCCGTCTTTGACGAACTCGTGAAAGCCGGCAAGATCAGGCACCTTGGCCTTTCCAACGAAAGCTCGTGGGGCGTGATGCGCTTTCTGTTCGAGAGCGAGAAGGGGATTGGACCGCGGGTCGCCTCGCTGCAGAACGCCTACAATCTCGTCAACCGCACCTTCGAGGTGAACCTCGCCGAGGTGAGCGACCGCGAGGACGTGAGTCTGCTCGCCTATTCCCCGCTTGCGCAGGGTTATCTGACCGGCAAGTACGACCACGGCGCCCGGCCGGCGGGCGCACGAACGACCCTGTTCAATCGGGGCCAGCGCTACGAGAAGCCGAACGCCGCACAGGTGCTGCTCGAATACAACGAGCTGGCGCGCGGCTTCGGCATGGAGCCCGCGCTGTTTGCCAACGCCTTCGTGGTCAGCCGGCCCTTCGTCACGTCTTCGATCATCGGCGCGACATCGATCGCGCAGCTGGAAGTCGCACTGAACGCGGCCGACGTCGAGTTCACCAAGGAAATGCTGGAAGCGGTCGACGCCATCCATCAGCGCACAGGAAACCCCTGCCCATGACATTCGAGATCGACGCCGTCCGCGCCCAGTTTCCGGCGCTTTCGCTCACCGATGAGGGCCGCCGCCGGATCTATCTCGACAATCCCGCAGGGACGCAGGTTCCGCGGCGCGTCGCTGACGCCGTAGCGCGCTGCCTGCTCGAAACGAACGCAAATCTCGGGGGCTATTTCGCCACGACCGTCGCTGCGCAGCAGGTGGTCGACGCTGCGCATGCCGCCATGGCCGATTTCCTTGGCGCGGCGACGCCGGAGGAAATCATCATCGGCGCCAACATGACGACACTGACCTATCACATGTCCCGCACCATCGGTCGCGACTTCCGCCCGGGCGATGAGATCGTCGTCACGCGCATGGACCACGAAGGCAATGTGTCGCCATGGCTGCAACTGGCTGAGGATCGCGGCCTGACAGTTCGCTTCCTGCCATTCGACGCCACGAGCTGGCAGATCGAACCCGCAGCCCTGCAGGACGTGCTGACCGAAAGGACGCGGCTCGTCGCGCTCAACTACGCAAGCAACCTGACGGGCTCGATCAACCGGGTCAAGGAATTGACCGGGATCGCCAAGCGGGCAGGGGCGCTCGTCTATATCGATGCCGTGCAGTTCGCGCCGCACGGGCCGGTCGACGTGCGCGACATCGGTTGCGATTTCCTGGCCTGCTCGGCCTACAAGTTCTTCGGGCCGCACATGGGCATGTTGTGGGGACGCCACGACGTCATCGATGCGCTGCAGCCCTACAAGTGCCGGTGCTCCTCGAACGACCTCCCGGAGCGCTTCGAACTCGGCACACCGCAGATCGAGCTGATGGCGGGATTGTCGGCGACCGTCGGATATTTTGAAGAACTCGGCGCGCGCACTGACGCATCCGGCTCGCGCCGCGAGAAGATTGCGGCAGCCTACCGCGCCTCGATCGCCTACGAAAACGGCCTTGCGACGCAGCTCATCGACGGCATTCGCGATATCCCGGGCCTGACCATCCATGGCATCACCGATGCCTCTCGCATCGCGGAACGCGTGCCGACCGTCTCCTTCACCGTCGAAGGCATCCGCCCGGAGACGATTGCTCGGCAGCTCGCGGAGGAGGGAATCTTCGTGTGGTCCGGCCACAACTATGCCTGGGAGATCGTGCACCAGCTGGGCATTCCAGCCGAGGAGGGCGTCGTGCGCATCGGCATCGCCCACTACAATACCGCCGGTGAAATCGACGAGACGGTCGAAGCCGTGCGCCGGATCGTGGCCATGCTGCGTCAGGTGCGATGAAATCTCATCCTGCGATCCTGACGCGGATTGGCAGGAGGGGCGTGGTATTCAGCTCCTTCGCTCAAGGGAGGACACAATGGCGATCAGCGGAAGCTGCCACTGCCAGTCGACCCGCTTCGAGGTCGACGCGGCGCCGGAAACGGTAACCTATTGCACCTGCTCGATCTGCTCCAAGCGTGGTGCGCTCTGGGCCTACTACAAGAGGGCCGACGTGCGCATTCTGTCGAAGGACGGGCAGAGCACATATCTGTGGCAGTCGCGGACCGTCCGCCACAACTTCTGCAGCATATGCGGCTGCACGACATATACAGAATCTCCAGACTTTTCGACCGGCGAGCCGGACTTCGACAATCCCCGGATCAGTATCAACGCGCGGCTGCTGGACGATTTCGATCTCGATGCCGTGCCTGTGACTGTGATCGACGGCAAGAACCTGTGGTGACCACGGCAAGGTGACATCCGTCATCGCGCGGCAGGATCCGGCCCGGATCGCCTTTCCAGCCAGCGCAACACCGTCAATTCCTCCTCGTCGAGACCGTCCGGGATCTTGCGGAACGATCGTCGCGCCGCCTTCATCTCTCCGGCGAGCGTGCCGGCGAGCCAGGATTCGATCAATTCCGGGTGGATGTAGCAGGTGCGGCACACGGTTCGCGTATTGCCGAGGCGCGCCGCGACATGGTCGATCGCCTTGTTCAATATCTGCCGCGCGCCCGACTTCGTTTCCGGCAGTTCGGTGGCGGCCAGAAGATCGGCCGCCTGGACGGTGCCGCCCCACGTCCGGAAATGCTTCGACGAGACGTCAGCGCCGATGGCCTCGCGCATGTACTCGTTGACATCGTTGGACCTGACGACGCGCCGCGTCCCCTCGGCGTCGAAATACTGGAAAAGAGCCTGACCGGGCAGTTCCTGTATGCTGCGGATGATCTTCGCCATCCGCCGGTCGACCAGTTGCAGCCGCCATTCCTTGCCGGACTTTCCCCTGAACGAGAAGCGCAGTTTCGCTCCCTCCACCTCGACGTGGCGGCTTCTGAGCGTGGTCAATCCAAAGCTCTTGTTGTCGCGGGCATAGGCCGGGTTGCCAACGCGGATCAGCGTGTTGTCGAGCAGCCAGATGATGGCAGCCACCACGCGCTCGCGCGACAGGCTGCGCTTGCGCAGGTCCGCATCGACACGTTCACGCAGCGCCGGAAGCGCCCCTGCGAAGCTCAGCAGGCTGCCGTATTTCACCTCGTCGCGCGTTGCCGCCCAGCGGTCGTGGTACCGGTACTGCTTGCGCCCACGCGCATCGCGGCCGGTCGCCTGGATGTGTCCATCGGGTGAAGGCGAGATCCAGACGTCCGTCCAGGCGGGCGGGATGGCGAGCGCGCGGATTCGCGCCAGGGTCTGTTCGTCCCGGATCATGGCGCCGTCTGGCTGGTGATAGGAGAAGCGCCTGGGCCCGCCCTTGCGCCGGATGCCGGGCTCCGTGTCGCTGACATAGGCGAGCTCGACGCTCTTTGCCCTTACCTCGGGCGCCGGCGTTTCGGAGACGATCGGATCGGCTGAAGCTGCGGAAACCAAGACAGGACTCTGGGTGCGGGATCGGCGGAGGAAACACCCAGAAGGCCGACTTGTTCCGCCGATGCTTGCCGCTCCGCGGCAATGCGGCATAGAAAGGGCGTCGAAGATGAGGCGCCATGCTCCGGGTTCAGACAATCAAGATCGACAGCATCTATGTGCCTGCGGCTCGTCGCAAGACGCTGCATCCGCAGACTGTGCGCCTCCTGGCCGAGGACATTCTGGAAAACGGGATGAAAACGCCGATCCAGGTGCGCGCCGACGGCGGGCGCTACGTGCTGGTCGAGGGCCTGCACCGGCTGGAGGCGGCGAAGTGGTTGGGGGAGGATACGATCGACGCCTACCTCGTCCAGGCACGGAAGCACTGAGCGCGGGGATCCGCCAGCGCTTTGACGCTTGCCCTGCCACACAAGGCATTGCTCACGACTGTATACCCGTGGCGGCTGAGGCATTTTCCTGACGTTATTCCGACTTTGGCCCAGATTAAGCCGCCGAAGCGTCATTGAGCCGTCAAATCGCCAACCTATGTAGGAGGGACTGAGCCAACAGCACGGAGGTGGCAAATGAGCGAGAGGACGATGCTTGACGAGCTTTTGGGCGATCCGATGACCAGGCTTGTGATGGCGCGCGACCAGGTGAATCCCGACGCGCTGCGCCGCATGCTGATGGAACGCGCACGTCCTCGCGCCGCGAACAGCGACGTTCCGGCCGCGCATGTCATCAGTCAGGTCTGTTGCATGCATTCTCCCCTCATGACCGAATGCCGGTGCTGACCGGCAGCAATCGGGCGTTCAGCCAAATTCGAACCACGAGAGCCACTGCGCGATGTGCCTGCCGGAAGGGGCGCCCACACAGCTGCAATGCTCAAGACTTGCATCCGCTGATCTGAAGACCGCCTGACCGCCATCCCCTGTGGTGGTGGCGGCGCGGAAATGCACGTTCACCGGCGGCTCGCGCTCCCGCGCGACGCTGCGGCGCCTTGCTGCGGCGAGCCGGATGTTCGCCGCATGCCGTCTGTCCGGCTCGGCGACCGCAGGCTCTTTAGCTCGCCGATCCCGCGATCAACGATCGATCAACTTCTGCTTGTGAACCATCCGTGCCCGCCGGACCCTGACCGGACGGCCGCAGGTCTTTTTCGCGCCAGTTTGAGCCAGCGCAAATTAGCACCCGCTGTTTCCCGCTATTCAGGCTGCAACGGCTGACGCCGTCGTCTGAAGAAAGGAACGAATTCCATGAAATCCCTCGCTTACGCCGCCGCCATGGTGTCCCTCCTCGCCATGGTTACAGGGGCATCGGCGGAAGAGCACGTCGTGCACATGCTGAACAAGGGCCAGAAAGGCGCGATGGTCTTCGAGCCCGATCTCGTGAAGGCGGCGCCCGGCGACACGATCAAGTTCGTGCCGACCGACAAGTCGCACAACGCCGAGGTGATCAAAGGAATGATCCCCGAGGGTGCAGAGCCCTTCAAAGGCAAGATAAACGAGGAGTTCTCCGTCACCATGCAGCAGGAGGGCGTCTACGGCATTAAATGCACACCGCACTACGGCATGGGAATGGTCGCGCTGGTGGTCGTCGGTAACCCGGCCAACATCGAGGAAGCAAAAGCGGTCAAGCAGCCGGGCAAGGCCAAGGCGGTCTTCGCCGAGCTGTTTGGGCAGGCGGTCGCGGCCAACTAGCCTCCGCTTTCATGCGATGCGGAGGCGGATCGGGCGGGCCGGGGGGCCGCCCGATCCAACTTGTTAGTGGAGTTTCCCATGGCCGTTCCAAGACTGAGATCCTACGAGGGACCGGCGTTCCTGTCCTACGGGTTCCGCCCGTTCTTCCTGCTCGGTTCCGCCTATGCGGGCCTGTCGATCCTTTTCTGGCTGCCGGCCTATTCCGGCCATGTGGAAACGTTCAGCCTGTTCGCGCCAGTCGACTGGCATGTCCACGAGATGCTGTTCGGCTATCTGGCTGCGGTCGTGACCGGTTTCCTGCTGACCGCGATTCCGAACTGGACCGGGCGGCTGCCGGTCCTCGGGTTGCCGCTCCTCGGTCTGATGTCGCTCTGGATTGCCGGCCGCTTCGCCGTCTTCTTCTCCGACCTGCTCGGATGGCAACTCACCGCGATCATCGACTGCGCATTTCTGGCGGCGGTCGGCGCGGCGGCGGCTCGCGAGATCATATCCGGACGGAACTGGCGCAACTTGAAAGTGCTCGTCCCGCTGGCGGTGCTGCTCGCCGCAAACATCTGCTTCCATGTCGAAGCGCATCTGTACGGGATGTCGGACGCAAGCAGGCGACTGGGCATCGGCGCGGCGATCCTGCTGATCATGATCATCGGCGGGCGCATTATCCCGAGCTTTACCCGGAACTGGCTCGCACGCGAAAATCCTGGGCGGCTTCCCGCACCCTTCGGCCGCTTCGATATGGTTTCGCTGGCGGTCTCCGCAGGCGCGCTGCTGGCGTGGACCGCTCTGCCCGACAGCGTCGGCTCGGCCGCGCTGCTCGCGGTCGCCGGAGCCCTGCAGGCAGCACGGCTGGCGCGCTGGGCGGGGGATCGCACGGTTGCCGACCCGCTCGTCCTCATTCTTCATCTCGCCTACGCGTTCATCCCCGTCGGCATGCTGCTGATCGCGCTGGCGATCGTGCTGCCGTCCACGGTGCCGGCAGCGGCTGGCATCCATGCGCTCGGTGGCGGCGCCATCGGCGCGATGACGCTCGCCGTCATGGTAAGGGCAACGCTCGGGCACACCGGGCGCGCATTGCAGGCGGGGCGGGCGGGTATGTTCGTCTTCGCGGCGGTGCTCCTTGGCGGCCTGGTGCGGATCGCCGCAGCCTTCGTCCCTGACCCCTTGCTCATACAGCTCGCCGGCGTCGCGTGGGCCGCGGCCTTCCTCGGCTACGCCGTCGCCTTTGCTGCGGCGCTGACACAGCCGCGGGCCATCTGAACGCGGCGGCGCCCGTCCGCTCACCACACCGTAGCAACGAACCCACGGCGGCCGCCGGGCATACGTCCCGTCGGCCGCCGCGGCGCGTCATATCTTGTCCAAAATGTCGCAGCCCGCGAGGCCCGCTCTTTGCTCCCGCGCAAAGAGGCGCGGCCCCAGCACGCCTACCTTCATTCTCGCAAATAGACGTCGTCACAAGGAGACGAACAATGTTGACGAGACGCGAAGCCCTCATCGGAGCAGCCATGACGGCTGCCGCGGCGGCCGCGATACCATCACTGCCGACGATGGCGAATGCGGCTGAGGTTGCCGGATTGCCACGCCAGAAGGTGGCGCTTGTCGCTCCGCCCTTTGTCCACGAACACGAGCAGGTCGCGACCGGCGGCCCGAAGGTGGTCGAGTTCACCATGACCATCGAGGAGAAGCCTGTGGTCATCGACGACGAAGGGACCACCCTCAGGGGCATGACCTTCAACGGCTCGATCCCGGGCCCGATGATGGTCGTCCATGAAGGCGACTACCTGGAACTGACGCTGGTCAACCCCGAGACCAACGAAATGCCGCACAACATCGACTTCCATGCCGCCACCGGCGCGCTGGGCGGCGGCGCGCTGACCCACGTCAATCCCGGCGAGCAGGTGACGCTCCGCTTCAAGGCGACCCGCAGCGGCACCTTCGTCTACCACTGCGCGCCGGAAGGCATGATCCCCTGGCACGTGGTGTCGGGCATGAGCGGAACGGTCATGGTGCTCCCCCGCGACGGCCTGAAGAACGAAAGGGGCGAACTGGTCCGCTACGACCGCATCTACTATGTCGGCGAGAACGAGTTTTACATCCCGCGCGACGAGGCCGGGAGCTACAAGAGCTACGAGTCGCTCGGCGAGAGCTATGCGGATACGCTCGTCGCGATGAGGGGCCTCATTCCGACCCACGTCGTCTTCAACGGCAAGGTCGGCGCGCTCACCGGCGAGAGAGCCATGAAGGCCAAAGTGGGCGAAACGGTGCTGATCGTCCATTCACAGGCCAACCGCGATACGCGGCCGCACCTGATCGGCGGGCATGGGGACTATGTGTGGGAAGAAGGCAAGTTCGCCAACCCGCCCGCCAAGGACCTCGAGACCTGGTTCATCCGCGGCGGCTCGGCGGGGGCGGCGCTCTACACCTTCCTGCAGCCCGGCGTCTACGCCTACGTCAACCACAACCTGATCGAGGCAGCTGAGCTGGGCGCCACAGCGCACTTCACCGTGGAAGGCGAGTGGAACGACGACCTGATGAAGCAGGTCGAGGCGCCGCGGCCCATCGTATCGAACTGAGCTGCTGCCTAAAAACGCGGCCCGTCGAAGCGTCGCCGGGCCGCGCTCTTTTCCACGGAGGACAGGTTATGCCATTGCTGACGTACAAACTCATCGGCAGCCTGGCCGGAGCGATGGCCGTTTCAGCCGCGGCGCTGGGGCTCGAGGATCTTGCTCCGACCGCTTGGCACCGCGCGAACGATACCGTGCCCGTCCGGACGACGACCCTTGCACCGGGCTCCTTCATGCATCCGCAGCAGGGCGAGTTTCTCCGCCAGGGTCGTCCAGCGCCGGCGCCGCTCGTCGAGGTCGTGATCGACAGGCCGCTGGAGATCATGACCTACCAGGTAAGCCTTGATGACTATGCGCGCTGCGTCGATGACGGCGCATGCGATCCGGCAGATGCGCGGGGCGCCGGCGACGCACCGGTAACCGGCGTCAGCTTTCTCGACGCGACCGCCTATGCCGCCTGGTATTCGGAGCAAACCGGCAATGCCTGGCGTCTGCCCACGGACGAGGAGTGGGCCTTCGCTGCCGGCGACCGTTTCCGTGCCGACATGGAGCCTCTGGAGGAGGATCCGGAGAATCCCGCCAGGGCGTGGCTTTCAAGCTACCAGCGGGAAGTCGACCTTGCGCGCAAGCCGGACCCGAAGGCGCGACCGCGCGGCGCCTTCGGGATGAACGAAAAAGGCGTCGCCGACGTGGCCGGCAATGTTTGGGAATGGACGTCGACCTGCTACCGGCGAAGCACGATCGCCGCAGACGGCGGGGCGGTGAAGACATCGATCGACAATTGCGGCGTGCACGTCGTCGAGGGCTTTCACCGCACCTACATGTCGAACTTCATCCGCGACGGGAAGAGCGGCGGATGCGCCATCGGCCTGCCGCCGGACAACCTCGGCTTCCGGCTTGTGCGCGGGTAGCGCGCCGGTGCAACAGGCCCGCCGGCGTGCTCAGCGGTAGGTTTCGACCAACTGCTGCAGGTCGCGCAGCTCCGAGGTCTGGGGCAGCTGCTCGCCACGGAACTCCGGCGGAACCTGCCAACCCGGTTCGATGCCCTCCATGTTCGGCAGCTCGTGCGCAATGCCCTTGTGGCAGTCGATGCATGTCGCTTCGCCGGTCAGCAGATAGCGCGTGTGGATGGCCGCGGCGCGCTCGGTCTGCTTCGACAGGTCCATGGCGACCGACGAGTGGCAGTTGCGGCATTCGAGGCTGTCATTGGCCTTGAGGCGCGCCCATTCGTGCTTGGCGAGTTCAAGGCGCTTGTCGAGGAACTTCCTGCGCGTGTCGATGGTGCCGAAGATCTTGCCCCAGACCTCCTTCGACGCCTGCATCTTGCGGGCTATCTTGTCCGTCCATTCATGCGGCACATGACAATCTGGGCAGGATGCGCGCACGCCGGAGCGGTTCGAGAAATGTACCGTGCGGGTAAGCTCCTGGTAGACGTTGTTCTCCATCTCATGGCACGAGATGCAGAAGGTCTCCGTGTTGGTGATCTCCAGCGCCGTGTTGAAGGCGCCCCAGAACAGCACGCCGCCCACGAAGCCGCCAAGCGTGAGGAAGGCCAGGCTGAGTGTGGCCGCGGGCGTGGTGAGGACGCGCCACACCCAGGCGAGAAGGCTCTTGATCCGCCCCATGGCCTATTTGTCCCCTGCGTGGCCGACGCCCATCTCGCTCATGTCCCTGAAGGTGTTGTCGATCGGCGGCTTTGCGTTTGCCTGGGGCACATGGCAGGCCGTGCAGAAGTAGCGGCGAGGCGAGACATCGGCCAGCATCTGACCATCGCGCGTCAAGTAATGGGTCACGCTGATCATCGGCGCCCCCGAGCTTTCGGTGAACTCCCGCTTGTGGCACGACAGGCACCGGTTGGCGTTGACCGAGAGCTGGTAGCCCTCGATCGAATGCGGAATGACCGGCGGTTGGTCCGGGTAGGCGCGCATCTTGCGCACGTCGTCCACCACCCACTTCGGCAAGGGTTTGGCAGCCGGCGTCTCTGTGTAGGGCACGTCACCCATAATGGCCGACCCCATCTCGGCAAGCGCTGCCGAGACTCCAAGGACTGCGACGACAGCGAACGTTCCAGCGAGAACGCGCCGCTTCATACGGAAACGATCTTGACTGCGCATTTCTTGAAATCCGTCTGTTTGGAAATGGGATCGGTGGCGTCGAGGGTAACCTTGTTGATGAGTTGGCTGGCGTCGAACCAGGGGACGAAGATCACGCCCTTCGGCATACGGTTGCGGCCGCGCGTCTCCAGGCGCGTGCGGATCTCGCCTCGCCGCGAGATGACCCTTATCTCAGCGCCCTGGTTGAGACGGCGGTCGCGCGCGTCGTCGGCGTTCATGAAGCAGACCGCTTCCGGAAACGCCTTGTAGAGTTCGGGGACCCGCATGGTCATCGAGCCGGAATGCCAGTGCTCCAGCACACGGCCGGTCACCAGCCACAAATCGTATTCCTCGTCGGGGGATTCAGCGGGCGGCTCGTAGGGGAGGGCGACGATCTTCGCCTTCCCGTCAGCATTGCCGTAGAACCTCACGCTTTCGCCGGGTTTCACATAGGGGTCGTAGCCCTCTCGGAAGCGCCACAGCGTTTCCTTGCCGTCGACGACCGGCCATCGCAGTCCACGCACCTCGTGGTACACGTCGTAGGGCGCGAGGTCGTGGCCGTGTCCCCGCCCGAACGAGGCGTATTCCTCGAAGAGGCCCTTCTGGAGGTAGAAGCCAAAGGCCTTCGCCTCGTGGTTCGCGTATTCCGCGTCGATCTCGGCGGCGGGGAACTGGTCCACGTTGCCATTCTTGAACAGCACGTCGAATAGTGTCTTCCCGCGATAATCCGGGTTGGCGTCGAGGATCTCCGCCGGCCAGACCTCGTCGGTGGTGAAGCGCCTGGAGAACTCGGCCAGTTGCCACAGATCGGAGCGCGATTCGCCGGGCGCGTCCACAAGCTGATGCCAGACATGCGTGCGCCGTTCGGCATTGCCGTAGGCACCTTCCTTTTCGACCCACATCGCGGTCGGCAAGATCAGGTCGGCATTGACTGCGGTGAGCGTCGGATAGGCGTCCGACACCACGATGAAGTTGTCCGGGTTGCGGTAGCCCGGATATGTTTCGTTGGCTGTATTGGGCGCCGCCTGCAGGTTGTTGTTGACCTGGATCCAGTACCAGTTGAGCTTGCCGTCCTTGAGCATGCGATCCTGCTCGACGGCGTGGTAGCCGGGCTTCTCCGGCAGCAGGCCGAGCGGCACCTTCCAGATCTCCTCCGCGCGCTTGCGGTGATCGGGATTGGTCACCATCATGTCGGCGGGCAGCCGATGGGCAAAGGTGCCGACCTCGCGCGCCGTGCCGCAGGCGGAGGGCTGGCCGGTCAGCGAGAACGGGCTGTTGCCGGGCTCGGAGATCTTTCCGGTCAGGAGGTGGATGTTGTAGAGCAACTGGTTCGCCCAGACGCCCCGCACATGCTGGTTGAACCCCATGGTCCAGAGCGACATGACTTTCTTCGCCGGATCCGCATAGAGCTCCGCCAGATCCTCCAGGAAGCCGGCCTCCACTCCGCTGATCTCGGAGACCTTCTCCAGCGTGTACTCGGAGACGAATTGCTTGTAGGCCTCGAAGTCGCTCGGTTCGGTCTTGGCCGCCTCGGCCCTCCCAGTCGCCGCCACCTCCAGCGGGTGTTCCGGACGCAGGCCGTAGCCGATGTCCGTCTGGCCCTTGAAGAACACGGTGTGGTTGCGCACGAAGTCCTCGTGCACGCGGCCGGTCGTGATGATGTGATTGGCGATGTAGTTGAGGATCGCGAGGTCGGTGCCAGGCGTGAACACGATCGGAATATCGGCGATGTCCATCGAGCGGTGGGTGAACGTGGACAGCACCGCGCAGCGAACATGGGGGTGGCCCAGCCGTCGGTCGGCGACGCGTGTCCAGAGAATGGGATGCATCTCGGCCATGTTCGAGCCCCAAAGCACGAAGGCGTCTGCATGCTCGAAGTCGTCGTAGCAGCCCATAGGCTCGTCTATGCCGAAGGTGCGAATGAAGGCGTAGGCGGCCGACGCCATGCAGTGCCGCGCGTTGGGGTCGAGATTGTTGGAGCGGAAGCCCGCGCGCATCAGCTTGGTGGCCGCGTAGCCCTCGAAGATCGTCCACTGGCCGGAGCCGAACATGCCGACCGCGGTCGGCCCCTTCTCCTTCAGCACCTGCTTGCATTTCTCGGCCATGACGTCGAACGCCTCGTCCCACGACACCGGCTCGAACTCGCCCTCCTTGTCGTAGACGCCGTTTCGCTTGCGCAGCAGCGGCTGGGTCAGTCTGTCGGAGCCGGACATGATCTTCGACAGGAAGTAGCCCTTGACGCAGTTGAGGCCGCGATTGACCTCGGCCTGCATGTCGCCATGGGTGGCGACGACCTTGCCCTCCTTGACCCCGACCATGACGCCGCAGCCGGTGCCGCAGAAGCGGCAGGGGGCTTTCGACCACTTTATCTCGAGCGCGCCGACCCCGCCGGGCACTGGCTGGGCCGCCGCCGGCGCGGTCATGCCGGCCGCTGCCGCCGCGATCCCCGCGGCCTGGGCTTTCAGCACTTCGCGTCGCGTCAATTGCTTGTTCATGTCTCCGCGACCTCCAACTCGTCGATATGTTCGTAGACCATGTTCGCCGTGATAACTCCGTCGAGCAGCGCGATGCGGGTCAGCCGGTCGCCCAGCGCTCCGGTGTTCGGCCCCTCGATGACGACGACGATCTTGTTGTTCTCGGCGGCGTAGACCTCGACGCCGTCCATGGCCGCGATACTGCGCTGCACTTCGGTCGAGCGCTCCGGCAAGGTGGTGACGACCGCGCTCGAAATGTGATGGCGTTCGACGTCAGGCATGGGCTGGCTCCTGTTTCCGCTCGATACCGATCGCGCCGGCCGGGCAGGGTGCGATGCAGGCGCCGCAGCCATTGCAGGCGCTCGCATCCAGTTCCGGCAGGAACGGACCGCCGATGCGTGGCCTGAAACGGATCGCGTCCTGCGGGCAGGCGTCGCGGCAGGTCTGGCAGGCGATACCCGAGCGCGGGAAGCAGGCATCCGAGATGATGGCGACATGCGGAAATGCGATAGGGGTCCGGCTGTCGAAAACCGGCTCGGGGCAGGCGTCGGCGCAGGCGCCGCAGAAGGTGCATTCGCCCGCCGCGAAGCAGACGGCCGGAAGGCCCCGGGACAGCGCGATGATGCCTGTCGGGCAGGCGTCGACACATGCGCCGCAGCCCGTGCAGCAGTCGAGACCGCCGATCGCCGTGCCGGGTGGTCGGGTTGCTGGCTGGACTTTGTGGCCTGAGAGGAACTCGCGGCGACTGGGTCTGGCGGGCGCTTCTGTCATCGGCGCCTCAGTGCAAGGACGCCGGAGGGCCAGGGGGACCGAAAACGATCTGCCACATCCAGACCAGGAAGCCGTAACCGCCGACGACGCCCACCGCCACGATGGGCCATATGCCGAAGGCCAGGACGAGAAAGGTGAGGAGTTCGGAACGCCGAGTGCTGCGCGGCCGGGTTTCCGTCTCGATGGAACCCTTGGTCATCATTCCTCCTCCGTTCCTGCGCACCGCTCCGCCAAGGCAGCCGCCGAAGACGACAGCGCCGCGGCGCGTCGTCCCATACAGCCTACCTCTAAAAGCTTTCTCTGCAACACTATTGATCGAAACACGGCAAAAAATGCCCGTCGGTGCCGGTCGCGGATCGGCATTGGAACTGTCCGCGGCCAGACATCCGCTTGCCTCCCATCTCTTTCGGTGTGCCCGGGCCGGGTCTACCGCAGGATCCGGAAATCGGCTCGCAAGGCGTCCGCGTCGGCGCTCTCGGTCGACACGTCCGTCACCCGTGCGCCCGATGGACCCACGCGAAGCTTCGCCAGCATGGCGGCAACCGCATCGGCCGGGCCTGCGATCAGGGCGGTGACGGAGCCGTCCGGCTCGTTGCGCACCCAGCCTGAGAGGCCGAGCGCCCGCGCCTCGTCGCGCGTCCAGTAGCGGAAGCCGACGCCCTGCACGACGCCGCGGATGCGGGCGAGGGTTGCTGTCCGGTCCTCCTGCATGGGCGACTTGCCAATACGCCTCAATTGACGGGGTTGAGCGTCATCGATGTGCCGGTCGCGGCGACATTAAGCCCGATCTGCCCGGTCACGCTCAGCATCTGCAGGTGGATCGAGCCCGTGGTGCCGCCGACCAGGAGATTGCCGCCGACGCCCGCGCCGATCGTAGCCTCGACCGTGGCGCCCCCATAAAAGCCGCTCAGCGAGCCGCGATGGTACCCGGCAGTCGGGGCGAATACCGCCCAGACGAGGCCCTGGCGCGTGGTGAAGCCGAGGTCGACGCCGAGCTTTCGAATGCTGCCGGCGTAATACTCCGTCCTGCCAGCGGTCGAGGTGAACACGCAGTTCACCGTCTTGGCGGAGCCCAGCACATAACCGATGCCGCCGCCGACCTCGCAGGACAGCGTACCGATGCGGACGCCGCCGTAATCGTCCGGCTCCTGATGGGGCCGGCGTGCGTCGGCGGCTTGCGCGATGCCCGCTGTTGCGAGCGCCACGGGGGCGAGAAGGGCTGCGGCCAGAAGGGTTTTCATACAAAAATCTCCATCTCAAACGGCAGGGAACAGTGTGGGCACGACCTAGCCTGAGAACCAATGCTGGAACGCCATTTAGGCGGAAGGGCGGCGGCTTCAACAGCCATCGCGATCTCACTCGCTTGACGGCTTGGCGACGGTGTCCGGCGCCGGCGCTCAGGCGCAATTTCACCCGCGCCTACGCGCAATCGAGGCGGACATCCGTCTCGACCCTGGGCGCCGATGTTCTTCCCCCTCTCAGGGGAGGAAGACGCCTTACCCGGCGATCGCCTTCGCCTGCCGGAACGACACCAGCCGCCGGCCCGCTTCATCCCACAGGACGAAGCGAACGCAGCGAAGGCTTTCGCGAAAACCGATGCGCCCGATATCCGCCAGTTCCGGATGGTCGCGCAAAACCTCCGGCAGCCGGTAGTAGGGCACGCGGCTCGCCAGATGGTGCACGTGGTGGATGCCGATATGGCCGGTCAGCCAGGCCAGCGGGCGCGGCAGCACATAGTGGGACGACCCGTGCAGGGCGGCCTCGCCAAAATCCCACCCGTCCTCGCGCGACCATGTGGTCTCCTCGAACTGATGCTGGACGAAGAACAGCCATATGCCCGCTGCCCCGGCCATGATGACCACGGGCAGATGAACCGCGAAGAACGCCGCCGAGCCCATCAACCAGATCAGGATGGCGGCGGCGACGGCAATCGCCAGATTGGTGAGCATCGTCGACAGCCACGGCATGGCGCCGGAGCGCATCATGCCGATCGGCAATCTCTGCTTGAAGATGAACAGCCAGATCGGTCCGATCACGAACATCACGAAAGGGTTGCGATAAAGCCGGTAGGCAAGCCGCCTGCTCCAGCTCAACGCGCGATACTCCTGGACGGTCAAGGTCGAAATGTCGCCAACGCCGCGCTGGTCCAGATTGCCGGACGAGGCGTGGTGCTCGGCATGCGCCCGCCGCCAGTAGTCATAAGGGGTCAGCGTCAGCACGCCGATGACCCGCCCGATCCAATCGTCCGAGGCACGGTGCGCGAGAAAGGCGCCGTGCCCGCAATCATGCTGGATCATGAACAGCCGAAGCAGGAACGCAGCCGCCGGCACCGTCAGCAACAGACCCCACCAGAAGCCGTGGTGGAAGGACGCCCAGGCCAGCGTCCAGAAGGCCACGAAGGGAACGACCGTCAACGCAAGCTCCACAACGCTGCGCAGCCGGTCTGGCGTGCGGTAGGCCTGCAGCACTTTGTGCCACTGCTTGACCGACAGAGCGCGCGGGGAGGGTGGGACGCTGGTTTTTGACATCAACGCCGATAGCCCGGACTTGCGCCGTCCGCAACATCACGAATGCGAGATATGGCAGTTGGTCGCGGGTCCCGGCCGGTTGTGGATGACCGGCAGGTGAGCAGGTCTCACGCCTAGCGCATGATGTGGGCGGCGCCGGATGCGCAGAAGAGCAGGTGACACTCGATTCGTGCTCGCTTCGAGAGGCGGCAAGCTCGTCCAGGTTCAACCACAACGGGACACAACGGCAAGTTGTCGTCACATTTACGTGGGAAACACCCCCCTCGATGCAGGGGAGGATGCCTTGGATCTGAAGCTTCTTGTCTTGTCGCTGCTGCGGTTGATCGGAATCGCTGCCATTTTCGTTGGCAGCTGGCTGCTGGCCTACGCGCTCGGGCGTCTACTGGCCGCCATCGGCGCGCTCGACTGCAGCGACGCCGCTGAATGCGACCTCTACGCTGCGGTCGTGATGATGCCGCTTGGGGGGACGGCCCTGTATTTCCTGGCGCTCGTGATCCGCTCGATTGTCGCGCGGCATAACGCGGCGCGAGCCTGAAAGTCTCGCATGTCCAGGACAATCTCATCCCCCATCCGCGCAAGTTGAAGGAGGAGTTCGATGCGGTTCAGTTCAGCCATTTTCCCGCTTGCGTTTCTGCCGATCCTGGCGCTGCCTGCGTCCGGCGCGGAAAAGCGCTTCGAGGACGCAAGCGAAAGCAACAAGCAACTGATCGCTCTCTATGAGCAGGCGGGCGACACATGTGTTCGCAACCGCAGCCGCGATGTGCAGGTGACCGTCGCCTGCATGTCGATGACGGTCTATGGCCTGGCGCTCAACGAAAGGGGCTGGTGCTACGGCAAGCAGTCCGAAGCGAACGCGGTCAAGCAATGGCACGAATGCCAGGAAGATTCGGACCGCTTTTCCGAGAGTAGCCTGACGCAGTTCTGAAGCGAGCGCCACCCGTCGCTCCACGGCATGGCTGCGTCGGCCGGTTTTATGGTCGGCCGGCGGTGAGCGCAAACGCAGGGGGCAACCGCAGCACAGGTGGTCCGGTGTGCCGAGTGCGCGGGCGTCTCGACGCCGGCTGCTTCGCGACGGGGACGCTGGTCAAAATCGAGATGGCGTGACTGGTCGCTCCAGAACGGAATTCGCCCCGCGGGGCCTTTCCGCGGCTTGCCCCGCCGACCGGCCTTCATGATCGTTGGAACCGGAGACAGCGCTTCGCATTCTTCCTGTGGTTGAACATGGGAGCGAAGCTTTGAAAGCGTTCTTGGCGATCTTTGGCGGATTCGTGGTGGCGCTTGGCATGTTCGTCGGCGGACTGGCGCTTGCCGCCGTCGTGCTCACAGCTGAACCGGCGCGTCAGGCGGAACCTACCGCGGGGATCGCGGACGTTTGGACCGGAAAACCCCGCGTCGTCGACGTGAAGGCGCAGGATTTTGAGCGCGTTGCCGCCATTCAGCCGACTGTAGAACAGGGAGCGGCGACGCAGGCGGCTGCCAACGGCACGACGGCTGAGTCTGAGCGGCCATCCGTTGATGCCGTCACGACCGCCTCGGTGCGCCTCCCCGCGGAAGAGAGCGAACCGGCAAGCCAATTTTCCGACGCGCACATGGCCTGGTGCTCCAGCCGCTACCGGTCCTACCGCGCCAGCGACAACAGCTATCGGCCCTATAGCGGCGGTCGACGGACCTGCACCTCACCATTCTCTGAAGAGGGTGTTTCCGCGCCGTTGTCCTCCCCGGAAGACGAGTTCGCCGACTACGAAGAGGCCTCGTCCCCGGTCCTGCTGCAGTACGCCGCCGACGGGATGGAGAGCCGCGTTGATCTCCCGGCGGACCATGTCAGCTACTGCTTCAGCCGCTACCGCTCATATCGCCCCTCGGACAACACCTATCAGCCCTACGGCGGCGGTCCGAGGAGGGAGTGTCTGTAGGGGTTGGAGGTGCGTGAGGGGGGCGCTGTAGGGCTGCGCAGGCCGAGACGAGGCGGGCGAGAGCAGCACCCGCCATTCGACCTGCTGCGATGCGCGAGCGTCACGACGTCAGCGATCTCGGACGAAGACGCAGGACAAGCTCTAAAAGCGTGATCCGATCGCTACCGGCCTGGCGATAGCTTCCGGGCCCTTGGGTCTTCCGTCCGTGGCATTAGCCTGCTGCTGACGCAGTGGGAACGCGAACCGTCCGAGGTCGATCCGAACTCTTTCGACCATCCGGGAAAGAAGGCGAAGGTCGCGCGAGCGCTGCTGTGGCTCACGCCCTTCACCTTCGCGCTGTGCTGGTTCCTCGCCTCGGTTAAGTGGCCGTTGTGCGAGTAATGAATGGCGATCTATGATCGCCTATGGGCTCGGCGTTCTGTTTCAATGATCCTTGACCGGATTGAAGGCCATCGATCGGCAATCTCCCGGCAAGCCGCCTTCAGCATTTTTGCCCTTTGCCGGTAGTTCCGTGGCGCACGGAATGTCCTCTGAGCGAATATGTCAATTACTGCGCACAGGTCGTGTCTTGGTTCACCTAGGGATCTGTAGGCATCCTCGGCATACATCAGCAAGAGGGCACCGTGCAGAGAAGACGTGTCGAGCGAGAGCGGTCTCGATTTGCTGATGTAGGGTTTAATCAGCCCGATGCCCTTGTCGCGCCTGCCAATTTGTGGGGCAACAATAAGATTCGTCGGGCGAACACTAACTGCCACTCCTTCAAGATCATAGATTGGCTGCTTGTCTGGTAGAGAAGATATCGATCCAAGCGGCAATGCCGATAAATCGAGAGTACGGCAGAGTTCTATTGCGTCGTGCGCAGCTAGAAGACGTTGTTCCTCGTGGGAGGTCTCTGGCTTGCGTTTCAGTAATGCCTGATCGAGCGCCAGCAGCCTCCTATCGTCGGTCCCCCGGCTCTCCAGAAAATCCATCGTAGCTCGGTCGATGTCGTTGTAGCGGGTATCTAGCAGAAAGTTCTTCGGTTTGATTGCGTTGGCAATGATTGCGGCACGCCGCACGGGCGTTGCATAGCAATACTCGATCAACCCGTTCGAGCTGATTTGCGGTCTAGTTTTCATATTGAGTCCTGTGTCTGTGGGTATCCAATGGTGCCTACCTCGACAGAAGGAACAGAATCTCTACAGTGCTCTTGCTCAAGAGGAGAGACGTCTGTCTTTTCGCCCCGCGTAGGCTTCGGCTTCATTCGCGGTATCCAAAGCCGATCCGAATGGGTCGGCTTTGGTGTTTCTGGATGTCACTCGTATAAAGACATCGTTATCTGTTTCTGCTTTGTTCCTCTTGCCAGTTCGGCCCGATCTTGCGACCGGGCCGAATGGTTTAACTATCTGATTTTGCTATCTTATCAGGAGCACCCGCTCGTCGCCCCGCAGGTGTCGCACTTCTCACAGGTGCCATTCCGCACCATCGTGAAGTTCTGGCACTCCGAGCAGGAATTGCCGGTGTAGCCCTGCAGCATCGATTTTGCGCGGCGGTCGGCTTCCAGCTTCTTCGCCTCCGCCTTGGCGGCCGCGGCGTCTGCTTGCGCCTTGTCGGAGAACAGCGCAGTGGTCGGCGACGGCGTGTCGAACAGGTCCGGCGGGCTGTCCTCTTCTACCTGCTCGGCGAATTCGGCGGCGCGCTCCTCGTAGTCGCGGCGGAAGGCGGTCGCTTCCTCGCGCTGCTCGGACGCCAACGGCTTCAGGGCCGTCACGGTCGCGCCGGTCGAGATGGCGCGGACGTTGGAGCCCGACACGGCCGTCGGTGCTGCACGCACCGGCTGGCCGCCGCCCGAAGCTCCGGCCGAGCCGGCAAAGCCCAGCGGCTCGCCGGTCTTGCCGGACACCACCTTCAGCGGCGCGCCGCGGGTCAGGCCCTTCGACACGGCCTGCGCCTTGCCCTCGTTGATGCCCTTGCCGAGCGCCGTGTTGGAGAAATCCGACATGTCGACATGGGCGAGGTCGTTGCGGGCGAGGTAGGACACGGCCAGCTCGCGGAACACGTAGTCGAGGATCGACGTGGCGTTCTTGATGGCGTCGTTGCCGATGACCATGCCGGCCGGCTCGAATTTCGTGAAGGTGAAGGCCTCCACATATTCTTCCAGCGGCACGCCGTATTGCAGGCCGAGCGAGATGGCGATGGCGAAATTGTTCATCATGGCGCGGAAGGCAGCGCCTTCCTTGTGCATGTCGATGAAGATCTCGCCGAGGCGGCCGTCGTCGAACTCGCCGGTGCGCAGGTAGACCTTGTGGCCGCCGATCACCGCCTTCTGGGTGTAGCCCTTGCGCCGGTTCGGCAGCTTTTCGCGGTCGCGGTAGAGGCGTTCCACCACGCGCTCGACGATGCGCTCAGTCACCTCGGCGGCGCGGGCGGCCGCAGGCTGCGCGACCAGCGCCTCGACGGCGTCGTCCTCGTCCTCGTCATCGGCGATGAGCGAGGCGTTGAGCGGCTGGCTGAGCTTGGAGCCGTCGCGGTAGAGCGCGTTGGCCTTCAGCGCCAGCTTCCAGGACAGCATGTAGGCGTTCTTGGCGTCCTCGACGGTCGCCTCGTTCGGCATGTTGATGGTTTTTGAGATGGCGCCCGAGATGAAGGGCTGCGCCGCGGCCATCATGCGGATGTGGCTCTCCACCGAAAGGAAGCGCTTGCCGATCTTGCCGCACGGGTTGGCGCAGTCGAACACCGGCAGGTGCTCGGCCTTGAGGAAGGGCGCGCCTTCCAGCGTCATCGCGCCGCAGACGTGGATGTTGGCGGCCTCGATGTCCTTCTTCGAGAAACCGAGGGCAGGAAGCATCTCGAACGAGAAGTCCGAAAGCTGCTCGTCGGTGAAGCCAAAGGTCTCCTTCACCCAGTCGGCGCCCAGCGTCCACTGGTTGAACACGAATTTGATGTCGAAGGCCGACTTCAGCGCTGCGTTGAGGGCGTCGATCTTCTCGTCGGTAAAACCCTTGGCCTTGAGCGAGCCGGGGTTGATGCCGGGCGCCTGGTTCAGGTTGCCGTGGCCGACCGCATAGGCGTCGATCTCGGCGATCTGGCTCTCGGAATAGCCGAGCGTGCGCAGCGCCTCCGGGACGGCGGCGTTGATGATCTTGAAATAGCCGCCGCCGGCCAGCTTCTTGAATTTTACGAGCGCGAAGTCGGGCTCGATGCCGGTGGTGTCGCAGTCCATGACCAGGCCGATGGTGCCGGTCGGCGCAATCACGGTCGCCTGCGCGTTGCGGTAGCCGTGCTCCTCGCCGAGTTCGATGGCGCGGTCCCAGGCCGCCTTGGCGTGCTCGCCGAGCGCGGCCTGCCTGAGGTCGCCATGAACGAGCGGGACCGGGTTGACGGAGAGCTTTTCGTAGCCGTCCTTGTCGCCATAGGCGGCGCGGCGGTGATTGCGCATGACGCGCAGCATGTTGGAGCTGTTGCGGTCGTAGTCCGGGAAGGCGCCCAATTCCGACGCCATCTCGGCCGAGGTGGCGTAGGCGACGCCGGTCATGATGGCGGTGAGCGAGGCGCAGATGGCGCGGCCTTCGGCCGAGTCATAGGGGATGCCGGACGTCATCAGCAGGCCGCCGATATTGGCGTAGCCGAGGCCGAGCGTGCGGTACTCGTAGGAAAGCTTGGCGATCTCCTTGGACGGGAACTGCGCCATCATTACCGAGATCTCGAGCACGATGGTCCACAGCCGGACCGTGTGTTCGTAGGCCTCGATGTCGATCGAGCCGTCTGCATTGCGATAGGGCAGAAGGTTGATCGAGGCGAGGTTGCAGGCCGTGTCGTCGAGGAACATGTATTCCGAGCAGGGGTTCGACGCGCGGATGGCGCCCGCCGAGGCACAGGTGTGCCAATCGTTCATTGTCGTGTTGAAGTGCAGGCCCGGATCGGCGGAGGCCCAGGCGGCGTAGCCGATCTTCTCCCACAGGTCGCGGGCCTTGAGCGTCTTCATCACCTTGCCGTCCTTGCGGGCGGTCAGGCGCCAGTCGCCATCAGCCTCCACCGCGCGCAGGAAATCGTCCTTCAGCGAGACGGAGTTGTTGGAGTTCTGGCCAGAGACGGTCAGATAGGCGTCGGAATCCCAGTCGGTGTCGTAGGTCTTGAAATCGAGGCTGGTGTAGCCCTGGCGCGCGAACTGGATGACGCGCTGGACGTAGTTCTCCGGAACCGCGTTCTTCTTGGCGTCCTTGATGGCGCGCTTCAGCGCCGGGTTGACGGCCGGATCGAAGCAGTCGTCGTCGCTGCCCTCGCAGTTGACGCAGGCCTTCATGATCGCGTCGAGATGCTTCTTGACGATCTTGGAGCCGGTGACGAGCGAGGCGACCTTCTGCTCCTCGGTCACCTTCCAGTCGATGAAGGCTTCAATGTCCGGGTGGTCGGCGTCGACGATCACCATCTTGGCGGCGCGGCGCGTGGTGCCGCCGGACTTGATGGCGCCAGCGGCGCGGTCGCCGATCTTGAGGAAGGACATCAGCCCGGAGGAGCGGCCGCCGCCCGACAGCTTTTCGCCTTCGCCGCGGAGATACGAGAAGTTGGAGCCGGTGCCCGAGCCGTACTTGAACAGGCGCGCCTCGCGCACCCACAGGTCCATGATGCCGCCCTCGTTGACGAGGTCGTCGGCGACAGACTGGATGAAGCAGGCGTGCGGCTGCGGGTGCTCGTAGGCAGACTTCGACTTGGTCAGCTTGCCGGTGAAGGGATCGACATAATAGTGGCCCTGACCGGGGCCGTCGATGCCGTAGGCCCAGTGCAGGCCGGTATTGAACCATTGCGGCGAGTTCGGCGCGACGCGCTGGGTCGCGAGCATGTAGGCGAGTTCGTCGCGGAAGCGCCGGGCGTCATCCTCGGTCTTGAAGTAGCCGCCCTTCCAGCCCCAATAGGTCCAGGTACCTGCGAGGCGGTCGAAAACCTGGCGTGCGTCGGTCTCGGAGCCGTAGCGCTCGTCCTCCGGCAGCTTTGCCAGTTCGGTCTCGTCAGCGACGGAGCGCCACAGGAAGGAGGGGACGTCGTTCTCCTCGACGCGCTTCAGCCGCGCCGGCACGCCCGCCTTGCGGAAATACTTCTGGGCCAGAATGTCGGCGGCGACTTGGGAGAACTGCGCCGGCACGTCGATGTCGGCCGCGCGGAACACGACCGAGCCGTCGGGGTTCTTGATCTCGGACAAGGCCTTGCGGAATTCGATCTCCGCGTAGCGAGATTGTCCTTCCTTGGTGAAACGCCGCTCAATGCGCATTCTGGTGGTCCCTTTGGTCTATATATAGCGTCTTTCGCAGAGAGTTGCCGCTCTCAAGTCGCAAGACGTATGTCCGCCGCGTCCGCACGACCGAAGCCGTGCGGTTCTCCATCTCGCAGATGCCTGCCAAATTGCCGGCCGACCCTTGCATGGGCGCCATGTCCGGCAACCGACGAGACCCCTGCGGGTCCGCTTGATTGCTCTGGTGTGGTTGTTTCCTTCGAAGAGGAGTTCCACATTATCTAGTGTCGATCGTAGGCGCAAACACTAAATATAGTGTTAACAGACAATTTACGCCAGTTCCGACTTTGTCCCCAATGCCCCGTATTTTCCGCAACAGCAGCACTCGATCTGCCGCTTCGCGAGAAGCCAGACGATTGCCCCGATATGTCCCAAAATCTGGAAAAAGCCGGCGACACAACCCGTCCGGCCACGCCCGCAACAGGAGCGCATGGCCAATAAAAGGCGACTCGGAGGGCCCCGTCAAGGACTCGTTTCGACCGATTTGCCAGACCCAACATGTTGTGTGGGAGCGATGTGGATATTGGGGAGAATTCGACCCGCAAGCAGCGTGCCTGGGGGTAGTTTGGCCGACGTGGCGGCCCCGTTCGTTGCCATTGCCGTCAAGCCCGCGCCCGGAATGCCGCGCGCTGTCGTGTTCCGCAGGGGACCGGCACGGTCAAGGAAATGGCGCGACAAGCCGGACGGCCCCCGCTATCCTCGGCGTGAACGGCGAAGAGGTGCGAGATGGCGACACGCGGCTTCCTGGGACGGCGCAACAGCGACGACACGACCAAGGACCGATTGCCGCCCGGGCAGTTTCTGGAACAAGGCTTTCCAGTGCTGTCGGCGGGACCTACGCCGCGCGTGAAGACCGAGGAGTGGAGCTTCAAGCTCAAAGCAGGGCCCAGGCTGCTCATGCAGTGGAACTGGGCAGAGTTCAACGCTCTGCCGCAGACCAGGATGACCCGCGACATCCATTGCGTGACGACCTGGTCGAAGTTCGACACGGCCTGGGAAGGGGTTCTGATCGACGACGTGCTGGCCGAAGCCGGCATCGAGGCGCCGACGGGGTTCACCCTCGCGCATTCGGCTGACGGCTACACGACCAACGTGCCGACGGTCGATCTCGTCGGGGGCAGGGCGATGGTGGCCCTGCGCTACGAAGGCAAGGCGATCCCCCCGGACCATGGCGGTCCGGCGCGGCTCCTGGTGCCGCATCTCTATTTCTGGAAGTCGGCCAAGTGGATCACCGGCCTACAGTTCACCGAGAAGGACGAGTTGGGCTTTTGGGAGTTGCGTGGATATCATCGCTGTGGCGATCCGTGGCGCGAGCAACGCTACACAGATGACTGACCGCGGCGGCGAAGGCTAGGCGCGTGCGCTGGCAGCAGGCGAGGATCGCCGGCATCGTGCCGCGCTCGAAGACCGTGTCGAGTTTCTTCTTTGACCTGCCCGAGCCGTTCGACTTCCTGGCCGGTCAGCACGTGGTCGTCCGGCTCACCGCACCAGACGGCTATCGCGCGCAGCGCAGCTATTCGATCGCATCTGCACCGGGTGCGCGCAGCCGGATAGAACTCGCCATCGAGCGCCTGGATGACGGAGAGGTGTCACCCTTCTTCCACGACGTCGCGGAGGTCGGAGACGAGATCGAAATCGGCGGCCCGATCGGCGGCCATTTTGTATGGACCGTGGCGGACGGCGGCCCGGTCCTGCTGATCGCAGGCGGGGCGGGCGTGGTCCCGTTGCTGTCGATGCTGCGGCATCGCGCAGGCGAGGGGGCGACGACGCCGATGGCGCTGCTCTTCTCGGCGCGGACGAAGGCGGACGTCCTGTTTCGCGAGGAACTGTCTGGATTGGCCGCACGCGACGACGGGTTCGAGCTTCAGCTGACGCTTACCCGCGAAGCATCGCCGCCGCCCGGCGCGTTCTCGCGGCGCATCGATCCGGACATGATCCTGGAAGTCACGCGACGGCTGCCGGGGCCGCCGCGCCGCGCTTACATCTGCGGCTCAAATGCGTTCTGCGAGCGCGCCGCCGATGGCGCGCTCGCCGCGGGAATCGACGCCGGCGACATCCGTACGGAGCGGTACGGCGCGTAAACACATTGGGGAGCGTGACCATCGGGTCGCCCGTGCCGCTCGACTATTTCTAACGAAACGTTAAAGGGACCAGCCTACACAGGCTTCGGTCATCAGGCGGAAGAACAATGCTGAGGTATCTTGAGCGCCCGGAGGTGTGGCGGTCGATCGCCCTTTTCGGGCTGGTCCTGCTCGGCGTGGAGGCCATCGTCACCTTCTACTATTGGGACGCCGGCTATGAGAGGCTGCGCTTTGAACTGGTGATCTCGGCCATTATCACCGCCGTTGTCGGCATCCCGGCGCTCGCATTCATCATCCACCAACACATCGCCATGTCCACGCTGAACGCCCGCCTGGCGCATCTCAGCGCCACAGACCAGATGACCGACCTGCTCAATAGACAAACGTTCCTCGACCGACTGGGCGTCTGCCTGCACGAACATGGGCGGCGCCGGTCGGCCGGCGTTTTCGCCTATGTCGACGCCGACCATTTCAAGACGCTGAACGACCGTTTCGGGCACGAGGTGGGCGACCAGGTGATCGTCCTGCTGGCCGACTGCATCCGCGCTGCCGCCAGGCCCGGCGATCTCTGCGCCCGGCTCGGCGGAGAGGAGTTCGGCCTGTTCCTCAAGGGTGCTACGCACGACGAAGCCGCTGCGATCGCCGAGGCGTTGCGCAGGGACGTCGAACTGGCCGGGCTCAAGCTGAACGCGCCGGGGTTTGCTCTGTCGGTGTCGATCGGGCTTGCCGCGCATAGGTGCGGGGTCGGCGCGCTCGAGTTGATGCGCGAAGCCGACCGAAGCCTCTATGCTGCCAAGAATGGCGGACGGAACACCGTGGTGATCGACCTGCGACGCTCTCGCGTCGCATGACGCGGACGGGTCCCGATCCGGGCTCGCTCTATGCCGCAGAGCGTCTGGCTGACTCGCAAAAATCCGCTATCAGCGCGCCGAGATCCTGCTCGTGTACCGCCGCGGCGGCTTCATCGCCGAACATCCATTTGCGGGTTCGCTGGCGCGATTCTTTCCATTTGTCGAAGACGTGCTTCACCTTGAGCGGAAAGACGCGGACCTCGCAGGCAACATCCTCGCCCGACGCCAGCGCCTTGGCGTAGAAGTAGCGGCCCGCCTCGCGAACCGCGACCGCGCCCTTCAGTCCAGCCTCCTCGTGAGCTTCCCGCGCGGCGGCGTCGTTCAGCGGCTCATCGTCCGCCGGCCATCCCTTCGGCAACACCCACCGGCCAGTGTCCCGGCTGGTGATCAACATCACCTCGACGGCGTCACCGTTCCTGCGCCATGGCAGCGCCGCCACCTGAAGGCGGCAGGGCGCCTCTCCGAACAACCGTCGCATGCGATCGACAAGTTGATCGTTGTCGGAGCGATTCATCAACATCGAAACGGTGGGCTCCCCATGCCCGAGTCGTTTGCCGACTTACGAGTTTAGGGGTTAATTGTGTGTAATCAATATTAATAAACAGTAAGCGGGTGGGCGTTTCGGGCAAAAACGCTCGCATTTCCCCACGAAAATCCGGAATGTTCCCGCGAACTGCCCGGCCTTGTCCTGTCAGCCAGGCGTCCGGTTCATCCCCGATGATCGTCGGCGATCGGCTTCTGGTAGGTGAAGCCGAGGTCCCAGGGGAAGTAGATCCAGGTGTCCTGCGAGACCTCGGTCACGAAGGTGTCAACCAGCGGTCGTCCCTTGGGCTTGGCGTAGACGGTGGCGAAGTGCGCCTTCGGCATCATGGCGCGCACGATGGCTGCGGTCTTGCCGGTGTCGGTCAGGTCGTCGACGATCAGGACACCTTCGCCGTCATCCTCGAGGAGGGCAGGCGAGACCTCCTTGAGGACGGCCAACTGACCCTGTTCGGTATATTCGTGATAGGATGCGACGCAGACCGTTTCGATCAACCGGATGCCGAGCTCGCGCGAAATGATCGCCGCCGGCACCAGGCCGCCACGGGTGATGCAGACGATCGCCTTCCACCCGCCATTTCCCTGAGCGCCGGCGAGACGCCAGGCCAGCGCGCGCGCATCACGGTGGAACTGATCCCAGGAGACTGGGAAGGCTTTTTCGGGGAGAGACATGCGATGCACTCCAGAGGGCGCGTGACGCGCCGGACGGTCGAGGAATGCAGCCGGAATTAGCGGGAAAGGGCGGAGCTTGGCAAGTCCCGACGCCGCCTTCTCCCAACGTTTCGATGTCGCCGGTCAGCGCGACATGAATGTCGCCACCGCCATCGACTTCAGGACGGTGCGGGTGACGCCGCCAAACAGGAACTCGCGCAGGCGGGAATGGCTATAGGCGCCGAGCACGACGAGATCGATCGCCCGCTCCGCGACGCGCTGCACGATGACCTCGTCTATGCCGCGGCGCCCTGACTCCAGTCGGGCCACGGACACATTGGCGCCGTGCCGGCGCAGCGTCGCGGCGATGCCTTCGCCGGCCCTGTCGGCAGGGCGGGCAGGATTATCCTCTGCGTCGACGACGAGCACCTCGGTGTGCTCAGCGGCGAGAATGAAGGGCAGTGCGTCGAACGCCGCCCGGGATGCCTCGCGACTCGCGTTCCAGGCGACAAGAACGCGCTTGAAGGTGGTGGTGAGCGGCCCGGAGAACGGCGCGATCAGGACTGGCCGCCCGCTGTCAAAGATCAGGGTCTCGACGTCGGCGGCGGGGGTCTGTGCATGGGGGGAGGGCTGCGCGACGACGACCAGGTCGACGGAACGTGCGCTGGACAGGCCGGAGACGCCGCTGTCGCCGGAAAAACTCTCCAGGCTGCGCCAGTCGTGCGAGATGCCCAGCGGCCCGACCTTGCCCCTGAATACCTCTTCCAGCTTTGCCGCGCGCTCGGCGTTCACCTCGCTCGTCGCCTGCATGAATTCGGCCTCGGGAAAACCGACCGGGCTGGAATAGGCAATCGGGATCGCCTCGGTATGCAAGCCGATCAGGTGCCCTTTCGTCTGCTCCACGAGCGGGATCGCGAACTGCAGCACGCGGTCAACATCGTCTTCGTTCTGGATGATGACGAGAAAAGTTCTGTAGGTCATGACAGCTCCCTCAACGGCGCTCTATTGTGCCATAAACAGCGAGCGGCCGTCACGGGTTCCGTTGCGGACCAGGCCTCAGCGCTGCTCGGCCAGCCCGTTCACCATAGCCTCGACTTCGATCCGGGCGGCGTCCAGCGCGTCCTGCGAACGGGCGCGGACAACCAGCTCCGTCCAGAACGTTCCATCTGCGAATTTTGGGTAGGATCCGATGATCGTATCCGGATAACGCTTCTGGACCTCGGCCAGCGGGCCGCCGATGACGCCCTCGCCGAACGGGCAATGGACGGCGGCCGACAACAGCTTTGCGCCCGTGCGCAGCGTAGGAACGACATTGTCCAGCATCGCCTGGAACACGGCCGGCACCCCCGCCATGCAGTGGACGTTGCCGATGCGGAAACCGGGCGCGACCGAGACCGGATTGTCGATGTGCTCAGAGCCCACCGGCAGGCGCGCCATGCGCTTCCTCGCCTCGGTGAATTCCATGCCGCGCTTCGCGTAGCTCTCGGCAAGCATCGCATAGGCCTTCGCGTCGTAGTCGCAGGGCACGCCGAACGCCTTGGCGATCGAGTCGGCGGTGATGTCGTCATGCGTCGGGCCGATGCCGCCCGTCGTGAAGACGTAGGTGTAACGGGCGCGCAGCGCGTTCACCGCGGCGACGATGTCGTCTTCCTCGTCGGCAACGATACGCACCTCCTTGAGATCTATGCCCACGGCCGTCATGACGGCGGCCAGGTGGCCGATGTTCCGGTCCTGCGTGCGGCCCGACAAGATCTCGTCGCCGATGACGATCATGGCGGCGGTGACGACGTCTGACATGGGAGCGCTCCGGTGGTGCTTGGTGAGATACCGGGGCTAAACGGACCCTGCAAGCCCGGCGAAGGTCGACGGCAGCTTAGGCCCTTCGCGACTTGCTCCGCTGGGAATGCACGACGAAAAGTCAATCACAGGCTGACAAAGTGGCGGTCAGCCAACCGCGATCCACTGCATATTGCGACTGACAGCGCCTGGTGGTCGGCGTGATCGCGAGTTCAGGTGGGTGGCGTCGGCCGGTTCGGGTCACGCGTCGCCGGGGCAGTGTCGCGCCTGCGAACGACATACCCCCAAACCAGCAAGACGATGACAGCTCCCACAACAGCGCCAACGAAGCCCGCCTGCTGACCGGGACCATACCAGCCGAGCGCGCGACCGAGGAAAGTGGCGACTATGGCGCCGACAATCCCCAGAATCGCGGTCATTACAAAATCGCTGGGCTCGGTCCTTGAACGAAAGAGGAGATACTTGGCGACTATGCCGGCTGCCAATCCGATGAGGATCGTCCAAAGGATGTCCATCCAGAGCTTCCCGTATTTTGCGAGTGCGAATCCGCTGGCTTCAGGCTCCGATTACCACGGCGACGTCTCCTCCCGGGTCGGCAGGCGACCGTTCGGGGTCATCTTGTCGACGGCCTCGGGCAGAACACTCTTCAGGCGCGCGAGCAGTTCCTCTCGCGAAAGCCCTGTCTGGCTGGCGAGTTGGTCTATGGTGTCGCTCCCGAGCGCTTCGGCGAGTTGGGGTTCTTCCACGTCCTTGTTTGGTCCGGGCTGAACCCATGAGTCGGCAACATCGCCATGCCCGCTGCCGCTGAAGTTGTCGATCAATTCGCCCAGTCCGCCTGACACATCCGTCTGCTTTGCTCCTGGAGAGCCCCCGAAAAGTTCGCCGAGCAACCCACCAAGACCGCCGGCGCCAGCCGATGCGACTCCAGCTCCCGGACGTGTGCCTCCCGCCTGGCCGCCAGCGGATTGGCCGGTGATGCTGCCAAGCAATTCGCCAAGTCGATCGCGGTTCTGCCAACCGGCCACGGCCAGCATTGCGAGCAGGGCTGTCATGTTGCGAGACGCCATTGTTTCCTCCCTGGAAGAATGCCCGCCGCCCGCAAGTTCAATCAGGATATTATCATTTCGTGACAATGAGGGAAGCGCCGAAGCGCGAAAGGCCATAGCCATGGCCCGCTGCGGGCTTTACGGCCCCGCATTTTGGATCGCTGCGGGATTGCTGTCCGACGCAAAAGCTCACCCGATCCGAACTCTTCGAAGATCTGCTGTATACGTTGTGCCGGTACGCAATCTCGCATCGAGGCAGGGAGCATGTTGAGGCGCTCAACAGAAGTCGACTGCGATGCTCTCCTGTTTGGAGACAGCTGGTGCGGGCGACGGGGATCGAACCCGTAAGTCACTGAGGACGCAAGATTTTAAGTCTTGTGCGTTTACCAGTTTCGCCACGCCCGCTGGCTCAGCTGTGGGAATTGGCACCGTTTCCCACACGTCTGGCGCATTTCCCACACGCGGAAGCCGTGGTCAACCTGACCCCAATTTCCGCAGGCTCGCGCCGATTCCATACGGATGTGAGGGGTGGGGCGGCCTCCATGCGCGTGAACGCGGTGGTTACACTTGCCCGCTATCCTGCACAGCGGATCGTCATCGCCGGGCCAGCCCGCCGCCGGGCAGGCAGTGGCCGATGCGGAGCCCGCGACGCAGGCTCGGGCCAGGAACATCCTCGCGCCGCCGGCACGGGGAAGCGGGGAACACAATGCGCTACGTCATCGTGATCGTTGCGATCGCCTTCTTCATCATCTGGGACGGCCTCTACAATCAGGGCGTCTACCTAGACCAGTTCTTCCGCCTTCTCGTCTCGGTGATGCGTTCGGTCGGCCTCTGACCGTCGTCGGCTGGACGAAATCAGTCTTCGACGAAGACCTCGTCGCGCTTCTTGCGCACGGCGGGCAGCAGCACCACGACCAGCACGATCACCGCGATCGCCAGCAGCACGGCGCTGATCGGACGCGTGAGGAAGGTCGTCGGGTCGCCGCGTGACAAGATCATGGCGCGGCGCAGGTTTTCCTCCAGCAGCGGGCCGAGGACGAAGCCGAGGAGCAGAGGCGCCGGCTCGCAGCGGAGCTTGGCCAGCACGTAGCCGAGCAGTCCGAAGAAGGCGACCGCATAGAGGTCGTAGGCATTCGAGTTCACGCTGTAGACGCCGATCGAGCAGAACGCCATGATGATCGGGAACAGCACATAGTAGGGCACCCGCAGCAGTTTCACCCAAAGGCCGACCAGCGGAAGGTTCAGGACCACCAGCATCAGGTTGCCGATCCACATCGAGGCGATGATGCCCCAGAACAGCGCGGGCTGCTCGGTGGCGACGTTCGGGCCCGGCACGATGCCCTGGATGATCATCGCGCCGATCATCAGCGCCATCACCGGATTGGCGGGGATGCCGAGCGTCAGCATCGGGATGAAGGAGGTCTGCGCGCCCGCATTGTTGGCCGATTCCGGGCCGGCGACGCCGGCGACAGCGCCCTTGCCGAACTCCTCCGGCGTCTTCGAGACGCGCTTCTCGACCGTGTAGGAGGCGAAGGAGGCGAGAATGGCGCCGCCTCCGGGCAGGATGCCGAGGGCCGAGCCGATCGCCGTGCCACGCAGTATCGGTGCAGCCATCGTGCGGAAATCCTCGCGCGTCGGCATCAGGCCGGAAACCTTGGCCATCAGCACCTCGCGCGTCCGCTCGTTCTCCAGGTTGCGCAGGATCTCGGCGATGCCGAAGACGCCCACCGCTACGGCCACGAAGTTCAGGCCGTCGGCATATTCGCGGATGCCGAGCGTGAAGCGCGGGGCGCCCGAGATGACGTCGGTGCCGACCAGCCCCAGCAGCAGGCCGAGCACGACCATGGCGAGCGCCTTGATCACGGAGCCGTGGGCCAGCGCAATAGCCGAGACGAGGCCGACGATCATCAGCGAAAAATACTCTGCCGCGCCGAATTTCAGCGCGATCACAGTCAACGGCGGGGCGAAAATGGCGACCAGGAAGGTCGACACGGTGCCGGCGAAGAAGGAGCCAATGGCGGCGATGGCGAGGGCAGCGCCTGCGCGGCCCTTGCGGGCCATCTGATAGCCGTCGATCGCGGTGACGGCGGAAGAGGATTCGCCGGGCATGTTGATCAGGATGGCGGTCGTCGAGCCGCCGTATTGTGCGCCGTAGTAGATGCCCGACAGCATGATCAGCGACGACACCGGGTCGCCGATCTGGAAGGTAATGGGCAGCAGCATGGCGATTGTTGCGGTGGCGCCGATGCCCGGGAGCACGCCGATGAGGGTGCCGAGGAGGACGCCGATCAGGCAGAAGCCGAGGTTCCAGATCGTCGACGCGGTCGAGAACCCGAGCGCGAGATTGCTGAAGAGTTCCATGGGGTTCTCCTCAGAAATGCAGCCAGGGGCCGAAGCGCTGGAAGGGCAGGCCCAGCGCGTAGCTGAAGACCACCACCGAAAACAGCGTCACCCCCGCGGCGAGCGCGAGCGCCGCCGGAACCTTCATGCGATGGCTGGCGAAGGCGGCGATGAGGCAGGTTAAAAACAGCGCCGGCACGAAGCCCAGCCCGCGTACGGTGAGGCCGAAGAAGATCGGGGCCGGCAGTATGAAGAGCGCGCCGCGCCAGGCGAGGGCGCCGATCGGCTCGCCCGCCACGCGTGTCGCCTGGACGAGGACGACGATACCCAGCAGGACCAGTATGCCGGAGAGCACGAGCGGGAAGTAGCCTGGCCCCATGCGGAACGCGGTGCCGATCTCGAGACCAAGCGACTGCAGGCCGAAGAAGAGGCCGCAAGCGATGAACAGCGCCCCGCACAGCGCATTGGCGGGATCAAAGGATAATGGCTTCATGGCGTCCTCCGCAAAGGAGTTCCAACCTGCCGTACGACGACGTCAACTGGCACGATCATGCCGTCGTTCAACTCGCCGCGCGACCTCCCCGGCAGATGCTGCCGCCTTCTTTGCCCTTGGCGAAGGGGCGTTTCCCGGCAGCCGCCACCAATTGCAAGGGGCGCAGGACGCGCCCCTGTGTTGAGCAGTAAGGACAGCGCAGCAGTTCGCAGCGCCGTCCCTCGGGTCAGAACCGCGCTTAGTCGGCGTACTGGCCGGCTGCCTCGATGATCGGCTTCCAGCGCGCGATTTCGCTCTCCAGCTTCGCCTTCAGTGCAGCAGGTGTCGCGTCGGCGTCCGAAGACGGTGCGGTGCCGAGTTCGGCGAAGCGCGCGACGACGTTCGGATCCTTGAGCGCCACCTGCAGCGCCTTGGAAAGCCGGTCCGTGACTTCGGCGGGCGTGCCCTTCGGCGCGTAGAGGCCGTGCCAGATGCCGACCTGCATGCCGGACAGCCCGGCCTCGTCGGTGGTCGGGACGTCGGGCAGCACGTCGAGACGCTTCGGCGTGGTGACGGCATAGGCCTTGATGGTGCCGCCCTGGATCTGCTTGGTCGTATTGGTGGTCTGATCGCACATGATGTCGACCTGGCCGCCGAGCAGGTCGGTCATGGCCGGGCCCGTGCCCTTGTAGGGGACGGTCACCAGCGGCGTGCCGATGGCGCTCATGAACAGCATGCCGCACAGATGCGAGGCCGCACCGATGCCGGCATTGGCGACGGTGACGGTGTCCTTGTTGGCCTTGGCGTATTCGACCAGACCCTTGAGGTCGGTCGGCTCGAGGTCCTTGCGGGCGACGATCGTCATCGGCACTTCGGTGACTAGGCCGACATATTCGAAGGCGTTCAGCGTGTCATAGGCAAGTTTTCTGTAAAGCGTCGCGCTGGTCGCCATGCCGATGTGGTGGAGCAGCAGCGTGTAGCCGTCAGCCTCGGCGGAGGCGACGCGGCCCGCGCCGAGCGTGCCGCCCGCGCCGCCGACGTTCTCCACCACGATCTGCTGGCCGAGATCCTTGGACATCGATTCGGCGACGAGGCGGGTCACGGTGTCGGTCGGACCGCCTGCGGAGAAGGGGACGACCACCGTGATGGTGCGGTCAGGATAGGTTTGTGCCTGCGCGGAAGTCGATCCGATGGCGACAAGGGCGAGTGCTGAGACAGCGGCAAGAATCGTTTTCATAGTTCCTCCCTATTGCAATTCACTCCGCGCATCCATTGTTCGCCGGATCCCGGCGTCGGCTTCCTTCAGTCGCCTGTACGCGGTCGATGACGGCCATCGAATGGAAGGCCGTCCGACATGTCAAGCTCAAGCCTGCGGCATCAGACAAATGGATTAGAACGCATGTCTAAGCCGTGGCGAATGGCGGATCGTTGCGCTTCCAACTGGCCAAGCAGGCGGGGACGTGGCTAGACTTCGCCGAAAGGAGATTCCGTCGATGGACCGCACGCCGCCCTCATTCAAGAAGCCTGAGCCCTGGACCGCGGTGGCGCCCCTGCTCGTCGACGTGGCGACGGGACGCAAGCCTGCCGAACTGGTGGTGCGCAATGGGCGCTGGGTGAACGTGCATTCCGGCGAGATCATCGCCGGCACCGACATCGCCATCGTCGCCGGTCGTTTCGCCTATTGCGGGCCGGACGCCAGCCACTGCATCGGCGAGGCGACGGAGGTGGTGGACGCCGAAGGCCGCTATCTCGTGCCCGGCCTGTGCGACGGCCACATGCATGTCGAGAGCGGCATGGTGACGGTGACGGAGTTTTGCCGGGCGGTGATCCCGCACGGCACGACGACGATGTTCATCGACCCGCACGAGATCGCCAACGTGCTCGGGCTCGAAGGGGTGCGGCTGATGCACGACGAGGCTGTGGCGGCGCCGGTCAACGTGCTCGTCCAGATGCCTTCCTGCGTGCCCTCCGCGCCCGGTCTGGAGACCCCGGGCGCCACCCTCGACGAGCGGGACGTCGCCGAGGCGATGACCTGGGAGAACATCGTCGGTCTCGGCGAAGTGATGAACTTTCCGGGCGTCGCGGCCAACGACCGCAAGATGGTGGCCGAGATCGCCGAGACCGTGAAGGCCGGCAAGACGGTCGGCGGCCACTATGCCTCGCCCGATCTGGGAAAAATGTTCCATGGCTATGTGGCCGGCGGACCCGAGGACGACCATGAAGGCACGCGCGCGGAAGACGCGATCGCGCGCGTGCGCCAGGGCATGAAGGCGATGCTGCGGCTGGGTTCGGCCTGGTACGACGTCGAGGCGCAGATCAAGGCGGTGACCGAACAGGGCGTCGACCCGCGCAACTTCATCCTTTGCACGGACGACAGCCATTCCGGCACGCTGGTGAATGACGGGCACATGGACCGCGTCGTGCGCCATGCCATCGCGCAGGGCCTGAAGCCGATCACCGCGATCCAGATGGCGACGCTGAACACAGCGCAGCATTTCCGGCTTGAGCGGGAACTGGGCTCCATAGCGCCGGGTCGGCTGGCAGACTTCCTGATCGTGTCCGACCTGCCGGGGCTGGTCATCGACCAGGTCTACGGCCGCGGCGCCCTGCTCGCGGAACAGGGCAACCTGGCGGTCGAGATACCGCCCTACGACTATCCGGCCAGCGCCAAGAACACCGTTCGCCTGGGCAAGGCCCTCTCGGCGGCGGACTTCGACATCGCTGCGCCGGAAGGCGCAAATTCGGTGCGGGCGCGCGTGATCGGCGTCATCGAGAACCAGGCGCCGACACGGGCGCTCGAGGCCGACCTCCCGGTGGTCGACGGGCTGGTCGGCATGGATCGCGCCAAGGATGTCTGCCAGATCGCGCTGGTCGAGCGTCACCGCGGGACGGGCAACGTCACCAATGGCTTCGTTTCAGGCTTCGGCTACATGCAGGACTGCGCCATGGCGACGTCGGTCGCCCATGATTCGCATCACATCATCGTGGTCGGCACCAACAAGGAGGACATGGCGCTTGCCGTGAAGCGGCTGGGCGAGGTGGGCGGCGGTGCGGTGCTGATCTCGAAGGGCGAGGAACTCGCGCTCGTCGAAATGCCGATCGCCGGGCTGATGTCGGACGAGCGCGCCGAGATCGTGGCCGAGAAGGCCGCCAGGCTGACCGAGGCGATGCGGAAGATGGGCTGCGACCTCAACAACGCCTACATGCAGCACTCGCTGTTGGCGCTGGTGGTCATCCCGGAGCTCAGGATCTCGGATGTAGGCATCGTCGATGTGACGAAGTTCGAGAAGGTCGATCTGTTCGTCTAGGGAGCTGCTTGATCTGACGGCTGGGGGATTTGTTCGGTGCAGCCATGGTTTGGCGATTGGACCTCTCTGAGAAGAAGTCAACTCGACACGATATTACTCAAGGGATATTGAGGAAAACGGGTAGTGGGTTCCAATTTTTCTGGAGTTGCCACATGCGTTTTCAGTTTCCTTTTATGATCATCTGTCTTGCTGCGCTGGCGGCGTGCCAGTCCGACAGTCCGTCGACGACGGCGGGGCATCCGGTTGCAGCCGTACCTGCCGCAGCGCCCGTGAGCGGTCCACCCGCCGACATCGCGGACCTCGTCGGGGCGCGTGCGGCCGGCGGAGAGACCGCGCTGCAATCGCGCGGCTACACGTCTGCGCGGACGCAGGGGCTCACCGCCTTCTGGTGGAATGCGAACAGCCGGACCTGTGCTCGGGTGACTACGGCGCAAGGGCGCTATGCGGAAGTGATGACGGCCGCTCCGTCAGATTGCGGCATGTAGCTTCCGCCCGTCCTGTCCTGCCGCAGATGGTTCGGATCAGCAGGCCGGACCGCATGTGAGCCGGACGGGCACTGTCGGGCGGCGCGACGCGCAGAAGCGGCCCGCGAAAACAAAGCGGAGCCGGCCCGGGGACGTGGGCCGGCTCCTAAACCCGGTCGATGGGGACGGGGAGGTGGGGACTCGACCGGGGATTCCCAAATCGGTCTAGCGGACGGAACCGACAGCCACCGCGCGGCCGTCGTTGATCGAGACCCAGGCTCCGGAGTGTTTCGACGACTGGCGCTTGAGATAGGTGTAGGGGGTGTCGGTCCAGGCCAGGACGCGGCCGTCCAGGTTGTCGAGGACGTAATCGCCGCGATCGGTGTTGACGGTGAGAACCGCGTGACCGTCACCATTCTGTTGGCGCACCACGGTGATGAGGAGGTTGCCGGCGGGGACGCCCGCATTCATCAGCAGCCGACGCTTCTCCAGCACATAGTCCTCGCAGTCGCCAACGTCGTCAGGGTAGGACCAGACCTCTTCGCTGCCCCAAATCTCCATGTCGGTCTTCGGTTCCACGCGGGCGTTGACCGAATTGTTGACGTCGACGATCTCGGACCAGAGGGCGCGGGTCAGCGTCACCGGCTTGGCGCGCGGGGTCTTCTGTGCGCATTCCTCCGGGCTCGACTGGCAGAGGTAATAGTGGCCGACCGGCTGCGTCGCGCGCCCGGCGGTGTTCATGAAGTTTCCGTTGGCGTGGGCCACGGAGCCCCAGGCTCCCAGCTGTGCGACGAGCATCGCCAGCAGCAGCGTCCCCTTCTTCTTTGCCATTGCAGTCTCCCCGTTTGAGAGCACAATGGCACAGTCGAATTTATTCGAGGCAAAGTCCTGAAGATGTTTTTGAGTAAAAACTACAGCGGATAAGAATAAAATTGAAATCGAATAATAATAAAAGTGGAGACAAATTCGATTAAAATTTGAAGGAATTGTGTTTCGGGGCTGTCAGAGCGGCGTCGCGAGGCCGTTGGAGCAGACGCGGCCAGGCGGGTTTCGGGTGTCTCGTCAATCGATGGACGGGCAATCTTCCCACCATACGAAACCGGGAGTCCCCAATGTCCATTCGCTTTGTTGCGCTGCCCACCAACGAGGTCCGCTCTCTGCAGGGCGGCGCGGCCGATGCCTACGGCGCTACCCCGGAGCGGAAGATCTCGGATGGTGACGGTGTGCCATGTCGGCACTGCCTGAGGAACGTGGAGGCCGGCGAGCCTTACCTTGTGCTCGCCTATCGGCCGTTCCCCAGGCTCCAGCCCTATGCCGAGACCGGGCCGATCTTCCTGCATGCCGAACCGTGCGCGCGTGCGCCGGAAACGGATGCGTTGCCCGAACTCTTCGGCAAATCGAAAGACTACATCCTGCGCGGCTACAACTCGGAAGACCGCATCGTCTACGGTACAGGCAGGGTTACGCCTACCGCGGAAATCCTTGCCTATGCGGCGAACCTGCTCGAACGCGACGACATCGCCTATGTCCACATGCGCTCCGCGCGCAACAACTGCTTCCAGTGCCGCATCGAATCGACCCCGGCTACCAGATGATGAAGTCCTTCTTCGCGTAGTTGCGGACACGCTCACTGGCCTCGAAGCCGTTATCGGAGCCGCCACTGTCGGTGTTGCCTTCCACCGTGCGCATGGTGTCCGCGCCGGCATCCGATACGACGCCGATGTGGGTCCAGTCGTTGTTGGTGCGCCGGACAAGAAAGAAGCTGCCGGGTAGGATCTGGGAGGGACGAACCGTTCCCTCCCGGTGATAGAGCCCGGCGTTGCGCGCGTTGGCGCTCATGGTGTCGCAGCTCGCGGAGGAGGGGATGGGCTGTCGGACGCCCAATGTCCGCGCTGCCTGTTCAAGCGCGAAGCAAACGAAGCCGGAACACCAGCGCCAGTCAGGCCCGTCCTGTCCCATATACGCCCTTACCCAAGGCCCACAATTGTCGCCGCCGGCTTCGACGGGATGCTGTGCAACGTGTTGCACGGCGTAGCTGAGAATGAGATCGGCTAGTGTCCTGTTGCCTGCGTTGATCGGCGCGATGGCCTTTACGAGGGGATCGACGAGTTGTTCGTGCGTGCGTGCGTCCACCTGACCCGTGGCCGGCAGACCCCTGTTTGACTGAAAGTCCTTCACGCGCTGCTCGGTAGCAGCGCCGAAGTCCGAATCGATGTTCAGTGAAAAGCCGGCGATGGTCAGCCATTCCTGGACGCGCTTCGCCCGCATCTGCCTTGCGCCCCGTGCGATCGGCAGTGGCCAGTCCAGCTCGTTCCTAACACGCGTGGGCAGATGGGAGCCGGCTACAATCGTGGACGGAAGCATGGACAGCCTCGCGTTGTATCGATCGATGAATGCTCTTTATGCGCGCAATCGATGGCGTCTCGCAATCGTGGCCTTCTCGCCCGAAGGGCAGGTCGTGTCAGGCTTATCCCGGAGAGCGCATGCCGCGCCTGTAAATGCGCTGCCTCACGAGCGCACCGTGGGCGCGGTGCGGGCAGTCATAGTTTGTTAACCATAGCGTCCTAGAGATGCCCTATCGATCGATGTCGTCGACCATGGATGAACCGGCGGGGATACTGATCGGTGAGCGAGGAAGCGGGGTTTTTGCCCCGCTTTTTTGTTTCTGCGCATAGGAAAGCAGCCCGCCGACCTTGCGACGGGCCAATTTGGCTGGCCGCAAACGAACCGCGATCAGGCGGCGAGAACGGCTTTCGGTTCGGCCATCTCATAGCCCAGTGCTTCGGCGACGGCCCGATTGGTGATCTTGCCCCGATGCACGTTGAGGCCGTTGCGCAGATGCTGATCGTCCACCAGCGCCTTCAGGCCCTTGTCGGCGAGCTGCAGACCATAGTGCAGCGTCGCGTTGTTGAGCGCATGCGCCGAGGTGACGGGAACCGCACCCGGCATGTTGGCCACACAATAATGGATGATGCCGTCGACCTCGTAGGTCGGGTCGGCGTGCGTGGTGGGGTGGGAGGTCTCGAAGCAGCCGCCCTGGTCGATCGCCACATCGACCAGCACCGCCCCCTTCTTCATGCCTGTCAGCATCTCGCGGGTGACCAGCTTCGGAGCCGCCGCTCCGGGGATCAGCACGGCGCCGACGACAATGTCGGACGAAAAGCACTCTTCCTCGAGCGCCTCGACGGTGGAGTAGCGAGTGTGGACGCGGCCGTTGAAGATGTCGTCGAGCTGGCGAAGGCGCGGGATCGAGCGATCGATGATCGTTACGTCGGCGCCCAGGCCGGCCGCCATCCTGGCGGCATGCAGGCCAACGACGCCGCCGCCGATGACCGCCACCTTGCCGGGCATGACGCCAGGCACGCCGCCGAGCAGCACGCCGCGCCCGCCATTCGGCTTCTGAAGCGCAGTCGCGCCGGCCTGGATGGACAGGCGGCCGGCAACTTCGGACATCGGCGCGAGCAGTGGGAGACCGCCGCGCTCATCGGTGACAGTCTCGTAGGCGACAGCGGTGACGCCTGACTCAACCAGACCCTTGGTCTGTTCCGGATCCGGCGCCAGATGCAGAAAAGTGTAGAGGATCTGGTTCTCGCGGAGCTGCGCCCATTCGCCGGGCTGCGGCTCCTTGACCTTCACGATCATGTCGCTGCGGACGAAGACGTCCTCGGCGGTCTTTGCGATCGCAGCGCCGGCGGCGCGATAGGCATTGTCGTCGGCTCCGATGCCGGCGCCGGCGCCGGTCTCCACCAGAACTTCATGGCCATGAGCGACGTATTCGCGGACGGAGCCGGGCGTCAGCCCCACCCTGTACTCGTGATTCTTGATCTCTTTCGGGCAGCCGACACGCATTCGACGATCTCCTCTTCCGGCCATCTTCGGGCCTTGTTCCCTGCGGGCAAATATTCAACCACAGGACGCACCGAAGGTCCTTGCGAAGTTGGTTGCGCCGCTTCCAAACCGCCGATACTTTCTTGCGTAGTGGGCGGCGCAATTCGAAGGAATCGCGGAAAGTGGCCGTAGACAGGATCGATATCGCCATTCTCGATGTGCTGCAGAAGGACGGTCGCATCTCCAATGCGAGCCTGGCGGAGAAGGTTGGGCTCTCTCAGTCCGCGTGCTCCCGGCGGCTGGACACTCTTGAAAAGACCGGCGTGATCCGAGGCTATCATGCGCGGCTCTCCAACGCGGCGCTCGGGCACCAGATGACGGCGATCGTACACATCTCGCTGTCGGGCCAGTTCGAAAAGACGCTGTCCGATTTCGAAGCGGCAGTGAAACGATGCCCGAACATCCTCTCCTGTCACCTGATGTCGGGCGAATACGACTACATCCTCAGGATCGCCGCGAAAGACCTCGCCGACTACGAGCGCATCCACAAGGAGTGGCTGTCGGCCATGCCGCACGTGACGAAGATCAACTCCAGCTTTGCGCTTCGCGAGATCATCGACCGGACGGCGCTGGGGCTCAAGCCCGAGATGGCTTGAGGGGCGCGGTCTGAGCGGTATGGTGTCGGCTCACCGCCGGATGGGCCACCAAGGCACGCAAACCGGCTGCCGGTCGAGAAGAGTTCCTGGTTCACTCGGGGACACCTGCGCCATGTCCTGCCAAATCATGCGGAGGGTTGCGCCAAGTTCCTGCGCTGTGCGACAAAGTAACTGCAAATGGTGACCAAAGACGGTTTCTGGGAGGAAGAGATGATCTTTCGTGCCTTGCTTTCTGTCACGTTGTTATCTGCATCGACCGCGCTGGTGTCTGCGCAGGACGCCGGAAATCTCGAAAAACTCAGCCAGTTCAAGACCACGGGGACGACCGAATTCACGGTCGTCGAGCAGACCGGTCCGAATGCCGACGCGATCAAGAAAAATCTTGAACGCATCAAGCTGCCGGAGGGGTTCAAGATCAGCCTCTACGCGATCGTTCCCGACGCCCGCCACATGGCGGTCGGTCCGCAGGGCATTGTCACGTTCGTTGGAACGAGAAAGACCAAGGTCTGGGCTGTGACCGACCGCAACAAGGATCGCGTCGCCGACGAGGTGAAGGATTTCGCGCCGTCGCTGGCAATGGCTATACCGAACGGACCATGCTTCTCGCCTGACGGCTTTCTCTACATCGCCGAGCAGAACCGCGTGCTCACCTTTCCCGCGGCCGAGTTCTTCTATGAAAGCCCGGACGTGGCGGCCTTCAATGTCCTCGCCCAGGGCAAGCTGATCCCGGCCGACGAAGAGAGCTACAATCACACGGCGCGCGTGTGCCGCATCGGGCCGGATGGCAAACTCTACATAACGCTCGGGCAGCCGTTCAACGTCTACGCGCCGGAAAAGGCGGACGTATACGAACAGGCCGGCATCGGCGGCATCATTCGCGTCGGCATCGATGGCAATGGGCGGGAGGTGTTCACGCGCGGCGTGCGCAACTCGGTTGGCATGGACTTCAATCCGCGCAACGGAGATCTGTGGTTCACCGACAACCAGGTCGATGGCCTCGGCGACGACACGCCTCCCGGGGAACTGAACCGGCAGACGGCCGCCGGCCAGCATTTCGGCTTCCCATGGTACGGCGGCGGCACGGTCCGCACCAACGAGTACAAGGACAGCGAGCCGCCGGCCGATACCGTCCAGCCCGCCGTCGAGATGGCGCCGCATGCCGCCGACCTCGGCATGAAGTTCTACACGGGCAAGCAGTTCCCCGAAAAATACCGGGACGGCGTCTTCTCGGCGCAGCACGGATCGTGGAACCGCACCACCCCGGTCGGCGCACGCGTCATGTTCACGCCGGTGAACGAGGACGGGACCGCGGGAGCCACCGAAGTGTTCGCGGAAGGCTGGCTTGACGAGAACGGCGAATATCTTGGTCGCCCGGTCGACATAGCCCAACTGCGCGACGGCTCTATCCTGGTGTCAGACGATCTGGCGGGCGCGATCTACCGTATTTCCTACGGCGACTGACATGTCTCCCCAGGGCGCGGCGGTCGCCGCGCCCTCTAACCTGTTTCAATTGAGGACAAGCCAATGAGGCGTTTTTCCTGCGCCTGTCTCGGCGTCGGCATTTTCGCGTCGCTCGTTGCGGCGGCGCCGGCGATGGCGGCCGACCCGTCCGCCGGCAAGGACCTTGCCGCCGCACGGTGCCGGACCTGCCACGGAATCGACGGTATCGCCAAGCTGCCGGTGGCCCCACATCTGGCCGGCGAGAGCGAGATGTATCTGCAGATGCAGTTGAAGGCGTTCCGTTCCGGCAAGCGCGAGAACGAGATGATGTCGGTGGTGGCCAAGGACCTGACTGACGCGCAGATCGCCGATCTGTCCGCCTGGTACAGCTCCATCAAAATAACCGCCACCGTCCCCGATTAGGGCGGCGCGGAAGCCCAGATCGATCGGGGCTGCGGTGGATCGTGTCGATCGGCTGGCATCCGAGGTCGCGGGCTGAATTTTTCTCCCCGCAACACTGGCCTGATGACTGGGCGTTTTCTTCGTCGGCGAAGTTTTTACCGGTCCCTGCTGGACACGGCTAAGACAGGGCGCAACACTCCAATTTCGCAATCCTGGAGGAAGGCAAGTTGTTCCCATTCAATTCCGCCGTTACGCGGCGGTCGTTCATGGCGGGAGGAGCCGCCACAGCTTTCGTCATGCTCCATCCATTCTCCGCGCGCGCCCAGGCGAACCAGGCGCATCTCAGGATCATGGAGACGACCGATATCCATGTGAACGTCCTGCCCTACGACTACTATGCCGACAAGCCGAACGATACGATGGGACTGTCCCGCACGGCCTCGCTGATCGACGCGGTTCGCAAGGAAGCCACGAATGCCATGCTGGTCGACAACGGCGACTTCCTGCAGGGCAACCCGATGGGCGACTACATCGCCTACGAGAAGGGCATGAAGGAAGGCGACGTCCATCCGGTCATGAAGGGCATGAACCTGCTCGGCTACGAATGCTCGACACTCGGCAACCACGAGTTCAACTATGGCCTGTCCTTCATGGACAAGGTGCTGGCCGGCGCCAACTTCCCGTTCGTCTGCGCCAATCTGGTGCGCGGCACCGAACTCGCCGCCAATCCGCGCGACGACAAACTCTACCTGAAGCCCTACGTGATCCTCGACAAGACGATCAAGGACGGGGCGGGCGCTGACCTTCCGATCAGGATCGGCATCATCGGCTTCGTGCCGCCGCAGATCATGCTTTGGGACGCCAAGAACCTCACCGGTAACGTGATCACTCGCGACATCGTGCAGGCCGCCAGCGCCTGGGTGCCGCAGATGAAGGAGGAGGGCGCCGACGTGGTCATCGCGCTGTCCCACTCGGGCATCGACATCAAGCAGGGCGACATGATGGAGAACGCCTCGTTCTTCCTCGCCGGCGTCGAAGGCATCGATGCGGTGTTCACCGGTCACCAGCATCTGGTCTTCCCCGGCCCTAAGGATTTCGTCGATCTCGAGGGCGTCGACGCCAAGGCAGGCACACTACAGGGCAAGCCGGCCGTTCAGGCGGGCTTCTGGGGCTCGCATATGGGCCTGATCGACCTGCTGCTCGAGCGCGACGGTTCCAAGTGGAAGGTGGTGTCGGCGACTTCGGAGGCGCGGCCGATCTACGAGCGCGTCGACAGCAAGAACAAGGCTTTGGTCGCCGACGTTCAGAAGGTAGTCGATACCATGAAGGACGACCACGAGGCCACGCTTGCCTATGTGCGTCGCCCGGTCGGCAAGACTTCGGCGCCGCTCTACTCTTACTTCGCGCTGGTGGCGGACGATCCGTCCGTCCAGATCGTGAGCCAGGCGCAGACCTGGTACATCAAGGACATGCTCAAGGACACCGAATGGAAGGATCTGCCGGTGCTTTCCGCGGCTGCACCCTTCAAGTCGGGCGGGCGCGGCGGACCGGAGTACTACACCGACGTGCCGGCGGGCGACATCGCGATCAAGAACGTCGCCGACCTCTATCTCTACCCGAACACAGTGCGGGCGGTGGCGATCACCGGCGCGCAGGTGAAGGAGTGGCTTGAGATGTCGGCAGGCATCTTCAACCAGGTTGAGCCGGGCAAGGCCGACCAGGTGCTGATCAACGCCGATTTTCCGTCGTACAATTTCGACGTCATCGACGGGGTGACCTACAAGGTGGACCTGTCGCAGCCGGCGAAATACGAGCCGAAGGGCGCGGTCGCCAACGCCAGTTCCAGCCGTATCACCGACTTGATGTTCGACGGGAAACCGATTGACCCGGCTCAGAAATTCGTCGTCGCGACGAACAACTACCGCGCCGGGGGTGGCGGCAATTTCCCGGAGATCAACTCCTCAAAGGTGATCTTCGAGGCGCCCGACACCAATCGTGACGTCATCGTGCGCTACATCGTCGAGCAGAAGACGATCAACCCGTCGGCTGACTCCAACTGGTCGTTCGCGCCCGTCGAAGGCGCATCGGTGATCTTCGAGACAGGCCCCAAGGCCAAGCAGTTCCTGGCCGACGTCAAGGGCGTGAAGATCGAAGAGGCGGGCGAAGGCGAGGGAGGATATGGCAAGTACCGCATCACGCTATAGCGTTCGCGGCAGCAGGGGGCGTGCGGCTGGCCTTCGCTTGGATAACCGGACCCAGACGCCGCCCTTGGGACGCAGGGTGATCGATGGAAACGGCGTGATCTTCCGGTCGCGCTGCCATTCCATGGAGAAGCGTTGCGCGATGGTGGCAAGGAGGAGCACCGCCTCGATCATGGCGAAGCGCTGGCCGATGCAGATGCGCGGACCCCCGCCGAAGGGCATGTAGGCGAAACGCGGCAGGCTGTGCGCGAGCCCGGTCATCCACCTGTCTGGAAGAAAGGTCTCCGGTTGGTCGAAATGACGGCTGTCCCTATGCAGCACCCATGGGCTTATGAGGACCGTCGTGCCGCGACCAAACCGGTAGCCTGCCGCCTCAAATTCTTCGAGGGACTCGCGGCCGATCGCCCAGGCGGGCGGATAAAGCCGCATCGCTTCCAGGATCACGCTTTCGGTGAACTTGAGATTCGGCAGATCTTCAACCGTCGCGAGGCGGTCGCCCACGACCTCAAGGACTTCGGCAGCCACCCGCCTGTCCACCTCGGGATTCTGGCCTATGAGGTGGAAGCTCCATGACAGCGCAAGCGCCGTGGTCTCATGCCCGGCCAGCAAAAGCGTCAGTGTCTCGTCGCGCAGCTGCCGGTCGGACATTCCGCAGTCGTTTTCGTCGCGAGCGGCCATCAGGCGCGACAGGAAATCTATGCGGCCCTCATAGCCGTTGGCGCGGCGCTCCGCGATCATCCGGGCGATGACGCGCTCGCCCGTTGCGATTGCCCGGCGATAGCGAACATGGCCCGGCAGCGGAACCCAGTCGGGGATAACGAAGGGACGCTTGAAGCGGGAGGCCATTTCCTCGGTGAGGTCGGTGACCGCATGGTCCATGTCGGCGATGTCCTGCTCGACCTCCGAATCCATCAGCGTCTTGGCGGCGATGGCCAAGGTCAGGCCCATCATCTCGACATGCACATCACGCAATTCGCCGTCCTGCCAGCCGTCGAGCATCCGATTGGTTAATGCAATCATGTCCGCGCCGTAGCCCAACAGTTGCTGTCCGGCGAAGGCCGGCGCCGCAAGGCGGCGGTTGCGTTGCCACTGTTCGCCTTCCGCCGTCAGGATGCCCTGGCCGAAGACAGCGGTGACATGCCGCCAGATGAGCCTGTTCTTGATGAAGCTGCGGTGATTCTTGACGAGCACCTGCTCGATATCGTCGGGATCGTTCAACAGCACCGTCGGCCAGCCAGCGAGGTCGAAGCCGACAACGTCGCCGTAGGTGTGCGCGATCTCGGTCAGATAGCCGAGTTGGTCGCGCCCGAACTGGAACAGATTGCCGAGGACGGGAACCCCTTTGGGACCTGGCGGACGTTCTCGCTGCGCGGGGCGCGACGACAATTCGCTCACGGAGGAAGAAGTCTCCGCCATGCGACACCTTCATGTGCTCGAAGCGCGGAACCGACCGAGAGTGACACGGTGTCAAACCCTGGTCAATGAAGGCCTAAGGCTGCCTCGTGCGCACGCATGTCGGCGTCACCCAATGCGCTTTCGCGTAGCGGGACGTCCTTCCGTCACTTGAGCTTCGGCAGCTGGATCGCAGAGTTGCCGAAGCCGCTCATCCCGCCGATGTCGGGGGGGCTGTTGCCCACGGCGCTGCCAAGCGGATCGTTGGGCACGAAGACCGGAGGGGCGGGCGGCAGGACCGACGTGGCGCGGCCTTCGTCGATGGCGTTGCGGAACTTGAGCGGGGTGCAGGTGCCGGTGATCAGCGGGTCGGAACCGTCAGGACAGATCAATCTGGGGGCCGGCGTCAATACCTCCTGTGCGTGCGCTGCGCCCGCCATCGCAAGCAACAGGGTCGCGGCGATCAGCTTCGCGTTCATGATCAGTCTCCAGTTCTTGCCGCCAGCGCGCGTCCGCCGCGATGTCGAACGCACGACGGTGCTTTCCGTTCTCTCATGAAAGGCTGCGCCTTGTACACCTCTTGAAGATCGCGACATGCGCCGGGACAATGTCGGCGACACGCCGCAGGCGAATCCACCTTGTTGCGGACGCGACAGGCATGTCAAAACTCTGGAGGCAAGGGCGAGCATCTCGGATGCAAGGAAATCCGCATGAAGCGCGTATCTCGACTACTGCCAGCACTGCTGATGGCAGCGATGCCCGGGACCGAGGGATTTGCACAATCGCCGGATAAGATTTCCTATGACGCGACGCCTGGAAAGGAGCTTCAACTCGGCATTTTTGCGACAGTTGCCGAGCCCTGCCAGGGCGCACCCATACCGCAGCTGCGCATTGCCAAGGCGCCAGTCGGCGGCAAGCTGATCATTCGGGTGCTGGCCGTGCCGATCCCGCAAACCGACCAGGTTTGCGCAGGCAAGCGCATTCCGGCGCAGGTCGTCTTCTATCAGAGCGATACGGGATTTTCTGGATCCGACAGCGTGGTGCTGGACGTGGGTGTGAAGGGGCAGCCGATACGCACCCAGGAGATTTCGATCACCGTCGGAAAGTGAGGCCACACTTCGGGCGGATGAACGCGACCCGTGCCTTCCGCATGCCGATCCATTCGTCGACCTACAAAACCTTGTAGGGCAGGGCGGTGCGCAGATTGTGGTCGACGGTCAACTGCCGTTTGAGCGGCGGCACGGCACGCTGGAAGCAGTCGACGCGCTCGCAGATGCGGCATGAGATACCGATCGGGTCGAAGGCGGCCCGGTTCACCAGATCAAGCCCGTCCGCATAGACGAAGTCACGCGCATGCGAGACCTCGCAGCCGAGCGCAATGGCGTAGCGAGGGCGCAGCGCATTGAATCCGCCGCTCGTCTTGGAAAGCTCGGTGGCTATCGAGAGGTAGCGGGCCCCGTCTGGCGTCTCGGCGAGCTGGCGGATGATGCGGCCCGGCGTTTCGAATGCCTCGTGCACGTTCCAGAGCGGGCAGGCGCCGCCATAGCGGGCGAACTGGAGCTTTGCCGCGCTGTGGCGCTTGGTGATGTTTCCGGCGCGATCGACGCGGGCGAAGAACACAGGCGTTCCCTTGGCGCCCGGCCGCTGCAGCGTGGAAAGGCGGTGCGCCACTTGTTCGAGGCTTGCGCCGAAGCGGGCAGCCAGCAGTTCGAGATCGTGCCGCACCTCCTTCGCCGCCGCGAGGAACGTTCCGTAGGGCAGGCAGAGAGCGCCCGCGAAGTAATTCTGAAGCCCGATTCGACAGATCTCGCTCGCCTCCGGCGTGCGAAAGCCGGCACGGCTCACGATCCTGTCCATCGTCGCCCTCTCCTCCACAGCCGCCACCTGGAAAGCCGTCTGGAAGGTTCGCGTGGGAGCCGGCGCGTAGCCGTTCATGTAGAGAATGCGTCCGTCGGCATCGTAGCGACGGAGGGGGTCGTCGCCGCGCGCCGTGCGGATCGTCCTGACGCCGTGCCTTTCCTCCAGATAGCGGGGAAGGGCAGCCCCGGCTTCATTCTCCGGAATGCCCAGGCGGCCGGCCAGCGTCTCCGCCGCAAGGTCAAGCTCGTCGACATAGTTGTCGATGAAGTGAAAGAAGTCGCGCACTTCCTCGTAGGGCGTCGGGTCGCTCGGCGTGTTGGTGCGGACCATTTGGTCGTCGACGCTCGCCAGCTGCTCGCTGTTGCGCCGGTAGGCCTGGTGTCCGGCGATCAGGGCGCGCGCGATGCCCGGCGCGTTCTGCGTCACCAGCTTCAATTCCTGCAGGCTCGGCGAATAGGTGCCGAAGACCGGATCGGCCAGCGCCTCGCTCAGGGCCGACAGGAGCCGGTCGCTGTCGCTGCCCGAGATGGAGGCGATGTCCATCTTGAAGTTCTCGGCAAGCGACAACAGGACCGTGGCCGAGACAGGCCGCTGGTTGTTCTCGATCTGGTTGAGATAGCTGGTCGAAATGCCGAGGCGTTCCGCAAAGGCGGTCTGCGTCGAACTGTTGGCCTCCCGCATTTCGCGGACCTTGCGACCAATGAAGAGCTTTCCGGCGGCCATGTTTGCAACTTCGCAAAATTCAATTTGCAAACATCTACATTACACACGCGCACCCGATCAAACATTTTCTCGCGACAGCCGACCGCATAAAGGGCGAGCGTCGCGCGCTTTCGGGAGAATAGTCAGAATGGCTCTAGCTTTTCATGTTTGCAGCCTCGCTGCCGAGCGGCAGGGCGTCCGCTGATGCGCGCCGTTCTCGAGCAACTGGAAGCCCGCCGCGCAGAAGCTCGCCTCGGCGGTGGGCAGAAGCGCATCGACGCGCAGCACGCCAAGGGCAAGCTGACCGCCCGTGAGCGCATCGAAGTGCTCCTCGACGAGGGATCGTTCGAGGAATACGACATGTATGTCACGCACCGCGCAGTCGATTTCGGCATGGCCAGCCAGAAAGTCGCCGGCGACGGCGTCGTCACCGGCTGGGGCACGATCAACGGCCGGATGGTGTACGTGTTCTCGCAGGATTTTACCGTGCTCGGCGGCTCACTGTCCGAGACGCACGCGCAAAAAATTTGCAAGATCATGGACATGGCCGTGCGCAACGGCGCGCCGGTGATTGGCCTGAACGACAGCGGCGGCGCGCGCATCCAGGAGGGCGTGGCCTCGCTCGCCGGCTATGCCGACGTGTTCAAGCGTAATGCCGACGCTTCCGGCGTCGTGCCGCAGATCTCGGTCATCATGGGCCCCTGCGCCGGCGGCGCGGTCTATTCGCCCGCCATGACCGACTTCATCTTCATGGTGCGCGACTCGTCCTACATGTTCGTGACGGGCCCGGACGTCGTGAAGACCGTCACCAACGAGATCGTCACGGCCGAGGAACTCGGCGGCGCGCGCACCCACACGCAAAAATCCTCCGTCGCCGACGGCGCATTCGACAATGACATCGAGGCGCTGGAAGGTGTGCGGCGTCTGTTCGACTTCCTGCCGCTCAACAACCGCGAGAAGCCGCCGGTCAGGCCGTTCCACGACGAGCCTTCGCGCCTCAAAATGCGGCTGGACACACTGGTGCCTGACATCGCCAACAAGCCCTACGACATGAAGGAACTGATCCTGGCGATCGCCGACGAAGGCGACTTCTTCGAGGTCCAGGAGGCTTACGCGCGCAACATCATCACCGGCTTCGTGCGCATCGAGGGCCAGACCGTCGGCGTAGTCGCCAACCAGCCCATGGTGCTGGCAGGTTGCCTCGACATCGATTCCTCGCGCAAGGCGGCGCGCTTCGTGCGCTTCTGCGACGCTTTCTCCATCCCCATCCTGACGCTGGTCGACGTACCGGGCTTCCTGCCGGGCACGGCGCAGGAGTATGGCGGCGTCATCAAGCATGGCGCGAAGCTGCTGTTCGCCTACAGCCAGGCGACCGTGCCGATGGTCACGCTGATCACGCGCAAGGCGTATGGCGGCGCCTATGACGTCATGGCGTCGAAGCATATCGGCGCCGACGTCAACTACGCCTGGCCGACCGCCGAGATCGCGGTGATGGGCGCCAAGGGCGCGACCGAGATCCTCTACCGTTCGGAACTCGGCGACCCGGATAAGATCGCCCAGCGCACGAAGGACTATGAAGAGCGCTTCGCCAATCCGTTCATCGCGGCCGAGCGCGGCTTCATCGACGAGGTGATCATGCCGCACTCGTCGCGCAAGCGCATCGCACGCGCCTTCGCCGCACTGCGCGGCAAGAGCGTCGATGCGCGGTGGAAGAAGCACGACACGATGCCGCTATGAGGCCGACCGACATGTTCAAGAAGATCCTCATTGCCAATCGTGGCGAGATCGCCTGCCGGGTCATCAAGACGGCCCAAAAGCTCGGCATCGCAACCGTCGCCGTCTATTCCGACGCCGACCGCGACGCGCTGCATGTCAAGATGGCCGACGAAGCAGTCCACATCGGCCCGGCCCCGTCGTCACAGTCCTACATCGTCATCGAGAAAATCCTCGACGCCATCCGTAAGACGGGCGCGGACGCCGTGCACCCCGGCTACGGCTTCCTGTCGGAGAACGCCAACTTCGCCGAGGCGCTGAAGGCCGAGGGCGTGGCCTTCATCGGCCCGCCGCCGGTCGCCATCGAGGCGATGGGCGACAAGATCACATCGAAGAAGATCGCGGCCTCCGCCGGCGTTTCCACCGTTCCCGGTCACATGGGACTTATTGAGACTGCGGACGAGGCCGTCCACATAGCTGGCTCGATCGGCTATCCGGTGATGATCAAGGCCTCCGCCGGGGGCGGCGGCAAGGGAATGCGGATCGCCTGGAACGACGCCGAGGCGCGCGAGGGGTTCCAGTCGTCGAGGAACGAGGCGAAGTCCTCCTTCGGCGACGACCGCATCTTCATCGAGAAGTTCGTCACGCAGCCGCGCCACATCGAGATCCAGGTGCTGGGAGACCAGCACGGCAACATCGTCTATCTGGGCGAGCGCGAATGCTCCATCCAGCGCCGCAACCAGAAGGTCATCGAGGAGGCGCCGTCGCCGTTCCTCGACGCCGCGACGCGCAAGGCGATGGGCGAGCAAGCCGTCGCGCTTGCCAAGGCCGTCGGCTATTTTTCCGCGGGCACCGTCGAGTTCATCGTCGACGGCGACCGCAATTTCTACTTCCTCGAGATGAACACCCGCCTGCAGGTCGAGCATCCGGTGACGGAGCTGATCACCGGCCTGGATCTGGTGGAGGAGATGATCCGCGTCGCCGCTGGCGAGCGGCTGCGCATTGCCCAGGACGACGTGAAGCTGAACGGCTGGGCGATCGAAAGCCGGCTCTACGCCGAGGATCCGTATCGCAACTTCCTGCCGTCGATCGGCCGACTGACGCGCTATCGCCCGCCCGTCGAAGGCGAGCAGGCCGATGGCATCGTGGTGCGCAACGACACCGGCGTCTTCGAGGGCGGCGAGATCTCGATGTATTACGACCCGATGATCGCCAAGCTCTGCACCTGGGCGCCCGACCGCATCACCGCGATCGACGCGATGAGCGCGGCGCTCGACGATTTCGAGGTCGAGGGCATCGGCCACAACCTGCCGTTCCTGTCGGCTGTCATGGAGCAGGAGCGGTTCCGCGAAGGCCGGCTGACAACCGCCTACATCGCGGAGGAGTTTCCCGACGGTTTTGCGGGCGTGACGCCGCGTGAGGCTGACGCCAGATTGCTCGCCGCAGCGGCCGCGCTGATCAATCTGAGGGTGCAGGGCAGGGACGTCCAAATCTCCGGCGCGCTCGCCAACCACGCGCGGCCGGTCTCGCCGGACTGGATCGTCGCGCTCGACGACTTCTCGTTCCCGATTCACTGCGAGCAAAGGCAGGACAGTGTTGCGGTGTCGTTTGATGACGGCACGACGCTCCAGGTGTCGAGCGACTGGCAACCGGGCGCGACCCACGCCACGTTCAAGATCGACGGGCGCGCCGTCGGCATCAAGACCGGGCTGGCTGGCTCGAGGATCCGGCTGCGGTGGCGCGGCATTGACGCGACCGTGTTCGTCCGCTCGCCGCGGGTGGCCGAGCTAGCGCGCCTCATGCCGAAGAAGCTGCCGCCGGACACCTCCAAGTTCCTTCTCTGCCCGATGCCGGGCGTCGTTACCTCCATCGTCGTCAACGAGGGCGATACGGTCGAGGCCGGGCAGGCGCTCGCCACCGTCGAGGCGATGAAGATGGAGAACGTGCTGCGGGCCGAACGCCGTGGCGTGGTCAGCCGCATCGCGGCCAAGGCAGGAGCCAGCCTCGGCGTCGACGAACTGATCATGGAGTTCGAGTGATGGTGGCGGCTGCGTGTCAGGCTTTCGGGAGGGTCCAGTGACCGAAAAGCTCGCCAAATGGAACGCCGCGGCCGAGCGCGAGGTGAAGGCCTCCTCCGAGACGCTGGTCTGGAAGACGCCCGAGGGCATCGACGTCAAGCCGCTCTACACGGCCGAGGACCTTGCGGGCGTAGACCATCTGGGCTCAATGCCCGGCCAAAAACCGTTCGTGCGTGGGCCGCGCGCCACCATGTATGCCGGCAGGCCCTGGACCATCCGGCAATATGCGGGGTTCTCAACCGCCGAGGCGTCGAACGCATTTTATCGCAAGGCGCTCGCCGCCGGTCAGCAGGGCGTCTCGGTCGCCTTCGACCTCGCCACCCACCGCGGCTATGACAGCGACCATCCGCGTGTCGAGGGCGATGTCGGCAAGGCGGGTGTGGCGATCGACTCGGTCGAGGACATGAAGATCCTGTTCGACGGCATCCCGCTCGAAAAGGTCTCGGTGTCGATGACCATGAACGGCGCGGTGATCCCGATCCTCGCCAACTTCATCGTCGCTGGCGAGGAGCAGGGCGTGCCGCGGGCGCAGCTTTCGGGGACCATCCAGAACGACATCCTCAAGGAATTTATGGTCCGCAACACCTACATCTACCCGCCCGAGCCCTCGATGCGGATCATCGCCGACATCATCGAGTACACGGCGAAGGAAATGCCAAAATTCAATTCGATCTCGATCTCCGGCTACCACATGCAGGAGGCGGGCTCGACGCTGGTGCAGGAACTGGCCTTCACGCTGGCCGACGGGCGCGAATATGTCCGTGCGGCGCTGAAGAAGGGGCTGGACGTCGACGATTTCGCCGGCCGCCTGTCGTTCTTCTTCGCCATCGGCATGAACTTCTTCATGGAAGCGGCCAAGCTGCGCGCCGCGCGGCTTTTGTGGACGCGCATCATGGAGGAGTTCGAGCCCAAGAAGCCGTCCTCGCTGATGCTGCGCACGCACTGCCAGACGTCGGGCGTGTCGTTGCAGGAGCAGGATCCCTACAACAACATCGTACGCACCGCCTTTGAGGCAATGTCGGCCGCGCTTGGCGGCACCCAGTCGCTGCACACCAACTCCTTCGACGAGGCGATCGCCCTGCCGACAGAGTTTTCGGCCCGCATCGCCCGTAACACGCAGCTGATCCTGCAGCACGAGACGGGCGTCACGAAGGTCGTCGATCCGCTCGCCGGCTCCTACTATGTCGAAAGCCTGACCAAGGACCTCGCCGACGCAGCCTGGAAGCTGATCGAGGAGATCGAGGCGATGGGCGGCATGACCAAGGCGGTCAATGACGGCTTGCCCAAGCGCCTGATCGAAGAGGCGGCGACCAAGCGCCAGGCTGCCGTCGACCGCGGCGACGAGGTCATCGTCGGCGTCAACAAGTACCGGCTGGAGAGCGAGGACAAGATCGACATCCTCGACATCGACAACAAGGCGGTGCGCGAGGCCCAGATCCGGCGCATCGAACAGACGCGGCGTCAGCGAGATCCCAAGCGCGTTGACGCGGCCCTTGCCGTGCTGGCGGAAGTCGCGGCTACCGGCAAGGGCAACATCCTCGAGGCAGCCGTCGAGGCCTCGCGGGCCCGCGCCACGGTGGGCGAAATCTCGGACGCGCTGCGCCATGCCTTCGGGGACCATGCGGCTGTCCCGAAGGTGGTCAAGAACGTTTACGGCAAGTCGTACGAGGGCGATCCCGAATACGACAACCTCGTCGCCCGCCTCGGCGAGCTGGCGAAGACGCTCGGGCAGACGCCAAAAGTGCTGGTCGCGAAGATCGGCCAGGACGGGCACGACCGCGGCGCCAAGGTCATCGCTTCAGGCTATGGTGACATCGGCTTCGAAGTGATCGCCGGACCGCTGTTCCAGACGCCGGAAGAGGCGGCCGACCTGGCGGTGAAGTCAAAGGTGCACGTGGTCGGCATGTCGTCGCTTGCCGCCGGGCACAAGACCCTGGCGCCCCAGCTCATCGCGGCGCTGAGATCGCGCGGTGCGGAAGAGATCATCGTCGTGGTCGGCGGCGTCATCCCGCGCCAGGACTACGAGTTCCTCCACGAGCACGGCGTGGCGGCGGTGTTCGGCCCGGGCACCAGCGTGCTCGATTCGGCGCGCGCCATGATCGATCTGCTGGAAGGCAAGCGCCGCAACATCTGAGGCGGGGCGGGGGCCGCTGGGCCTCGCACCGGCATTGGATATCCGATGAGCTGACGGGAGGCCGACAGGACTTCGGCCTCCATCCTGTTCCCGAAAATCCTACAATTCACCACCGACGAAGACCCGAAATCGCCCCGACTGGCTCAACCTGAGCTATCACGTTCCGAACGAGATCGTATAAACGTTCGATTCGACCGGATCGTCAGCGAAGTGCGACGTGGTCGACGGAGGAGTTCTGGGTATGTCGAATGCGGCCGTTGATGAGCTGCTGATGCGGCTCGGGCCCGACAAGGTGAAAGTCGGCGGCGAAATACCCTTGCGCAACTGGTCGGACGCATCCGGCCTTGAGCCGGCATCGCCGCTGGCGCTCGTCCTGCCGCGCACGACCGAAGACGTTTCGGCCGCCCTCGCTATCTGCCACGCTCACGGCCAGGCCGTGGTGACACAAGGTGGGCTGACCGGTCTGGCCGGAGGGGCCCATCCGGGCGAGGGCGAAGTGGCGCTTTCGCTGGAGCGCATGGTGGGTGTCGAGGAGTTGGACCGCAGCAGCAGCACGTTGACGGCGCTCGCCGGGACGCCGCTGCACCTGGTGCAGCAGGCGGCAGACGACGCCGGCCTGATGTGCGGCATCGATCTCGGAGCGCGGGGCTCCTGCACCATCGGCGGCAACGTCGCCACAAACGCCGGCGGCAACCAGGTGCTGCGGTACGGCATGGCGCGGAAGAACGTGCTGGGGCTGGAAGCCGTCCTCGCCGACGGTACGGTTGTCCGCTCGCTCAACAAGATGATGAAGAACAACGCCGGCTACGACTGGACGCAGCTCTTCATTGGGTCCGAGGGGACGCTCGGCGTCGTCACGCGCGTGGTGGTGGCCCTCCATCCGAAGCCGGTCGGCGTCCAGACCGCGGTCCTGGCGGTTTCCTCGACGTCGGATGCGATCGCCGTGCTGCGTGGTCTGGAACGGTCGCTGCCGGCGGGTCTGCTGGTCTTCGAGGCGATGTGGCGTGAAATGTATGAGATCGCCACGACCTCGATCGGCGTCGCGGCGCCGATCGAGCAGGGGCATGACCTCTATCTTTTGGTGGAAGCGCCCGGCGGCGCCGCGGCCTTCGAGGCGGCGCTTGCGGGCCTTTACGAAGATGGTCTGGTGCTGGACGCCGTCATTGCCAAGTCTCAGGCCGAGCGCGACGGCTTCTGGGCCCTGCGCGAGAGCGTCTACGAATATGACCGCCACTTCAGCAAGGGCGTCGGCTTCGACATCTCGATTCCACTCGATCGCCTGTCAGAGGCGATTGACGCGCTCAGACGCGATCTCCCTGCTGCCTTCCGGGGCGTGGTGTGGGTTGCGTTCGGGCACATCGCCGATTCGAACATCCACCTGCAGATCATGCCGCCCGATCTTACGGATTTCGTGAGGAAAGCCGTCGAACAACTCGTCTACGATCACACGAAACGGCTCGGCGGCTCGGTTTCGGCCGAGCATGGCATTGGACGTATCAAGCGGTCCTATCTCGGCATGACGCGCAGCGCGCCGGAACTGGCGCTGATGGCGAGCGTCAAGCGCGCGCTCGATCCCAAGGACATTCTCAATCCGGGGCGGATCCTGTGATCATGCGGCGCAGATATATGCGCCAGGGGCCGGTGAAGCCGGCGACGTTGCATGACGGCCCAATCACCGTCAGCCAGCTAACCAAGGTGTCGTGATGGCAGATCAAGCGAACCGGACGATCCTCGTTGACCCGGCAGTTCTCGAGGGGCGGGTCTTCTCCTCTCTGCGCGACAATGGCGCGGACGGACCATCGGCCGAAGCGACGACGCGGGCGCTGATGCATGCGTCGCGACTGGGCGTCGACAGCCACGGCGTGAGGCTGGTCCCACACTATGCCATGGTGTTGAAAGGCGGCCGCGTCAACGGATTGCCGAAGCGCACGATCAGGCGAACTGCAGCGGCTACCGCCGTTCTCGACGCCGACGACGGGCTCGGGCATCCGGCCGCCTATCAAGGCATGGAGCTTGCCTGCGAGATCGCGCGTGAAAGCGGGGTCGGCGTAGTGGGGATCGTCCGCTCCTCGCATTTCGGGGCGGCTGGCGCTTATGCGCGGGCCGGCGCCGAAGCGGGTTTCGTCGCCCTCTGCACCTCGAACGCCGATTCCGCCGTCACCTTGTTCGATGGCGTTGCGCCCTTCCACGGCACCAATCCGATCGCCGCGGCGGCGCCCGTCGCCGGCGGCAGGCCTTGGCTGCTGGATCTTGCAACCTCATCCATTCCGTTCAACCGCGTGCTTCTCTATCGTTCGCTGGGGCTTGGGCTGCCTGCCGACGTCGCCGTGGATGGCGAGGGACACCCGACGACCGAGGCCGAACTCGCCCGCACGTTGCTGCCCTTGGGTGGCGCGCAGTACGGTTTCAAGGGAGCCGGGCTGGCGGGTCTTGCAACCATCCTTTCCGCCGTGCTGATGGGGATGGCCGTCGATGACCAGATGATCCAGATGGGGTCGGAGGACATCCGGACGCCGCGCAACATGGGGCAATTCTGCCTGGCGATCGATCCGGAGCGGTTCGGCGGCGCAGCCGCCTTCGGGGAGGCGATGGCTGGCTATCTCGACCGGCTGAGGGAGGCGCCCGCGCGCGCCGGACGTGAGATCATGGCGCCCGGAGATCGCGAATGGAAGGTCGAGGCCGATCGGATGCGCAACGGAATCCCTGTCGACGTCGACACGGCTCGATTCCTGCAGCTTGAGGGCTGATCGCGGCCCGAGGGCGCGTTGCCGCGGCTTCCGCCTTACTCTGCCAGTAGCCGCGCTTCGCGAGCCGCGTCCATGAACGCCTCACGAGCGGCGTCGGCCGGCTTCTCGCCGTGCATGGCGGTGACGCAGGCATGCCGCGCATTGAGGAATGCGGGCGTGCCCGCATTGCGCCAGTGATGGTCGAGGAGTTCGAGCGCCTGCTTCGGGCCGAGCACGTTCTGAACGTCGCCCGTGATGCCCACCGCCACAAGAACCGGTCGCGAAAACCAGACATCAGTCATGCCAGACCTCGCATTCATGCGCGGCGAGGATACGCCCGGCCCGGGAGGGGATCAATCACAATCCCGAGTGCGCGATGACGCCGCGGTCTAGGGCCGACGGCTGAGCCTCGCAGTGGGTGTCCCCCTCGCGGTCGCGAGGATGGGGCAGCATTCCAACATTAAGCCTTCCGGCGACGCGTTTCAGCTCGTCGCCGGAAGGCTTATTTGCTTCTGGTGGCCTCCCGCGAGGCCACTGCGCGATGCAGCCGGTCAGTAGTTCCCGGAGTAGTAGCGCTCGTCACACGGCGCGACGAAGATCCTGCCGTCACGGCCCCGGTACTGGCACATCTGTTCGCCCCGGTTCGGGGTGGTCGCGGTGCCGACCGCCGCGCCGAGCAGCGCGCCGCTGGCTGCGCCGATCACGGTGCTCTTCGTGTCGCGGCCGAGGGCCTGTCCGACGAGGGCGCCGCCAGCAGCGCCGACGAGCGCACCAGTTCCCGCGCGCTGCTGCTGTTCGGTCTGCGCGCAGCCACTGACCGCGAGGCCCAGGAGTGTAACAAAAACCGCAGCTTGCCGTCGCATATCGTGGTCCTTCATCAAGTCAGTCGATTGTCCCGCAAGCCCTCATTGCCTCGACAGGCGTTGAAAATCAACCGCTATGTAAATGCAGCGGCGCGCCCGACCACCGCGCAAGATCGTCGCTCGACGAAGGGCCTCGGCGTCTCGGTCGATGCGGCTCTCGTCTTCTGTCGCCATTGCGCCATGAACCGCCGAGCTCCGGGACGGTGTGCGCCGCGCGACATGACGCCGCTGTTCGCCAGCCTACCGCCACTAGAATTCCGTGACCAAATCAAGCATGATGCAACCGGCATTCCGGGTCTCGGAAGCAGCTCCCGGGAATGCCGGGAGGAACGCGCATGGTTGTAGCGTTCGTACTCGTCCTGATTGTCGTGGGTTCTGTGCTCTTTCACGCGCTCAGCCCATGGTGGTGGACGCCGATTGCGTCCAACTGGGACTATATCGACCACACGCTCGTCATCACCTTCTGGATCACAGGCGTCGTCTTTTCCGCGGTCGTGCTGTTCATGGCCTATTGTGTCTGGCGGTTCCGTCACAAGGAGGCGGCGAGGGCGCATTATGAGCCAGAGAGCAAGCGGCTCGAGACCTGGCTGACGGTCGTCACCGGCGTCGGCGTCGCTGCCATGCTGGCGCCCGGCCTCTATGTCTGGGCCCAGTTCATCACGGTTCCGGATGACGCCACCGACGTAGAGGTCATCGCCCAGCAATGGCAATGGAGCTTCCGCCTGCCCGGAACCGACGGCAAGCTCGGAACCTCCGACAGCCGCCTGGTCAGCGCCGAAAATCCCCTCGGCGTCAATCCGGACGACACAAACGGGCAGGACGACGTCGTCGTCGAGGCGGCCGACCTGCACCTCCCGGTCGGCAAGCCGGTGAAGATGCTGCTGCGGTCGATCGACGTGCTGCACGATTTCTACGTGCCCGAGTTTCGCGCCAAGATGGATATGATCCCCGGCTCCGTCACCTACTTCTGGTTCACGCCGACGCGGACCGGCAGCTTCGAAGTGCTGTGCGCAGAGCTCTGCGGGACCGGGCACGGCTTCATGCGCGGCGTCGTCGCGGTCGACAATGATGAGGACTACCAGGCCTGGCTGCAGGAGCAGTCGACCTTCGCGCAGCTTTTCTCACCCGACAAGGTTGGCGCGGCAGAGCCGGCGCGAACGGGTGCGAGTGGCGCGATCCAGCAGGCGCAGCAATGAGGATGGAGGCGGCATAGCGTTGCATTTGCCATGACGGGGCCCGGCCGCCTCGGGCCTCGCCGGAGAAGCAGGAGAACAGGTGATGGTCGATGTCTCGCCGCGCGCGGCAGATGCCATTCCGCCCGCGGAAGTTCCGGAACTCGAACTCTACCATCCTCACAGCTGGTGGACGACCTACGTCTTCTCGCAGGACGCCAAGGTCATCGCAATCCAGTATGCCGGCACCGCGATGGCCATCGGCTTCGTGGCGCTGGTGCTCTCCTGGCTGATGCGGCTGCAACTCGGCTTCCCCGGCACCTTTGATTTCATCACCCCGGAAGCCTATTACCAGTTCATGACCATGCATGGGATGATCATGGTCATCTACCTGCTCACTGCGCTGTTTCTCGGCGGTTTCGGCAACTACCTGATCCCGCTCATGGTCGGCGCGCGGGACATGGTGTTCCCCTACGTCAACATGCTGAGCTACTGGATCTACCTGCTCGCAGTCCTGATCCTCGTCGCCAGCTTCTTCGCACCAGGCGGCCCGACCGGCGCCGGCTGGACGCTCTACCCGCCGCAGGCGATCCTCGGAGGCACACCCGGCGGCCAGCAGGCCGGCATCATCCTCATGCTGGTGTCGCTGATCCTGTTCATCATCGGCTTCACCATGGGCGGCCTGAACTATGTTGTGACGGTGCTGCAGGGACGCACGCGCGGCATGACGCTGATGCGCATGCCGCTGACCGTCTGGGGCATCTTCACCGCAACCGTGATGGCGCTTCTCGCCTTTCCGGCACTGTTCGTCGCCAGCGTCATGATGCTGTTCGACCGCCTGCTCGGAACCAGCTTCTTCATGCCGGCGCTGGTCGAGATGGGCGAACAGCTCTCCTATGGCGGCGGCAGCCCGATCCTGTTCCAGCATCTGTTCTGGTTCTTCGGGCACCCGGAGGTCTACATCGTGGCGCTGCCCGCCTTCGGCATCGTCTCCGACCTGATCAGCACGCATGCCCGGAAGAACATTTTCGGGTACCGCATGATGGTGTGGGCGATCGTCGGCATCGGTGCGCTGTCTTTCGTGGTGTGGGCGCACCACATGTATGTGAGCGGCATGCACCCGTATTTCGGGTTCTTCTTCGCCACGACGACGCTGATCATCGCCGTCCCGACCGCCATCAAGGTCTACAACTGGGTGCTGACGCTGTGGCGCGGCGACATCCATCTGACCATCCCGATGCTGTTCGCGCTGGCCTTCATCGTCACGTTCGTCAATGGGGGGCTGACCGGCCTGTTCCTCGGCAACGTGGTCGTCGACGTGCCGCTGTCCGACACCATGTTCGTGGTCGCCCACTTCCACATGGTGATGGGCGTGGCGCCGATCCTCGTGGTGTTTGGCGCGATCTACCACTGGTATCCGAAGATCACCGGCCGCATGCTCGACGAGTGGATGGGCAGGTTCCATTTCTGGGTCACCTTCCTCGGCGCCTACCTGATCTTCTTCCCGATGCATTATGTGGGCCTGGTCGGCGTGCCGCGGCGCTATCCGGAACTCGGCGATACCGCCTTCATTCCCGACTCGGTCCACACGCTCAACGAGTTCATCAGCGTGATGGCGTTCATCGTCGGCTTCGCGCAGCTGGTTTTCCTGTTCAACCTGATCTGGAGCCTTCGCTTCGGCAAGGATGCCGGCGGCAACCCGTGGCGGGCGACCAGCCTCGAATGGCAGACGCCCACGACGCCGCCGCCGCACGGCAACTGGGGCAAGGAGGTTCCGGTCGTCTATCGCTGGGCCTACGACTACAGCGTTCCCGGCGCGCCTGAAGATTTCATTCCGCAGAACGATCCGGGTCCGATGAAGGCGGCGGGGAGAGCATGAGCGTCATCCTCGTCTTCCTGCTGGTCATCGCGGGCGTAGCCGGCTGGTGGCTCAGCCAGCAGCGATTGATGTCCAAGCCGTGGCTGGAGCAGGGCGTCGACGTGTTCCCGGGCGGGCAGGCGCCGACGATGCCGAATCCCAAGCTCGGCCTCGGCGTGTTCCTCGCAGTCGTGGGATGCTTGTTCGCGCTCTTCGCCAGCGCCTATTTCATGCGTATGGAGCTTGCGGACTGGCGGGCGATGCCGCTGCCGCGCATCCTGTGGTTCAATACGCTCGTCCTTGCGCTGAGCAGCGTCGCGCTTCACATCGCGGTGGTGTCGTCGCGCAAGGACCAGATCCAAACGACGCGGCTCGCGCTTGTCACCGGAGGACTCACCGCGCTTGTTTTTCTCGCGGGACAGGTGAGCGCCTGGCGGGACCTCGCCGCCAGCGGCTACCTGCTCAACGGCAACCCGGCAAACAGTTTTTTCTACCTCCTGACCGGCATGCACGGCCTTCACATCGTCGGCGGCCTCGTGGCGCTCGGCGTGACGACCGCCAGGGCATGGGGCGACGTCCCACGCGAGCGGCTTCGCCTCGGCGTGGAACTCTGCGCCATGTACTGGCACTTCCTGCTGTTCATCTGGCTCGCGCTCTTCGTGCTGATCGCCGGATGGGCGAACGACTTCATAGACATTTGCCGTCAATTGCTGACCTGAAGGAGGGGGCGGATGGCCGAAACCACGATCTCAGATGCCGGCTACGCCACCCCGCGGCCTGACGGGCTGAGGGGGATCGCCGCGGATTGGGCCTCCGACCAGCGGGCGTTCAAGAACGTCTCCTGGGGAAAGGCCATGATGTGGATCTTTCTCCTCAGCGATACTTTCATCTTCGGCTGCTTCCTCCTGTCCTACATGACGGCGCGCATGTCGACGCGGGTGCCCTGGCCCAACCCGAGCGAGGTCTTTGCGCTGCATATCGGGGGCGCCGATATTCCGCTCATCCTCATCGCCATCATGACCTTCGTACTGATCTCCTCGAGCGGCACGATGGCCATGGCGGTGATGTTCGGCTACCGCCGCGATCGCCGCAAAACCGCTGCGCTGATGCTGCTGACCGCCGTGCTGGGCGCGACCTTCGTCGGCATGCAGGCCTTCGAGTGGACCAAGCTGATCCAGGAAGGGGTGCGGCCGTGGGGCAATCCTTGGGGCGCAGCGCAGTTCGGATCGTCCTTCTTCATGATCACCGGCTTCCACGGCACCCACGTTACCATCGGCGTGATCTTCCTCATCATCATCGCCCGCAAGGTCCTGCGCGGCGACTACGACACCGGCGCGCGCGGTTTCTTCACCAGCCGGCGCGGCCAGTACGAAAGCGTGGAGATCATGGGGCTCTACTGGCACTTCGTCGATCTGGTCTGGGTGTTCATCTTTGCGTTCTTCTATCTCTGGTGAGAGGCGGATATGTCTGAAGCGACCGTACCTGCAAACGGACAACACGCATTGCATGCCGCCCACGGGCATGAGACCGCGGTGGCTGCCACGCACGCCGACACGCATCAGGAGCATCCCATCAAGCTTTACCTAGTGGTTTGGGGATGGCTGTTCGTGCTCAGCGCAGGCTCCTACATGGTCGACTACTTCCACCTGCAGGGTTACCTGCGCTGGTCGCTGATCCTGTTGTTCATGGTGCTCAAGGCGGGCCTGATCGTCGCTGTCTTCATGCACATGGCCTGGGAGCGTCTGGCACTCGTCTATGCGATCATCGTGCCGCCGGTATTCGTTCTGGTGTTCGTTGCGATCATGGTGATCGAATCCGAGTACACGCTTTTCAGCCGCCTCACCTTCTTCGGCGCCGGGTCCTGAAGCCCACCCGCGCCGCTGCGCTCGTGCCCTACAGCGCGCAACCGGCCCAGGCTCGGACCATTCCCGATTGACATCCGGGCTGACGGGAGGACAATCACCGCTTCGCTCATACGCGTCATGCATGCCAGCAAAGGACGCCCAAGATGACGATAGCACCCAAACTCAAGAAGTACATCGACGGCGAGGGCGTCTCTTATGATACGCTCGCGCATCAACGCACGGCCACCAGCCGGCAATCCGCCATGGCCGCTCATGTGCCGGGCAGCAGGTTGGCGAAGACCGTAGTGATCCACCATGAACTCGGCTACGCGCTCGCCGTGGTCCCGAGCACGCACAGGGTGGAACTGGGGGCTCTGCAGGACATCATGGACAAGCGTCTCGGCCTTGCCTCCGAGGACGAGGTGGGATCGTTGTTCGACGACTGCGACATCGGCGCGGTGCCGCCCATCGGAGCAGCCTACAACCTGCCGGTGATCCTCGACGAAAGCCTTCGCGATGCCAACGATATCTACTTCGAAGGCGGCGATCACAAGACGCTCGTGCACGTCACCGGCAAGGACTTCCGCAGCCTGACCAGAGGGGCGCAGCAGGCGCGCTTCAGCCATCCTGCCTATTGACGGTGGGCGGACCGGCGCCGCGAACTGGCGCCGGGCCGGGTCTCGCTCGGTCAGCGTCTCGGCTGATGTGAAGGCGAGGGCAGGGGCTCGATGAGCTTTCGATACAGATGCCAGGTCGCGTGTCCGAAGACGGGCAGCACGACGGCCAGGCCGGCAAAGAGCGGGATCGACCCGAGCATCAGCCCCACGGCCACCATCAGCCCCCAGACCAGCATCACGAACGGATTGGCCAGCACGGCCCGCACCGAGGTGTGGATCGCCTCATAAGCGCCGACGTCGCGGTCGAGGAGGAGCGGGAAGGCGATGACAGTGGTGCAGAGCACCACCAGTGCAAAGACGAGGCCGATGGCGTGTCCCACGATGATCAGCGTCCATCCGTGGCCGGTGGCGAAGATCTGGTCCAAGAACCCGGAAATCGATGCGGGCGGCTGCGACCCGAACAGATACTCGTAAAAGGCCTGCGCCGTCAGGAGCCAACCGACGAAGATGACGAACAGCATGATGCCGACAGCGGCGATCGAGGGCAACGCCGGCGAATGCCTGATGTCGAAGGCATGCCGCCATGACGTGTCCATGCCGAGTTCGCGCCGACGGCTGATCTCGTAGAGGCCGAGGGCGGCGAAGGGGCCGATGAGCGCAAAACCCGATACCAGTGGAAACAGCATCGGCAGCGCGTTTGCCCCGGAGGTCCAGGCCGCCAGGACGACGCCCATGATAGGGTAGATCATGAATAGGAAGACGATGTGGGACGGCTTTACCAGGAAGTCGTCGATGCCGCGCCTCAGCGCGTCGAACAGGTCCGAAACACCGATCTTTCGCACTCCGGTGTGCTCCAGCGTTTCGGTGGCGCCTGCGATCACGTGAAAGGTTGCCATGACCATCCTCCAAGAGCGGGTCCCGGTTCGGTCGCGGTGCGCGGCGCTGTGGTCCAGCTAGACCGGCCACGCAAGACGCGACCTGCCCCCAGGGGAGAATACTCCTATGCTCGCGATTTTGCACCGGGATTTGAGGCGTCCCCGTCGCGAGCACGCCGACTCGCCCTTTTCGGCGCATTCCGATAGACTTTCGCGAGCTGGGAGTTCGCGCCATGGACTCGAAGACATTTGCCTTTGTTGGGCTGGGAATCGCCTTTCTTCTGCTCTTCGGATTCTGGCTGTCGTCCTGACGCGTTCGCGCGCAGTGCGCGGCGGTCGCCAATGCCCCGGCTGAGATCCTTTGCCGTGAACCATGCCTGTTTTGCGATGGCGACGTATCGGGGGGCATCCAGCCGTTCCCCCCGCTTCTGGATATCGGCAGCACGTAAGGTTTTCCCGCGGATGATCCCGCAACGCCTTGTCACGCGAGGGCGGAGCTAGTCCAATCAAGAAAAATACCCCGGTTAGTGGGGCCGGAGCCGTGATCGGGATCATTGTCAGGCAAGCAATCACTCCCGGCTCTCAAGTCGGACGGGGCCTGACCAAGGCCCGTCGGGGGCGCGACTCGACCGCGGCATACCGGATCGTCGCCCCGATCGTTGCAATGCGAGGCATGTCTGCTCGCGGCGGCCCGTCGCAATCGGCGCCAAAGCCATGAGAGACGCAGCTTCTGCTTCTCTTCAGCGTCTTGAGTTCGGCCTGGTATGTGCAGCCGTCTTCTTCGCGCCCTACAGCGCGTTCCGTCATCCGGATCTCTTCTTCACGGCGGGCGATTTTTTTTTCCTGATGGCGATCATGCTTCGTCTGCTCTCAGGGTGGCCGATCAGGCCCCTCGGCGAGGGAACGCTGCTGTGGTACGCCGGCTTTGTCATGTTGAACTACGGCCTGCTCGTCAGCAGCCTGATCAATGGCGACATGGCGCGCGCGTGGGTGGTCTTCGCCCAGTACCTGTTCGCGTATATCTTGCTGCCCTTCGCTGTGAGCCGTTCGTCCTATGACGACGCCATCACGCTGGCCAAGTGCTGCGTGTACGGAATGGTCACGATGTGCGTTTTCGGCATCGGCGCCTATGCGCTGGGATTCAATGCCGGACATGCCCGACATTTCGCCATCGTCACCGGGGGCGGTCGGTTGACGGGCTTCGTGGACAACGCGAACGGCCTGGCCGGCTACATTGCTCTTACTCTTCCATTACTGTGCTTTCTCACAACCATCAGAGCTTTCAAGCTGCCCACCACCATCGCGCTGGCCGTCCCGTTGCTGGTGGCGCTGGTGCTCGCCAGCTCCAATACCGGACTGATCGGGGCGTTGCTCTCCACCGGGATCTATATGATCGGCGCAAGGCGTCCCAAGATCCTGGCCGTCTTCGTGATGGTGTGCGGGGGGGCGGTGGCTACGGTCGTGTTGTGGGGGGAGCACTTCCTTCCTGCAGTGTTCCAGCGGCGGGTCCTCAACGCCGTTACCGAAGGCGACATCACCGAGGCGGGGACTTTCGTCGACCGCTACGAACTGATCAAGGAAGCATGGCGACTGGCTGATACCCACCTCCTTCTGGGGATGGGCACCGATCAGTATCGCACTGTCAGCGAACAGGGGTTGTCTGTTCACAACGCCTATCTGCTGCTGCTCAACGAGGGCGGTCTGGTCGCCCTCTGCGGCTACCTCCTTATCCTGGGGAGCGCTCTCATAGCGCCGTGGCAGGGTCGCCATCGCCGGGATGGAGGCGCGATACTCCTTTGCACGGTGGCGGTCGCCACGGCCGTGGCGTTCATCGCCTTCTCCGGCACGCATATGTACGCCCGGTTTCTCACAGTGCCTCTGCTGCTGACTGTGGGCGCTGCGGTGGCTTCGGGGCGAGGCAGAACCCGCAGGCCGGCTGCGCCGTCGACCTGGGAACCAATGGGACAGCAGCTCATCTCGGCGAGGAACCAATGACGGTGCGATACGAGCATTCCGACTTGCAAGCCGGTTCTCCAACCGTTTCGTCAGATGGTCTCCAGCGCGGTCCTGGCCACATCATCGGAGCCCTTGCCGCTTCCGTCCGACGCCCCGGGTCGCAAGCGTTCGAAGTTTTCGCAGTCCTGCTTTTGTTGACCGCGTCCCTGGACACGTTTTTCGAGGTCTATCGAATAGCCCTATTCGACGCCATGCCCTACGACGACTACGCCCCCTACCTGCTCCACGTGCTTGGCGAGCCAGGGGGGGCAGTGCCCAGAAGTCCGTTCGTCTACCGGATCGGCTCGGTCATCCTGGCGATTCCGTTCTACTACATGCCGCTGGTGAAGTTGAACGAACCGGCCATGATTTCAGACTCCATTGAATACATCAGGGCGACCCAGGCGATGTCTGCGGCCAATGTATTCTACGTGTTCGTATCCTGCCTCATGACCTACGCCTACTGCCGAATCCGGCTGAAGCTGCCGAGGGAGTGGGGCCTCATAGGGGCTTTGACCCTATTCATCCTGTCTCATTTCCTGGGGCTGACGAGCGTCGACGGGATCGCGTTGCCATTCGTGACCCTTGTCGCCATATCCGTCTTCGAGCGTTCCATGCTGGCCTTCGTGCTGACGGTGCTTGTCGCTGCCTTCGTCAACGAAAAGGTCGCCATTCTTGCCTGTCTTTTGACCGGCAGCCGTTTTCTGTTCGCGCACAATGACCGGCGCTTTTACTTCAAGGCGCTGGTCGCGGCGGCTGCCGTGGTCGCTGCCACCTTCGTTGCCGTGAGCGTTCTCCAGTTCCCCGGATGGGAGCACCAGCGCACGCCTTCAAAATTCCTTTCCTCCGCCGCGGGCATGATAGCGCTGATGTTCAGTCCGAGAGGCGCGTACCGAAACCTGCTTCCGCCATTGATCCTGATCGGCTTGTGGTACCTGTCGCTGGGCGCCCCTCGCAAGGGAAGGATCTCCGAACCGGCGGACTTGGGCGTGATCCTCGGTATTGTGGCCACGGCCTTCGCCGTCGATGTGCGGTACAATGTCGGCCGCATCGCAATGTATTGCGCGCCGCTGTTTGTGATGACCGCAACCCAGGCTCTCGCCTCGTTCAGTTCAAGAGGCGTCGCGGAAGGCGTTCCGATAAGAGCGCCGGAAACCGAGAACGCTGCGGCAATGCCGACAGATCCGGCGCCTGTGAGCGGTGCTCCTCCGCCCGTGGCGTTGCAAGGGACGAGCAGAGCCGATTTCGGCTGACCGGTGAGCGCATCTGCTGTGCGAGGAGGGCGAAAGCGCCGCGGCGGCGGGCGTAGAGCGCAAGCCAAGCTTCCCTGCCAAGACCAATTTTTCCTGACATGACAGCACAGCAGGCAGCACCCAGGATGCCGATCCCCAGGTCAAACAGTGGGGTGTGCGCGTCTGTGCACAGAATGAACCGACCGCGATCCGTCTTGGGAGAGAACTGGATCCATCTCGTGCTTCATACGGACAGGACAACATCCCGCCATCGTCGGCCGGGCCTTGCGACGGCTTGGCCGCTCGGCCCCACGCCTGCGTCTCGTGACCTTGCCACGCGTCCGAGGGCCCCCCGATCCCGGGGCTCCAGAAGCGCGACAGCACACCTTTGCGAAACACACGTATCGCCATCGATGGCTACGGCTGCAGGCTGGGCTGGCGGAGACCTTGATCTCGATCGGCTACAGCATGCGACAAAGCGTGCTGAAGCAAGCCGGTCGCCATACGCGGGGGGCAGGACATGACATCGGTGGAATCCCACAATGCTCCGCGAGACGATGGGGCACGCCCGAAACGGAGGAGCGGGATGGGACGTGGCTTGGGGGCCGCGGCGTGCATCATCGTGGGTGTGTATCTTCTGCTGAGTCCGACCTATGCGCTGCTGAATTTTGCCGCCTATGCATCTGAGGCTCCGCACTTCCTGCGCTACGTCGCCATTCCAGTCCTGATCGCCGTCGGGTTTCTTGGCACAGCCATATTCGCGAGCGCCAACGTGGCCATGATTGTCGGATCGTGCGGCCTGAGCGCTCTTGCCGCTCTCTTCCTGTTCGAGGCGCTTCTGACCATGCAGTCCGTGCCTGTCCGGATGGGCATGCTCGGTCAATTGACTGCCGAGCAGAGAGGAATGCTCGAGAATGCCAATCTTGTGCGAGGCTTCACGCTGCGGCGTCTCAATCACTTGTCCGACAACGAACAGCTGAATCAATCGATCCTGTCGGGCTTCCCTGGCACTCGCGTGGTGCTTTGCGCGCCCGAGGAGAACCTCATCACCTACACGGCCGACCGTTACGGGTTCAACAATCCCGATGAGATCTACAAGTCGCGCGTCGACGTTGTTCTCCTGGGAGACTCCTTCATCGAAGGTTTCTGTCTTCCGCGCGGACAAGACCTGGCATCTCGTTTGAGAAGCCGTGGCGTCGCGGCGGCCGGTTTCGGCATCAGGGGCAACGGGCCGATAGCCGAACTCGCCACTTTGGGTCGGTTCGGACCAATACTGCACCCGCGCCACGCGGTAATGGCGTTCTTTGCCGGCAATGACTGGGAGAATCTCGAAGCGGAACGAAACGACGCGTGGCTGGCGGGAGCCCTGCGTCCCGAGGCGGACTACGGAAATCCCGTCAGCGCGGCGGCGAGTCTCAAGCGTGCGCGAACCGCGTTGCAGCAGCAAGTCGATACCGAGCGCATCAATGCGGTTGATCTCCTGACCGAAACATCGGTCCTGCGCAACTTCGTGGCGCTTCAGCAGACGCTCACGCGCCTTGGGCTCGTCTATCCGAAGATCTCCGAGCCGCTGCCGGAATTCCGGGAGACCCTTCGGCGCGCCAAAGCCGTGGCAGAGAGTTGGGGCGGCACCTTCACGCTGGTCTATATCCCGAGAATTGACCGCTATATGGGAGCACTCTCCTCCAATTTCGCGTTCGACCAGCTGCGCGACCTGGTGTTGGAGGCGGCCAAGGCGGAATCGATCGACGTCATCGATCTCCATCTCAGCCTACGCCAGCAGAAAGACCCGGCGAGCATGTATGCAGCGGATGGCCATTTCAGTCGCGCAGGCGCCGAACTGGCCGCGCAGGTGATCGCCGACCACCTCAAGGCTGCAGAGAAATCCGCTCGCGCCGACGAGTCTAAGGCAACTCCCCATACCGGCTATGACGATTGAGCGTCAGGCGGGCATGGTATCCGCAGGGGGCAAAGGTGGAGCCGACGCCTCGCGGGCCTACTCGGCCGCCGCCACCCGTTCGTATTCGGCGGTTGTCGGCTCAACCGGTCCTGGCAACTCCGGCGCGGAACCGACGCCGAAATAGGCAAAACCATGCCGCGTGACGTCGCGCGCCGAGTAGATATTGCGGAAGTCGACGAGGATCGGTGACGCAACGGCGCGGCCGAGCCGCTCGAAATCCAGCGCACGAAACTGCTCCCACTCGGTCAAGATGCAGATGGCGCTTGCGTTGCGTGCAGCGCTGTAGGGATTGGCGCGGAACGAAACGTCCGTCCAGATTGCACGCGCCTGGTCCATTCCCTTCGGATCATAGGCCTGGATGCGCGCGCCGGCGTCCTGCAGGGCCTGGATGATCGCGATCGAGGGCGCTTCCCTCATGTCATCGGTGTTGGGCTTGAAGGTCAGGCCGAAGATCGCGATGGTCTTGCCTCGCACGTTGCCGCCCACGGCCTCGATGACGCGGCGCGCCATGGCGCGCTTGCGCGCATCGTTGACGGCGATGGTCGTTTCGACGAGGCGCACCGCCCCGCCGTGATCCTGGGCCGACTTGATGAGCGCGACCGTGTCTTTCGGAAAGCACGAGCCGCCAAAGCCCGGACCCGCATGGAGGAACTTGGAGCCGATGCGGTTGTCCGTCCCGATGCCGAGCGCCACCTCCTGGATGTCGGCGTGTACCTTCTCGCACAGGTCGGCTATCTCGTTGATGAAGGTGATCTTCATCGCCAGGAAGGCGTTCGCCGCATATTTTATGAGCTCCGCCGAACGCCTGGAGGTGAACATGATCGGCGACTTGTTCAGGAAGAGCGGTCGGTAGACTTCCATCATGACGGCGCGCGCGTCGTTGTCCTCGATGCCGACTACGATCCGGTCCGGATGCTTGAAATCCTGGATCGCCGCGCCTTCGCGCAGGAATTCCGGATTGGAGGCCACGGCGAAATCGTCGTGGGGGCATGCTTCGCGGATAATGCGCTCGACCTCGTCGCCCGTGCCGACCGGCACCGTCGATTTGGTCACGACCACCGCCGATCTCGGCAGGATGGGCGCGATCTCTCGCGCCGCCTGGTACACATAGCAGAGGTCCGCATGACCGTCGCCGCGCCGCGAGGGCGTCCCGACGGCGATGAAGACGACATCGGCTTTCGAAACTGGCGCGGCAACGTCGGTGGTGAAGGAGAGACGGGCTTCGTGCAGGTTGCGCGCGACCAGGGCTTCGAGGCCGGGCTCGAAAATCGGGACCTGACCGCGCTTGAGGGCGGCGATCTTGAGCTCCTCCTTGTCGATGCAGGCGACCGTGTGGCCGAAATCGGCCAGGCATGCCCCGGTGACGAGCCCCACATATCCGGAACCGATGATCGCGATCTTCAAGTTGATCCCTCCAGGTCTTGCGCAGCCGTGGCTGAAAGCAATGGTGTCGGCGCGATTGGTGCATGTCAGGTCAGGAAAATTATCGGCCTGCCGGCGACGGAGCCGCGAGCCGACGGCGCCGGCATGAGGTCAGTGCGTCGTCCCGGCCGCCCGATCGCCCGCCTTCAGCTCCGCTTCGGTAAGCACGCGCAGCGACCGCTGCTCGGGGTTCAGTGTCTCTTCAACGATGGTGCGCGGTCGGCGCTTGGATTGCATGAAGATGCGGCCCACATATTCGCCGACGATGCCCATGAACATTGCGTTGAGAGCGATTGACATGAGCAGCAGGATGGTCGTGGTGGCGAAGCCCCGCGGCCATTCCTGACCGAACAGAAGCCAGGCGAAGAAGTATCCGACAAGAAGAGCCAACGTGACCGCGCCAGCGATCACGCTGGTGATCGAGGCCAGTCTCAGCGGCACGAGGGAGTGATTGAGAACGGCATCAACGGCCAGCGCCAGCATCGCCATGAGCGGAAACTTGCTCTTCCCGGCGATGCGTGCGTGACGGTCATACTCGAAGCCGACCTGGCGAAACCCCATGGAACTGATCAGTCCGCGCACGTAAGGCGACGTGTCGTCGACACGCCGCAGTTCGGCAAGTATGCAGGCATCGACAAGCCGGAATTCACCTGCATTGAGGGGCAGGTCGTCCTCGCTGAGCGCCCTCACCAGGCGATAGAAAATCCTTCTCAGCGTTGCGGTCGCCCAGTCGTCGGTGAGCGTCCGTCGTATGCCGTAGACGACCTGGTTGCCCTCGCGCCACAGCGACAGCATGCGGGGAATGAGTTCGGGCGGATCCTGCAGGTCGCAATCGATCTGGACAGAGCAATCGCCGCGCGCGGCCTTGTATGCCGCCAGCAGGGAGCGCTGAAAGCCGATATTCCGGCTGAACCGGATGACGCGCACGCGGCGGTCCTCGCGAGCGATCTCCCTAAGGATCTCGAACGTGCGGTCGGTCGAGTGATTGTCGGTGAAGATGATCTCGTAGTCGTATTCGGGGATCTGGCGGAACACCTCGACGATGGTCTCGTAGGCGCGCCGCACGGTTGGCTCTTCATTATAGGCCGGGACCAGCACCGAGACTTTCAGGGGCTTCGCTGCAGCCATCACATTGCTCCCGATTGATGGCACGTCGCCGATCCCATGGAAGGCCTGTCGTCCTCCGCTCGATCGGGATTGCCCTGCTGCCGGTACCAATCCACTGTGCGCGCAAGACCCTCGTCGAGGGGGGTGCGGGCTTGCCAGCCAAGCATCCGCTTCGCGAGGTCGGGCGACGACCGAAGAACGCTGGCCTCGCGCGAACCGCTTCCATGGCCGTACTCGATGAGATCCGGTGACGCACTGGTGCTGGCGAGCACCAGCCTTGCGACGTCCCGCATGGTCGGGGCATAGCCGCTCGCCACATTGATCACCGTGGCGCCGGCAAGCTCCGCGTCTGCCATGAGAAGCAAGGCATCCACGGCATCCTCCACGAAGACCAGGTCGCGCCGGTCGGAGGGCCTGTGCACCGTAGCGTGTACGCCCTTTAGGCATGACGCAATCAGATAAGGGATGAGATATTCGGTGGATTGCCTTGGGCCATAGATCAAGGACAAGCGGGCAGTCACCACCGGGAAGGGCAAGCGCGACTGCAAGGCGCCGACATAGTGGGCCGCGGCGACAAGACCGGCGGCATAAACGGATTCGGGCTGCTCACGCGTCTCTTCGCGGTGGGGCGTCGGCGCCGATCCGTATTCGGCAACGGATCCGGTCCGCACGATCCGGTCCGGCGGATGCTGGGCATCCGAAGCCTTCGCAAGCAAAGTCACAAGACTATCCAGGTACTCCCGGATGTTCTCCGTGGCGTCCTCCAGATGCGGCCGCACGGGCCGCCGGGGTGAAGCCGCCAGATGGAAGATCAGGTTCGGACGGGCATCCGCCAGGCAGGTCGCCAGGTTTTCACCGCTCCGCAGATCAACCCGATGGATCACCACCGTGCCGGCAAGATGCCTGAGCCTTTGATCGCAGCCGCCCGGCCGGACCGTGACGTGCACCTCGTGCCCTGCCTTGATGCACGCGTCCGCCAGATGCGAACCGACAAAACCAGCGCCGCCGGTTATGAGAATGCGTGACATCGCCCTAGACCTAGGTACTACACGACGCGCCAACGTGGGTCGTTGAGCGCAGGACTTCGAGAACTGTTGCGGGCCCTTCGACGCCGTGTACCGACTGGCCGTGGTTCACACGCATGCGGGAGTCCTCACCGTGCGTTCGGGCTCCAACGTTTTCTCGCTGCTCACGGCCCAACCTGCCGCATATTCGGCGATCTGGTGCTGGGAAAAGCTGCGGATGGATGCCGGATCCCGCTGGTATCTCAGGTGCCATTCGACTGTCCGCGAGACGGCCTGGTCGATAGACAGCAGCGGCTTCCAGCCAAGCTGGACGTAGGATTTGGTGCTGTCGAGGCGCAGAACAGCCGATTCAGGCGGCTCGTTCGACCGCTTTTCGATGACGTAAAGGGGCGTGCTGCCGTTCCACTTGTCGACGACGAGGTCGGCCAGCGTCACCACATCGACGGCCGCATCGCGGTCGGAGCCGAAATTCCAGCCGCCGGCGAAGCCAGAGCCGGTGTCGATCAACCGCGCGGCCAGCATGAGATAGCCTCTCAGCGGCTCCAGAACGTGTTGCCAGGGCCTGACATGCGCCGGATTGCGGATACGAGCCGGCGAGCGCGCCTCGGCGGCCCGGATCAGGTCGGGAACCAGCCGGTCCGGACCCCAGTCGCCCCCTCCGATCACGTTTCCGGCACGCACCGTGGCCAGCTGCGGTCCATGGGGATTGCTGAAGAACGAAGCGCGATACGCCGCCGCAACGAGTTCTGCGCAGCCTTTCGACGAGCTGTAGGGATCGCGGCCGCCCATCGGATCCTGCTCGCGATAGCCCCACACCCATTCGTGGTTCTGATAACACTTGTCGCTGGTGACCACGATAACGCCGCGCAGCGACTTCATGCGGCGCGCCGCCTCAAGGACGACCGCGGTTCCGATAATGTTGGTCTTGAAGGTCTCGACCGGGTCCTCGTAGGACGCCCGCACGAAGGCCTGCGCCGCCATGTGGATGACCAGGTCGAAGTCTTCCCCTTCAAGCAGCGCCTGGAACCCGCGCTCGTCGCGGATGTCGCCGACGCGGCTGTCGATCAGTTCGTCCAGCTGGACGGCAGTGCAGAACGATCGCTCGGTCGGCGGCAGCGCAACACCGACAACCTCGGCTCCGAGACGCCGCAGCCACAGGCTCAGCCAACCGCCCTTGAATCCGGTGTGCCCGGTGACCAGGACGCGGCGTCCCGTGAGCGCTTCCCTGAGATAGGCTTCATCCACGAATGCGCCCATGGCTTCCACTCGCAACGGTGCTCCTCGACGGCGCAATGGCCGCAATTGTATCGGGGGTGAAGCGCAGCCATGGCGGATCGTCCACCTCGCACAGCCCGCTCAGGTAGTCGCGGTCGCGAATGGTGTCCATCGGATGCCAAAAACCGTGGTGCTTGTAGGCGAACAGTTCGCCATCCCTGGCGAGATTGGTGAGCGGCGACATCTCCAGCGGCTCGCTCAGGCTGGGAATATAGTCGAGGACGCCCGGCTCGAAGACGAAGAAGCCGCCGTTGATCCAGGTCTCGTGCTTGCGCACCTTCTCCGTGAACTCCACGACCCGGTCGCCTTCGATTTCGAGGTTGCCGAAGCGTGCGGGCGGCTGGACTGCGGTGACTGTCGCGAGGCGGCCGTGCGAGCGGTGGAACGCAAGCAGCGCCTCGAGATCGATGTTGCCGACGCCGTCCGAGTAGGTGACCATGAAGGTGTCGCGGTCCAGCCAGTCTCGCAGCTGCAGCAGCCGGCCGCCGGTCATCGTCGGAAGGCCGGTATCGACCACCGAGACGTTCCAGTCGAGGGGGCGCGTCGGCCGGAGGGTCATCGAGCCGCTTCCGAGCGCTACGGTGAAGTCCGCCGTCGACAGATGAAAGCTCTGGAAGAAGGCCTTGATCATCATGCATTTGTAGCCGCCGGCCACGACGAAATCGTGGAACCCCCAGTGGCTGTAGATATCCATGACGTGCAGGATGATGGGCTTGCCACCCACTTCGACCATCGGCTTGGGAATGCGCGTGGTCTCCTCGGCCAGTCGAGAGCCAAGACCACCTGCAAGGAGAACGACTTTCATGACAGCCCTCGCGTGCGTAGGGTAGGTGATTGCCGGCCGGCCGCGGTCGGCTTGCGTATCTTCGGGGACCAGTACGCGGATCGGCGCATCAGCATTGCGCCGGAGCCATGCTCAGTGTGCGAGTTTGTCCCACTTGTACAAAACCTCCGCCGCCTGCAACGCGCCCCAGGATCCGGCAGCAATTGCAGAATCCGTCCCGCCTGACCGCCATTATTGGATGAACATCCAGAACAGCGCCGGTCAGGCAAATCCTCGCAAACGCCGGGTTAAAGCCGTATCATTTAACGCAAATCATCCTGCCGGCGGGGCAGGTCGGAGTGGTAGATCAGGACGGTTGCGGCGGCAGGCCGTGACAACCGATTCACTGGTCGTTCGGGACGCATGCACGTGAACGATGGGCTAGTTCAACGTGTCGAGGACGCCGACGTCGCGACCTCCCGGGCATTGTTGCGCCGGGATGCCGGGCCCATCGAACGCATGCTCACAATTTTCCGGCCAAGGCCGTCCGCCGGCGCTGAGCGCAGCACAGGATTTCTCGCCACCGCGAGCCTCAGCCTGCTTTCCATCGTGTTGTTCTTGTGTCTCGCGCTTCGCGTCATGAACTACGAAGTCCGCCGGGACGAGCAACTATATGTTCCGCCGGCGCGACTGCTCGATGACCAGCAACTCTACTGGGACTTCTTCTACAACCACCCGCCCGGGGCTGCCTGGTTCTTTCACGGCATGCGGCTGCTCACCGGGTCGGACTACCTGCTGCTCGACGCTCGACTCGGCATGCTGGTGTTCTGGCTCCTGCTTCTCGGCGCGGTCGGCCTGGTGAGTTTTGCGTTGACGCGCTCGGGTCTTGCGAGTTGGTGCATCACGATCCTGTTCGCCGCCAACGAGCTCTTCCTGAGCCAAACCGGAATGACCGCGACGAACAACCTGCTGCCGCTTCCGTTTTCATTCCTCGGTCTGGGGCTGTTCGTCCTCGCTCTACGGGATGGCGTGGCGCAGCCTGCGCTCATGGCTGTTGCGGGCTTTTGCCTCTCCGTCGCGGTGGTCTTCAAGCTCAATGCCATCGCCTTCGTGCTTCCGATTGCCGTCGCAGCCTTTTTCCTCCCCCGCACCGGTTCGCTGCGGGGCAATCTGAAGAGCGTCGTCCCGCTGGCGCTGGGCGGATTGGTGGGAGGGCTCCCCATCCTCTACTATCTGGTCTCGGAGCCCGACCGGTTCCTCGCGCATGTGGTCGACTATCATGTCGGACCGCACGCAACGCACGGGCGTCTCGCCGCCGCGTCCGGCGACGAGGCGGTGGTTGCCTTGGGAGGCAAGGTGAAGTGGGCTTTCGACATCTGGCTCGCGAGCGCGACCGCCATCGGTCTATCCGCGCTGCTGGCTCTGATCCTGATGACGAGATTCCCGAAGGGCGGACCGGCTCTGCGCGCCGGCGGCTCCCGCTTCGATGCGATTGCGGTTCTGGTCGGGGCGTTGGGCGTTGCGGTTGTCTTCAGTCTCCTGCCCACGCCCAGCTTCCCGCAATATTACGCCCCGCCGCTGCTGTGCCTGCCACTTGCCCTGGCGCTTTTTTTTGGCTGGCTCAGGCCAGAGGCGAAGCCTTTCGGGCAAGCCGTTCTCATCGCTGCGGCCGTGGTTGTGCTGCTGAATGCCGCGCCGCGGCTGGTGCAGCACGCCGGGTCGCTGCTGCGGCCGCAGCAATGGACGGTGTCGCGCGTTCACGCCGCGGGGGTGTCCATGGCGGATAGGCTGGCCGAGGCGGGCGTCAGCGGCAAGGTCGCGACCTTGGCGCCGCTCTATGTGCTGGAGGGGGGGCTCGACGTCTATCCCGAACTGGCGACGGGGCTGTTTGCCTACAGGACCGGCGATCTCACCCCGCCCGAGCTTGCGAAGTTCTACAAGATGACGTCGCCCACGAAAGTCGCAGCCATGCTGGAAGCGGAGCCGCCCGCGGCGCTCCTCCTGGGGTTCGAGCCCGAGCTTGAAGCGCCGCTGCTTGCCTACGCGCAGATGAATGGCTATCTGCCTGCGCCGGGCTTCGACATCACCGACCGCTACGGCACCGCGCAGCTCTACGTCAGGCCTGAGGTTTTCCCCGACCGCTGACGACAGCGGCGATAACCGCATCCCATTGCGCGAACACAGCCGGCTTCGAATATCCAGCCGTGACTGCAGGGCCTCGCTCCGCAAGCCTGTCGGCGAGCACGGGATCAGTCGCTACGCGCAGCAAAGTTTCGGCGAGCTGGTGGACATCGCCTGCAGGAACGAGCAGTCCGGCATCCCCCTGCAGTATCTCTGCGGGACCCCAGGGACAGTCGAAGGCGACCGTGGCCATCCTGGCCATCAACGCCTCCAGCAGGACGTTCGGGAAACCCTCGAATCTTGAACTCAAGACGAAGATGTCGCCTTGGGACAGCCAGTCCCCAGGCGAATTGGTGACCCCGGGCAGGCTAACGCGGTCGGCAAGACCGAGTGTTCTCACCTGTCGCTCGAGCCCTGGACGCTCCGGGCCCTCTCCGAAGATGGAGAGCGTCGCGGAGGGCAGTCGTTGAACGACATGGGAAAAGGCGGCTATCAGCAGGTCGAAGCCCTTCTGCTCCTCCAGGCGGCCCACCGCAACGAAGCGCGGGGGTATGGTAGAGTTTCGCGGAACATTGGCCGGGATCGATACGGGGTTGGGTATGACGACTGCCTTTGCCTCGAGCGCGCGGGGCAGGGCGTTCCGGGCCGCCGCCGTTTGCATCACCAGATGCGCAGCGCTCCGGGCGGCCACGGGAGCAAGCAAGCGCCAGAACGGGCTCATCTTCTGGGCTTGGTAGTTGTTGCGCTCCGACATGATGACGGGCGTGTCCAGTCCGATCGCGGCAAGCCCGACCAATATGTTGATCTTGCTGAGAAAAGAAATCACGACGTCCGGCTGGAGTTCCCTGATGCGCCGACGGAGCTCGGCGGCGCGCAGCCAAACGAGGCCGATGCGCGTGGTTCCGCGGGTCTGCAGCGTTTCGAGCGAGATTTCGCTGTCATAGGGGAAGTAGGATCTGGTCGTGGGCGCGCTGGCGGCGATGACGTGAACGGCGTCGCCCTGCTCGAGCCGGTGATGCGCGACGAGGTTGACCACCTTTTCAGCGCCGCCCGCGCCAAAACCTGCGAGGACAAATACGACACGCACGAAACTGTCGCGCCCCCTGCGCCCGTTGTCAGCCGCGACGCTGGTGCGCAGGATGGCGCGCGTGTCCGGCAGGAGCGCTTGCCGCCCACACCACCGCAGGTCGCCCGGGCCTCATCCCTGCTTCACGTCGTCGATGACATTCATCCAGCCGTGCTTGACGGCAAAGTGCACGATCTGCGCTCGCGAATGCAGGTGCAGCTTCTCAGCCGCCCGGGCCTTGTAAGTCTCGATGGACTTGACGCTCACGGCGGCGCGCCAGGCGATCTCCTTGTTGGAGTAGCCAAGCGCCACCATGCGGAGCACCTCCTGCTCACGCTTGGTCAGCTCGGGGGCGCCATTGGCGGCGCCATTCACGCTGCTCTGCTTTGTGGAGGTGACGGACATTCCCCCGGCTGTCGGCGGGTCCAGAAACAATCCCCCGAGCATTGCCGTGCGGATCGCAAGCAGCAGGTTCTGACCCGCGGACCGCTTCTGGACGAAGCCTTTCGCGCCGATCTGGAGCGCCTGATCCACGTAGGTGCGCTCCTCGTAAAGCGTCATCATGACGATGTGCGCACGCACGCCGGACGCCACGATGCGCTGCGCCAGCACCAGCCCGTTCGTATCGGGCAGCGCGACATCGAGCACGATCACGTCGGGATCGGTCTCCTGGATCAGGTCCAGCGCCTCGGCTCCCGTCCTCGCGTCGCCGACGCAGACGATGTCCTCCGACGCTTCCATGAGCGCTCGTGCGCCCGCGACGACAACTGGGTGGTCGTCCACCACTACCACTCGTATAGGAGTTTTCATGACCAGACTGCGACGGTTGGTGTCTCGCACGCCCTCATCGGGATCGTAGCGACGACACTGGTTCCTCTCTTCTTCGAACGCTTGACGTTCAACTGTCCCCCGACTTCCGCCACCCGTGCCTGCATGCCGGCGATGCCGCAATGGTCTCGCTGGTCGACCATCCGGCTGCTGGGCGGTCTCGGATTGGAGTGCGAGTTATCCTGGACTTCCAGGTCGAGAATGTCTGACTTCAACTGCACGCGCACATTGACGCGTGAAGCGTTGGAAGCGTGCTTGGCGATGTTCGTCAGCGCTTCCTGGACCACGCGGTACACGGCTTCCGCAACCGCATCGTCTACTTCGCGGCAATCCTCCTGCCGTGGGTCGAACCAGACGGGAATGCCGACGTCATGCTCCCAGCGCGCGGTCAACTGTTCAAGCGCGGGAAAGAGTTCCCGCCCGGATGGCACGCCGACCCGCTGACCGGCGCAGATCGTCCTCAGCTCGTCGCCGAAGTGGCTCACCATGTCGCCGATCTCTTGAAGGGAAGCGAGCAATGCCTGATCGGCGGTCTGCATTTCCAAAGCGGACAGTCGCATCATAATGCCCACGAAATACTGTCCGGCCTGGTCGTGGAGATCGCGGGCGATGCGCTGGCGTTCACGTTCCACGGCATCCACCGGCGGTTCCGGTCGCAACTCGATGCGGTCGCTGGCGCGCGAATGAATTGGGTCAACGCGGTCGCGCTGCGGAAGCGGCACGTCGCTCGCCGATGCTTTCGACTGCGCCGGTCGAGTCCGGCTTTTCGCCAAAGGCAATCTAAACTGCCGGGTAAAGCCCTTGGGGCTTCGCCTGACCAAGTAACCTTCGGATCTATGTTCGCTGTTCCGTTCAAGCAGGCTTGACTCGTCATCCTGCCCATCCGTACTGCCAGCGTTTACGCTTGCCCAAGCCATGACGCACCTCAGCTTGCAACTGATGGCTCCCCCTCAGCAGACAGCTGCACGTTCTGTCGGGTACAACTTATACTTTGTGGATTTTGGTAGACCGCAAGTTGCGGTGAGAAGCCCCACTCCCTCCTATTTGTTACTATATAGTAAACCAAACAGTCAGGATTTGGAAGAGGCTTGTTTTTCTCTTTCTGAGAGGGCCGGTTGCGGATTCTGCGACGACGACGTCAGGCTTTTCCTCCTCCTATGCTCAAGCCCGGTCGGCTAGGCTTTGCAGTGTGTCTGGCCGCAGCCTCACGCTTGGGGCCAAGGCGTTTTTCAGTCCGGATCACCTGCAGAGAGTTCGGATGTCAGCAAGGTACTGGTCAAGATTACCCAAGCTGAACCGATCTGGGTTCGCAGTGGAGAAACTGGAGGCGGTCTGCTCCAGCAAAGCCGTCCTTTATGTGTACGCGACGTTGAGAAGGCGGTTGTACTGGGTGGCGGAGCGCGGAGACTATGACCGGTGGCCGCAGTGGAAAACACAGCCGCCGGCTGCGCATTTCAATCTTCTGCTGACGTCCGCCGCTGTGAGCGCATCATGATGCAGAGCGGCCGATCATCATATTTCAAGTACCTGGCTGTCGGAATCGGATGCGCGATAGTTGCGTTGGCGGCCTTGCGCGCCCCGGACTTTCTGTCGTCGGCCTGGTCGTTAGGAGCGGAACTGCTGGATCCGAACCCGGTCATGCTCTTCACCCATATGGCGCCGAAATTGCCGGATGGACGGCAGCGGGCCTTTCCGACGGCCGAAGGCTTCGGCGCCGCGGCCAAGGGCGGGCGAGGCGGGCGTGCGATCTTCGTCACGACAACCGCAGAAAGCGGCGAGGGATCGCTGCGCGCTTGCATTGAAGCGATCGGACCGCGCACCTGCGTGTTTCGCCTGAGCGGCACGATCACGCTTGAAGAAGCCTCCCTTGCCGTTCACAATCCCTATTTGACGATCGCCGGCGAAACTGCGCCGGGCGACGGCATCGCAATTCGAAACGGCCCAAAACAGGCACGGCCTTCGATCGAGATTCTCGCGCATGATGTGATCGTCCGGCACATCCGCGTCCGTCCCGGTCCTCATGAGGTCAAGTCTTGCTGTTCGGGCGCCATCGGCCTCTACGGAAACGAGGCCAAAGACATCATCCTAGACCACGTTTCGGCGAGCTGGGGGTCGGATGAGACAATAGATTCCGAGGACGCCAGCTTCGTCACCATTCAATGGAGCTTCATCACGGAACCCCTTTTGGATGGGGGGCCGGGAAAGCACAACCGCGCTCGAAGCATGCTTCTCACCAAGGGCGGGAATTTCTCCATTCACCACAACTTGTTCGCGCTGGGCAAATTCCGCAATCCGCAGATCGTGCCAAGCATGCGCGGTTCTTCGGTAAGTATTGTGAACAATGTTCTCTACTCTCCGGTATGGCAATACGCCATCAGCTTCGGCGATTCCTGGACAGTCGTTCGCGCCAATGTCGTCGGCAACTACAAGGTTGAGGGCGAGACGGAAAAGAACGGAGACAGCCGCCTCGTTCACCTCTTCAACGAGCGTGACCGCGGCTTCTCGGTTTTCCTGGACGGTAATCTGGACGAAACCCATCGACCGGAACTCGGGATTCCGGAAGAAGAGGCGATCCAGGCGGACATGCGCGAATTCCTGGCGCCTGCCGCGTTCCCGTCTCCGCTCATCCGCACAACCAGCGCGACGCAGGCTTATGAGGACGTGCTGGCGGGCGCGGGAGCCACGCGCCCGGGCCGCGATAGTGTCGATCGCCGCACCGTGGACGCCGTCCGTACGAGATCCGGAAAGCTGCTCAAACATGATCCGCGCTCCGTCGGCGGCTGGCCGCTGCTCGCCTCGACGCCGGCTCCGGCCGATCAGGACCGGGACGGCATGTCGAACGACTGGGAACGCTCGCACGGGCTGGACTACACCGATCCGAGAGATGCGAACGACGATCTTGATGGCGATGGTTGGACCAATCTCGAAGAGTATCTGCATGTCTTGGCGGGCGACGGCGAACAGATTTCCAGCGGCGTGGCGACCGAGAACGCTGAATAGGAACTAGGGCGAAGGCGCGATCAACTCACGTTCACAGAACGCTGACGCGAACGATTAGGCGCGAGGGGTTATGGACAAGCAATATACAGCCAGTCCTCTGATCGAGACGGACGCTTCACTTGAAGGTCACCCCTCCAGGCGAAACTCGGGCGTTATCGGCGTCAGGGAAGTCGTCTCGCTTTTCATTCGCAGGTCCTACTTCATCGGCGGCTTCGTGCTGCTCAGCTGCATCGTGCTAATCATTGCGGTTCTGGCGATGGACGACACGTATACGGCATCCGCCACGCTGGTGCTGGAGCGTCGCGAGGGACAGCTCATGGAAACCGTCACGGAACTGACCAGCGAGGAGCGTGACCGTTCCGCCATCGAGACGGAGATGGACATCATCAAGTCGCGGGTGTTCGCGGGCAAGGTCGTCGACGCGACGAACCTGATGGAGCACCCCTGGTTCAATACCTACCTCGCGGGCGAACGCGATGCGGACTCTCCCGGTTCGGCAGTCGGTCATCTCGTGGGCAAGGTGAAATCGGCGTTGCTCGGGTTTTTCGGTTGGGACGAGACTGGGGGCGCGCGCAAGTTGCCGAGCAAATCGGTTCAATGGGACCGTGCGGTTACGTCGTTGCTTGCCAACACGGACGTTACCCGCAGCGGCGACAGCTTCGCCGTGACCGTTCGCGTCAGCACCCCTGACCCGGAACTCTCCGCGACGCTCGCCAACACGGCCGCAAATATCTACGTCGAGTGGTCGCTGGAACTCCGCAAGAAGTCGATGTCCGACGCCGTCAATTTCCTACGCGAACGGGCCAACAGGGTTGCCTCCCGGATAGCATCGAACGAGCGGGCGATAACGGACTTCCGGCGCTTGAACGAGCTGGCGTCGAGCGAGCGCGACGACATCGTCCGCAAGCGGCTCGAGGATATGGGATCGCAGCTTACCACGGCGCGCGGCGAACTGGCCGCGACCCGGGCGCGCCGCGAGCAGGGTGAGCGAGCCATCGCCGAGGCCCGCGATTTCGAGGGTACGTCGCTGGATTCGCCGCTTCTGGCCACGCTAAGGGGGGAGCGGGCCGTGCTGATGCGCCAACGCGCCCAGTACTCGTCCAACTTCGCGGCCGGACATCCGCAGATCGCGCAGACGGACGCGCAACTCGTCAGTGTCGCCAGCATGCTCGACACGGAAGTCCGTCGCATCGTGGACGATCTCAAGAGCGAGGAAAAGGTCGTAAGCGACCGGGCGCAGCAACTGGAGAGCCAGATCTCGGAACTCCAGACGACCTTGCAGCAACGGAGCCTGGCGGAAATCAGATTGCGCGAGCTCGAGCGTGACCTGCTGGCGGATCAGAAGCTGCACGATCTGGTGGTGGCTCGCCTCGGAGGCCTCGATCCCTTCGCTGAGATCGCAAAGCCCAGCGCGCGGGTGGTGTCCGTCGCGGCAGTCCCGACCTCTCCCTCGTTCCCGCAGCGCAAACGCATACTGGCAGCCGGCGGCGCCGCCGCGACAGTCCTTGCAATGATCGTGGCGGTCATGCTCGAGGCGGGCGACAGCCGCATACGCTCCGGACAACGCATTACGGAGATCGTGCGGCTGCGGAACCTGGCCAATATCCCGAAAGTCCGGCGCTCGCTGCTTGGTGGCGACCCCCACATGCTGGAGAGGTTGGTCGACAAGCCGCGCTCGACCATCGCGGAAGCCTTCCGCTCGCTCTTCCTGGTGTGCCGGTCCCAGGTCAGCAACGCCAAGGGCGTCATCGTCATCACCTCGCCATTGCCGAAGGAAGGGGCGACATCCGTCGCCTGGGGATTGGCATTCGCCGCCGCGAACGATGGGCTCAAAACGCTCTACATGAGCCTCGACCCCGAGGCGGCGGCCCCAACGCTTCGCGCGATGGACGACGATGCCGAGCTATCATTCATCCCCGAACGCCTCGAAGTGCCTGAAGCAGACGGCGTGATACGGCCGGTAGCGGAGGTCAACCGCCTGGACGCGCTGGTCAGCCCAGGGGCTGCGGCGGACGGCGAGACTTACCACACCATGACCTGGAGCGACGCGACGCTGCTTTTGGCGAAGCTTCGCAGCAGCTACGACCTGATCGTGATCGATGCGGCGCCGGTGCTCATCGTCGAGGATGCGAATTGGCTGTCTCCGCTGGCGGACGCCGTGCTGCTGGTCGTTCGCTTTGGACACACGACCGAGCAAGAACTCGCCGCAGCGGTCTCGCGCCTCAACATGAACCAGGCGCCGCTGATCGGGACCGTGCTCAACTGTGTCGACCCGCGCGGGCGCAAGCCGTTCGAGCCGCTGGGCGCAGCCAGCTATCCGCGCCAGGCAAAGGCATATCTCAGAGACTGACCGTCGAAAACGCCATCTGGACGAGACCGATGTCACCAACAATGAACTCTCTCTTATCGCGGGCGTGGAAAACCGGAACAGGAATGCTGACGGCTCTTGCCCTGATGACGGGCACGGCCTGGCAGGCGTCCGCCGCTCAATCCGACTATCCGCTGGCGCCCGGCGACACGGTCAGGGTGGACATTCTCGACGACGAGAAGGAGCCGGTTGACCAAACGATCGCTCTCGACGGGTCGATCCAGGCTCCATTTCTCGGAGCGGTCAAAGTTGCCGGATTGTCCGTCGAGGAGGCCCTGGAGACCTTGACCCGCCGCTATGTGGACCAGAGCATATTCGTGGCGCCGAAGATCGGCTTCTCCATCAGCGCTTATCGGCCGATCTTCGTCGTCGGGGATGTGCGGCAGCCGGGCAGCTACCCCTACCAGGCGCGGCTTTCGGTGGAGAAGGCGATTGGCCTCGCGGGCGGCCAGCTTACGACGGCCACGATCGAAGATCCCGTCCTCGCCCGTGCTCGCCTTGGCGGCGAGATCGAGGCTGCCGAAGCCAACGTCATACGCGAGGCGCTCGCATATGCGCGCGTGACTGCCGAACTCGCCGGCCGATCGTCCATACTGCCCGAAGACATTCCCGCTTCCGCGCGCGCCTTCGTGACCGGCCCTCTCGCGGAGTCCGTGCTCAAGGTTGAGCAGCGCATCGCGAAGGCCAACACCGACAGCTTTACGGCGCAGCAGGCGGTCCTCAGCGAACAGATTGCAGATGCCGAGAAAGGGCTGGCGCTTCTGGAGGAGTTGCTCAAGAACGTTGAGAAGGTCATCGAGATCGCCCAATCCGATCTGAAACGCACGGAAACCCTCCGCAAGCAGGGCCTGAACACACAGGCCAACATTTCCGACAGACAGCGCCAATTGGCGCAGGAGGAGGCCAGGCAACTCCAGGTCCTGGCCAGTCTCTCAAACGGTAGAACCAACATCGGAGTGCTCAAGAGCCGGCTGGTGGAGCTCTCTCAGAGCAGGAACGTCAACGCGCTCGTCGATCTTCAGGCCCACAATGTCAGCCTTGCCGCCTTCCTGGCCGAGCACCGGAGGGCGGAGGAGCAACTCGTGCTCATGACGAACCTCACGGCAGAAAAGCTCTCACGGAACAAGCAGATCGTTCTCGATTTCACGATCCGCAGGGAGGGCGGCGATGAGACGGTCGACATCCCCGCGACAGGAAACAGCATGCTGGCTCCGGGCGACGTGCTCGTCGTGAGAATTCGCGACACCTCCGCTCAGGAGGCTGTGGCAACGTTGCCTTTGGCGGTGCAGTGAGGCGTTGAAGGCATGGTCGCCGGGACAGGAACAGACACGGAATTCGGTCCGCTCCTGCTCGATCGGCGAGCCCGGCTCTCACAGCGTTGCGCGGCGGTGTTGGCGCTGGTCGTCGGCGCAATCCCCGCAGCGATCACTGCGGGCTTGATCTGGGTCTCCCTCGGGCGACCGCTGCTGTTCAGGCAGGTTCGCAGCGGCCTGGGCGGGCGACCCTTCACCATCGTCAAGTTTCGCACGATGCACGATCTGCGCGACGCGCGCGGAGAGCTGCTGGCGGACGCTGACCGGCAGACGCCGCTGAGCCGGCTCATCCGCGCGGTGCGTCTGGACGAGATCCCCCAACTGCTTGCGATCGCTGGCGGCGACATGAATTTTGTCGGGCCACGGCCGCTTCCGCCTTCGGTGCTCGCTGCCTTCGGTGCGCTTGGCAGGGCGCGGTGCGCAATTCGGCCGGGGCTGACAGGGTGGGCCCAGGTGAACGGCAACACGCGACTTTCCGATATCGACAAGATCGCGCTCGACCTCTGGTACATCGACCATCGCTCGGCGAAGCTGGACGCCTGGATCCTGGTGCTCACTGCGTTTACGGTGTTGCGCGGGGAGCGGATCAACCAGCGGCGCCTGACAGAGGCTCGGGCCGATCTGCACCGCCGTCAGGCCCGGGCCGAGGCCGCCGATGTCCAAGCCACAGGCGCCACCTCATGAGGACGGCGTTCGTTGGCGCCGTGGAAGGCTCCGCCATCGCGCTCGACGCACTTGTGCGCGCCGGAATGCCCCCCGACATGCTGATCACGCTGGAAGCCGGTGCCGCCGACCGCCACTCCGATTTCGTCGACCTTGGGGGGCGGGGACAGGCGGCCGGCATCGAAGTGGTCCGCACGCGCAGCGTCAACTCGCAGCCGGTGCTTGAGGCGCTGTCGGCCCTTGAGCCGGACCTGGTCCTCGTCATCGGCTGGTCCCAGATCTGCCGCGGCGCGTTCCGCTCCATCGCGCGGATGGGGAATATTGGGTTTCATCCAGCGCCGCTGCCCCGCATGCGAGGCCGCGCGGTGATCCCATGGACCATCCTGCTCGGAGAACCGTCGACGGCGGCGACTTTGTTCTGGCTGGACGAGGGGATCGATTCCGGGCCGATCCTGCTGCAGGAGCAGATCGCGGTGGCTGACGACGAGACGGCGCGAACACTCTATGCGAAGCAGACCAATGCGTTGGCGAGCATGCTGCCGCGGGCGGTCGAACTGGCGCGGTCCGGCAATGCGCCGCGGATCGAACAGGATCATCGACTGGCGACATATTGCGCCAAGCGGACGCCGGACGACGGCCGCATCAACTGGCATCAACCCGCGGACGCGATTCTCCGGCTGATCCGCGCAGCAGGCGATCCATATCCGGGTGCGTTCACCACAAATGAAAACGGCAGGCTCGTGATTGATGCCGCGGCGTCCTACGAGGACTCCCACCGCTACATCGGCCTTGCAGGGCAGGTGCAGTGCGAGACTGACGAGGGGTTCGTTGTGCGTTGCGGAGACGGCGAATGCATCCACGTCACCCAATGGCGTCAGGGCGGCGCCAGCGCGAAACCGCGCGTGCATTCGAAGCTTGGCGCAGTTTTCGCCCCGTAGGGCGAGCCGGGTTTCGTCCGCGCATAACTCAAAATCGCAAGCATTGCACTTTTTCCTGACGCTTGTTGCGTCTCGCATCGCTTTCCGGCACGGCCGACCGCTGCCGCGCGGGGGCGGCCGTTTTTGCGCGCTCTTGCAGATCCAGTCCCACCTGAACCCCGTCGTGGGTTTTTACTGACAGGTCCTGCGGCCCGCGCTTGTTTGCAGACTCCGCGATCTATTTCAGGATGCGTCTCGAGGCCGGGCGCGTGCTCCCTCTGAAACATCCACCTGCCGGAGGGGCCGGATCGGCCGCTCCCTGCAAAAGCAACGACGGCTGACGATGGCGGATACGGATCTCGCAGCAACTGCGCGCTCGACCGGTGAGCGCTACGCCAAGTCCTGGTACAGGTCGGTGCGTTCGTGGATCGCGTCGGCGATAAAGTCGGCGATGCGCAACAGACGCCTGTTCGCCATCGACCTTGCGTTGAGCGCGCTCGCGCTCGTGCTCGCCAGCTGGCTCCGCGTCGGTTCGCAATTCTTCGTGGCAAAGCCCGAGGCAGCAAACGCCCTGCTCGTGTTCACGCTGGTTTTCGTCGCGATCTGCGCAGTCACCTTTCCGGCTGCAGGTCTCTACAAGCGCAAATGGAAATACGCATCGATCGCAGACTACATCGTGCTCGTGCAAGCGATCCTCATCGCCTCGATGATGTTGACGACCTGCGTGTTCCTTTACTCCCGCTTCTCGTTCATCCCGCATTCCATCATCGCCATCGAACTCGTGCTGCTGACATCGATGCTGGCGGCCGTGAGACTCGCATTCAGGCAGGAAGACCTGTGGACCCTGGCGCCGGCGGCGCTGCGCGCGGTGAGCGGCGTCAACGAGATGGTCCCGGTCCTGCTGGTCGGCCCCGGCCAGGAGGCGGACATCTACCTTCGTGCGCTTCAGCGCGACCCGACGTCGACGTACCGGCCGGTGGGCTTCCTCGACAGCTCGCCTTCGGAAACCGGCGCAATGCTCAGGGGCGTCCCGGTGCTCGGCACCACAGACGAATTCGAGCCAGTCATCGCAGAGCTCGACAGTCGTCGGCAGCGACCCCGCCATCTCATCTTCACGGCGCCGCTGTCCTCCTTCGGCGTCGCCACTGTGGAGCGGCTGATAGCCCAGGCGGATCGGATCGGCATCGCGGTCTCGCGCCTCAATCCTGCGACCGAACTACGCCACACGCGCGGCGCCAACGCCTTCGAACTGCGCCCGATCGAGCTCACCGACCTGCTCGAACGTCCGCAGGCGGCACTGGACGTGCAGGCCTTGCAGCGCTTCATCCGGAACCGACGCGTGCTCGTGACAGGCGCCGGCGGATCGATCGGCAGCGAACTGGCGCGGCAGATTGCGGCTCTGTCGCCGGCCCGCCTGGTCGTCGTCGACAATTGCGAGTTCAATCTCTATTCGGTCGATCTTGATCTGGCGGAAAAATACTCCGGTGTCGCGCGATCCGCGCATCTGTGCGACGTGCGCGACAGGCGCCGGCTGGACAACGTGTTCGCCGAGCACAAGCCTGAGCTGGTGTTTCATGCCGCGGCCCTGAAGCATGTGCCGATGGTGGAGCTGAACCCTTGCGAGGGCGTGCTCACCAATGTCTGCGGCACGATGAACGTGGCGGAAGCGGTGAAGCGCTGGGGCGCGCTCTGCATGGTGCAGATCTCCACCGACAAGGTCGTCAACTCGCCAAACGTCATGGGCGCGACGAAGCGGCTTGCCGAACTGTATTGCCAGGCGCTGGACCTCGACTGCGCCGGCAAGCCTGGCGCCCCACGCTTCGTCACCGTCCGCTTCGGCAACGTGCTGGGCTCGAGCGGCTCGCTCGTCCCCCTCTTCAAGCGTCAGCTCGCGCGTGGCGGACCCCTGACCGTGACCCACCCGGAGATGAAGCGCTTCTTCATGACCATCCGCGAAGCGGTCGAGCTCACGCTGCAGGCCTCGGCCTACGCGCTGGAGAAGCAGTTGGGGAGCGGCGAGATCTTCGTGCTCGACATGGGGCAGCCGATCAAGATCATCGACATTGCCCGCCGCATGATCCGACTCGCCGGCTTCATCCCGGACAAGGACGTGAAGATCCAGATCATCGGTCGACGTCCGGGCGAGAAGCTGTTCGAGGAATTGTTCGACGAGAACGAAAAGCGCGTGGCGCCGCCGGTGCCGGGCGTCTTCGGGGCGGTCCCGACACCGGTGCCGCTGCCTGACCTCTGCGAAGCGTTCGGACGGCTGCACGACCTTGCCGTGGAGGGCAACGAGCCGGGCGTCTTCGAAATCATGCGGCGTGTCATGCCGGGCTTCCGCCGGGCGGGGACGGCCGTCGCTCAGGCAGCCGATCAGCGCGAAGGCTAAGATTCGCATCAGGTGCGGCGATGCACGGAGGCTCGCGACAACGCGCGGTTCCATGCGCCGAGCAACGACCACATGGAGCCATCGTCTCGGCGGACGATTCAGCATGGTCCAAGTCGGAAGGAAAAATGGTCGGAGCGGCGGGATTCGAACCCACGACCCCTTGACCCCCAGTCAAGTGCGCTACCGGGCTGCGCTACGCTCCGAACCGGGAAGAGCCCTATAGTCAGAGTGACGCCGGCGCAAGCCCGAATTCACTGCTTCCTCGAAGAATGCACCCGAACCGTGGAAACGGCGCCAACAAGCGCTGTGGAAAGACGATGAGAATGGCCGCCGCAGCCCAGCTCGCGTCAGGAAAACCCCGGTTTCCGGAGAGCGATCTCACTTGCGACAATGAAGTCCGTGCAAAAATGCCCCGCCGGGGAAACCGAAGACAATATTCCGAGATGGTTCGATCATCCCTGTCAGGCTCGAGACGCGGCACTATTTACTATCTTCGTATTCTGTGCGGCGTGCCGCTTCCGTAAAGTAATGTCGCGTGGAAGAATAGGTTATCAAAACCTTAATACTGACAGAGTTCGGGAGGTGTAGGTCATGGACTTCAGAGGCATGATCAAGCGTGGAAGGAGAATGGACAAGGCGTTCGAACAACTCCAGGCGGACATGGCTCACGCACTGGAGGAGGATATGGGCGATCTCGAAGCGCCCGAATTGCAGGAAGAAGAGCGCCCCAAGGACATTGTCAGCGCTGACGGCGCGGAAACTCCTCTTGCTGAAACGTCTTCCCAAGCCAGCGACGCCGAAGAAGAGCCGGCAGGCCAGAAGATCGATACTGTGCAGAAGACGACCGCCCATACAAAGAACAGGCTGGAGGCGCTGCGCTCGTTCGAAGGTTTCTATGAGGGCGCGCAGGAGCGCCTGCGGGAAATGAACTCAAGGCTGTCCGAAGTCACGACGCTGCACCATTCGGTCAGGCACGTCATCGACGTCCTCGATGCCGAAATCCATCGGGCCAACGATCTGGAGCTTTCCAACATCACGCTGCTGGCGGAGCATCGCAAGCTGTTCGATCAGTTCCAGGAATCGAGCAGCAAGCACCAGGATCGCGAAATCCTGCTCGAGCGCCTGCAGCAGCGCGAGGCCGGCCTGATCCAGGACAACGAAGCGCTTCGGGCGGCTCTCGCCACCGCCAAGCTGGAGGCGGTCGAGGCGGTAAACACGATCGCACGCAACGCGACGGACCTTGCCGACCTCTCCAAATCGGTGTCGGCCAAGTCCGTGGATGTCGACCGACGCACCCAGGAGAACGAGGCGCTGCGTGAAAAGAACATCAATCTGTCGATCGATCTCGACAAGGCGATGAAACGGGAAGCCGACACGCGGCACAAGTTTGAAGAACTGTCGAGAATCCACGCCAACGAGACGACCAGGCATTCGGACCTGCTCGGCGCGCTGGCCAGAAGCGAAAAGGAGACGCTGCGGCTGCAGAAGGCGCTCGACGCCGCTCAGGCGAAGCAGTCGGAACTGGAGGAGCGCGCCCGCATCGTGGAGACCGATCGCGAGGCGGAGACGACACGCCACCTGACCGAGGTGCGAGGACTGCGCACCGAACTTCAGGGGGCTCAGGCGCGTCTGGAGGAAGTCCTGCACAAGAAGCACGAGATCGCCGGTGAGATCGGCCAGCTCAAGGTGCAACTCAGCGACCTGGCGGCCGAAAAGCAGGTCGCCGACGAGCGGGTGGCCGCGCTTGTCCAGGAGAACGAATCCTGCAAGGTCGATCTCCTGGCGGCGAACACCAGCCTTTCGGAGCTTTCGCTGCGCCAGACCTCGGAGCAGATTCAGCTCGATATGCGCATTCAGGAATGCGAGGACCTTCGGGCCGAGATCGCTGCTCTCAACGCCCAGATCAAGGAACTTCTGCCCTACGAGCGACTGCATCGGGTGACCGCGGCCAGACAGTTGACCACAGCTGGCCCGGCTGAATTCGCCGGCGTGGCGACGGACAAGGTCGTTCCGGCCAGCCGCCGGCCTACGGGAGCGGCCCGAAGCCGTCAGGCGAGAGCGATACGCCTGGTCGAGTGATGGGGTCTCGCCCGGAGACTGAACCCGGGCCGCGTCAGGCTGCGTTGGTGCGGGCCGAGGCGTGCGCCTCCTGCGCGCCCCCGAATGGTGTGTGCGGTGCGAGGCGCTGGTGGCGCGCCTCAAGCGCGATCGCGGCCCAGACCAGGCCCAGCAAAAGGTAGAAGTGGCGCCAATGGTCCGTGTCGATGACGGTTCCAAGGCCGATGTGACCGAGGAAGACGACATAGGCGCAGAGGAGATAGGGCTGCCAGGGCCGGTTGCGAAAAAGGATGCGGAAGCCGGCGGCCGCGGTCCACACGATGAGGCCGAGATAGGAAACGAAGCCTAGCCAGCCGTAATCCATGAGGCTCTTCAGCCAGATGTTGTGGGTGTCCTCGCCAAAGATCTTGCCGAAGACGAGTGGGCCGATGCCCAGCGGATGCTCAAGCGCCATCTGGAAGCCGATGTCGTAGCGGGCAAAGCGGCCGAGGCGGGCGCTGTCGTAATCCTGGACGAGCTGGGCGCGCGCGCTGAACAGGTCGGCGATGCTGGGGATCTGCAGCGCGACAAGCAGGCCGATGACCAGTACGAAAACGGCAGCGATGCTCATTGCAACGATTCTCAGCCGCAGCGCGCCGCTGGATGTCTGGAGGAAGAGCGCCAGCACCAGCAGCACCGAGGAGAGGGCGAACAGCCCCCAGGCGCCGCGCGAGAAGGAGAGGAAGATCCCGCCCGCGACGACGAGCAGCGGCAGCGCATAAAGGGGCATGCGCGCAGGAGCCTCGGTGAGCATGCGGTGGAGCAGGAAGACGCCGGGCAGCGCCAGGAAAGGCCCGAAGACGTTCGGATCCTCAAAAGCGCCGGCCGCGCGGTCGTAACGCGTGAACATCTCGGCGCCTGGGAACGCATGAAAATAACCGAGGATGCCGAGGGTTGCGGTGGGGAGCGCGGCCATCAACCAGGCGATGAAGATGGAGCGGTAGAGGCGGTCGTCCGCCTCGACCACGGCGGCAATGAAGACGGCCGTGAAGGCGAGGAACAGAGAGACCGCCAGATAGAGCGGCGCGCCCGCCATGTTGGCCATCTGCGTCATCGAGATCATGCCGCCGATGTTGAAGGTCACCAGAAGGATGAGCAGCGGCAGGATGAAGCGCGAGATGCGCAGCCCGAAGAGCGACCAGACGGCGATCAGCCCCGCCATGTAGAGCTCGTAGGGGGCGGGTTCCCTGATGACGAAGCCCGACAGGAAGACGCCGAGCGACACGGCGCCCGTGGAGATGAGCGCGACCGACTTGGCGTTGATCGCCTCGCGGCTGAGCGGCTGCGCCACGGCGCTCAATAGGCGTTTTCCGTGTTCAGCAGACGGATCGGGGTCAGCAGCAGGATCTTCAGGTCGAACCACAGCGACCAGTTCTCTATGTAGTAGAGATCGTACTCCGTGCGCTTCTTGATCTTCTCGTCGCTGTCGATCTCGCCGCGCCAGCCGTTGATCTGGGCCCAGCCGGTGACGCCCGGCTTGACGCGATGACGCGCGAAGTAGCCGTCGACGACTTCGTGATAGAGCTTGTTGTGGGACTGTGCCGCTACTGCATGCGGCCGCGGCCCAACCAGGGAGAGGCTGCCAAACAGCGAGTTGAAAAATTGGGGCAGCTCGTCGATCGACGTCTTGCGGATGACGCGGCCTACACGCGTCACGCGCGGGTCGTTCTTGGTGACGGTGTTGCGGGCGGTCGGGTCCGACTTGTCCGCATACATGGAGCGGAACTTATAGACCTCGACGATCTCGTTGTTGAAGCCGTGCCGCCGCTGCTTGAAGAGGACCGGCCCCTTGCTGTCGAGTTTGATGGCGATCGCCGTCGCAAGCATGATGGGGGAGAAGACCACGATGCCGATCAGGCTGAAGACGATATCGAAGGCCCGCTTGGCGACCGAATCCCAGTCGTTGATGGGCTTGTCGAAGATGTCCAGCAGCGGCACCGAGCCGATGTAGGAGTAGGAGCGGGGGCGGAAGCGCAGCTGGTTCGAATGCGCCGAGAGGCGGATGTCCACCGGCAGGACCCAAAGCTTCTTCAACAGTGACAGCACGCGCGCCTCTGCGGTCAGCGGCAACGACACGATCAGCATGTCGATATGCGCCACCCGCGCGAACTCGATGAGTTCGTTAACGGTGCCGAGCTTCGGGTAGCCCGCGACAATGGGCGGCGAGCGTTTGTCGTCGCGGTCGTCGAAGATGCCGCAGATGCGGATGTCGTTGTATTCCTGCTGTTCGATCGAACGGATCAGCGTTTCGGCCGCCTTGCCGCCGCCGACGATCACGGCGCGCCGCTCCATGCGCCCATCGCGCGCCCAGCGACGGAAGAACCGCGCCATGACAAGCCGCAGGCCGAGCAGCAGCACGAAACCGCCGACATACCAGGCGCCGAACCAGAAGCGCGAATATTCGGCCGAGACCTTCAGGAAGAAGCCGGCGATCGCCAGCAGTGCGAACGCTGCCGTCCATACAACGAACAGCTTGCCGAGGTACCGAATCGGCCGCATCAGCGTCGATATCTCGTAGGCTTCCGTGATTTCGAGCAGAATCACCGTGATCAGCGAGGCGCTCACCGTGATGCCAAGATAGTGCCACAACAGAGGCGACCGCAGGCCGACATAGGTCGCGCACAGGATCAGTCCAGAGGCCAACAGCAGTGCAAACTCGACCAGCCGCAGCGTTCCGCTGGCCATAACGGGCGATAGGCTGTCCTGGCGGTATTGTGCCGCTATCTGCTCGGCGACGGGGTTGAGGCCGCCGGGCCGTCCTGGCTCGTCGCTGGCATCGCGGTAGGCGTGCACCGCGGCGCTGGAGAAGCAGTCCGCGGGATCAGTGTCTTTCATCATTCGGCCCCGTGATCCTGCCTTCGCCGATAGCAGAGACGGCCTAAGAAACCCTTGATGAGGACGGATGTGATTGAACGAGGGGTGAACTGATAAAGGGCGTGGTCGCGGTGTTCGAGTGGCAACGGTCCTTTGCGGGGGATCAAATTTCGGCTCAGAATGATCTGGTGCGCAGCCGACCCTCGTAATCACGTTTACCGAGCGGCACGCCCCGCGAGCGCAGGATGTTGTATGCGGTGACGGCGTGGAACTGGAAGTTGGGTAGCGAGAACGAGAGGAGGAAGGTCTCTGACGTGAAGGCCAATGTCCGCGGAGCCCAGATCGAAATGGAGGCATTATCCTCGTCGAGCGGTCGAAAGAGGTCAATGTCCAGATTCTTGCCGGACCAGCTGTTGACCTCATCGGGGGTGAACGCCTTCAACGCTGCTACTGCCTGGCCGACCATGGCCCGCAGGTCGGCGAAAGGCATTGCGCCTACCGGAGGCGGTGGGGCGAACACGCCGGTCTTCACAGCCTCCAGCCCCCACACGGCATGATGCGTCAGGGCTTCGATCTGGAAATGAAAAGGCGCCATGTCGGGGAAGAGGCGGGCCTTCACGACTTCTTCCAGGTCGGTCCCGGTCTCGGCGCAGTGTCTGGTCGTTCGGTCGAGGAAGGCTCCGACAGCGCTCACGGTTTGGAGGAAAGTCGGCACACTGAGGTCGTAGAGTGATATCCGCATTGCCTTCCTCTCTTGAGCAATCTGAATCATAGTGGGCATGTGGCAATGGCAAGGCAAGCGCACAGGCTGGCGGTCCGGGGCGCTCGACCATCTCGTCCCTGGAAACCCTGCTTCAGCAGACGCCTCTACCGCGAGCGCACCAGATGGACCGCTTCTTCTCCAGGCTGGAGCACTTGCGCCGCGTCGCTACCCGCTATGACAAGCTCGCCGGCAACTTCCTCGCCATGATCCAACTCGCCTCAATGCGGCCGCGGCTCCGAACTCATGAGTCTGAGGCCTAGGTGGCGAGCGCTCCGCGATAGGCGCGCTCGACCTCGGCGGCCATCACGTCGACGCCGAAGCGGGCCTTGAGTTCCGGCAGGGAAGGCATGAGCCTGGAAAGGCTCTCCGGTTCGGATAGGGCGAGTGCGATCTTTCCGGCGAGTTCATGCGGATCCGGTTTCACGAGCGCTCCCGAGGCGACGCCAAAGATCTCCGGAATGCCGCCGACGGCGGTCGCGATCATCGGCCTGCCGGCGCCGAGCGCCTCGAGCACGACGTAGGGCATGGCCTCCGCCCGGGACGGTACGATCACCGTGCGCGCCAGCGCGAATGCCTCGCGCGCACGCATCGGTGGGCAAAAGGTCACGCGGTCAGCTAGCCCCAGTGCCTGAACCTGTTGCCGATATTGGGGCAGGGCGTCGCCGTCGCCCACCATCACCGCGCTCAGACGTTTGGCGAGGCGTATCTCGGCGTCGGCGAGCGCATCGATGAAGATGTCGGGTCCCTTCAGGTCGCGCATCATGCCGATGTAGAGAAGATCCGCCGCGTCCGGTGCGGGCGCGACGGGTTCGAACTCCTCCGGGCGCAGGCCGTTATAGACCAGGCTGTTGGGCACGGGAGGCTCGCCGACCTTCCTGCGATAGGCGTGGCGCTCGTAGTCGGACACGAAGAGCAGGTGGTCGGTGAAGCCCGCCATCAACCTTTCGATGCCGAAGAACAGCCTACCGGTGAGGGTGCCTTCATCGTAGTGGAGGCTGCCGCCGTGGGGCGAATAGAGGCGGGCTACGCGAAACCTGGATACCCGCAGGAGCGAGCCGAACAGACGCGCATAGGCGCCACCCTTGGCGCCGTGGCCGTGGATGATGTTCGGCTGCAATCCCTTGACGATTCCGTAGGTGCGCCAGGCCGAGGCGATGTCGCCGGGGCCAATATGGCGCTGCATGGGCGTGCGGTGCACGCCAAGCGAGAGCATGTCCTCCATGCCGTCGAAGAGCTTTTCCTCGTACGCTCCGCCGGTGGTCGAATCGCACACGATGCCGACTTGGTGGCCAGAGGCGACCTGAGCCTCTGTGAGGTCGCGGACGTGCCGGAATATGCCGCCTACGGGCGACCGGAAGCAATGGACGATCCGCAACGACTCCATTCCTGGCGGCGCCGTCAGAAGAGGCGTTCGCGCACGTAGATGGTATCTCCCGGCAGCACCGGATCCGAGGTCAGGACGCGGCCGGTCATGACCTTGCCGTTGATGTCGCGCGTGACGTCGACATTCGCCTGATTGGCCCTTGGGGAGTAGCCGCCCGCCATGGCGATCGCCTTCTGGGCGGTCAGGCCCGGAACGTAGGAGTACTGGCCGGCTGCGCCGACCTCGCCCATGAGGAAGATGGGCCGGTACTGGTCGACCTCGACGGTCACGTCCGGATCCCGCAGATATCCCTGGCGCAATTGCGCCGCGAGTGCGCCTTCCATCTCCTGCACCGTCTTGCCGCGCGCCGGAACGCTGCCGATCAAGGGAAAGGCGAGGTGGCCGGACTGGTCGATGCGGTAGGTGTTGGTCAGGCTCTCCTGCTCGAACACGGTGACGCGCACGCGGTCGCCGGCGCCGAGCCGGTAGGGCTGGGTCATGGCGGCGTGGAACGCAGCCGGAGCCGGCCGGTAGCCGGAGCAGCCCGCCACGACCGATGCCGCGAGGAGACCTGACAGAAGAGGGAAGAGGCGTTTCATTCTCGATGAAGTCCCTGGACGAGCGGCCAGAACTCGACCGGCGCTTTCCGATGGATCCCTTATCGACTTGTTAGGGTTAATGGGCGGTAAAGGGCGGGTCCCGCCGCAGCAGCAGGTGGCGATGCAGGTCCGCGCCCTTTGCAATCCCCGAAAGCGGTTGTTGGACCCGGCATCTTAACGACTGGGTTACCATAGCTCTTTACGATCGCGCTGACCGCAGGGGCGAGGGTTGCATGTCGCGCGCAGATAATCCGGCAAACGACGTGGATGTCGATCTCGGCAGGCTGTTCTCCAGTCTGGTCCGAGACTGGCAGCGTATCATTGTCGTCGCGCTTATCGCGACCGGTCTCGCGTTCCTTCTCGCGTGGTCGGCGAAACCGCTCTACCGTGCCGAAACCCGCATCCTGATCGAAACCCGCGAATCGGTGTTCACGCGGCCCACCGACGCAGCCGGAGAGGCGAACAGCCCGGTTCTCGACGAAGTCGGCGTGACCAGCCAGGTGGAGGTGATCGGCTCGAGCGATATTCTCAAGCAGGTCGCCCGCCAGCTCGACCTTGCCGACCGGAAGGAGTTCGACGAGGCCGCCAACCCGTCGTTGTTCGACTGGATGCTGGTACTCGCCGGGTTGAAGTCCGATCCTTCTGAGATCCCTCCGGAAGAGCGGGTCCTGTCGAAGTTTCGCGAGAAGCTCAGCGTCTATCGTGTTGATAACTCGCGCGTCATCGTGGTCGAGTTTTCATCGGAGGACCCGAAGCTGGCGGCCGACGTGCCGAACGCGATCGCAAAAACCTACCTGCAGGTCCAGCGAGATGCGAAGCTCGCCTCAAACTCCGATGCCACCGACTGGCTGGAGCCCGAGATCGCCGATCTGTCCAAGCGGGTGAAGGAGGCCGAGGCGCGAGTCGCCGCCTTCCGGGCCGAATCGGACCTGCTCCTCGGGCAAAACAACTCGGTGCTCGCCACGCAGCAGCTGTCCGAGATAACGTCCGAACTTTCGCGGGTGCGCGCCAACCGGGCTGCGGCCGAGGCGAGGGCCGAGAGCGTGCGGGGCGTGCTGCAAAGCGGCGGATCGCTCGAAGCACTGCCCGATGTGCTGTCGTCGGAGTTGATTCAGCGACTGCGTGAGCGCCAGGCGCAGCTCAAGGCCGACATTGCCGACCTTTCGACGACCCTGCTCGACAACCATCCGCGCATCCGATCCATGCGCTCGCAGCTGACCGATCTCGAGGCGCAGATCCGTCGCGAGGCCCAGAACGTCCTCAACAGCCTGCAGACGGAGGCCAAGACGGCGCAGATGCGCGAGCAGCAGCTTCTGGGCGATCTGAACCGCATGAAGGCGGAGTCGGCGCGCGCGGGCGGTGAGGAGGTCGAACTTCGCTCGCTGGAACGCGAGGCGGCCGCCCAGCGTGAACTGCTCGAATCCTACCTGACGCGCTACCGCGAGGCGGCATCCCGCAAGGACCGCAACTACCTGCCGGTCGACGCGCGCGTCTTCTCCGAAGCGACGGTGCCCGCCGAGCCCTACTTCCCGAAGATGCTCCCCATCGTCGGCGCCGCCTTCATCGCATCGATGCTGATCATGGCGATCGTGACGTTGCTTGCCGAACTGTTCAGCGGACGCGCCATGCGCCCAGCCGCGGGTGCGCGGATCGAGCCGGTCTCCGAAGTCGCGATGCCGGCTGGGAGCGTGGCTGAGCCGGTGACGGCCGACGCAGGCAAAACGTTCGCCGCTCCCGAACCGGACACCGTGCTCGCGCAGGAAAGCGAACTCGACACTCGCTTGAGGTGGGATGGACAAGCGCATCAGTCTGTTGAAGTTTCTGCGGTGGACCATCTGCCCGAACCGGTCGCGTTCACGCCGTCACCGCTCGGCGAAGTGACGATCGACGCAGCGGCCGAGAAACTGATCTCGGGAGGCGCTTCCCGCGCCATCTTCGTGTCGCCCGAAGGCGACGAAGCGGCTGCTGCGGCGGTGCTCGTGGCGCGCGAGGTGGCTGACGCGGGCCTGCGCGTACTTTTGTTCGATCTGACCGCCGCGGGCGCAGCATCGCGGCCCATGCTCGACAGCGCGGCTTTCCCGGGCATCACCAATCTGCTTGCCGCCGAGGCGCAGTTCACCGACGTCATCCACACCGACCACTACTCCGACTGCCATGTGATCCCAGTGGGCACGGCCGATCCGGTCCGCGCCATGCGTGCGGTCGATCGCCTGCCAATCATCATGGATTCGCTGACCACGGCCTACGACGTGGTGGTGGTCGAGTGCGGTCCGACCGATGCCGAAGGCATCCGCCGTCTCGTCAGCGACGGAGCGGAAATCCTGGTCAGCGTCCTGGAGCCCCGCGATGCGGCCATCGCAGACACCGCCTCGGCGCTTCGCGAGCGTGGCTACGAGGACCTGACTTTGGTCTCGCCGGTCGGCTACGGTCCGCCCAAGTCGCCGGTCCCGGGCCGGTCAGCCGCCTGACCGGTCGTCGCTCTCGGCGCCGGGCAGCGGGCTGCTGGCAGAGCGCCTGCGAAGCCATTTGACCACGCGCCAGAAGAGAGGGTTGTTCTTGACGACGCCCTTCGTCCTGTTCGACGCCCTCAGCGCCAGGGCATAGGCTCTTCCCCGCAGGGTAAGCGGCTGCAGCACGTCATAATGAGTGATCTCGGTGTCGCACCAGAGCCGCTTGTAGGGCTCGTCGCCCACGCTGAAGTCGTAGAGCGCAAAGCCCCCGTCTGCTGCTTCGCGGATGTTCTCGAAGAACAGGAAATCGCCCGGACTGGCATGTGCGACGTCATCCTCGGCGATTGCGCCGAATTCGCAGACGAGGCGGTCGCCGCATGTGCTCGACCCGGTCACGGCACGGAGCCTGCCGGCGACTTCAAGGCCGTGAAGCACAAAGCGCCGATTGCCGACCAGGCCCGACCTGAACAGATCCCGGAAGAAGGCGCGGATCGGCTCTTCGCCGAAAGCGTCGGCGACCCCCATCTTGCGGAAACGGTGGCCTTTCATTGCGAAGAAGGCGTCCAGCAGCCGGTCGATCTCTTGCGGGCTTTCTGCCTGGACGCGGCGGAAACCGCCTGCCGCCTCGAACTTGCGGGTCTGGGAACGGTGCTTCTTTTGTCTTCGCTTGGCGCTGCCCCGCTTCAGCACTGCGTCGAACCCGCCTGTCAGGGTGACGGCAAGGGCCAGGTTCGGGCTGGGGGAATGGTCGAGCTGCAGCAACGGGTTCCGCACGCCTTCTATCTCCGGCGCGAGGCGCTCAAGCCATAGCAGGTCGATGTCGGGCCGGGCTCTACCGATCGCCTCGCAAAGGCTTTCCACCTGCGCGCGCGACAAGCTGGGGAGATACTGCCGGTCTCCGGCCGGGAAATTCCCGTTGGCGTGTTTGCCGCCCATGAAGCGCGCGCAGCGCACGGGGCCGAAAGGCACGATCTCCAGCGCCAGCGACCACACCGGGCGACCCTCGGCAGTGATTGTCGCGATCACGCAGTCGGGAACCGCGTTCTTGATCCAGCAACCGATCCATTCGGCGGTCTGTGCCGGCGCCGCGATGCCATCGGCTGCGAGGCTCGCATAGGTCGCGATGTGCAGGGGCGCAGTGCTACCGACGGCAAGGTCGACAGGCCCGATGCTCGCCACGGAGCAGGGGAGCGCTGCCGCCCCTTCGCCCCGCGTCGGTGTCGCGATGTCAACCATCCCTCAATTCTTCCGGCGTATTCGGGATGCGTGAACCCGCACCCCGAAATTCATCGTCGATCGCGAACCTAGGTTAAAAAGGTGAACCAATGATCGACGCAGGCGAGGCGATCCGGAAGCTGGCGCTGAATGTCATGCGCTATTCAGGCGTCGCGCCGCTGGCCTGGCCGTTCCTCGGCGGCGCAGGCGCCATCCTGATGCTTCATCGGGTCACCGCGGTGTCGCCCTCTTCGGAGAGCGTGAATCGCCACCTGACCATCCATCCGGATTTCCTCGACGGCCTGATCGCGGACATGAAGTGCAGCGGGTACGAGTTCGTCTCAATGGACGAGGCCTGTGCGCGTATCGGTCGTCCGGGTGGACGACGCTTCGCAACGATCACCGCGGATGACGGCTATCGCGACAACCTGATCGAGGCGCTGCCGGTGTTCGAGAAGCATGCAACGCCCTTCGCCATCTATATCGCTCCTGCGCTGATCGATCGGGCCGTCGACCTGTGGTGGGAAGTCATGGAGAACATCGTCGAGGCGGCCGACATGCTACGGGTACCGACGCAGCGCGGTACGAAGACGCTCGACTGCTCGACTGCAGCGGCGAAGTTCCATGCCAAAGCGTGGCTCCACGCGTTCCTTACCGGGCAGGTAGCCGAGGACGCGCAGCGCCAATCTCTTCGCAGCCTGGCCGCGTCGGTGGGCGTCGATCCCGAGGAGCCGGCGCGGGACCTGATGAGCTGGGAAGAAATCCGGGAAATTGCAGCCCATCCGCTGGCGACCATCGGCGCCCATACGGTCCGTCACTACAATCTCAGCCGGCTCAGCGAGGAGAAGGCCCGCCGCGAGATCGCCGACTGCATCGGATTGATCGAGGCGAAGGCAGGCGTGCGCCCCAGGCACATGGCCTATCCCTACGGCTATGCCGCGGCCGTCGGCCGCCGCGAGGTAGGGTTGGCGAGGGAGGCCGGCTTCGTGTCGGCCGTGACGACGCGTCACGGCGTGCTGCAGCCGGCGCATGCCGACCATATGCACGCGCTTCCACGCATTTCGGTCAACGGGCGATATCAACGTCTCGGGCATCTGAGGACGATGCTGTCCGGTGTGACGACGCCGCTCGCCAATGCCGGCAGGATGGTCGTTACCGTCTAGTGATTGCTCGGCCTGGGGCCGGCCATCCACTTGATGATGAGCATGGCGGGCAGGACCCAGAGCAGGCCGGAAAACAGGAAGAACGAGAACTGCACGAGCGGTCCGGATTCGGCAAGCTGCGCCACGGCCACGATCGTCGCGACAATCGCGTAGACGATGACGAGCACGACGAGCAGGACCGTGCCGATGAGCTTCTTGAGGCGGACTGGCATGGCCTGTCTCCTAAGGGCAGATGCGTCGCCGTGCAACGGCCTCGTGTGCGCTTGAGCGCGACCGCGTGTCGCGAAACGCCGGCTTGTCAGGCCAGAATGGATGGTCCACCACTCGCGCCGATCACGGGACGCCTCGAATGACCGCCATCGCCTCCTCCCTTCCGCTCGCCGAACGCGACCGCGCCCTGCGCAACCGCACGCTGGTCCGCGCCTGGCTCTACATCGTGCTCCTCACGCTGTTCGCCCTGGTCGTCGTCGGCGGCGCCACGCGGATGACGGGTTCGGGCCTGTCGATCACCGAGTGGAAGCCGATCCATGGCGTCATTCCCCCGCTCAACCAGGCTGAATGGCAGGAAGAGTTCGAAAAGTACCAGCAGATCCCGCAATACGAGCAGATCAACAAGGGCATGACCCTCGACGAGTTCAAGGGCATCTTCTGGTGGGAGTGGGCGCACCGGTTGCTGGCGCGCGGCGTCGGCTTCCTGGTCGCGATCCCGCTGGCGTTCTTCTGGATCGCCGGCCGCCTCGAGAGCCGGCTCAAGCTGCGGCTCGTCGGCCTGCTTGCGCTCGGCGGCCTGCAGGGCGCGATCGGCTGGTGGATGGTGGCGTCGGGATTGGCGGAGCGCGTTTCGGTCAGCCAGTACAGGCTCGCCACCCACCTGACGCTGGCGTGCATCATCGTCGTGGCGACTGCCTATATTGCGCGCGGTCTGGCGCCGCACTCCGAGGCGCCGGCGGACCGCAGCGTACGCCGCTTCGCCGGCTTCATACTCTTCCTGCTGCTGGTGCAGGTCTATCTCGGCGGGCTGGTTGCCGGCCTGCACGCCGGTTTGAGCTACAACACCTGGCCGCTGATGGACGGAGCCATCGTCCCCGGCGACCTGCTGGTCATCGATCCCGCCTGGCGCAATTTCTTCGAGAATCCCAAAACCGTTCAGTTCGTGCACCGGATGGCTGCCTATACGCTGCTCGTGGTCGCGTTCTGGCATGCGGTGGCAACCATGAGGTCGTTGCCGTCGAGCACCCATGCGCGCCGCGCCTGGGTGCTGCTGGCGCTCGTCCTTGGGCAGGCGGCCATCGGTGTCGGCACCCTGCTTGCCCAGGCGCATATGCATTGGGCGCTGCTGCACCAGGGTTTTGCACTTGTCGTGCTGATCTTTGCGACCGCGCACTGGCGCGGCACGATGGGAAGTTTCCCGCTGGAAGGCGCGGCAGCCGTCAGGCGCTGAGGCGCACATCCCTGACGACGCTCACGGCGGCCAGTTCGCGCCGTTCGTCCTCGGGCATGCCGTCCTCGGCAAACCAGGCCGCGGACAGGCAGCCATAGGCAAAGGCGAAGTCGAGCAGGTGGCGCTGCGGGATGCTAAGGCGCGCTGAGAACACGTCCGCCATCATTGCCACGCGTTCAGGGTCGCAGCGCAGCGCATCGCGCTCGATCGGATTGTAGAAGAAGTTGGCGACGTCGTAGGCGCTGTCCCCGATGAGGCCCTTGGGGTCGATAGCCAGCCAGCCGCGCGCGCCGAGCATGATGTTGTCGTGATGCAGGTCGCCATGGAGCGGCCGGACGTCGCGCTGGCTGTCGAGCAATCTTACAGCTTCGCTTGCGGCTTCCACATAGAGCGTTTCCACGCCGGCATCGCGATCGGCGCGCGCCCTCGCGAACAGGCTGGTCAAGCGCTCGCCGAGCGGCTGCAGTTCATGCGGGGCGGGCATGCTGGATGCGGAGAACAGTTCCGCAAGGCACCCGGCCGCAATGTCCGTGGCCGCACGGTCGCCCTCTGCGTCGAGGTACTGTGTCAGGTGGACCGCGCCGGCATCCTCGAGGAGCATGTCGAGGCCCTCGATGTCGAGCAGTCGCACTGCGCCATGGCCGTCCCTCCAGCGCAGGTAGTGCGCGCCGCGCAGCTCGTCGTGCACGTCGTGAACGGGTTTCATGGCCTTGACAACGGCCGACGTTCCGTCCTCGCGGGTTGCACGCCAGATCTTGCTGCCGATCGTCTCCGCGACCAGTGTCGGCGCGCCGAGCTTCCAGCGCGCGAGGAAGGCCGGAGCGTCCATTCAGGCCAGGCCGAGCATGAGGTCCATGTTCTGGACCGCGGCGCCCGAAGCCCCCTTGCCGAGATTGTCGTAGACGGCGAGCAGCAGCGCCTGGGCGCGCTGGTCGTTGGCCAGGACATAGACCTTCATGCGGTTCGTGCCGTTGTAATGCTCGGGCTCGATCTCGGCGGAACGCTCGATGTCGCCCAGCGGCGCGACCTCGACAAAACCGCCCTTGATCCCCGCGTAGTGATCGGCGATCGCGGCGTGCAGTTCGGCCCCGGTGGGCACCCGCTCGAGCTGGCCGAGTTGCAGCGGCACCACGGTGATCATGCCTTGGGCGAAGTTGCCGACCGCCGGCTGCATGAGCGGATCGACCGCCAGCTTGGCGTAGGTCCTGAGTTCCGGAATATGCTTGTGCTTGAGCGTCAAGCCATAGGGCATGAACTCGGGCGCGTCCTCGCCCCTGGCGACGTAGTCCTCGATCATCTGGCGTCCGCCGCCGCTGTAGCCGCTGATGCCATTGATGGTGACGGGAAAGTCGGCCGGGAGCAGTCCGGCGGTGACCAGAGGGCGAAGCGTGGCGATCGGCCCCTGCGGCCAGCAGCCGGGGTTGGCGACGCGCTTCGCTGCGGCGATCTCGGCCGGCTGCGCGCGGTCCATCTCCGGGAAGCCGTAGCTCCAGCCCGCGGCAACGCGATGCGCCGTCGAGGCGTCGATGACGCGGGTGGTGTCGTTCTCGATCAGCGACACGCTTTCCTTTGCCGCGTCGTCGGGCAGGCAGAGGATGGCGAGGTCGGCCTTGTTCAGGAATTCCTTGCGGGCCGACTGATCCTTGCGGTGCTCGGTCGGAATCGAGATGATCTCGAGGTCGCCGCGGTCCGCCAGCATGCCCCGGATCTGCAGTCCGGTGGTGCCATGCTCTCCATCGATGAATATTTTCGGCTTCATGCTATCAATCCAACAAAAATCTGCAATTTCAACGACTAAGCGACCGTTTCGGCATCGTTTTCGGAGCGGTTCGAATTGAGTTCCAGCGCGCGTGCCTTCTTCTCCGCCAGCAGTCCCAGATAGGACATGGCAACGGCAGAACCGGCGATCGCCGTTATATCGGCATGATCGTAGGCGGGCGCAACCTCAACGACGTCGGCGCCGACGATATCGATCTTGTTCAGTTGCCGCAGCACAGAAAGGATTTTAGCGGAACTCGGACCGCCAGCGACGGGCGTGCCCGTACCAGGCGCGAAAGCGGGGTCCAGACAATCGATGTCGAAGGTGACATAGGTCTTCCGGCCGCCGGTCCGTTCGGTGATCGCATAGGCGATGTCGGAGGCGCGCATCTCCTCCACGTCGTAGCCGTAGAGAATCTTGATGCCGAGATCTTCCGGCGCATGGGTGCGGATGCCGATCTGGATGGATCGGTCCGGATCGATCACGCCCTCGCGCACCGCGCGCGCGACAAAGGTGCCGTGATTGATGGCCTTGCCGTCGTCGGCCCAGGTGTCCTGATGAGCGTCGAACTGCACCAGCGCCAGCGGTCCGTGCACGGCGGCGTGGGCCTTCAGCACGGGCCAGGTGATAAAATGGTCGCCGCCCAGGGTCAGCAGGAAGGCTCCCGACTTCAGCAGCTTGGCCGCCTCGCGCTCGACCGTCGCGGGTGTCTTGTGGTGGTGGCCGCTGTCCAGCAGGCAGTCGCCGTAGTCGACGACCGACAGCGTGTCGAAGAGTTCGCGATGGAACGGGTACTGCGGGTCGTTGTCCATGATGGCCGAGGCGCGCCGGATGGCCTGAGGCCCGAATCGCGCGCCGGGTCGATTGGTCACCGCGGCATCGAACGGAACGCCCCAGACGATTGCGTCGACGCCGCTTGCCCGCTTCGAATATTTGCGGCGCATAAACGACAACGCCCCGGCATAGGTCGGCTCGAAGGAATTTCCCCGCGGGCTGGTCGCGACGAAGGCGTTGTCGATGTTCACGTTCGGCATCGTATCTCCTTTCCTTGCGGCCAGTCTGTCTAACGAAGGAGCGCGGAACTTGCCAGCCTTGCAGCCCGAATGGGCAGGGCAGGCCGGCTTCACGCGCCTGTCACAGCGCGCGGCTATCCGATGTCGGGTCACGGGGACCATTCCAATGCGAAATCTCGCGATCGGCGCACTTCTCGGCGCTTTTCTTGTCCTGCCAGGACAGGCGGCGGAGGCCACGCGCACCGAGCAGATCCTCGGTCGATTCGGGAATGCGAACGACTGGCGCGACCATGTCATGGTCGTCGCCCACCGTGGTGGCGGCCTGATGAGCGGCAAGTCGCGCTTTCCCGAAAATTCCCGCGCGGCGGTCGAAGCGTCGATCCGAATGGGCGCCGAGATGGTCGAGCTCGACGTGCAGAAGACCAGCGACGGGATCCATGTCGTGTTCCACGACAGTTGGCTCGACCGCACGACGACGTGCAGCGGCAGGCTGGACGAACGGACATTCGATCAGCTGCGCTCCTGCCGGCTGGTCGTCGAGGCGACAGGCCAGGCCACCGCAGAGCCGGTGCCAACGCTTCGCGAGATGCTGGAGATCGCGCGTGGCCGCATCCTGGTCAATATCGACAACAAGCTGGGGTTCGAGGAACTCGGGGGTATGGTGGACGCGGCGCGCCAGCTCGGCATGGCCGAGCAAGTGATCATCAAGCAGAACCTCTGGAGCGCGGAAAAGGTGGCCGAGGCGCGTGCTCTCGTCAGCGGTTTTGGCGACGCCCAGTTCATGCCCATCATTGCGGACGATGCAGTGAGGGATGTTGGCTTCCTGGAGAGCGCGACGGATGCTGTCGACGCCCGCGCGGTCGAAATGATCAATTGGCGCGACGGCGCCCAGAAGCTGACGCAGGACGGCGGCGTGCTGTTCAGCACGCGTGCGCGCGCCGTCGCCGCACGCGGAAACTGGCACCTCTGGGTGAATACATACGCCATCGTCAACAAGGCCGGCGGCTATTTGGCCGGCGGGCGCGGAGACGAACTGGCTGTCGCGGCCGGCATGCCTGCCGAGACATACGGCTTCTGGGCGGATCGAGGGGCGACCATCATCCAGACCGACGAGCCGGAGGCCGCGATCCTCTGGCTCGACGCCAATGGTTATCGAGTCCCCTATGCGGTCGACCAGGTCGAGGCGGCGATTGATCTCAGCCAATAGCTTGTCATCGCCGCAAAGCTGACTCAGACTCATGAGATGGCCCATCGAATCGCCGATTCTGCAGAGCGCCGCCCATGCCCCGAACCCCCATCGCCGCCGCCTTTGCCTACCTGCTCGCCTCGATCTCCGGGCTCCACGCACAGGAGGGCGACGCATCGGGCCCGCAGTTCTTCGTCGTCACCGGCCTTGCGCCCGGAGATGAGCTCAACGTGCGCGCCACCGCATCGCCCACGGGCATGCTGATCGGGCGGCTGCCGAACGGATCGCAGCTGAGGAACCTTGGCTGCAGCGAGATCAACGGCGCGCAATGGTGCAAGGTCGAGGACGTCCACTCCAGCAAGCTGGCCGGCTGGGCGCCGGCGCGCTATCTCGAGGGCGCTGGCGGAAGCGCGCTGGCAAGTGTTTCCGAAGATGTCGCTGGTGATTCATCCACGTTGGCGGAGCCGGCCGAGCCTGAATTCGACGCCACCGGCGATATTCCTTGTGCTCGCTATTTCGGGCAGCCGATGTCTGCCTGCCAGGCCGGCGTCAGCCGTGGGAGCAAGGGCGAGGCCGAGGTTCTGGTCGTCTGGCCCGACGGCGGCGAGCGGATCATCCGCTTCCGCAACGGCGAGCCAGACAGCTCGGACGCGACCGAAGACATCCGCTTCACGCGCGAATCCGATCTCCACATGATCCGCATCGGCAAGTCCGAGCGCTTCGAAATCCCCAACGCGCTGGCTTTCGGGGGCTGAGCGGAACCACGCTGATTAGCCTCGGGCTCATCTTCGCGCCGAGGCGAAGAAGGCTTCGGCATCGTCGACCTCGACAAGCCGACGCTTCTCGATCAACCAGAAGCGGTTGCCGACATTCCTGACGAACGAGCGATCGTGCGAGGCCAGCACGCAACTCACCCCATGCTCCAGCAGTTCCCCCTCGAGCGCCTCCTGTCCATCGATGTCGAGATGGTTGGTCGGCTCGTCGAGAAGGTAGAAGTTGGGATTGGTAAGGCGCAGCACGAGCATCATCAGACGGGCCTTCTGCCCGCCGGACAGATTGCGTAGCGGCCGCGCCTGCATTTCGACATTCAGGCCGGCGCCGGCGAGTAAACTGCGCAGCCGCTGATCGCCGAGCTCGAAACGACGGGACAACAGTTCGAATGGCGTGTCGTCGCCCTCGATGCCGGTCATGCCCTGGTCGGCATGGCCGGGCACGACGGAGGGCGTGACCTTCGCGCCTGCAACGGAACCGGAGGTCGCGATCGCGCGGCTAACCAGCCCGATGAAGCACGACTTGCCCGCGCCATTGGCGCCGAGCAGCACGATCCGATCACCCTGGCAAATGGCTCGCTTGCCCGTCGTGAACAGGAGCGTCCCGTCAGGCGTCGAAACAGGCGCATCGTCAAACGAGATCAGCACTTTCGCATGGGTGCCGCGGTTGGCGAGGCGGATATCGCCGGCCGTGCGCTCGCGGTGCGCGGGCTTTGCGGTCTGCTCCAGGCGCTCGGCGCGGGCTTTCAACTGCTTGGTCTTCACCGTCAAAAGATCGCTGCCGGAGTTGACGCCGATGTTGTTGAGCCTGGCGGCCTGCCGGCGCAAGCCTTCCGCAGTCTTGATGTCGCGCTGGTATTGGCGCTCCGTCGCGGCATCCGTTTCTGCAAGCGCCACACGGGCCCGGGAATAGGGCAGCGCAAAGATCGGCGAGCGCACCGGACGCAGGAAAAGCGTGCGATTGGTGGCGCTGTCCAGAAAAGCGCGATCGTGGCTCGCAACGACGACGGGTGTGTCGCGGGAAAGGGCGGCCAGCCAATCTTCCAGACGCGCGATCTTCTCCAGGTCGAGATGGTTGGTCGGCTCGTCGAGCAGATAGACGTCCGGCTCGGCGACCGTCACGCGTGCCAGCAGCAACAGGCGCTGCCAACCGCCGCTCAGCGCCCGCACCGGCCGGTCGCGCAGGCCGGGAGGCACGTCGAGCAAATCCAGCGCGACATCGACGCGCCAGCTTTCGCCGGCGAGGGTCGCAGGATCGAGCGCGGCCGCGACGGCATCGTGAAACGTGAGGTCGAGCAGTGTTGCCGGAACATGCTGCTCAACGTGGCCGACGGTAAGACCTCGACTGCGGGTGATGTCGCCTGCGGTGGGCTCTGCGGCGCCGGCCAGACAGTGCAGGAGCGTCGACTTGCCGCGACCATTGGCCGCCACGACGCCGATGCGGTCGCCGGCGCCGATGACGAGGTTCAGGTCGGAAAACAGAGGCGTTCCGAGGGTGACGCCAACATTCTTGAGGCTGATCAGAGACATGGAGCTTCTCTTGGAAGTGTCCGGGCGCTGCAAGGCACCGGACCTTTGCACTTCGGCGACACCTCGAGGAGAGGGATCACCACGAAGGGCAGACCAAAAGAAACGAACGGAAGTGAACCGTTGGACCGTCCCTGGTCAGCCCTGCAAGCAAGCCTGCAGGGCGCAAACGGGGCCGCGCTGACGGTGTAGGCGATCGAAGAGCGTCACGCCGGCCTCCTTTCCGGTTCGAGTGATGCTGCGTCCGTACACCCGGGCGCGCGCCGGCGCAAGATTGTCCATCGCTGGCTCCGGGCCGGCACGCCACAAAAAAAAGGCCGCGCGAGACGGCCTTTTCCATAGATGCGGTGGGCGCGAAGCCCTGCCGAAATCAGCGCTTCGAGAACTGGAAGCTGCGGCGGGCCTTGGCCTTGCCGTACTTCTTGCGCTCGACGGTACGGCTGTCGCGGGTCAGGAAGCCGCTTTTCTTGAGGATCGAGCGCAGGCCCGGCTCGTAGTAGGTCAGCGCCTTCGAGATGCCGTGGCGGACGGCGCCCGCCTGGCCGGACAGGCCGCCGCCGGTGACGGTGGCGATGATGTCGAACTGGCCATCACGGTTGGTCGCGACGATCGGCTGGCGCAGCACCATCTGCAGGACAGGACGCGCGAAGTAGGCCGCATATTCCTTGTCGTTGATGATGATCTTGCCGGTGCCCGGCTTCACCCAGACGCGCGCGATGGCGTCCTTGCGCTTGCCGGTGGCGTAGGCGCGACCCTGCTTGTCCAGCTTCTGGACATGCACCGGGGCGGCGGGCTGCGTACCGGTCTGACCGGTGGCGGCGCCCAGTTCTGCGAGCGAGGAAAGCTCAGCCATAGGATCAGGCCCTCTTGTTCTTGGAGTTCAGCGCGCCGACGTCGAGCGTCTCGGGCTGCTGCGCCGTGTGCGGGTGCTCGGCGCCGGCATAGACGCGGAGATTCTTCATCTGGCGACGGCCGAGCGGGCCGCGCGGGATCATGCGTTCAACCGCCTTCTCGACGACGCGCTCCGGGAAACGACCCTCGAGCAGCTGGCGCGCGGTGCGCTCCTTGATGCCGCCGGGATGGCCGGTGTGCCAGTAGTACATCTTGTCGTTGTACTTGTTGCCGGTGAAGGCGACCTTGTCGGCATTGATGACGATGACGTTGTCGCCGTCGTCGACATGCGGGGTGAAGGTCGGCTTGTGCTTGCCGCGCAGACGGTTGGCGATGATGGTGGCGAGACGGCCGACGACGAGACCCTCGGCGTCGATCAGCACCCACTTCTTCACCACCTCCGCAGGCTTCTGCGAAAATGTCTTCATGGTTTTGCTCTCAAAAAGGACCCTCTGACGAGGGCGTTTCTTGTTGCTTGGCTTGCCAGCCGAGGCCGGCAATGACGGAAAGGCGGCCCGAGGGATGCTTTTCCACGGCGGCTTATAGGCGAGGGGGTCGTGCGCGTCAATCTGGGTCAGAAAAAAATTGGACAACAAAAACAACGAGTTGGGAGTGAGGTAATAAAATACCGCAGCGATCGGTCCAAATTGCGGGTGGCGGGTCGGTATGCTATTGTTAGGTATGTACCCGCGCTCCGCCACGCGCCTGCTTACACCGCCGGGTCTGGCGCGCTTTGACGAAGCCTACAATGACACGAGAACGCCGATCGGTTGGTGGGAGCGGAACACCGAAGCTGCCGGCCTGGTGCAAGCCTATCTCTATACGCTCGGCTATGACCTCATGCAGAGCGTCAAGGTAACGGACGGAGGCGCCAGCATAACGCCGGACGGCGCCTTTGGTCCCGAGACGTTCCGTGCCGTCCAGAAGTTCCAGCGGGACAAGGGAATCAAGGACGACGGCATGGTCGGCCAGAACACGTTCGACGAACTGGCCAAGGCCCTCGACAAGCCTCGGCCGGCTCATCAATTCGTCCGAGACGTGACGATCCAGTCCCTCAAGCGGCCGTGCAGGCCCGGGGATCTCATTTGCCCTGATCCGGATGTGAGATAGGCGCGGGGCAGCAGCCGATCGATTTCCTATTTCCGTGGCGGGATCGAGAACGTGCCGGTGGCATGCGCCACAGTCTGGCGGTCCGGGCCGGCCACGATGTCGCAATCGAAGACCAGCAGGCTCTTGCCGAGCTTCAGAATGCGGCAATGGCCGTCAATGGGGCCGATTTCGGCCTTGCGCACGAAGTTGATGTTGAGGTTGGTGGTGACCGACAGTGCGTCCGGTCCGCCATGTGACAGTGCGCAGACATAGCCGCCGATATCGGCAAGCGTGAACAGCGCCGGACCGGAAACGGTGCCGCCGGGTCTCAGATGCCTCTGCGTTGCATTCAGCCGGACCGTGCAGCCGCCGGGAAAGACTTCGATCGCCTGGTAGAACTCCTCCATCTCGTTAAGCTGGGGAAACTCCCGCGCGATCAGTGCATTGACCTCTTCGACCGTCATCACCGGTTCGAGCTTGTGTTGTTGTGGCATGGGCTGGCGGTCCGTTGGAGCAAAGGCGCCAGAAAGCACGGTCAAGTGGTGTTCTTCAAGACCGCCCGTGCTAGGTTCTGGGAGGGTCGCATGACCTGACGGATCACAAGGAGGCAGTCTTTGGCCGAAATCCTCGCCATGAAGCGCGCACCGGAAGCGGAAGGGCCAATCCTGAGTTCGCAGGAAGGCGACATCCTGCGCCTCACGCTCTCCAATCCGCCGGCCAACGTGCTTTCGCTGGAGGCGATGGAGGCGCTGCAGACTGCGCTGGATTCGGCGGCGGCCGACAAATCGGTCCGGGTCATCGTGATCGCGGCCGCCGGAAAGCTGTTCTCGGGCGGACACGACCTCAAGCAGATGACGGCGCACCGCGCCGATGCCGACGGCGGCAAGGGCTATTTCGAGAAGACGTTTGCCGTGTGCTCGGTCCTGATGCAGTCCATCGTGCGTCATCCGAAGCCGGTGATCGCGGAAGTGGACGGCATAGCCACTGCCGCTGGGTGCCAGCTGGTGGCGTCCTGCGACCTCGCCATCGCCTCCGACCAAGCGACGTTCGGCGTCAACGGCATCAATGTCGGGCTGTTCTGCACGACGCCGGGGGTGGCGCTGGTGCGCGGGCTCAAGCCCAAGCACGCCATGGAGATGCTGCTGACCGGCGAGATGGTGGATGCCGCAACGGCCAGGGAGTTCGGCCTGATCAACCGGGTTGTGCCGCGCGAATATCTCGCCCAGGTCGTCAACAAATACGCGCAAACCATTGCGTCCAAATCGCCTTCAGCGCTGAAGCTCGGGAAGGAGGCGTTTTATCGACAGGCGGAAATGGGGTTGGCTGAGGCCTACGACTACGGCGCCCGGGTCATGGTGGAGAACATGCTGGGCAAAGATGCGGTCGAGGGCATCGACGCCTTCATCGGCAAGCGCAAGCCGGAGTGGACCGAAGATTGATGCAACCTCGCGTCTCCATAATCACCATCGCCGTCGAAGACCTCGACCGTATGGCCGCTTTCTACGAAGCTATGGGCCTGACGCGTCATCGGATCAAGGACGGCGTCGCCTTCTTCCAGATGGGCGGGGCGATCCTGGCGCTGTTCCCGCGCACGAGTGCGGAAGAGGATGCCGGCATTCGTTTCGGCGAGGGCGTCTCCAAGGTCTATCTCGCCTACAACACCCGGTCCGAGTCCGAGGTGGACGAGGTGCTGGCGCTCGCCGAAAAGGCGGGCGGCCGCATCGTCAAGGCGTCCGGCCGCGCCTTTTGGGGCGGCTGGTATGGATATTTTGCGGATCCGGAGGGCAATCTCTGGGAGGTCGCCCATAATCTGGACTTTCCGATCGACGCCGAAGGACGGATTGCGCTGCCCGCATGAACCACGACGACTACGAAAATTCCTACATCGCCGGCATCCTCAACTCGGTGAAGACGGTCGCGATCGTCGGCGCGTCCGCCAACGACGTTCGGCCGAGCTTCTTCGTGGCGAAGTACATGATCGCCAAGGGTTTTACCGTATTTCCGATCAACCCGGGTCATGCGGGGAAAGAAATTCTCGGCCGCATGACCTACGCGAAGCTCGCCGACGTGCCCGAGCCCATCGACATGGTCGACATCTTTCGGGCGTCGGCCGCCGTGCCGCCGATCGTCGAGGAAGTGCTGGCGCTGACGCCGCTGCCAAAAGTGATCTGGATGCAACTCACCGTCCGCCACGACGAGGCGGCCGCCAGGGCGGAAGCGGCTGGCATCAAGGTGGTGATGAACCGCTGCCCCAAGATCGAGTACGGCCGGCTGTCGGGCGAGATCGGCTGGAATGGCGTCAACAGTCGGGTCATCTCGTCGAAGAAGCCCACGCTGAGAACCGGGTTCCAGAGTTTCGGAATCCGGCAAGGATAGCTGGACAACCGCAGGCGCAGTCAGCATCGCGGGAAATTTCACCGGTGGTTGAGCATGAAAGGCTCCCGCTGCGCTGATTGTGCGCATCGCATGCTGCCGCAGCGGCAAAGCGCGCAATTTTCCTCTTTGCTTTTGCCCACGCGCTTTGCGATCAATGCGCCCGCATCTCAGGCATCCGAAAAGAGGGAAAGACATGTCGCAGCGCGCACCAGGTTTTAATACGCTTGCCGTCCATGCCGGCGCGAAGCCGGATCCGGCGACCGGCGCCCGGGCGACCCCGATCTACCAGACCACGTCCTACGTCTTCGACGATGCCGATCACGCCGCGTCGCTTTTCGGCCTGAAGGCGTTCGGCAACATCTACACCCGCATCATGAATCCGACCCAGGCAGTGCTGGAGGAGCGCATCGCTGCCCTCGAAGGCGGCACCGCCGCTCTGGCGACCGCGTCCGGCCATGCCGCGCAGATGCTGGTCTTCCACACGATCATGCGGCCGGGCGAGAATTTCGTCGCCGCCAACAAGCTTTACGGCGGCTCGATCAATCAGTTCGGCCACGCCTTCAAGAACTTCGGCTGGGAAGTGCGCTGGGCCGACGCCAACGATCCGGCGACCTTCGAGGCCCAGATCGACGACAAGACCAAGGCGATCTTCATCGAGAGCGTGGCGAACCCCGCCGGCAACTTCGTCGACATTGAGAAGATCAGCGACGTGGCGCGCAAGCACGGCATCCCGCTCATCGTCGACAACACTCTGGCCTCGCCGTACCTGGTGCGGCCGATCGAGCATGGCGCCGACATCGTCGTGCACTCGCTGACCAAGTTCATCGGCGGCCACGGCAATTCGATCGGCGGCGTGCTGGTCGACGGCGGCACCTTCGACTGGTCGAAGTCAGGCAAGTATCCGATGCTGTCGGAGCCGCGGCCCGAATATGCCGGGCTGGTCCTCCACGAGACGTTCGGCAACTTCGCCTTCGCGATCGCGGCGCGTGTGCTCGGCCTGCGCGATTTCGGTCCGGCGATCTCGCCGTTCAACGCCTTCATGATCCTCACCGGCCTGGAGACGCTGGCGCTTCGCATGCAGCGCCACTCGGACAACGCACTGACCGTTGCCGAATGGCTCTCGAACCATCCGAAGGTGGCCTGGGTCGAGCATTCGGGCCTGCCCACCAGCAAGAACCACGCTCAGCAGAAGAAGTATTCGCCGAACGGCGCGGGGGCGGTGTTCACCTTCGGCCTCAAGGGTGGCTACGACGCCGGCGTGAAGTTCGTCGAGGCGCTGGAGCTGTTCTCGCACCTCGCCAATGTCGGCGACACCAAGTCGCTGGTGATCCACCCGGCCTCGACCACCCACCGCCAGCTCTCCGACGAGCAGAAAGTGGCCGCGGGCGCCGGACCGGACACGGTGCGCCTCTCGATCGGCATCGAGGACGCGCAGGACATCATCGCCGACCTCGAGCAGGCGCTGGCGAAGGTCTGATCGCCGTGGCATGAAGGGCTCCGCCTGCAATGGAGCCCTTCATGAGCGATGCAAGATTTCTGAAGGTCGATGTCAGTGGCATCGAACCGGAAATGGGCGCTCCGGCCGCGGACCGGGTCATCTCGGGCGCTCCCGCTTTCTGCACGTGGAACGCGGAGGAGGCCGACGGCGGCCTCTACGCAGGCATCTGGGAATCGACGCCCGGCAAGTGGCGCATCCGCTACGACGAATGGGAATTCTGCCACATCCTCTCCGGCGTGTCGGTGATTACCGAGGACGGCGGCGAGGTGCGCACGGTGAAGGCCGGCGACAGCTTTGTCATCCGGCCCGGCTTCAAGGGAACGTGGGAAGTCGTCGAGACGACGCGCAAGGAATATGTGATCAGGCTCTGAGGGTAGGTCCAGCCCGGTTCGCCAGGCGGCAGTCACCCGCTGTTCACATCCTCGTCGCGGGCAGCCAACTCGAGAAATAAAGTCACATCGCACAGCATTTTCGGCGCTGTCACCCCGGTGTCATCGCGCGCGGCTAGCTCCAGCTTGTTTCAACAAGCATGGAGGCCGACATGGTCAACCGCCGCAACGTTATCAAGATGGGCGCCGCAGCTGCGCTCCTCGCCCCATTCGCAGGATTCACCACCGTGGCCCGCGCCATCGCGCAGGATGCGCCGCTCTTCCGGTTCGGCATCGTTGCGGATCCGCAATACGCGCCGGTCGTGCCCAACCTGAAGTCCAACCGCTATTATGCGAACAGCCTGTGGAAGCTGTCGGAGGCGATCGAGGCGTTCAACCAGGAAGAACTTCAGTTCGTGGCGACGCTTGGCGACATCATCGATCGCCACTGGAAGAGTTTCAACCACATCCTGCCGCTCTACGACAAGCTGAAGCACGAGCACTTCTTCCTGCTCGGCAATCACGACTACGACGTGGCGCCGGAGTATCTGACCTCCGTCGTGCGTACGACCGGCCTCGAGAAGGCCTATTACGACTTCGCCGGTGGCGGCCATCGCTTCATCGTGCTGGACGGCAACGATGTGAGCCTTTTTGCTCCTCCGAAGGATGATCCGCGCCGTGAGGTGGCCGCTAAGCGCCTGGAGGAGCTGAAGGCCAAGGGAGCCGAGAACGCCCAGAGCTGGAACGGATCGGTCAGCGACGAGCAGTTCGCCTGGCTGGAGGACACCATGAAGAAGGCCCAGTCCGTCGGCGAAAAGGCGATCGTCATGTGCCACTATCCGGTGTTTCCGCCCAACATCCACAATCTGTGGGATTCCGAGCGGATCGTCTCGTTGCTGTCAGGCTTCGACAACTTCGTCGCCTTCTTCAACGGCCACAATCATGCCGGCAACTACGGCGAAGCCGAGGGCAAGCACTTCGTCACCTTCAAGGGCATGGTCGATACGCCCGACACGACCGCCTACTCCGTGGTGGACGTCTATGCCGACCGTATCGAGATCCGCGGCGTCGGCCGCGAGGAAAACCGGACGTTGAAGATCTGACCGCGTCTTGAGGTTATCCACTCATGCCCGTTCCGCGAATCCGCGCGGAACGGGATTTGTCACGATCTCGCCAGAAGCCGCTCCAGCCCGTGAAAATGATAGGTGTCGCGGAAGTGCGACTCCTCCGCGAATCGCAACTCCGGCAGTCGATCGAACAGCACCTTTAGCGACACCTGCAGTTCCAGCCGGGCAAGCGGCGCGCCGATGCAGAAATGGATGCCCGCGCCGAACGACACGTTCTTCTGGTCGGTCCGGTCGGGCCGGAAGGCATCAGGGGCTTCGAACGCTGAAGGGTCGTTGTTGGCCATGCCGAGCAGCAGGCCGACCTGCTCTCCGGGCTTCAGCAGCACACCGGGCACGGGCTCGAGTTCGTCATAGGCATAGCGTGTGAACATGTGCAGCGGAGCGTCGATGCGCAGGCATTCCTCGACAGTTGCAGCGGTCGCCTCGGGCGAGGTGAAGAACCTGCGGGGATCGCCGCCCTGGGCGAGGACGGTGCGCACGGCGTTTCCAGTCTGGTGCACGGTCGCCTCATGGCCGGCGTTGAGCAGCAGGATTGTCGAGGAAATCAGTTCGTCCTCGGAGAGTTTTTGGCCGTCTTCCTGCGCCGATATCAGCAGCGACAAGAGATCGTCGCCGGGCTCCTTGCGGCGCTCATCCACGTAGCCCCGCAGGAAATCGGCGAAGTCGCGGGCAGCCTGGTCGGCGCGCTCCTCTGTCTCGCGCGTGCGGCCGTGCATGTACATCGCGACCATCTGGTGCGACCAGTCGAGCAACTGCGGTCCCATTTCGACGGGCACGCCGAGCATCTCGGCGATGATGGTGATCGGCAGGGGTGCGGCATAGGCAGGGAGCAGGTCCACCGGCTCGCGGTCCGGGAACCGGTCGATAAGTTCGTGGGCCAGCGCCTCGACACGCGGGCGCAGCCGCTCGACCTGCCGCGAGACGAAGGCGCGATTGACGAGGGTGCGCAGCCGGGTGTGGACGGGCGGTTCCAGCTCCAGCATCGAGTTCGCCTCGATGCCATCGAAATGGGTGAGGTGGGATCGGTTTCCGTCCCCCGCGATGGAGAGATAGCCGCCGGGCCGTTCGCGTCCGAAGCGGCGGTCGCGGAGCAGGCCGTTCACGTCCTGATAGCGGCCGAGGCACCAGAACCCGAAATCCTCCCAGAAGAAGGTCCCGCCACGGGCGTGGAGCCAGGCGTAGGCCTCGTAGGGATTCTGGACAAAGTCATGTGCGTGCGGGTCGAGGCGCAGGCGGCGGCTTGCGGGGTCGTAGTCGAGATAGGCCGGCTTTGTATCTGTCATGTCGCGACAGTTAGCTTATCTTGCCGATGCTACGCCAGCGTCTGCGACGACGTGGAACGGCGCTTGTGAGGTTGCAGCGACAGGAGTTTGGGCGTGAACGTCATCGTCGTGGGTGCAGGCATTGCCGGACTGTCGACAGCATGGGCGCTGACGAAGCGTGGGCACAACGTCACGCTGCTGGAACAGGGCGGCATTCCCAATGCGCTCGCCGCGTCGGGCGACCACCACCGCATTATCCGCCGCGCCTACGGCGCTGCCGCCGGCTACGGGCGGCTCATCACCGAGGCCTACGACGCCTGGGAAGAGCTGTGGTCCGACCTCGGCGAGCGCCACTACGATCCACGCGGCTTCCTGTGCGTCTCGCGCGAGCAGGGCGACGAGGCCGAGCGGCATCTGGAGGGCATGCGCGCCGGCGGCTACGAACTGGAGTATGTCGAGGCCGACGATGCCGCCGCCCGCTGGGAATTCCTGTTGCCGGGGTCCTTCCGACACGCCTTTTTCTCCCCCGACGGCGGGGCCCTGCATTGCCGCAGAATCGCCGCCGGCATCGCCCGTTGGCTGCGCGCCAGTGGCGCGAATGTCTACGAGAACAGCAAAGTCGTTGCGATCGACCGCGAAGCTGGGAGGCTCGAGCTTGCCAGCGGCGAGACGCTGGTCGCAGACAGGGTCGTGGTGACGGCCGGCGCCTGGGTCCTAAAACTGTTTCCGGAGCTCGATGGCGAACTGAAGACCTACCGCACGGCGGTCGTCTACCTCGATGCGCCGACAGACCTGGCGGCTGCCTGGGAGGCCGCACCGGTGATCCTCGACGTTGGCGGCAAGACCGACGGCTACATCATCCCTCCGTCGGGCCGCGGCGGGCTGAAGTTCGGCTCGGGGCTGCACAAGGTGCGCACCAGCGACGCGGACTGGAACCGTCAACCTGTGGCGGAGGAGGGCGAGGCGATCCGCGATCTCTTCGCGCCGCCCCTGGCGCGCATCGGCGAGTATCTGGTGCGCGAGGTGGTGACGTGCGCCTACACCTTTACCGCCGACGAGCGCTTCACGGCGGCCGGGTTCGGAAAGTGCCTCGTCGTATCGGCGTGCTCGGGCCATGGCTACAAGTTCGGGGCGGCGGTCGGCGTCAATGTCGCGAAGGCCGTCGAGCAGGACGCCGGTGGCGACGGTCTCGTCCGCCTGAAATCGTGGTTGCGGGCGGAGCATGCCTGAGCGACGGCCGGCTTCGCAAACATTGCTGGCCGGCAGCTTCGGTCCTGCTGGGAGCCAATGGCTGATCGCCTCGGCTCCCTGCCGCTGGACGGCGTATGCCACGTCTGCGAAAGGTCTGTCCTCGCGGCGCTGGGCGAGGAGCCGCCGCCACTGCTGCCGGGCAAGGACTTCTGCTTCTCGTGAGGCGGCCGGAAAGGTTAATGAGCCAGCGCCGATTCGCGGCCTTGCGCAACGCGTGGTCGGCATCCTATTTAGCAGACAGCCACCCAATCCCGATTCTGATCTTCACGCCGGAATCGCGTCCAACGAAGGACAGTGATGAGAGATCCCGTCGAAACCTACATGAACCTCGTGCCGATGGTGGTCGAGCAGACCAATCGGGGCGAGCGCGCCTATGACATCTTCTCGCGCCTGCTCAAGGAGCGCATCATCTTCATCACCGGACCCGTCGAAGACGGCATGGCGACGCTGGTGTGCGCGCAGCTGCTCTTCCTTGAGGCCGAGAACCCCAAGAAGGAAATCAGCCTGTACATCAACTCGCCCGGCGGGGTGGTGACGTCCGGCATGGCCATCTACGACACGATGCAGTTCATCAAGCCTGCCGTGTCGACGCTCTGCACCGGTCAGGCCGCTTCGATGGGGTCGCTGTTGCTGTGCGCCGGCCACAAGGACATGCGCTTCGCGACGCCGAACGCCCGCATCATGGTTCACCAGCCTTCGGGCGGCTTCCAGGGCCAGGCTTCCGACATCGAGCGCCACGCGCAGGACATCATCAAGCTGAAGCGTCGCCTGAACGAAGTCTACGTGAAGCACACCGGCAAGGACTACGAGACCATCGAGCGCACGCTCGACCGCGATCATTTCATGACGGCGGAAGAGGCGCAGGCGTTCGGGCTCATCGACAAGGTGATCACGACGCGCGAGGCGATGGAAACCAGCGTCACTGCCTGAGCGCATATGTTCGTCGGCTGACGGAATGCCGCACCGCCGCAATTGGGTCGCGGCTGCGGCAATTCCGTCACAATTTGCTGTTTCCTCGGCTGTGACGAATCCGTACGTTAAGCCTAAATTGAGCTTCGATGGCTTAATTTCGCATTGAAGACTGCCCGAGTCGCAAAGCGTGACAGCCCCGGTCGTGATTGTCGGGATAATGCGATGCACGAGGCAAAACGGTTGGCACGGGCGCGTTCACGCCTTAGGTTGCGTGGAACAGGTGACTGAGGGTTCCGCTCCGCGCGGCCCCAAAGAGGACTGAGAAGGCATGAGCAAGGTCAGCCACGGCGGCGGTGATTCCAAGAACACCCTGTACTGCTCCTTCTGCGGAAAGAGCCAGCATGAGGTGCGCAAGCTGATCGCGGGCCCCACCGTGTTCATTTGCGACGAGTGCGTCGAACTGTGCATGGACATCATCCGCGAGGAAAACAAAACCTCGATGGTGAAGTCCCGCGAGGGCGTCCCGACGCCTCAGGAGATCCTGAAGGTCCTCGACGACTATGTGATCGGCCAGCCCTACGCCAAGCGCGTGTTGTCGGTCGCCGTTCACAATCACTACAAGCGCCTGGCCCATGCCGGGAAGAGCAACGACGTCGAACTGGCGAAGTCGAACATCCTGCTGATCGGCCCGACGGGCTGCGGCAAGACGCTGCTCGCCCAGACACTGGCCCGCATCATCGATGTGCCGTTCACCATGGCGGACGCGACGACGCTGACAGAGGCCGGCTATGTCGGCGAGGACGTCGAGAACATCATCCTGAAGCTGCTGCAGGCAGCCGATTACAATGTCGAGCGTGCGCAGCGCGGCATCGTCTACATCGACGAGATCGACAAGATCAGCCGCAAGTCGGACAACCCCTCCATCACCCGCGACGTGTCGGGCGAGGGCGTCCAGCAGGCGCTGCTCAAGATCATGGAAGGCACCGTGGCCTCCGTGCCGCCGCAGGGCGGCAGGAAGCACCCGCAGCAGGAGTTCCTGCAGGTCGATACGGCCAACATCCTTTTCATCTGCGGCGGCGCCTTCGCAGGCCTCGACAAGATCATCTCGGATCGCGGGCGCAAGACCTCGATCGGCTTCGGCGCGGCCGTCGCGTCGCCGGAGGACCGCCGTACCGGCGACCTCTTCCGCTTGGTCGAGCCCGAAGACCTGCTGAAGTTCGGCCTGATCCCTGAGTTCGTGGGCCGTCTGCCGGTCCTGGCGACGCTCGAGGACCTGGACGAGCCGGCGCTCATCCAGATCCTGACCGAGCCGAAGAATGCGCTGGTCAAGCAGTACCAGCGTCTGTTCGAGATGGAGAACGTCGACCTGACCTTCCACGAGAACGCGCTGTCGGCCATCGCCAAGCGCGCCATCGAGCGCAAGACGGGCGCGCGCGGCCTGCGCTCGATCATGGAGGCGATCCTGCTCGACACTATGTTCGAGCTGCCGGCTCTGGAGGGCGTGCGCGAGGTGGTGATTTCTGACGAGGTCGTCACCGGTAGCGCCCGGCCGCTCTACATCTACTCCGAAGCCAAGGAGAAGAAGGGCCCGGTCAGCGCCTGAGGCGCTCCGTTCCTTTCATTTTGTCTGCGGCGGCGCCTTCGGGCGCCGTCTTCGCGTAGGCGCACGACAATGTCCGCGGCTTCGTCGCGACGCCGACGCCCTGGCCAGCGGAGGTCGCCGGAATCGCGGCCCGCACTTGATCTTTGTGCATTGCAACGCCAACTAACGACAGGTGGGTCGCGCGCTAGCTCTCCGTGCTGAAGGTCATCACCACAATGGATGATAGGCGGAAGCCCTCGCGGCTATTATGATGGGATTCGCGGCAGGCTCTTTGGCGGTCGCGACAGAAAGGTAAGACAATGGCCAAATCACCCCGGTCTTCCGGCAGCGGCGTTTTCGCAGTCCTCCCACTGCGCGACATCGTCGTGTTTCCGCACATGATCGTCCCGCTCTTCGTTGGGCGTGAGAAGTCGATCAAGGCGCTGGAAGAGGTGATGGGCGCGGAGAAGCAGATCCTTCTCGCGACCCAGATGAATGCGGCTGACGACGATCCGGCAGCCGACGCGATTTACGACATCGGCACTCTTGCCAACGTGCTGCAGCTCCTGAAGCTGCCCGACGGCACCGTCAAGGTGCTGGTCGAGGGAACCGCGCGCGCCAAGATCAGCACTTTCACGGACCGTGCCGACTTTCACGAGGCGAGCGCGGGCATCCTGGTGGAGCCGGAAGAGGACGAAGTCGAGGTCGAGGCGCTGGCCCGCTCGGTCGTGGCCGATTTCGAGAACTACGTGAAGCTCAACAAGAAGATCTCTCCGGAGGTCGTGGGCGCGGCCGGCCAGATCGAGGACTATTCCAAGCTGGCGGACACCGTCGCCTCGCATCTTGCGATCAAGATCCCCGAGAAGCAGGAGATGCTCGGCACGCTGTCCGTCAAGGAGCGGCTCGAGAAGGCCATGGGCTTCATGGAAGCCGAGATCTCCGTGCTCCAGGTGGAGAAGCGCATCCGCTCGCGCGTCAAGCGCCAGATGGAGAAGACGCAGCGCGAGTACTACCTCAACGAGCAGATGAAGGCGATCCAGAAGGAACTCGGCGAAGGCGAGGACGGCCGCGACGAGACCGCCGAGATCGAGGAGCGCATCAAGAAGACCAAGCTCTCCAAGGAGGCGCGCGAAAAGGCGCAAGCCGAGCTGAAGAAGCTGAAGACGATGTCGCCCATGTCGGCCGAGGCGACGGTGGTTCGCAACTATCTCGACTGGCTGCTGTCGATCCCTTGGGGCAAGAATTCCAAGGTCAAGCAGGACCTGAACTTTGCCCAGGAAGTGCTCGACACGGACCACTACGGCCTCGAGAAGGTCAAGGAACGCATCGTCGAGTATCTGGCCGTGCAGAGCCGCCAGCGGAAGATCAAGGGGCCGATCCTGTGCCTCGTCGGTCCTCCCGGCGTCGGCAAGACCTCGCTCGGCAAGTCGATCGCCAAGGCGACCGGACGCGAGTTCGTGCGCATGGCGCTGGGCGGCGTTCGTGACGAGGCCGAGATCCGCGGCCACCGCCGGACCTATATCGGCTCGATGCCCGGCAAGGTCATCCAGTCGATGAAGAAGGCGAAGAAGTCCAATCCGCTCTTCCTGCTCGACGAGATCGACAAGATGGGCATGGATTTCCGCGGCGACCCGTCGTCGGCTTTGCTGGAGGTGCTCGATCCGGAGCAGAACTCGTCCTTCATGGACCACTATCTCGAGGTCGAATACGATCTGTCGAGCGTGATGTTCGTGACAACGGCGAATACGCTGAACATCCCTGCGCCCCTCATGGACCGCATGGAGATCATCCGTCTCGCCGGCTACACCGAGGACGAGAAGGTCGAGATCGCCAAGCGGCACCTGATGCCGAAGGTGGTCCGCGATCACGCGCTGCAGCCGAAGGAGTTCTCCGTCGGCGACGACGCGATCCGCTCGATCATCCAGACCTACACGCGGGAGGCGGGCGTCCGTAGCCTCGAGCGCGAGCTGATGAAGCTTGGGCGCAAGGCGGTCACCGAGATCCTCAGGACCAAGAAGAAGTCCGTGAAGATCACGCCGGAGAACCTGTCCGACTATCTCGGCGTGCCGCGCTATCGGTACGGGCAGGTCGAGGGCGAGGATCAGGTGGGCGTCGTCACGGGTCTTGCCTGGACTGAGGTCGGCGGCGAGCTGTTGACCGTCGAGGGCGTCATGATGCCCGGCAAGGGCAAGATGACGGTGACGGGCAACCTCAGGGACGTCATGAAGGAATCGATCTCTGCGGCGGCATCCTACGTCCGCAGCCGGGCCATCGATTTCGGCATCGAGCCGCCGCTGTTCGACAAGCGCGACATCCACGTGCACGTGCCGGAAGGCGCCACGCCGAAGGATGGTCCGTCCGCAGGCACCGCGATGGCCACCGCCATCGTGTCGATCCTGACCGGCATTCCCGTTCGCAAGGACGTGGCGATGACGGGCGAGATCACGCTGCGCGGGCGCGTCCTGCCGATCGGCGGCCTCAAGGAGAAGCTGCTTGCGGCTCTTCGCGGCGGCATCAAGAAGGTGCTGATCCCGGAGGAGAACGCCAAGGACCTGGCGGAGATCCCCGACAACGTGAAGAGCGGCATGGAGATCGTCCCTGTGAGCCGCGTCGGCGAGGTGCTCAAGCACGCCCTTGTGCGCATGCCGGATCCGATCGAGTGGACCGAACCGGCGGAAGCGGTGTCCGCCAAGGTCGACACGGCGGGCGAGGCCGGAAAGACCCTCGCTCACTAGAAACGGTCGCAATGTTGCGCTGCATCACGAAAAGCCGGGCTCCCAGCCCGGCTTTTCTGTGAGAAACCGCGGAATTCTGCGGTTTTTCTGCTGTTCAGGCCAGATTTCCGCTTGGTTGCGGGAGCGCTTCTTTCTAATGTCCCTTTCCTGCCGGGCGACTCGTGTCCCCGGTTCTTTCTCATGGAAGGGAACTTGATGAACAAGAACGAACTCGTATCCGCGGTTGCCGAAGCCGCGAAGCTCTCCAAGGGCGACGCTCAATCGGCCGTCGATGCCGTGTTTTCCGTCATCACCTCCGAACTGAAGAATGGCGGTGACGTCCGCCTCGTCGGCTTTGGCAACTTCAGCGTATCGAAGCGCGCCGCCTCGACCGGCCGCAATCCTCAGACGGGCGCCGAAGTGCAGATTCCTGCCCGCACGGTTCCGAAGTTCTCTGCTGGCAAGGGCCTGAAGGACGCCGTCAACTGAGCGTACTTTCCTGACATCCGTCGGAAAGCCGGGCTGGCCCCGGCTTTTTCCGCTCACGGCTGGGCGGATTTCTGAAGGTAGCTGCGGGGCGAAACGCCCATCATCCGCCGAAACATGGTGGTGAAGGCGGGCGCGCTGTCGTAGCCGAGATCCAGCGCTACGCGAGTCACGGGTTGGCCCTCGGCCAGGCGTGGCAGCGCTGCGAAAAGGCAGGCCTGCTGGCGCCAGGTGGACAGGCTCAGCCCTGTCTCCCGAAGGAAGGCCCGCGTGAAGCTCCGGCGGCTCATGCCAAGCCGGTCCGCCCAATCCTCGATCGTGGCGCGCGACGAGGGATTCTGGACGAAGGTACGGCAGAGCGCCGCCATCCGCGCCTCGGTCGGGAAGGGCAGGGCGAGCGGCAACTCCGGCAGATTGGGGATCTCGAGCAGCAGCAGTTCCGTCAGCAGCGCTTCGCGTTCGCCGCCCTTGCCGCCAGCTCTTGCTGATTTCGAAAGTTCCACGATCAACGCGCGCATGAGATCGGTGATCGCCACCACGCGTAGCGCACTCGAACTGCCGCCGACGGCGTCGGGCACGATGTAGATCGATCGCATGCTAACACTGCCCAGCATGTCGACCGAGTGCTCCACATGCGCCGGGATCCACATGGCGTGGTCGGGCGGGACGATCCAACGCCCGGCATCGGTGGCGACCATGACGACGCCGTGAAGCGCATGGAGCAGCTGCGAACGGCTGTGCCGGTGCGGCGTGACGACGAAGCCGTCCGGATATTCGGTGGGAAGGGCAATGACCGCGCCCTCCGCGTGCTCCAGCCATTCGAGCCGCTGCTCATGCAGGCGCTCCAGATCGTGTGCGCCGGAGGAAGGGATGGGGGGCATCTTCATTCTGGCCCACTTGCAAAGGTAATGGACCAAACCACGAAAGCCGTCCATTCACAACCGGCGTATAGCCATGCAGTTTGCGGGTAATCTCCGCGGAGCCCAAGTGTCCGACACCACAGCATCCCCAAGTCCCAGCGTTGCGACCAATACCGCCATGGCGGTGATCCTGGCGATCAGCTTCAGCCACATGCTGAACGACATCATGCAGTCGCTGCTGTCGGCGATCTATCCGATGCTGAAGGACGGCTACCGGCTCGACTTCTGGCAGATCGGGATGCTGACCCTGACGTTCCAGGTGACAGCCTCGCTCTTCCAGCCTCTCGTGGGCATCTACACCGACAAGCGACCGCTGCCCTATTCGTTGCCTTTCGGCATGGGCTCGACGCTGATCGGCCTGGTGGTGCTGGCCTATGCGGGCAACTATTGGCTGCTGCTGACAGGCGCCGCCTTCATCGGCTTCGGGTCGGCCGTCTTCCATCCGGAGGCCTCACGCGTGGCGCGCATGGCTTCCGGCGGGCGCTACGGCCTCGCCCAGTCCCTGTTCCAGGTCGGCGGCAATTTCGGCCAGTCGATCGGGCCATTGCTGGCGGCGTTCATCGTGGTGCCGCTCGGCCAGGGCAGCGTCGCATGGTTCTCGCTTGCCGCGCTTCTCGGCATGGGCGTTCTGTGGCAGGTGAGCAACTGGTACAGCCGCAATCGCGTCGCCGTCGCGACGAATGTGAGCTCGGCGATCATCGCCATCTCTCGCAGCCGCCTCGTCATAGCCTTGCTGGTCCTGGTGGCCTTGACCTTCTCCAAGAACGTCTACATGGCCAGCATTTCGAGCTACTACACGTTCTACCTCATCGAGAAGTTCGGCGTGTCGGTGCAGGATTCGCAGGTATTCCTGTTCCTGTTCCTGTTTGCCGCAGCACTCGGCACGGTGATCGGCGGGCCGATCGGCGACCGGTACGGCGCAAAGTTCGTGATCTGGCTCTCGATCGTCGGCGCGGTGCCGTTCACGCTGGCGTTGCCCTATGTCGACAGCCTGTTCTGGACGGCTGTTCTCAGCTTCGCCATCGGCGTGATCATGGCCTCGTCCTTCCCGGCCATCGTGGTCTTCGCCCAGGAACTGCTGCCCGGCCGCGTCGGCATGGTTGCCGGCGTCTTCTTCGGCTTCGCCTTCGGGATCGGAGGCATAGCTGCGGCCGTGCTTGGCATTCTTGCCGACACGCATGGCATCGATTTCGTCTACATGGTGTGCTCGTATCTGCCGTTGCTCGGGCTTCTCACGATCTTCCTGCCGAAGGGTGGGCATCGCGCCGTGAGATAGCCTGCGGTTGGCCGCGAAGCGAAAGGCTACCGCGGCTCAGCGCCCGCCGGCGGTGCGCGTCCGGCCGGGCTCACGAGCGAGCGGAAAACGGACCACGTTGCCAGAAGCGGCTTCGTCCACCTTGCCGACCGGGTTTGGGCCGGCCTGAACATGTCCCGCTCCGCGATAGTCGCCGAGTTCCGACACGTTCCCGTTCATCATGCCGGCCCGCGCCTCGCGCGCGGCAAGCAGTTCCAGCAGTTCCGGCCTCAAGCCGTCGCCGCGCCTGGCGGCTATCTCGTGGAATCCTGGCAGTCCAAGCATGGTCACGGACCTCGTTTTCCGATGAACGTCGTTGGGCCGTGCTGGGTTGCGTCGAAGCGAAGCTACCTGGCGATGCCGAGAGGCACGGCAAACGCCCAGGTCGAGCGGCCGGCATCGGCAGGAATGGGAGGAAAGGGGGCGGCGCGCCGCACGACGGCGAGCGCAGCCTCGTCCAGTGCGTCCGAACCGGAAGTGCGGGTGATACGCACCCCGCTGACGCTGCCGTTGGCGGCGACCGTGAACCCCACATGCACGTCGTTTCTGGCCTGCCTGATGGCTGAACGGGGAATGCCGCGCAGCGAACGCCTCAGCTTGGCGACAACCTTGCCGGGATAGTTGGAGACGGCGGCGTTGCCTGCCGCACCCTTGCCGCTGTTGCCCTTGTTCAGGACCTTGCCGTTGTTTTCGCCGTCAGCGACGCCCTTGCGGGTGTTCTGCTTGCCCTGGCCGCCCGCCCCGCTGTCATCAGCCTTTGCGGAACGGGTTTCCTTCGGCTTTGCCGTTTCGGTGGGAGCTTCCCGCTTGGGCTTTCTTGTCTCGGCCTTCTTCGGCTCTTCCTTCGCCGGCTTGCGTGGCTCGGCCTTTTCGGGCGGCTTGATCGGCTCGGGTTCCGGAACGATCGTCTCCGCCGTCCGCAACGGCTCGATTTCCCGTGGCTTCTCGGCTTCGGTTTTCGTCGGAGGCGTGGCTTCGGCTGGCTGCGGCTCGGGAGCGGGCACACGCACGACGGGAGCAGGTTCGACCTGTGGCGGCACGGTATTGTCGTTCGCCGCATCCGGCATCGTTGCCGTGAGGATTTCCGGCAGCACCTCGGTCACAACCGGCGCTGGCTCGGGCTCGATGCGCTCCGGCAACGCTTCAGTCGCGGCTTCCGGGGGCGGCTGCAGCGCGGCCGTTTCCCTAGTCGGCTCGAGGACTTCGGTGGTCGGCGCCTCGACGGCGTCGCTGATTTGCGTGGGGACCGCTTCGGCATCGACCGTCTCGACGGGCGTGGCGTCGAGCATGGTGATCAACGTCACGCTGGTGACGTTGGGCTCCGTCTCCTGCAACTCTCCCGCGGCTGCTTCATCGGCCGGGGCATTGCCGAGCATGACCACGCCCGCATCTTGCGAGCCTTCGATCAGGACAGATTCGACGTTCGTCACCACGAAGAACGCCGCCACGGCTGCATGGAAGACGCAGGAGGCGATCAGCGCGTACTTCCATTTGCGAGCGGTTCGTGAAGACTTCGGAGCCGCCGCGAGCGGAGCATCGGCGGGCTTCTCCAGCCGCCAGCCGCCGTCGGCGAGAAGCATCGGTTCAGCCCGGTCGCGCGTCGTAGGCTCCAGAGCGTCGCGCGGAATCGCGATGCGCGGGTCATCCGGCTCGAGCGGCAGCGCCGCCAGCCCGGAAACGGGCCACGCCTGCCGCAAGAAGGAAGGTTCGACACCCACGGCGCTCGCCCCCTAGACGCCGAACTCGATGACGGCCTTGGAACTGGTCGCGAGCCGGCGCATGCAAGCAGCCGGCTCGACGCCGTCGCCCGTGCAGTCGGTCGCGCTGTTGACCAGCACCCGGGAAACCTTGGCGCAATCGGTCCCGGCGAGTTCGAAGCGCGTCACCTTGGTCTTGCCCTCCGGCAGTTCCTTGAAGTCGAGCACCGTGAGGCGGTCTACGACACCCTGCTCGTTGAAGAGCGCCACCTCGAACGCGGCGCGCGACAATTCCGCGCCGAGCCTGTTGGTGACGACGAAAGTGAGGCGGCAGCCCTTCTCCGAGGACTGCGCGCCGTTGAGTTCCAGAAGCAGGGACGGATTGCCATCCTGCGCCTGCGAAGGCGAGGCGCTGAGCAGCGCTGCGAACAGTAGGGCGATCGTCTGCTTCATCGGTAGCTCCTAGTAGTCGAACTGCTTCGCCAGCGAGATCTTGAACGTCCGCCCGAGCGACCGATCAGTAGACTGGTTGTCGCGATAGTCTTCGTTGAACAGGTTGTCGACGCCGAAGGTGGCCTCGAAGCCCGCCATCGCGCCATCCTGCGGCTTCCAGCTCGCGAACAGGTCGACAGTCTGGTAGGCGCCGGAACCTTCCGTCGTGGGGAACGGCGGCCGCAGAGTGCCGTTCTGGAGATCCGAACTCACCACGCCGGTGTCGATCGACGCGACCAGGTTGAGCTTCGCGCCGAACTCCAGATTGTAGTCCAGCGCCCGGCCGCCGAGGGTCAGCGAGAGCTTGTGCGCCGGTATGGAGTTCAGCGTCTCGCCGGTGTCGTCGTTCTCGCCCTGCAGCGCCGTATAGGCGAGGCGGCTGAACCACTTGTCCGCATCATAGGCGGCCTCGACTTCGACGCCGTAGATCGTCGCGCGATCGACGTTGGAGAAGTAGGTCGGGGGCGGCGTTCCCGCGGGACCGTTCGGGTTCACCACGATCAGGTTCTTGATCTTGTTGTAGAACGCCGTCGTCTTCAGAGCCGCATAGTCGCCTTCCTGGAGAAGGTCGCCGCCCGAAATCGTGAAACCGGCTTCGAAATTGTTGGATTCTTCCTTGTCGAGATTGATGCTTGCCGTCCGTCCGGACGTCGTCGGCGTCGGGGCGCTGTACTGGTAAAGCTCGTCCAGCGTCGGGAAGCGTTCGGTGTGGGCGACCGAGCCGAAGATGCCGAACGTGTCGTTGAACTGGTAGAGCGCCGCGATTTTTGGGGAAAGCGCGAAGTCGTCCACGTCCTCGGCCCCGGCGGCGTCGATCTCAGGCCTTTGCCAGACGAACTCTCCGCGGACGCCCGGGATGATCGTCAGCTTTTCGTTCCAGATGAATTCGTCCTGGACGAAGATGCCCAGGCGCTGGTCGTTGCCCTCGGGATGGGTGCTGATCGGCGCGCCGGTGCCGTTGACGACGCCGGTGCGCTCCTGGTTGCTGTATTGCAGGCCGTAGGTGATGAAATTCTCCCAGTCCTGGCTCGAGAACTCGGACGTGTTCTCGACGCTGGCCTGGAAGGTGCCGTAGCCGTATTTGCCGTTGGCGAAGCCACCGAGCGGCGAGCCTTCCTGATCGACCGTCGTGTCCGAATAGGAAAGCTGGGCCTTGAGATCCAGCCACGGATTGTCGGATGCGGGGTTTTCGTAGCTCAGCACCGCCGTCTTGTCGACGACGTTGCGATCGACCAAGCCGAAGCCGGCGGCCGAGCCGGTCTGATTGTATTCCTGGTCATCTGCGTCGCTTGACCAGTGCTGGTAGGAAGCGCGCAGCACCTGTTCGTTGTTGTCGCCGAAGCGCGCCGTGCCTTTCAGGAGGCCGGACCAGGTGGTGAACTTGGAACCGAGAAGTTCGCGCCCGTCGGCGAGCTCGAAATTGTCCGAACGGCGCCAGTTTCCGGTCGCCAGCACTTCGAGATTGTCATTGAAACGGTGGGCGAGGAGCGGGGAGACCAGGGAGCCGTCACCGTTTGAGTAATAAGCGCTCTTGATGCGGGCCGCACCCGTCATTCCGTCCTTGATGTAGTCGGATGCGTCTTTGGTGGTGAAGTTGATAACGCCGCCCAGCGCGCCCGAGCCGTAGAGCGTCGAGGAGGCAGGGCCGCGCAGCACCTCGACCTGCTTGTAGAGTTCGGGGTCCGAGAAGAACGAACCCATTCGGTATTGCTCGTAGAATTTTTTCACGCCGTCGACGTTGACGATGATCTTCGATTCATCGCCCGAGGTTTCCGCTGTGCCGATGCCGCGAATGTTGAAGGATTCGCCGAGCATCCGGTCGCTGCCGATCGTCGTTACTCCGGGCACGGCGTCGAACATGTCGCCGATCGTTTCGGGCTGGATGCGGTCGATGTCCTCCTGGTCGACCACCGTCACGGCCTGCGGCGTGTCGATCGCCACCTTCTCGACGCCCGCTCCGAGGATAAGGCGCTGAAGCAGCGTCACCCGACCCTTCTTTTCCGTTTCATTCGTCTGCGACGCAGCCTCCTGCGCCTTGGCAGACTGCAACCCCACCATCACGCTCAACGCCGCCCCACCCAGCAGCACCGCTGCGTTTCGCCCAACCAGCCCCATATCCGAACTCCTGATTTCGACTGCATCCACACGCTCGCTCGCACGTGGCTGGCTGGCGTTCCGGCGAGACGTTTAATTCTTGACTCGTTTACTCCGGTATTGCACTCCCTATTAAAGCTGATAATTGGTGTCAAGAATTCACGTGACCATCAACGGCGCGTAGAGGACGGCCCGGGGCAGAAAGGATCGAGGCATGAACACGCACAATCCAAAGAGCTTCCAGTTTCGCTATCACCGGGCGCCTGAGTCGGTTTCGTACCGGCCGGTCGCAAGTCACGTCGCGGTGCGCACGCTTTCCAGCGATTCTCTTTTCCAACAGGGCGAGCATGAGATCGGCATCGCCCACGGCGAGTCGCTCTACCGCCTGAAGATCACCCGTCAGGGCAAGCTCATTCTCAACAAATAGGTAGTTTCCTCATGGACCAGCGTGTGAAGCCGGCGCCGCACGAGATCGTGCGGGCCCGGAGTGAGAACCCGAAGATGCGCGAGCGCGACCTCGCGTTGCAGCTAGGCGTCTCCGAGGCCGAACTTGTCGCGGCGCATTGCGGCGACGGCGTCCTGCGCATCGAGCCGAACGTCAACGTACTGCTCGGCGGGATCGAGGCGGTCGGCGAGGTTATGGCGCTGACGCGCAATGACAGCGCGGTGCACGAGAAGATCGGCGTTTACGACAAGGTCGTCGCCGGCGAGCATAACGCCATGGTGCTGGGCGAGCAGATCGACCTGCGCATCTTCCCCAAGGCATGGGCATGCGGTTTTGCTGTCGAGAAGCGCGACGGTGACGAAGTTCGCCGCAGCCTGCAGTTTTTCGATGAGGCAGGTGACGCCGTGCACAAGGTGCATCTGCGTCCCGCCTCCGATCTCGACGCCTATCGGGAACTGGTGTCGAAGCTCGTCAGCGCCGAACAGGGTCGCACCCTGGACACAGTCGCCATCGAGCCTGAGGTGGAGGCGGACGCCAGCGCGGCGAGCGCGGACGATCTGCGCGAGCGCTGGAGCCGCCTGACCGACGTGCACCAGTTCTTCGGCATGCTGAAGACGCTCAAGCTCGGCCGCCAGCAAGCGGTGCGTATGGTCGGGCCTGACTATGCGTGGCGGCTGACGCCCGATTCCGTGACGGCAATGCTGAACCATGCGGCCCAGGACGCCCTGCCGATCATGTGCTTCGTCGGCAATCGCGGCTGCATCCAGATCCATTCCGGCCCGGTCGCCAACATCAAGCCGATGGGGCCGTGGATCAACGTGCTCGACGAGACCTTCCACATGCATCTGAGGACCGACCACATCGTCGAGGCCTGGGGCGTGCGCAAGCCCACCAAGGAAGGGCACGTCACCTCCATCGAGGCCTATGGGGCGGACGGCAAGATGATCGTCCAGTTCTTCGGCCAGCGGAAGGAAGGCCAGGACGAGCGCGAAGGCTGGCGCTTTCTGGTCGAGAACCTGCCGCGCATCCCGGACGTCGCGGCTGCCTAGGAACACCATGATGTCGATCAGAACCCCCGCGTGCAGCTTGCGTATTCTCGCACTTGCGGCCACCGCGCTGCTTGCTGCCGCGAGCAGCGGCCACGCAAACGAGACCACCGTCCTCCCGGACACCTCCCGCGTCGCTTCCATCGGCGGCGCGATCACCGAGATCGTCTATGCGCTCGGCGAGGAGAAGAAGCTGGCGGCGCGCGATTCCACCAGCGTCTATCCAGAAGCCGCGCTGGGCCTGCCCGATGTCGGCTATATGCGCCGGCTGTCGCCGGAAGGCGTGCTGTCGGTGAACCCGACGGGCATCTTGGCGCTGCAGGGAAGCGGCCCGAAGGAGACGATCGACGTTCTCAAGAAGGCCAGCGTTCCCTATGTCGAAATCGAGGAAAGCTGGGACCACGCCGGCATCGTGGAGCGGATCCGCGCCGTCGGCCAGGCGATCGGCGCGCCGGCGAAGGCCGAGGAACTCGCACTGAAGGTCGACGGCAAGCTCAAGCAGGCCGAAGACCTCACGGCGGGCGTCAAGGAGCGCAAACGTGTCCTGTTCATCCTGTCCATGCAGGGCGGCAAGATTCTCGCGTCGGGCAGCAACACCGCGGCCAACGGCATCATCGAGCTTGCGGGCGCAGTCAATGCCGTCGAGGGATATGAAGGCTATAAGCAGCTCACCGACGAAGCCGCCATCGCCGCCAGGCCGGATGTGATCCTGATGATGGTGCGAGGCGGGGAGCATGACAGCCTCGGAGCCGATCTCTTCGCGCACCCGGCAATCGCCGGCACGCCGGCGGGGCAGGAGAAGAAGCTGATCAAGATGGACGGCGCGTATCTGCTCGGGTTCGGCCCACGCACCGCCGACGCCATCACCGAGCTCGCGCACTCGCTCTATGGCGACCAGGTCAAGGATTGAGCGGGCGGCAGTCATGGTGGATCACTCCGGAGCCGCGACGCTGGGCGCGTTGAAGCGCATCCCCGCGGAGGGCGACCGTTCCGTTCGTGCGCGCGGCGTCATCGCCGGGCTGGCGCTTCTGCTCTGTGTCACGGCGTTGTTCAGCCTGACTGCCGGCGCTTCCGACGCGTCGGCCGTGGCCGTGCTGACTGGCTGGCTGTCGGGGACGGCTCGGGACGCCGCTCTCTCGGCGCGCGATCACATCATCGTCTACGACATAAGGCTCCCGAGAATCGTGCTCGGCATGCTGGTTGGCGCAGGGCTCGCCGTTTCCGGCGCGGTCATGCAGGGGTTGTTCCGCAACCCGCTTGCCGATCCCGGCCTGGTCGGGGTCTCCGCCGGCGCGAGTCTGGGGGCGGTATCCGTCATCGTGCTGGGGGGCACGGTACTGGCGCCGATGGTGCAGGCGCTGGGCAGCTATGCACTGCCCGTATCAGCCTTCCTCGGCGGCCTCGCGGTCACCATCGTCCTCTACCGGGTGTCGACGCGGCAGGGACGCACGTCGATCGCCACGATGCTCCTGGCGGGCATTGCGCTCGCCGCACTGGCCGGGGCGCTGACGGGCATCCTCGTCTTTGTGGCCGACGACCGCCAGCTGCGCGATCTCACCTTCTGGCAGCTCGGCTCGCTCGCCGGCGCGACCTGGACGAAAATCGGGGCCTCTGCGCCGATCATCGTGCTGGGCCTTGCCGCCAGTCCGTTCCTGGCGCGCGGGCTCAACGCGCTGGCGCTGGGCGAGGCGACGGCCGCCCATCTCGGCGTACCGGTGCAGCGCCTGAAGCACGTCGCCATCGTCATGGTGTCGGCGGTCGTCGGCGCCTCGGTGGCGGTGAGCGGCGGCATCGGCTTCGTCGGAATCGTCGTTCCGCACCTGCTGCGGCTCGCGATCGGACCCGACAACCGCTACTTGCTGCCGGCCTCCGCACTGCTTGGCGCGATCCTGCTGCTCATCGCCGACGCCATCAGCCGCACCATCGTCGCACCCGCAGAGCTGCCCATCGGCATCGTCACCGCGGCGGCCGGGGCGCCGTTCTTCCTGTGGATACTGCTGCGCAAGCGCGGCGTGATCGATCTCTGAAAGGCGCCAGCCATGATCTCCGCACGCGGAATCGACGTCTCAATCGGCCGAAGCCGGATCCTCTCCGGCATCGACTTCGATGCGAAGGCGGGCGAGGTCACCGCGATCGTCGGGCCGAACGGTTCCGGCAAGACGACCTTCCTGCGGGCGCTCTCGGGGGATGTCTCCTATCACGGGGAGGTCACCATCAACGGGAGCGAGATCCGCAGCCTGAAACCCTGGCAAGCGGCGGCGATGCGGGGCGTGCTGCCGCAGCAGACGGTGCTCAGCTTTCCGTTCACCGTGCGCGAGGTGGTGCGCCTCGGGCTGGTCGGCGGCCGCTCGGGCGCATTGGCGGGGGAAGAGGAGCGCCTGCCGGAGCGGGCGCTGGCGAGGGTCGATCTCGGCGGCTTTGCCGCGCGCTTCTACCAGGAGCTTTCCGGCGGCGAGCAGCAGCGCGTGCAGCTTGCACGCGTGCTCTGCCAGGTCTGGGCCCCGGTGCTGGAGGGCAAGCCGCGCTACCTGTTCCTCGACGAGCCGGTCTCGAGCCTCGACATCAAGCATCAGCTGATCATCATGGACATCGCGCGCGACTTCGCGAGGCGTGGCGGCGGCGTCATCGCCATCCTGCACGATCTCAACCTGACCGCCATGTATGCCGACCAGGTGTTCGTCATGCACCGGGGCAAGCTTGCGGCGGCAGGCTCGCCTCGCGAGGTGATGACGGACGACCTGTTCGCACGCGTGTTCGACTGCCCGCTGCGGGTCGGCGCGCTGCCGGCGGCAAACGCCCCGTTCGTGCTGCCGCAGTCGGTCGCGATGTGAGATTAGCCTCTTGCGCCCCGCCTATTGGGGGGGCTCACTCCAGGAAATCGGCCCGGTGCGGGGCAAAGCTGTCGACCAGCCGTCCTGCCTCGAGCGCCTTGACGCCGTGGACGAGGTTTGACGGCACGATGAACGCCCCGCCCTTGCCGATGGTCGCCGTCTTGCCATCGATCGTGATCTCGAAGAGCCCCTCTGCGACATAGCTCGCCTGCACGTGCGGATGCGAATGCAGGGCGCCGACGCCACCCTTCTCGAAGGCGAACTCGACCATCATCAACTCGTCCGTATGGAGAACGACCCGGCGGCGATTGCCGTCCGGAGTCGGGGTCCATTCGCCGGAGCCGGGTGGAGAGAAGAGATTCGTGTCAGTCATGTCGCTTCCTTTATCTGGCCAGCCAGCCGCCGTCGACCGCAATGGTCGCGCCGTGCATGTAGGCGGAGGCGGGGGCAAGCAGGAATACTGCGGTATCGCCGATATCGTCGGGCGTGCCCCAGCGACCCGCCGGTATGCGCGCCAGGATCGATGCGCTGCGGTCGGCGTCGGCGCGCAGCGCCTCGGTATTGTTGGTGACCACGTAGCCCGGGGCGATCGCGTTTACGTTGATGCCCTGCGGCGCCCATTCGCAGGCGAGCGCCCGGGTGATGCCGAGCACACCGTGCTTCGAGGCGGTGTAGGACGCGACGCGGATGCCTCCTTGGAAGGACAGGACCGATGCCACGTTGACGATACGGCCCTCGCGTTTCTCCGCAAGAGCAAGTCGTGCGAAGGCCTGGCACAGGAAGAAGGTGCTCTTCAGGTTGACGTCGATCACGTCGTCCCAGTTCTCCTCGGAGAACTCGGCCGCATCCTGCCGGCGAATGATGCCGGCATTGTTGACCAGTCCGTCCAGTGGCCCCGGTCCAGACCACGTGTCGTCGAGCATCGCCTGCGCGGCCTTATGGTCCGAAAGATCGCAGTGGACCGCTTTGAATGGCGCGCCGAGCGCGCTCATTCCGGCCGCGGTCTCATCCATTGCGGAGCGACCGACGCCGATCACGCTGCCGCCCGCGCGGCCGATGGCAAGGCAAATGCCCTGGCCGATGCCGGTGTTCGCGCCGGTGACCAGGACCCGTCGTCCCTCGAGGTTGAATGAGGATGCCATGCTCAACGCAGCTCTCCGATCGCGACGGGGTCCACGTCGGTGTAGTCGACATTGTCGCCGGCCATCGCCCAGATGAAGGCGTAGTTCGAGGTCCCGCAGCCGGAATGGATCGACCAGCCGGGCGACAGCACCGCCTCCTCGTTGGCGACGACGATGTGACGGGTCTCGTCCGGCTCGCCCATGAGATGCAGCACGCGGGCTTCTTCGGGCAAGCTGAAGTAGAGGTAGGCCTCCATCCGCCGGTCATGTACGTGGCACGGCATGGTGTTCCAGACGGAACCCGGCGCAAGTTGCGTCATGCCGACGACGAGCTGGCAGGTTTTCACGCCCTCCGGATGGATGAACTGGAAGATCGAGCGCTCGTTGGACGTCGCCTGGCTGCCGAGGTCGATCCGCTTGGCGTCGCCGATGCGGATGACCTTGATGGGATGCGGCTGATGGGCTGGTGCGCTGAGCAGGTAGAACTTCGCCGGCTCGTGACTGTCCTCGGACTCGAAGGCGACGTCCTTTACGCCCATGCTGATATAGATCATGTCCCGGTTCGCGAGCGCGTGCCGTTCGTCGCCCGCCGTGACGACGCCCGGCCCGCCTATGTTGACCGCGATCAGCTCGCGGCGGTCGAGGAAGCTCTTTGTCCCGGTTGGCTTGATCGCCTCGAGGGGCAGGGCCGAGCCCGAGGGCATCGCGCCGCCGACGATCATGCGGTCGTAGTGCGTGTAGACGAGCGTCACGCGGCCGGCACGAAAAAGCTCCGGTATGTGGAAATGGCTACGCAACTCGTCCGTACCCATGGCGGCGGCGGCCTGCGGATCGATGGCGTAGCGGGACGTGTAGTCTGTCGCGTGATGCATGGCGGTCTTTCTTTGATTCGCTATGGTGATGCCGCGGCGGCGGGCACGGTCGCCGCAAGGTAGTCGGACTGCTGGCTCACCAGCCGCGTCCGGTAGCGGTCCTGGGCTGCGTTGAGATGAGCCCGCATCGCGCTTCGCGCCCCGTCCGGATCGCCTCCTGAAATCGCCTCCAGGATGCGCAGGTGCTCGCGCTGGAGACCAGTGAGATACTCGAGCGACAGCACCTCGACGGTGTACCAGGGCGAACTGCGGTCGCAGGGAATGGTGCGGTCGCCGAGCGCGTCGAGAATCTCGACGTAGAAGGGGTTGTTGGTGGCCGCGGCGATCTCGCGATGAAAGGCGAAGTCGGCCTTTCCGGTCGGCTCGCCGAGCTTCAGCAGCCTCTCGAACTCGAAAAAGGCTTCTTGGATGCGGGCCTCCTGGGCGGCGTTGCGCCGCACGGCCGCAAGCGCCGCGCTCTCGATCTCGATGCCCATGCGCACCTCGAGCACGTTGATGGCCTGGCTGACCTTGCTGATCTGCTGGTTGAGGGAGCCAAAGGCGAGGCTTGGATGCTCGAGCACGAAGACTCCGGCGCCCTGCCGCGGCGCGACGAGACCATCCGCCGAGAGGCTGGCGATCGCCTCGCGGATCACCGTGCGCGAGACACCGAACATCTCGGTGAGGCGGCTTTCGGTGGGAAGCTTCTGGCCGGGCGCGAACTCGCCCGCCAGCACCTTGCTACGTAGCGCCGCCACGACCCGCTCCGAGAGCTTCGGTTTCCTTTCGGTCTTGAGTTCTTCTGCAACGTCGAGAGTCATGATTCGGGGTTCTACCTGAAGACGCCCGGAAGCCACAGCGAGAGGGCCGGTATGTAGGTGACGAGGCCAAGCACGACCAATCCCGCGCCATAGAAGGGCCAGATCGAGCGCATCGCCTCCCATACGGTGATCTTGCCGACAGCGCAGGCGACGAATTGCACGGCGCCGACGGGCGGCGTGTTCAGTCCGATGCCGAAGTTGAGGATCATGATGACCCCGAAATGCACCGGATCGATGCCGTAGGCCTGTGCGACCGGCAGGAAGATCGGCGTGGTGATGATGATGGTCGGCCCCATGTCCATGAAGGTGCCAAGCACCAGCATCAGCACGTTGATGAGCAGGAGGATGACGATCGGGTTCTCGGAGATCGTGTTCATCCAGGCGACGAGCGAGGCGGGCACCTTGAGGAACGCCATCAGCCAGGAAAAGGCCGCGGCCGTGCCGATGATGAGCAGCACCATCGCCGTGGTGCGTACTGCGCCGTGGGTGGCATGGACGAAATCCCCCCAGCTCATCTGCCGGTAGACCACCAGTGTCACCAGCAGCGCGTAGATCACTGCGATGCAGGAGCTTTCCGTGGCCGTGAACACGCCGGAGCGGACGCCGCCGAAGATGATGGCGATGAGCAGCAGTCCCGGCACGGCAACCGCGCCGAGATGGAGCACCGCCATGAGACCTGGAAACGGCTCGGTCGGATAGCCGCGCTGGCGCGCCACGATGTAGGCCGTCATCATCAACGCTGCTGCGAGCAACAGGCCGGGAATGATGCCGGCGGTGAACAGGTCGGCGATCGAGATCTTGCCGCCCGCCGAGATGGAATAGATGATCATGTTGTGCGAGGGCGGCAGCAGCAGCGCGATCAGCGCCGCCATGGACGTCACGTTGACCGCATAGTCGGCGCCATAGCCGCGCGCTTTCATTTGCGGGATCATCAGGCCGCCGACGGCCGCAGCCTCCGCTACCGCCGAGCCGGAAATGCCACCGAACAGTGTTGCGGTGGCGATGTTCACCTGACCCAGCCCGCCGCGCAGATGGCCGACGATCGATCCGGCAAAGGCGACGATCTTGCTGGCGATGCCGCCGCGGACCATCAGGTCTCCGGCATAGATGAAGAAGGGAATGGCGAGCAGCGAGAACACGCTCATGCCCGAGTTGAGCCGCTGGAAGACCACCAGGGGCGGCAGGCCCATGTAGAGTACGGTCGCGAAGCTGGCGACGCCGAGGCAGAAGGCGATCGGCGTGCCGATCAACATGAGCGCGGTGAAGACGCCGAAGAGTATCCAGAGTTCCATGCGCTCAGGCCTTCACGTTTGCTGTGTCGAGTTCTGCGGCGACCTCCGCCGGAGGCGCCTCGTCCAGCACGTCGTCGATCGGCTCGCCGGCGAGCCGCAACACGATCCGTTCGAGGGTGAACAGCACCACCAGCACGCCGCCGGCGACAAGGGGCACGTAGTCCCAGCCTCCCGAAATGCCGAGGGATGGCAGCACCGAGCTCCAGGTCAGCGCGACGAGTTGCGCCCCGTACCAGATCATGCCGATGCCGAAGGCCAGCACGAGGACGTCGGAGATCATCCTCAGCCACTTCTTGCCGCCTTTCGGAAGCACGTAGAGAAGTACGTCGAAGCCGAGATGATAGTTTTCGCGTACACCGACGGCAGCGCCGAGGAAGATGAACCAACTCATGAGCATCACCGAGCCGGGTTCCGTCCAACTCGGCGACCGGTTCAGCACATAGCGGCCGAACACCTGCCAGGCGACGAAGGCCGTCATCAGGACGAGCCCCATGCCCGCGAGCCAGAGGGACAGCGTGCTAACGCGGCCGAGAAGATTTGCGGTGCTTTTCAGGCGGTCCGACATGTTGGAGTCCCTGCTGTGCGTTGGCGAACGGCGGCTCCGCCGACCCTTCTCCCCGACCTTTGCGGGGACAGGTAAGTGGGAGGGGCGGGTGCAAGACTATTTGCACGCCGCCCGCTCTGCCTTCACTGTACCGCGCGGACGGCTTCCACGAGCGACTTGAGCTTGTCGTCCTTGACGTGCTTCTCGTAGACGGGGCCCATGGCGTCGATGAAGGGCTGCTTGTCCGGCGTCGTGATCTGCGAGCCGGCTGCTTCCACCTTGGCGCGCGATTCCTTCACCTTGGCCGTCCACAGCTCGCGCTGCTTGGCGACGCTCTCCTTGGCCGCCGCCTTGAAGATCGCCTGGTCCTCAGGGGTCAGCTTGTCCCAGCTGGACTTTGCCATGACGAAGGCTTCCGGCACCATGGTGTGCTCGTCGAGCGAATAGAACTTGGCGACCTCTGAATGCTTGGCGGTGTCGTAGCTCGGGAAGTTGTTCTCGGCGCCGTCGATGACGCCGGTTTCTATTGCCGAATAGACCTCGCCATAGGGCATCGGCGTGGCGTTCGCGCCGAGTGCGGCCACCATGTCGACGAAGATGTCCGACTGGATGACGCGGAACTTCATGCCGGCGAGGTCGGCGAGCGAATTGATCGGCTTCTTGGAATTGTAGAAGGAACGGGCGCCACCGTCATAGAAGGCGAGCAGCACCAGGCCGTGCGGCTCGAAGGCGGCCGCGATCTGGTCGCCGACCGCGCCGTCCATCACCTTGTGCATGTGCTCTTCCGAACGAAACAGATAAGGCAGGGAGGGAACCGTGGTCTCGGGAATGAGGCCGTTGAACGGGGCCATCGACACGCGGTTGAGGTCGATCACTCCCGAGCGGACCTGCTCGATCGTGTCCTTTTCCTCGCCGAGCTGGGCTGAATGATACACCTCGACGGCGTAGCGGCCCTGGGTACGCTCCTTCACCAGATCGCCGAAGTACTTCACCGCCTCGACTGTCGGGTAGCCGTCCGGATGGGTGTCAGAGGAGCGCAGTACGGTCTGTGCGCTCGCCACGCCGGCCATCAATGCGGCAGCGACCAGCGTGGCCCCCGCCAGTTTCGAAAGATGCATCATGGTTTCCTCCCGTTCGATGCAGACTTCAGATTGTCAGAGCCGATACGCCTTCTTGGCGAGCGTATAGGCCAGTTCCCTTGCGACCTCGTGGGCCTCGTCGATCCTCAGCCGGTGTTCCGAGACCAGGCGCGCGAGGAACGAACAATCGACCCGCCGCGCCACGTCGTGGCGGGCGGGAATGGATGGAAAGGCGCGGGTGTCGTCGTTGAAGCCGACCGTATTGTGGAAGCCCGCGGTCTCGGTGGTCATCTCCCGGAACCGCCGCATACCTTCAGGGCTGTCGTGGAACCACCATGCGGGCCCCAGCTTCAGCGCCGGATAGACGCCGGCAAGCGGAGCGAGTTCACGCGCATAGCTGGACTCGTCCAGCGTGAAGGCTACCACCGTCAGATCCGGCTCGAGGCCCACGCGGTCGAGCAGCGGCTTCAGCGCGGTGATGTAGTCGGTGCGGGTCGGAATATCGAAACCCTTGTCGCGGCCGAAGGCGCGCAGCATCGCGGGCGAGTGATTGCGCCAGGAGCCGGGATGGATCTGCAGCACCAGGCCATCGTCTAAGCTCATCTTGGCCATCTCGGTGAGCATCTGAGCCCGGAACAGCCTACGCTCGCGCTCCTCGCTGGAGCCTCGCCGGATTCGGTTGAACAGCTCGTTGGCCGCCGCGTCGGACAGGTTTGCGGTCTCGGCTGTCGGGTGGCCATGGTCGCTCGAGGTCGCGCCGAAACTCTTGAAGAAGGCGCGGCGCTGGCGGTGCGCATCGAGATAGCCGGCCCATGTTTCGGTATCGCATCCGGTGATCTCGCTGAGACGATCAAGATTGTCGAGAAAACCTTCGAAGTCGGGATCGACGACCGAATCGGGCCGGTAGGCGGTGACGACGCGTCCCTCCCAGCCGCTCTCGCGGATCTCTCTGTGGTATCGCAGGTCGTCGAGCGCGCCGTCGGTGGTGGCAATCACCTCGATATTGAAGCGCTTGTAGAGCGCGCGCGGGCGGTAGCTGTCGTTCTGCAGCAGAGAGGCGATGGTGTCGTAGGCGTCGTCGGCCGTCTCGGCCGACAGCGGACGGTCGATCTCAAACAGGTCGGAGAGCACGAAGTCGAACCAGAGCCGTGTCGGCGTGCCGCGGAACAGATAGTAGTTTTCCGCGAAACGCCGCCAGATCCTGCGGCCGTCGGCCTCCACCGGCGCACCGTCGAGCCGCGGCACGCCAAGATCTTCCAGCGGCACGCCCTGGCTGAAGAGCATGCGGAAGATATAGTGGTCCGGCACGATGAGGAGTTGCGCCGGATCGGCGAACGGCTCGTCCAGCGCATACCAGCGGGGATCGGTGTGGCCATGAGGGCTCACGATCGGAAGGCTCTTCACCTCGGAGTAGAGTTCGCGCGCAATGGCGCGGACGCCGGGTTCGGCCGGAAACAGAACATCATCGGCGATCAATGCGCCCATCGTTCCAGCCTGTCCTCCCAAAACATGGCCAGACAACGGTAGATGCGACAACCAAGGGATGTCAACATACAAAAATCTTCATGTTGTATGATGACTTTGCATGCAGCCTGACGCCCACGGATCGTGCAGCCGAGGACGCGGGCTACGCGGCGTGCAGGGCGCGCCGGTGAACCGCCGCGCTGCTGCGCGCCTCCCGAGGCGCGCTAGCAAATATGAACCTCGTTCCGGGGAGCCCCGGGGGAGGGGACCGCGCCGGTGCGCGGTCGGGAGGTCTACTCGGCCTTGCCCATGATGATCTCGCGCTTGCCGACATGGTTCGGCGGGCCGACGAGGCCTTCCTTCTCCATGCGTTCCACGAGCGAGGCGGCGCGGTTGTAGCCGATGCCGAGCCGCCGCTGGATGTAGGAGGTGGAGCACTTCTTGTCGCGCAACACCACTTTCACCGCCTCGTCGTAGGTCGTGTCGCCGTCCTCCGACGCCACGGCGCCCTTGTCGAAGACGGGGCCGTGATCGGCCTCGGCCTCCTCTTCCTCCTCGTCGGCGGTCACCGTCTCCAGATATTCCGGCCGGCCCTGCGTCTTGAGGTGGGTGACGACTTGCTCGACCTCTTCGTCCGACACGAAGGGGCCGTGGACGCGCACGATGCGGCCGCCGCCTGCCATCTGCAGCATGTCACCCTGGCCGAGCAACTGCTCCGCGCCCTGCTCGCCGAGAATGGTGCGGCTGTCGATCTTCGAGGTGACCTGGAAGGAGATGCGCGTCGGGAAGTTCGCCTTGATCGTGCCGGTGATGACGTCGACCGATGGGCGCTGCGTCGCCATGATGAGATGGATGCCGGCGGCGCGCGCCATCTGCGCGAGGCGCTGGATCGCGCCTTCGATCTCCTTGCCGGCGACCATCATCAGGTCGGCCATCTCGTCGACGATGATGACGATGTAAGGCATCGGCGCGAGGTCGATCTCCTGCTCCTCGAAGAGCGGCTCGCCGGTGCCCTTCTCGAAGCCGGTCTGGACCGACATGGTGACGATCTCGCCCTTGTCGCGGGCGGCGGCTGCGCGCTGGTTGTAGCCGTCGATGTTGCGGACGCCGAGGCGGGCCATCTTGCGATAGCGGTCCTCCATCTCGCGCACGGCCCACTTGAGGGCGGTCACCGCCTTCTTGGAATCGGTGACCACGGGCGTCAGCAGATGCGGAATGCCGTCATAGATCGACAGCTCCAGCATCTTGGGATCGACCATAATGAGCCGGCACTCTTCGGGCTTAAGCCGGTAGAGCAGGGACAGGATCATGGTGTTGATGGCGACCGACTTGCCCGATCCGGTGGTGCCGGCGACGAGCAGGTGGGGCATCTTCGCGAGTTCGGCGATGACCGGTTCGCCGCCGATCGTCTTGCCGAGGCAGAGCGCCAGCTTGCAACTCGTGTTGCGGAAGCCGTCGGCCTCGATCAGCTCGCGGAAATAGACCGTTTCGCGCGTCTCGTTCGGCAATTCGATGCCGATGACGTTGCGGCCGGGCACGACGGCGACGCGCGCCGACACGGCCGACATGGAGCGCGCGATGTCGTCGGCCAGGCCGATCACGCGCGAGGACTTGACGCCCGGCGCGGGCTCGAACTCGTAGAGCGTGACGACCGGACCCGGCCGTACATGGATGATCTCGCCGCGCACGCCAAAGTCCTCAAGCACGCTTTCGAGCAGATCGGCGTTTTGCTCCAGCCGCTCCTGCGACATGTAAAAACCCTGTCCAACCGGCGGGTTCTGCAGGAGTTCTTCCGAGGGAAGCTCGTAATCGTCGCCGTCGCTGAACTGAACGATTCTCGCTGCGGCCGGCTTCGGCGAAGCACTGCGTGCGGCGACGGGCGGCATGGTGATGTCGACCCTCGAGGCCTTGGGCTCCCGGGCCGCGTTGTCATTCTCGGCTGGTGCGGCGGTCGCGCCTTGCGATGAGGCTGTGCTGGCTTCCGGCTCGGGTGCGACAGCAGCTTCGGGGGAAGCGCATGGAGCCGGCTCGTCCACCGGCGCAGGGGAGGGCTGCGCTCCGGAACGGCATTCGATGACCCGGAACATCGATGTGATTTCAGCGACGGCCGGTCGGGCGCGCATCGGTCTGACGGCGACGGCTGGCATTCGGCCCGCCGTGGGAGCCGGCGGGTCCGTGCGAACCGGCGCCGGATCATCCGAAGCGTCGAGCGTCATGCACTCGAAGAATGCGTGGTCTGACAGATATGGCCAGCGTGGGCCGCTCGCATCCGGCGGCGCAGCACCGACTTTCGTGTCGGCAGCTGACTGCGTGGCAATCGACCTTGCTCCGTTCGTAGCGGTCGTCGTTGCGGCGACGCCTTTCGAATCCGGCGCGGGGGTTGATGCGGCTCTCACTGACGGCGCGCGGACTTGCGCTGGCGGGGTTTGCACCGTGGGCCGAGCCACGGCAGCGGTTCGATCCACATACGGCGCCTGCGGCGCGGGAGCTGGCGCAACCACGTTCCTCGGCGCAGCGTCTTTCGTGGCTTCCTGCGTCGGCCGGGCGCTGGCTGAGCTTTGCTCCGCAACGGCGGGGCTGTCGGTCGCCCGCTCAGGCCTCGGGATCTCGCTGTCGGGGGTCCGGGTGAAGCGGACATTCGGTGCGAGGAAGAAGTAATTCTGCCACGTGGGGAAGTCGAATTGGCCTGCGACAGCAGAAACGTCGCGTGAAGCGCTGCCTGCAAGGATGCGGCGTTTGAGGCGGGCGCGCTCCGCTTCGAGCGGGCTGACGGCCGCCTGGGTGAATACCCTTGCCTCCGTCTTCAGCGGCCAGTCAGGCATTGCAGGCTGGGTTGGCTGTGCCTTCGTCTCCGAAGCGGCGGTCGATTCGGGCTGGTCGGCTCCGCGCGGAGCGATGCCCAGGTCGCCGAAGGGATCAGCCTCCTCCTCGTCATACGGAACCAGATTGGAGAAATTGGCGCGCGGAAAATTCATGGATTCTACACTCGAGACTCGGCGGTGAGCACCTGTCGAGAAATAGGAAGCGACTGGTTAACAGTTCCTTCCCGTGGGGCGCTTCGGTGGTCGATTAGCCACTGTCACGATGTCTCGGACATGGAGCGCCGGGTAGGCGGCTGAACACCCGCCGGATACGCTCGGTCGGTGGCTGCGCCCTACGCCAGCACCGTTTGCAGGCGCTTCAGGTCCTGGATGTGGGCCATCGTCGTCTCGTAGCCGACGCGGATCGATTCGTCGGCCCGATGGAATTCCGACAGGCCCACATGGCTGAGTCTCGGATGCAGCGACATGTCGGGCGGGTCGCCCGCAAGCCGTGCGCGCGCAATGCGGTCCTGGATGATGTTGAACGATTCGACCATCACGCCGGTTATGCCCAGCCGGGTCTCGCGATTGGCGGCCTCCTCGTTGTCCGGGCGCGGATGCGCCGGGGCATCGTGTTCCACCACCAGTTCGCCGGCGCTGTGCTTGACCACGGCGGCGCGCCCGAACAGGTCGTAATGGAGGTTCACGGCCACCACCAGCGGCTGCTCGTGTGCCCTGCAAACCGAGACCGGTACCGGGTTGACCAGCGCGCCGTCGACCAGCACGCGCTTGTTGCAGACGACCGGTTCGAACACGCCGGGCAGGGCATAGGAGGCGCGCATCGCGGTGATCAGTGAGCCGCTCTGCACCCAGATCTCGTGGCCCGTGCGGATTTCGGTGGCGACACAGACGAACGGTTTCGGCAGGTCCTCGAAGCGCAGACCGTTGATATGTTCCTGCATGCGCTGGGTCAGCTTCATGCCGCCAAGCAGTCCGCTGCCGCGAAGATTGAAGTCGAGCAGGCCAAACAGCCGCCGTTTGGTCAGGCTACGGGCAAAATCCTCCAGGACGTCAAGCTTGCCTGCCAGATAACAACCGCCGACCAGCGCCCCGATCGAGGTGCCGGCGATCATGTTTATCTCGATCCCCGCCTCGTCCAGCGCGCGCAGGACGCCGATGTGCGCCCAGCCGCGGGCGACGCCGCCGCCCAAAGCCAGCGCAATGCCCGATTTCTTCGGTGGTTCCGCCGCGGCCGATCCTCCGGCGGCCGAACGGCCCTGGGCCTCGCGAAGGCCATCCCTGCCGTACATAGACGCCCATTCGAGCATCTCTGTCTCCCGTGTCCTACTCCTGATCGTAGTGCTGCGACGTATCGAAAAGGTGAACGCGCCGAATCACTCGACCCCGGAAGTCCCCAGGATCATTCGCCGTATGTGGCCGCCGGGTCGAAGAGCGTCGCGCTGCCATCGCTCTTCAGGACTGCGGCGTCGCCTTCCACTGCGACGATCCGATAGAAGCAAGAACGTCGGCCCGTGTGACAGGTTGCGTGGTCACCCTCGACATTTACGCTGATCCAGACGGCGTCCTGGTCGCAATCCGTGCGCATCTCCACCACACGCTGAAAATTCCCGGAGGTTTCGCCCTTCTTCCACAGCGCCCGGCGCGACCGCGACCAATAATGGGCGATGCCGGTCTCGAGCGTGAGCGCCAGCGCTTGCGCGTTCATGTGGGCGACCATCAGCAGATGTCCGTCGCCCGCGTCGGTCACGACCGCGGTGACGAGGCCATGCGCATCGAAGCGTGGCGAGAAGGCCGCGCCTTCCTCGAGTTCACGCTTGTCGGTTGGGGCGTCCGGAAAATTGATCAAAGGCATTGCCGGTCCGTGGTCGAGTACCGGCAGCTGCCGGTCATGAGGTGGGCGCGGCGCAGCGCACCATGGTCACGAAGCGCACCTGCTCCTCGGGGCTGTCGCGGAAGGCGCCCGTAAAGGTGGAGGTCAGCGTCGTCGAGCCCTGCTTGCGGATGCCGCGCATCGCCATGCACATATGCTCGGCTTCGACCATCACGGCAACCCCGCGCGGGTTGAGCACGTCCTGGATGACATTGGCGACCTGTGCCGTCATGGCCTCCTGGGTCTGCAGCCGGTGGGCGAAGATGTCGACAACCCGCGCGATCTTCGATAGGCCGACCACCTTGCCGTCGGGCAGGTAGGCGACATGGGCGCGGCCGATGATAGGCACCATGTGGTGCTCGCAATGCGAGTGGAACTTGATGTCCTTGACCAGCACCAGGTCGTCGTAGCCGGCAACCTCCTCGAAGGTGCGCCCGAGTTCCTCGGCCGGACACATGTCATAGCCGCCATACATCTCGCGAAAAGCCTTGGCGACGCGCTTCGGCGTATCGATGAGTCCTTCCCGATCGGGATTGTCGCCAGTCCAGCGGAGGAGCGTGCGCACTGCCGCCTCCACCTCCGCCTGCGATGGTCTGTCTGTTACCGGCTTGTCCATATAGGACGCGGAGGGCATCAGTTTCTTGGCAACGGCGTCCATAAGGCGTCTCCCGTAGTTCCCCTCTCACAGTTCGGGGGAACGAGTTGAACGGACCGCCTTTTCCCGGATCCTCGGAAAAATCAATGGGAAGCGGCATTTTTGCTCTCGCGCAGCCTGCCTTGCCGCGACGTGAGCCTGAGCATTATATATGGGCGTGCCGCACGAATGAAAGACGCGGAGGCGGCAAGGAGCATTCGCGCAAGGGCGAAGCGGCGAAACAAAATGATCGACGACGTCTACAATTCGAAAATTCTCGGCTTCGCCGGCAACATCCCGCGCATCGGGCGCCTGGAGGATGCCGACGCGACCGCGACTGCGCATTCAAAACTCTGCGGGTCGACGGTCACCATCGATCTCAAGATGGAAGACGATGTGGTGACCGACTTCGCCCATGTCGTGAAGGCGTGCGCGCTGGGCCAGGCCTCGTCGTCCATCATGGCCCAGAACGTCGTGGGCGCATCAGCTGCCGAACTGCGCGCGGTGCGCGACGAGATGCTGGGGATGTTGAAGGAGAACGGCGCACCGCCGAGCGGCGAGCGATTCGCCAACCTGAAATATCTGGAGCCGGTGCGCGACTACAAGGCGCGCCATGCCTCGACCATGCTGACGTTCGACGCCGTGGTCGATGCGATCGGCCAGATCGAGAAGAAGAAGCAGGCCGAGCGGGCGGCCTAGGCGCCATCTTCAGTTTTGATTTCCTGGCATAGCCAGTCGGCGAAGGCGCGTGCCGGTTCGCTCAAGTTTGCAAAGTCTGGCGCTACAAGCCAGTAGGCGCCGTATCGAACCGCGACAGTGAAGGGTTTGACGAGTCTTTTCGATCGCAGGTCCTGACTGTTCACTACCAAGTCGCCAAGCACCACGCCGTGGCCAAGGATCGCCGCTTGGACGCCGAGTGCGCCGTCCGGAAATAGCGGCCCGCGACCTGTGGGGGGATTTGTCACGCCCGCCGCCTTGAACCACAACGGCCAGGCATTTCGGTTGTCGTCGTGGAGCAGCGTATAGTTGAGCAGATCAGCCGGACGCCTTAGTTCCGGACCCGAAGCAAGAAGCGCCCGTGAGAGCAGCGGCGTGTGGGTGCCGTCGATCAGATGCTGGGCCTGCACCCGCGGCCAAGAGGTGTTGGCGGCGCTGAAGCGTATTGCGAGCTCAGCCTCACGACTGCGGAACTCGACCAGTCTCCCGTTCACATCGACCAGGACATCGATATCGGGTCGCTTCGCGCGGAACTGGACCAGGTGGGGCAAGAGCCAGCCTGCCGCGAAAAATGGTTCGACGCTCACCTTGAGCAGATGTTGCGCCGGGGCAGACATGATTTCGGACAGCCGCTGGTCGATGTCGTCGAAGCTGCGGATCAACTGATCAAGCAGCCTGCGGCCCGCGTCCGTGAGTTCGACACGGCGATGCAGCCGTTCGAACAACTGCTGGTCGATAAGGGTTTCCAATGCACGAATCTGGCGGCTGATGGCCGCCTGCGAGACGAAAAGCTCCTCCGCAGCCCGGCTGAAACTCGACAGTCGGCCCGCAGCTTCAAAGCTTCGCAGGGCCGTCAGGGGCAAGCGTCCGCGCTTCATTCCCATAACCTGATGTTATGTGAGGCGGACCTTATACTCGTTTGAACGCGGGTGCCAGCCGCGGTCTAATCCTTGCAAGGAAGGAGACGCGGCCATGAACAGATATATCGACATTTGGAATGACGTGCTTCGCATTGTGACCCTCCAGCCGCATAGGAGCTACCGCGACACACCACGCTCCGGAAACGGGCTGGATGACCTGCCGACCAAATTCCGATACGAGCGTCGCGGCGGCGAGAGGCGCTACGGATAGATCGGCAGTTGCGAAACGTGCCGGTGAACGGCATCTATTGGAGCGAGATGAGTAATCCCGTTCCATCTTTATGACGAGCCATGAACATAGGATGGCGCGGCCGCGCGGCCGCAACTGGCCGGGGCCTTGGCGAAAGACGCCAGGTCGCCTCGTCGGCACCGCCTTGGTACGCCTCTACCAACTCACGCTTTCCGGTTTCGTCGGCAACACCTGCCGACACCTGCCGACCTGCTCGGAATACGCCTATGAGGCGATCGCGCGGCACGGTCTCTGGGCCGGCGGCTGGATGGGGCTGTTTCGCGTTGCCCGCTGCGGTCCGGGCGGGACCCACGGCATCGACCGGGTGCCGGAAGCGCTCGACGCGCGCTACCGCTGGTTCACGCCGTGGCGCTACTGGCGGATCGGCAAACACAAGACAGGAGGATGATCCGACCGCGTGCCGCACGGACATTCATGGTTCGTTAACCCTCTGGGAGGTCGTTCGGATTTTAGCCATATTCGAGACAACGCCGCCGCGCAGGGTGCGATCCAACATACGGGGGCATCATCCAATGAACCACGCCAGACGTCGTCTTCATGCCTTCGCCGCGGCCGGCCTGCTGGCCATCGCCGCCTCGTCGGTGGGAGCGGGCAAGGCTTCCGGCAAGGAGGCGGTGCTCGAATGCACGCTGATCGTAGACGCAGCCACGGGCGTCACAGCACATGAGAGCGGCCGGTGCGATGAGCGCATGAGCCCGGCATCGACCTTCAAGCTGCCGCTGGCGCTGGCCGGCTACGATGCCGGCATCCTCATCGACGAACACAAGCCAAGCTGGGACTACAAGCCCGAGTTCAACGCTGTGAAGCGAGATCACAAGACCGTCAATCCGACGATCTGGGAGCGGGATTCCGTGCTTTGGTACTCGCGCGAGATCACCCGCCAGATGGGTCCTGAGCGATTTGCCGGCTATGTCTCCCGGTTCGGGTACGGCAACGGCGACATTTCGGGAAATCCCGGCAAGAATGACGGCCTTACCCATTCGTGGATCAGCTCGTCGCTGAAGATTTCCCCTCGCGAGCAGATCGCCTTCCTGCGGCGGATCCTCGCGCGCGAGCTGCAGGTGTCGGCCAAGGCCTATGACATGACCAATGCGATACTGCCCGCCTTCGAGGCGGGCGGCTGGGACGTTCAAGGCAAGACCGGCTCAGGCTCGGTGCCCGCCGCAAGCGGCGGCAAGGATGCGCGGCAGCCATTCGGCTGGTTTGTCGGTTGGGCGGACAAGGACGGGCGCAGGCTGGTCTTCGCGCGGCTGGTGGTCGTGAAGGAGCGCGGCAAGTCGCCGCTCGGGCCGAAGACGCGCGACGCGTTCCTGAAGGCATTGCCAACGCTGATGGCCGATTGACAAGCGAACCTTCGGTCCACCAAGAACCGTCGCTGGCGCATCGGAAAAGCGCTCCAGTCCTTGAAATCTCTCGCTGCCGCCGCTTTACGGCGGCGGTTTCCCTGCTAAAAGACCGCTCCGGCCCAACTGGCCGGCATCACCACCCGCGTTCGTTTGCGGGACTGGATAGCAGGAGACCTCATGTCCAAATCCGTTTCCCTCACATTTCCCGATGGTTCCGTCCGCGAATACGACGCGGCGATGACCGGCGCCGCACTGGCCGAGTCGATCTCCAAGTCGCTCGCCAAGAAGGCGGTCGCCTATGCGCTCGACGGCACTGTCCGCGACCTGTCCGATCCGCTGGGCGGCTCCGGCAAGGTCGAGATCGTCACCCGCGACGACCCGCGCGCGCTGGAGCTGATCCGCCATGACACCGCGCACGTGCTCGCCGAGGCCGTGCAGGAACTGTGGCCCGGCACCCAGGTGACCATCGGACCGGTGATCGAGAACGGATTTTATTACGACTTCGCCCGCAACGAGCCGTTCACGCCCGAGGACTTTCCTGTCATCGAGAAGAAGATGCGCGAGATCATCGCGCGCAACAAACCTTTCACCAAGGAGGTGTGGGACCGGGCGCGCGCGATCCAGGTGTTCCGCGACAAGGGCGAGGCCTACAAGGTCGAGCTGGTCGACGCGATCCCTGAGGACCAGGACCTCAAGATCTACTACCAGGGCGACTGGTTCGACCTCTGCCGCGGGCCGCACATGGCGTCCACCGGGCAGATCGGCAGCGCGTTCAAGCTGATGAAGGTGGCCGGCGCCTACTGGCGCGGCGATGCCAACAACCCGATGCTGACGCGCATCTACGGCACCGCCTGGGCCGACCAGACGCAGCTGGACGCTTACCTTCACATGCTGGAGGAGGCCGAGAAGCGCGACCACCGCAGGCTCGGCCGCGAGATGGACCTGTTCCACTTCCAGGAAGAAGGGCCGGGCGTCGTCTTCTGGCACGCCAAGGGCTGGAAGATGTTCCAGAACCTCATCTCCTACATGCGCCGCCGCCTCGGCGAAGACTACCAGGAGGTGAATGCGCCGCAGGTGCTCGACAAGAGCCTGTGGGAGACTTCGGGGCACTGGGGCTGGTACCAGGAGAACATGTTCGCGGTGAAGTCGGCCCACGCCTTCACTCATCCCGAGGACCCGGACGCCGACCAGCGAGTCTTCGCGCTCAAGCCGATGAACTGCCCTGGCCACGTCCAGATCTTCAAGCACGGCCTGAAGTCCTATCGCGACCTGCCCATCCGGCTTGCGGAATTCGGCAACGTGCATCGCTACGAAGCGTCCGGCGCGCTGCACGGTCTGATGCGCGTCCGCGCCTTCACGCAGGACGATGCGCACATCTTCTGCACCGAAGACCAGCTCGAGGCGGAGATCCTCAAGATCAATGACCTGATGATGTCGGTCTACAAGGACTTCGGGTTCGAGGAAGTCGTGGTGAAACTCGCCACGCGCCCGGACAAGCGGGTCGGCACCGATGCCATGTGGGACCACGCCGAGGATATCCTCAAGCGTGCGCTCGCCCGCATGGCGCGGGAGGACAACCGCATCAAGACCGGCATCAACGAGGGCGAGGGCACCTTCTACGGCCCGAAGTTCGAGTACACGCTGAAGGACGCCATCGGCCGCGAATGGCAGTGCGGCACCACGCAGGTGGATTTCAACCTGCCCGAGCGGTTCGGCGCGTTCTACATCGGCTCGGATTCCGAGAAGAAGCAGCCGGTGATGGTGCACCGCGCCATCTGCGGTTCGCTGGAGCGCTTCCTGGGCATCCTTATCGAGAGCCATGCCGGCCAGATGCCGCTCTGGTTCGCGCCGCTACAGGTGGTCGTCGCGACCATCACCTCCGACGCCGACGATTATGCGCGAAAGGTCGTCGCGCGGCTGAAAGCGGTCGGACTGTCGGCCGAAGTCGATCTTCGCAATGAGAAGATCAACTACAAGGTGCGCGAGCACAGCCTTGCCAAGGTGCCCGCCATCCTCGTCTGCGGACGGCGCGAAGCCGAGGAGGACACGGTCAACGTGCGCCGGCTCGGCTCGCGCGACCAGCAGTCGATGTCGCTCGCCGACGCGATTGCCGCGCTCCTCGACGAGGCGACGCCGCCCGACATCAAGCGCGCCCGCGCAAGCACCGAGGGCGATGACAGCTAGAAGGTGGCCGTTCCGGCCAGCGCATCCGCCAGGATCGCCTCATATCTGGCGCGGGGCACATCCACCGCGCCAAAGGTCTTTAGGTGGTCCGTGGTGAATTGGGTGTCGAGCAGTTCGAAGCCGCGCGCCTTCAGCCGCTCGACGAGATGCACCAGGCATATCTTCGACGCGTCGCGCTCGCGTGAAAACATGCTCTCGCCGAAAAAGGCGCGGCCGAGCGAGACGCCGTAGAGGCCGCCCACGAGCCGGTCGTCCTGCCAGGCCTCTACCGTGTGGCAGTTGCCGCGGCGGAACAGCTCCGTATAGGCATCGCGGATCGGCTGATTGATCCAGGTGCTGTCGCGGCCGGCGCGGCTTTCCGCGCAGCCTTCGATCACGCCGCTGAAGTCATGGTCGAAGCGGATCTGGAAGCGCCCATGCCGCACCGCCTTCCCGAGGCTGCGCGGCACATGGAAAGTGTCGAGCGGGATGATGCCGCGCGTTTCCGGGCGCACCCAGAACACCTCCGGATCGACGGCACTTTCCGCCATGGGAAAGACGCCCGAGGCATAGGCTTTCAGCAGAAGGTCGGGCGGGATGCGATAGCCGGGCGCGAAGGGACGGGTCATTGGTGCGTCCTTCGGGGGTGCGTCCTTCGGGGCTGGCCGATCGCGGTCCGCGTTCCCGGGTGCAGGCCCGCACGGCGCAGCAGGGCGAGGCGCGTCCTGCGAGGGCGAGCCTCGAAGGACGCGCGACCCTCATTCCGCCTCGGCGAGGTGCTTTTCCAGCCAGTGGATGTCGTAGTCGCCATTGGCGATGTCCGAATTGCCGACGAGCTCGCGAAACAGCGGCAGCGTCGTCTTGATGCCGTCGACCACGAATTCGTCGAGCGCCCGGCGCAGCCGCATCATGCACTCCACGCGGTTGCGCCCGTGCACGATGAGTTTGCCGATCAGGCTGTCATAATAGGGCGGGATGCGGTAGCCGGAATAGACGCCTGAATCGACGCGGATGCCGAGACCGCCCGGCGTGTGGAAATGCGTGATCGTGCCCGGCGAGGGCATGAAGGTGCGCGGATCCTCGGCGTTGATGCGGCACTCGATGGCGTGGCCGCGGAAGCGCACGTTCTCCTGCGCCGTCGACAGTCCGCCGCCGGAGGCCACGCGGATCTGCTCGTGGACCAGGTCGATGCCGGTGATCGCCTCGGTCACCGGGTGCTCCACCTGCAGGCGGGTGTTCATCTCGATGAAGTAGAACTCGCCATTCTCGTAGAGGAACTCGATGGTGCCCGCGCCTGAATAGCCGAGACCGGCTACCGCGTCCGCGCAGATCTTGCCGATCCTTGCCCGTTCCTCGGCGTTCAGGGCAGGCGAGTTGGCCTCTTCCCAAACCTTCTGGTGACGTCGCTGCAGGGAACAGTCGCGCTCGCCGAGGTGGATGCCCTTGCCGGCGCCGTCGCCGAACACCTGGATCTCGATGTGCCGCGGCTTCTCGAGATACTTTTCGATGTAGACCGCGTCGTCGCCAAAGGCCGCGCCCGCTTCCTTGCGTGCGGTCGCCAGGGCGACTTCCAAGTCGTCCTCGTTGCGGGCCACCTTCATGCCGCGGCCGCCGCCGCCCGCCGCAGCCTTGATGATGACCGGATAGCCGATCTCGGCAGCGATGCGCTTGGCCTCCTTCGGGTCCGACACCGCCCCGTCTGAGCCGGGAACGCAGGGAATGCCGAGGCGCTTGGCGGTGCGCTTCGCCTCGATCTTGTCGCCCATGATCCGGATATGGTCGCCGGACGGGCCGATGAAGGTGATGTTGTGGGCGGCCAGGATGTCGGCGAACTTGGCGTTCTCCGACAGGAAGCCGTAGCCCGGATGCACCGCGTCCGCCCCGGTGATCTCGCAGGCGGCCACGATCTGGTGGATGTTTAGGTAGCTTTCGCGCGAGGGCGGCGGACCGATGCAGACACTCTCGTCGGCCAGGCGCACATGCATGGCGTCGGCATCGGCGGTGGAATGCACCACGACCGTCTGGATGCCGAGTTCCTTGGCGGCGCGCAGGATGCGGAGCGCAATCTCGCCGCGGTTTGCGATGAGGATTTTCTGGAACATGCCCTTACTCGATGACGACCAGCGGCTCGCCGTACTCGACCGGCTGCGCATCCTCGAACAGGATGGCGGTAACCGTGCCGGCGCGCGGCGAGGGGATCTGGTTCATGGTCTTCATCGCCTCGATGATCAGGAGCGTCTGGCCTTCGCGCACCTTCTGTCCGATCTCGATGAAGGGCTGCGCGTCAGGCGAGGGCGCCCGATAGGCGGTGCCGACCATGGGCGAAGGGACCGCGTTCTTGGACTGATCGACGGCGGCAACCGGCGCGACAGGCGCGGCGGCCGCGGCCGGGGCGACATGGACCTGGGGAGCCGGAGCCGCGGCCACCGCGTGCGCTGCGGACGACTGCCGCGATACGCGGATGCGCAGGTCGTCCTGCTCGACCTCGATTTCGGTCAGCTGCGTCTCGTTCAGGATTTCCGCAAGATCGCGGATGAGCTGCTGGTCGATGCCGGTTTTCTTCGTCGACATTCTTTAATGTGTCCCTTCTTGTCCGGTCAGGTGCGCTCGGATAGCGCCCTGAGCGCGAGCGCATAGCCCAGCGGCCCGAAGCCGCAGATGACGCCGATCACGACCGGCGACGTCGTCGTATGATGGCGGAACGGCTCCCGCGCATGGATGTTGGAAAGATGCACTTCGATCACCGGCAGCGGCGCCACCGAGCGGATCGCATCATGCAAGGCGATGGAAGTATGCCCGTAGGCGCCCGGGTTAATGACGATGCCAGCAGCCTTGTCGCCCGCTTCCTGGATCCAGTCGACGAGATCGCCCTCGTGGTTTGACTGTCGGAAATCGACCTCAAACCCCAGCTCCGTGCCGTGCTGCTTGCAGTCGTCGGCGATTGCGGCAAGGTTCTTGCCGCCATAGATGGACGGCTCGCGCTTGCCCAGCATATTGAGATTTGGCCCGTTGAGGACGAAGACCGTTTTCGGCATGAAACCCTTTCCGCGCCATATCCGGCGGCGCGCGGACCCTCTATAGTCGGCATATGCGGCGGCGCAAAGAGCGCAAGTGCGTTCTTTTGATGTCCACAGGCAGGCAGGCGAATCCGCGGCGCCTCGCTGCCGTGGAGCGCAGGGCCAGGTCCGTCGAATCGTTCCGGCAGCCGATGGATGTCCGCGAAACCTGCGCCCTGCCGGTGCTTCCGTTGCGTCATACTCAGTACGGAAGCAGAACGAAAATTCTATTTTTGAGAAAAATCAATATGTTGACCTCTCTTGCCAATAGAGAACAAAAGAGGTACGAATTGTGCCTTGGCGACGGCGATATCAGGCTTCATTGACGATCAAGGGGTGATGTATCATGGCTCAGAACTCGTTGCGGCTCGTAGAGGATAAACCGGTGGACAACAAAACAAAGGCTCTGGATGCCGCGCTCTCGCAGATCGAGCGCGCCTTCGGCAAGGGCTCGATCATGCGGCTCGGGCAGAACGAGCAGGTGGTCGAGATCGGCACCGTCTCTACCGGCTCGCTCGGCCTTGACATCGCGCTCGGCGTCGGCGGCCTGCCGCGCGGCCGCATTATCGAGATCTACGGGCCAGAAAGCTCGGGCAAGACGACGATGGCGCTGCACACCGTGGCCGAGGCGCAAAAGAAGGGCGGCATCTGCGCCTTCGTCGACGCGGAGCATGCTCTCGATCCCGTCTATGCCCGCAAGCTCGGCGTCGATCTCGAGAACCTGCTGATCTCGCAGCCCGACACCGGCGAGCAGGCGCTGGAGATTTGCGACACGCTGGTGCGTTCCGGCGCCATCGACGTGCTGGTGGTGGACTCGGTGGCTGCACTCACGCCGCGCGCCGAAATCGAGGGTGAGATGGGCGATTCGCTGCCGGGCCTGCAGGCGCGGCTGATGAGCCAGGCGCTGCGCAAGCTGACGGCGTCGATCTCACGCTCCAACACCATGGTCATCTTCATCAACCAGATCCGCATGAAGATCGGCGTGATGTTCGGCTCTCCGGAGACGACGACCGGCGGTAATGCGCTGAAATTCTATGCTTCGGTCCGGCTCGACATCCGCCGCATCGGCTCGGTCAAGGACCGCGAGGAGGTCGTCGGCAACCAGACCCGCGTAAAAGTGGTCAAGAACAAGCTGGCGCCGCCCTTCAAGGTGGTCGAGTTCGACATCATGTACGGCGAGGGCGTGTCGAAGATGGGCGAACTGGTAGATCTCGGCGTCAAGGCCGGCGTCGTCGAGAAGTCGGGCGCCTGGTTCTCCTACAACTCCCAGCGTCTGGGACAGGGCCGCGAGAACGCCAAGAATTTCTTGCGCGACAATCCTGAGTTGGCGAACGAGATCGAGACCGCGCTGCGCCAGAACGCCGGCCTGATCGCCGAAAAGTTCCTGGAGAACGGCGGCGAGAGTTTTGACGACGCAGCCGATGCGTGAGGCGGCGCGCTTGCGCGGCTGCATGCAGGCCTCCGCGCCTGGCGCATAGCCCGCATGGGCAGCGTCGCCCGAGAGGCGCATGGCTCCGCGATGGGCGCATAGAACGCGAAAGGTGGTGGCGCGTCGGCTTGATCGGACGCGTCATGTCGGGGAGGCCGCTGCTTTGTTGTGAAGGAGCAGACAGTGGCGACCGGCCCGATGAGGTGCCCGTCTCGCCGGGCTACGGTGATTGGCCGGCTCAGTGAGCTTCGGATCAGTCGGACGCGATCGCGCCGATCGCCGTATTGTCGATGCGCTTGAGGTTGACGCCGATCACCGGCACCAGCTTCTTGTCGACCTTGACCGATACCGTGACGTTCATCGTGTCGCTGTCGGGAATGCGCGCCTGCATGACGCCGTCCAGCTGCGCGCGGTTGAGCGCCAGGATGACCTTCTTGCCGTCGACGACGTTGCCGGAGATGATGTCGAGGCCTTTGCCGGCCGCGCCATCCATGAATTTGCCCTTGTAGTCGCGGCCGTTATGCTCGAACGACGCGGACATCTTCTGGGTGAAGACGCCCACGCGGCAATCTCCCTCCAGCGACATGCCGGTCTTGCCTGACTTGGGTGCACCGCTGAAATTGCAGACGAATTTCGTGCCCTTGTATTTGCCGGCGACGATCTCGCCCGGTCCGACCCAGTTGCCGGCGACGTTGCGGAAAAAGGCATTGTCCCGCTCGCCGGCCGCGGCCGGCTGGCTGAGAGGAAGCGCGGCCACGGCGGCGGCAAGCGACAGACACACAGACGACAGGACGCGCTTCATCGGGCTTTCCGGCAGGTTGGATAGGCAGGATTCGATGCCGGAAACCATGACCAATAATGGTTAACGGTTTCTGACCTCGCCTGCCTATGGGCGTCTAAATCGGAGTGTGGGGCGGGTCGCTGGTCGGGCTGGAACCCGCGCTATCGCACTCCGCTTTTCTTGGCGGTGAAGGAGGTGAGGGCTGTGAGGAAGTCGCCGAGTCCGGGTCGTCGCACCGCCGTGAAGGGCAGCGGGCGCGCGGTTTCCATCGCCGCAAGGCCGATCCTTGCCGTCATCATGCCGTTGACGACGCCTTCGCCGAGTTTTGCAGATAGCCGCGCGGCCAAGCCGTGGCCCACCAACTGCTGGACGACGCTGTCGCCGGCAGCAATGGTTCCGGTGACGGCGAGGTGGGCGAGGACGTCGCGGGCGAGCCGGATGAAGCCGAGCGTGCCGGGCCGGCCGCCGTAGAGTTCGGACAGACGGCGGATGAGCCGGCCTGATTCGAAGACGACATAGGCGATGTCGACCAGCGCGCGGGGGCTGACGGCCGTCACCAGCGACACCCGCTTGGCAGCGTCGAGGACCAGCGTCCGCGCTTCGGCGTCGAGCGGCACGAGCAGTCCGGTCTCCGCCAGCCGCACGAGATCGGCCCCGTCGATTATGTCGCCACGCAATTCGGTCAGCGCGCGACGCCCGGCCGCCGTTTCGGGTCGGCCCGCGAGCAGCCCGACCAGATCGTCGACCACCTTGCGGGCGGCCTTGGGGTCGTCGCGCTGGATCGCCTGGGCCCCGAGCTGACGCAGTTTCTCCACCGAGGCGAGTCGCGCGAGCGCCACGAGTTCACGAGCGAGGATCACCAGCAGCGAAACGGCCGCAACGGCGGCGAGCCCGGCTCCCAGCCAGCCCAGCCACTGGGCGCGACCGAACAGTTCGCGGACCAGTTGATCCGTCCACAACGCGATGGCCAGCGCGAGCAGAGAGCCCAGTGCGCTCCAGAAGATCGCGGCTAGCCTTGAGCGACGGCGGGGTGCGACCGGCAGCGGCGGCTCCTCGGCGCCCGTCGCCTCCAGGTCGAACACATCGATTTCATCCGGCGTGACGATGGCGGCTTCCGGCCTCGCGGCCCGCGGCTTGCGCGCCGGCTCGATGGCTGCTGCGGGACGCGTCGGCGCTTTCTCGCCGGGATCGGCGGTCTCGATACGGAAAGCTGCGGGTTTGCGCGGCGGCGTCATGCCAGGCGGTCTCCGATCAGGAACTGCAGTGCGCGGTCGAGGCGGATATGGGGCAATGACAGCGTGACGCCCTCCGCGGTGCGTTCGAGCCTGGGCGGGCGGAAGCGTACGAAGCGGATCGCCAGTTCGCCGGCCTTCGCGTTGAAGGCGAGGTCCGGCGTGGCTGGCAGGTCTCCCGGGAAGACGGCGGTTTCGGTCTTTCCGTCGAATTTTTCGTCCCCGATCCTCTCGCCCTCGAGTGGCGTTCCGATGATGACCGGCAGCATCTCGCGACCCTGCTTCACCGTTCCTTCCCGGGTTGCGCGCACGGCGGCCATGGCCAGCACGTCGACCTCCGCCCCGGAAAAATCTGCTCGCTTGATGGCGCGGTCGGCCAGGCGGCGCACGATCGCCTGAAGGCGGTCGTGGCTTTCGTGGTGGAGGTGATCGGCCTTGGTCGCGGCGATCAGGATGCGGTCGATGCGGCGCGAAAACCAGTCGGTGAGAAAGCTCCCGCGCCCGGGTCGGAAGCAGGCGAGGATCTCGGTCAGCGCGCGCTCGAGGTCGGCGACGGCGTCCGGGCCCGCGTTCAGCGCCTGCATGGCGTCGACCAGCACGATCTGCCGGTCGAGCCGGGCGATGTGCTCGCGGAAGAACGGTTTTATGACGTGCGACTTGTAGGCCTCGTAGCGCCGCTCCATCATGGCTTGGAGCGAACCCGGTCGGGCGCGGCCCTCGCCGAGCCCGGGCAGCGGCGCGAAGGTGAGGGCGGGCGAGCCGTCCAGGTCGCCGGGCATCAGGAAGCGGCCCGGCGGCAGTGTGGAAAGAGCGCGCTCGTCATCCTTGCACGCCTTCAGGTAGGCGGCAAAGCTCTCGGCGAGCTTGCGGGCGGTCATCTCGTCGGCGTCAGCATCGCCATCAACTGTTGCGGCAAGGCTGCGCCATGGCGCGGACAGGTCGTGGCGGTTCGGCAGATCGGCGAGTTCGAACGCCTCCTGCGAAAACTGGCGGTAGGTCTTGCCGAGCAGCGGCAGGTCGAGCAGCCATTCACCCGGATAGTCGACGAGGTCGACCGAGAGACGTCCGGCCGAGAACATCCGGTTCCAGCCCGAGGCTGATTCGTATTCGATGGTCAGCCTGAGCTCGGAGATGGCGCGCGTGGAATCCGGCCAGATGCGGCTGTCGACGAGCGCGGACACGTGGTCCTCATACTGAAAGCGCGGCACGGCGTCATCCGGCTGCTCCTCCAGGAAGGCGCGCGCGACGCGACCGGACTTGTGCGCCTCGAACAGCGGCAGACGCCCGCCATGGATCAAATTGTGCACGAAGGCGGTGATGAACACGGTCTTGCCGGCGCGCGAAAGGCCGGTGACGCCGAGCCTGAGCGAAGGCGAGAACATGCCGCCCGCCCGCTCCGCCAATGTGTCGAGGGCAATCAGCGCCTCATCGGCAATGGTAGTAAGTGACGCCAATCGCTGCTCCATCCGTCGCTGCGATATAGGCAGGGATGATGCGTTTTGAAATGTCGACCGGCGGCCGGAGCCGCTCAATCCGCCTCGGGCGTCAAGAACGCTTCGAGGAATCCCTGTCCGGGGGCGGCGGCGGCCAGCGATCCCTGAAAGCGCACTGCAGCCAGTCCCGAGGTCGGAAAGCCGCCGTGAAGGGCATGCCGGGCCGTCTCATCCCCGTCTCCGGAGAGCGCCATGCCAAGGTCTTCCATCATCGGGTTGTGTCCGACGACCAGTACTGCCGGGGCGTCATCGGCGGTGCGAATGGTTTCGAGATAGCCGCCCGCGTCGGTGCTGTAGAGCGTGGGCGTGTAGATCGCGTCGCGGATATCGATGTAGGGCGCGGCGCATTCCAGCGTCTCCCTCGCCCGGGCGGCGCTGGAGCAGAAGATCACGTTCGGCCGGTAGCCGTTGCGCTTCATGGCGGCCCCGATCGCGGCGGCGTCCCTGCGGCCCGTTTCGTCGAGCGGCCGGTCGAAATCGCGCATGCCGGGCAGCGCCCAACCCGATTTGGCGTGTCTCAGAAGCAACAACAAGCTCATTCGGCGGAACCTTCGGTGCCCGGGGCGGCGCAGCGTGCATGATGTATCCGTCCGACGGGTGTCGCGCAACTGGCGGGAGTTAGCTTGATTGTTCTAGTTGGCCGATAGTCTTTTCAATAGTTTAAGTGTTTATGTGTCAGAACAATCACGAAATGCGGCGTTCGTTGACAATCCGCTGATCGCCCATCGATAAATCTTGTCTGGGAAACGGCCGACGAATATATAGGCGCAAAAACCAGCGGTCGTGGGGTGAGTCGAATGAGTGCGCTCGTTGAAACCGATTATGTTCCCTCGGAGGATGAGCCGTTCATGAACGAGCGGCAGAAGTCCTACTTCAGGACCAAGCTGGTCGCTTGGAAGAACGACATTCTGCGCGAAGCCCGCGAAACCCTCGAAATCCTCCAGCAAGAAAACGCCAACCACCCCGACCTCGCCGACAGGGCATCATCAGAGACAGACCGCGCCATCGAGCTCCGGGCGCGCGACCGCCAGCGCAAGCTCATCGCCAAGATCGACGCCGCGCTGCATCGGATCGATGAAGGCACTTACGGATACTGTGAGGAGACCGGTGAGCCGATTTCGCTGAAGCGCCTCGATGCGCGGCCGATCGCGACGCTGTCGATCGAAGCGCAGGAACGCCATGAGCGCCGCGAGAAGGTGTATCGCGAGGACTGAGGCGTGGTCGCCGCGTGGCCTCGGATCATCCGGGGCTGCGGTTTTCTGCATATTTGCATCGACAGGCCGCCATGCCTTGAGGCGTGGCTATTTCCTGCCGCCTGACAGTTCGCCGAGGAGCCGCGTCATCTCATCCTCCAGTGACGCGTCTGGCCGTCCGCCCGACTTGGCCCTTTCATTGTCGAGAGACACCTCCAACTCCTGAAGCAGCGTCTCGTCGATGTCTTCTTCCTTGGGCGGCGGCGGTGGCGTGGGAGACTGCGGCCGTGCGGGCGCAGGGGCCACTGGCGCGACCGTGCTCACCGGGATCGGGCGGGCAGCGAGCGGCTTGTTCTCCGGACCTGCTTCCTGTGGGCGCGGAGATGGCGGCGCAGGGCGAGCCTGCGGAGCGGGCGAAGCGGGACGCAGCGGCGCGGCCGGAATTGCGGCTGGGCGCTGTCCCAGCGTCTCGGGAGGGCGCGGCCGCGCCGGCTGGTGATTCGCAGCTTCAGTAACGCCCGGGCGTCGGGCCGGCGCGTTCAGCCGGATGTTCTGTTCGACGACGATGTCGTTCGAGCCGCCGATCAGGAGCAGGTGTTCCACGTCGTCGCGCCTTACGAGCACGAGCCGCCGGTGGCTGTCGACAGCCGTGGCGTCCATTACCGCCAGGCGGGTCTTGCGGTTGCGCCCGCCCGCCACGAAAGTACCGGATGAGGCCCGCCGCACAATCCTTACGGCGACCAGAACAACAACCAGGGCGACTAGCGCCGCGAATGTCCAAAGGAGCGCGGGGACATATTGCGGCCCCGCGATGTTCTCCAACCAAGCCAGCATTTTTGCGCACCCCTGCAATGGCTGCCGAGACTAGACTGTAGACTCGCGCGTCTGCAAGTTGCCAATATCGGGGCGCGTATCAAGAAGTTTTCCTGTTGTTTTCCCAAAGGGCACTTTCCGGGCTCTTTGGAATATGATTCAAGCACGCTGCGAACCGGGGCAACCGCGACGCCAGGCAGGGGGCGATGGCCAAAGAGAATCGTAGCGATTTCAATCCACTCCCGATAGTCGACGACGTGATGCGACCGGGCGCGGTGACTCGGCTCATCATTTTCATCATTGTCCTGATCGGCGGCGCCTTCATCTTCGGGATCTTCCGCGACCGCTTCGGCAATCCGTTCCTGCTGGGGCTGCTGGGCGTTCTTGCCATGATCGGCGTCGGCTACCTGTTCGCCACCGCCATCGGCTTCGTGCAGATCGCCCCGAGATCGGGGGGCGACGAACTGTCAAAGGCGTTCGTGGATTCCATGCAGCAGGGTCTCCTGGTGACCGATGCCCGGGGAAGGATCATCTACGCCAACCGCGCCTACGGGGACATGACCGGCGCGACATCCGCAGCCGACCTGAGAACGCTGGAGGGATTGCTGTCCGATCTCCCGGAAGCCTCGGGCATCGTCTATCGCTTGAGCCGGGGGCTGAAGGACGGGCAGGGCGGGGATGGCGAGTTCCGTCTTCTGCAATCGATCAGGCCCGGCGAGGCGGCCGGCGCGCATTGGTACCGCATTCGCGCACGCAGCTTCACGGCGCCCAGCCACCGTCAGCCGCTGCAGGCCTGGCAGCTTGCCGACATCTCGAGTGAGCGCGCCGAGCAGGAGCGCTTTTTCCTGGACCTGCAGAAGGCGATCGACCACCTCGATCATGCGCCTGCCGGCTTCTTCTCGGCGGATCAGGACGGCCGCGTCACCTATGTGAACGCGACGCTTGCCGAATGGCTGGGCATCGACCTGGCCAGCTTCACCCCCGGCTCCATCGCGCTTGACGATATCGTCGCGGGCGATGGCATGGCGCTGGTGCGCTCGGTCAAGGCCGATCCGGGCACCACGCGCAATGCCGTCATTGACCTGGACCTGGCGACGTCCAAGGGCGCCGCGCTGCCTGTCCGCTTCATGCACCGCATCACAGCCAGCCGAGAAGGGCAGCAAGGCCCCACACGGACCATCGTGCTCAACCGGGCCGAGGGCGAGGACGTCTCGGCCGAACTGCGCGCATCCGAGGTCCGCTTCACGCGGTTCTTCAACTCGACCCCCATGGCGATTGCGGGGATCGACCAGCAGGGGCGCATCCTCCGCACCAATGCGCCGTTCGTGTCGCTCTTCTCCAGCGTGGTCGATCGCGATGCAGTCGATCGCCGCGTGCGCTTCGATACGGTGATCCATGAGCGCGACCGAGCGGCCTTCGCCAATGCCGTGGAGAAGGCCGTGCAACGTCAGGCTGATATCCCGCCGATCGACACGGTGCTGCCGGACAACGAAGAGCGGCATGTCCGCTTCTATGTAAACGCGATCGCAGAAGGCGCCGGCGATGACGGCGCCGAGGAGGCGGCGATCGTCTATGCGGTGGAGACCACCGAGCAGAAGGCGCTCGAAAGTCAGATGGCCCAGAGCCAGAAGATGCAGGCTGTCGGTCAGCTCGCCGGCGGCATCGCGCACGACTTCAACAACGTGCTGACGGCCATCATCATGGCGTCCGACCTGCTGCTGACCAGTCACCGGCCATCGGATCCGTCATTCCCGGACATCATGAACATCAAGCAGAACGCCAACCGCGCTGCCTCGCTGGTGCGGCAGCTGCTGGCTTTCTCGCGGCGCCAGACGCTTCGTCCGGAAGTCCTCAACCTGACCGATGTCCTGGCCGACCTGCGCATGCTTCTGGCGCGGCTGGTGGGCAACGATATCAGCCTGAAGATCGACCACGGGCGGGACCTTTGGCCGATCAAGGCCGACATCGGCCAATTCGAACAGGTGGTCGTGAACCTTGCTGTCAATGCGCGCGATGCGATGCCAGGCGGGGGCGATCTCACCGTGCGCACGCGCAATCTGACAGCCGAGGAATGCGCGCGCTACGGGTATCGCGAGTTGATTGCGGCCGACTATGTGCTTGTGGAGGTGGGCGATACCGGCACGGGCATCGCCCCGGACGTGCTCAAGAAGATCTTCGAGCCCTTCTTCACGACCAAGGAGGTCGGCAAGGGCACGGGCCTTGGCCTGTCCATGGTCTACGGCATCGTCAAGCAGACGGGCGGCTTCATCTTCTGCGATTCCGAAGTCGGCAAGGGCACGACCTTCCAGATATTCCTGCCTCGCCATGTGCCCGAGGCAAAACCCGTCGTGGAGGCGGGGGCGCAGCCGGCGACAGATGTGGCGCCGGCGCCGGCGAAGGCGCCGGACCAGAACAAGGATCTCTCGGGCTCCGCTGTCGTGCTGCTGGTCGAGGACGAGGACGCCGTGCGCATGGGAGGCATGCGGGCGCTCACCTCGCGCGGATACAAGGTGCACGAGGCGTCGTCCGGCGTCGAGGCCCTGGAGGTTTTCCACGAACTCGAAGGCAAGGTCGACATCGTCGTGTCCGACGTCGTGATGCCGGAGATGGACGGGCCGACCCTGCTCGGCGAGCTGCGGAAACTGCAGCCGGACATCAAGTTCATCTTCGTGTCCGGCTATGCCGAGGATGCGTTCGCGAAAAACCTTCCGGCGGACCAGAAATTCGGGTTCCTGCCCAAGCCATTCTCGCTGAAGCAACTGGCGACGGTGGTGAAGGACGTGCTGGAGAGCTGAGCCCCGTCTTCCACCGGCGCTGCCCGCCGGACATGCTGATCCGGGTTCGCGTACGACGTCTTTTATGACATAGTGTGCGGGGTGGGGTTGGGGATCTGCCGATGACGCCGCATCTGGAAGCCGCCGCAGGCGACTATGCCGATGCAGTGCTATTGCCCGGAGATCCCGACCGGGCGGTGTGGATCGCCAAGACCATGCTGGACAGTCCGCGCTGCGTGAATCGTGTCCGGGGCGCGCTCGGCTTTACCGGCACCTATCGCGGCGTGCGCGTCAGCCTGCAGGCCACCGGCATGGGCCAGGGGTCCTTCGCGATCTATGTCAACGAGTTGGTCAAGTTCTATGGCGTGAAGACCGTGCTGCGCATCGGCAGCTGCGGCAGCCTGACGCCCGAGGTGAAACTGCGCGAACTCGTGGCCGCCGAGGCGACGGTGAGCGATGTCGAAAGCGGCGGCTCGAGCTTCGGGACGTTCGAGAGCGCCAAGCGACCATCTGTCGAACTGCTGGACAAGGCCCGGGCGCGGGCGCGTGATCTCGGCCTCGTCCTGCATGTGGGGCCGACGGGCGCAAGCGACCATTTCTATCATCCGCTGGGCATGGCACGGTTGGCGGGGCTGATGGCTGACCGCGCGATCGCCATCGACATGGAAACCCATGCCCTCTATGCGCTCGCCGAACGGCTCGGCATTCGCGCCATCTCGCTCTGCACGGTCGTGGACAGTCTGGTGACGCACGAGGAGATCGACAATTCCGAGCGGCAGGCAGTGTTCGGGCCGATGGCGCGGCTGGCGCTGGAGATCGTCGCAGCCTCCCGCCTTGAGCAGGGGCACCCGCAGTGAGTTGCGGCCCCGTACCCGCAGTCTGCAAGCGATGCTAAAATTGCGTCCGTGAGTCGGCTTGAGAGTTTGGGGGGAGCCGCGAAAAATCGACCTTGAATGCGCAAGCTTGGCGCAGGCGTCGCGGACTAGAAGGAGTGCGGTAACAGTCAGTTCATATGCGTTGGCTGGTTGGGGCAGAGGGGACCAATGCAGGACAACATCGAGGATTGCGCCAAGAGGCGCCTGACGGAGCGCGTGGATCTGGAGACTGCGATCTCAATCCTTCGCGCGCGAGGCTACGACGTCGAGGAGATGCTGACCGAGATGGTGCGGCTCTTCTATGTCGATCTCGACGAATTCAATGAATTGGTCCGGGCCGCCTAGGCGCGGCTGCTGGTCGTCCGCTCGATTTGCGATGAAGATGCGCCTTGCGCTGGCCGGGCGTGATCCAGTCTGGGCTCGGCAAATCGTTCCCCGTTTCGCCGCAATTCGCCTTACAAGGCGAAGCGAGGTTGGCGAGTCGTCGCGGCCCGCAATTGAGAGGGATATTGATGAAGACCAAGATCGTCGCTGCCGCGGCAGCACTCGCATTTCTCGCGGCATGCACGACCGACCCCTATACCGGCCAGCAGAAGATCGCCAACACCACCGGCGGCGCGGCCATCGGCGCCGGCATCGGTGCGCTTGCAGGCATGGCGCTGGGCGGCGGCAACGATCGGCGCAATGCGCTGATCGGCGCGGGTATCGGTGCGCTGGCGGGCGGCGCCGTCGGCAACTACATGGATCGGCAGGAATCGGAGCTGCGCGCCCAGTTGCAGGGCACCGGCGTCAGCGTTACGCGCGCCGGCGACCGGATCATTCTCAACATGCCCTCCAACATCACCTTCGCGACGGATCAGGATGCCGTGAAGTCGAGCTTCTACCCGACGCTCAACTCGGTCGGGCTGGTGCTGAAGAAGTTCAACCAGACGATGGTCGACGTCTACGGCCACACCGATTCGACGGGTAACGACCAGTACAACTACGATCTGTCCGAACGTCGCGCCATGTCGGTCGCCAACTACTTCTACGGCCAGGGCATCGACGGCCGGCGCTTCGTCGTCCGGGGCCTCGGCGAAACGCAGCCGATCGCATCCAACTCGACCGAAGCCGGCAAGGCACAGAACCGGCGCGTGGAAATCCAGCTTTCACCGCTGTCATAGGCTCATCTGCGGAGGCGGCGCGTGCCTGACCGGCGCGGCCGCCTTTCGACTTGGTGAAGCCGGATCAGATGTCGCGCGCGATCCTCGCGGCTAGCCGCGCATTGTTCTCCACCAGGGCGATATTCGTCTTGAGGCTAGCGCCGCCGGTGATTTCGAGGAGCTTGGCGAGCAGGAAGGGCGTGACCTCCTTGCCACTGATCTTGCCATCGAACGCAGCCTGCTGCGCCTCGGCGATGTGAGCAGCCATGGTTTCGGCCGGGATCTCGTCGGCGGCTGGGACAGGATTGGCGACCAGCATGCCGCCGCCGAGACCCAGCGCATGGCGGGTCGCAAAGAAGCGCGCAATTGCCGCCGGTTCATCGAGCCTGAGCGGCGCGGTGAACGGGGATTGCCGCGACCAGAAGGCCGGCACGACGTCGGAACCAAACACCACGACCGGCACGCCGCGCGTCTCCAGCACTTCCAGCGTCTTCTCGATGTCGAGAATGGCCTTGGCGCCGGCCGACACCACGATGACGGGCGTTCGGGCCAGTTCGTCGAGGTCGGCGGAGATGTCGAAGCTGGTTTCCGCGCCTTTGTGGACGCCGCCGATGCCGCCGGTGGCGAAGACGCGGATGCCGGCGAGCGCCGCCGCGATCATCGTCGCGGCGACCGTGGTGCCGCCGGTGCGGCCTTCCGAGACCGCGAAGGCGAGGTCGGCGCGCGATAGCTTCATTGCGCCGGTCGTCCGGGCGAGCGCTTCGCGTTCGGCTTCGGGAAGGCCGATCTTCAGCCTGCCGTCCACCACGGCGATGGTGGCAGGGGTCGCGCCTTCCTCGGCGATGATGGCCTCGACCCTCGCGGCCATCGCGGCGTTGTCCGGGTAAGGCATTCCATGCGTGATGATCGTGCTCTCAAGCGCGACGACCGGTTTGCCGGCGGAAAGCGCTGCCGCGACAGGTGCATCCAGGTCCATGAACTGCCGTGCGCTTTCGGGATTCATCGAAATGCTCCGCTTGTTGCGCCGCTCATTGCCACCTCGATGGGCTCGGGCACCAGCGCAAGCGCGCCCGAAAACTCCTCCGGCGTGAAATCCGGCACGGCCGATGCGGTCTCGACGGCGAGCATCGCGGCTGCCACGCCTTCGCGAACGGCCCTGACGAAGGGCGCGCCTCGCAGGAGCGCGGCGACCGTCGCGCCGGCAATAGCGTCGCCCGCGCCGGTGACGTCGACGATGCGGCGCGGCGGCGGCGGCGTGAAGGTCCAGAACCTGCCTTCATCGAAGGCGATCGCCGCATCGCCGCCGTGGGTGATGACGGCGCGAACAATGCCGCGCGCGGCCAGCGCCTGTACGATCGACTGCGGATCGGCATGAAGGGGCAGCGCGGCGAGGGCCGCCGCTTCGCGGCGGTTCATGAAAAGGCAGGACAGCGAGGGAAGCATCCCGGCCAGCCGCACGGCCTTGGCCGGGGAGATGGCGATGGCGTAGACGGGCCGTCCGTTCGCACAGGCGACGAGCCGCGCCAGCGCGGGTTCCGGCAGGTTGGCGTCGGTCAGGATTGCGTCATGTCGGGCAATGGCCTCGCGGACCTTGGAACGTCGCATCTGCTTGGGGAAGGCGAGTTCGTAGAGGCCCATGTCGGCAAGCGCGGCGACGACGTCGCCCGTGCGGTCGAGCAGCGCGGTGTAGCTGGGCGTCGACCGGTCGAGGAAGATCGCGGAGGCGTCTTCGATGCCTTCATGCGCTATCGCGTCGGCCACCAAAGCGCCCGGCCCGTCGCCGCCGCGAACGGACATCAGTGTCGCAGTGACGCCACGCCGGACCGCGATGCGCAACGCGTTGAAGGCGCCGCCGCCGATTTCCTCGCGCATCGTCCCGGGGATCGATGCGCCAGGCACGAAATCGGCGGCCATCTGGCCGCGCCGGTCGATGTGGGCGCCGCCGACGGCGAAGATTTTCTGGCGTTGGCTGGGTGAGTTCATGATCGGGATGTCGTTGGCAGGCGACCATAGGCGGGCCGCATGCAGGGTGCAATCGGTCGTCCGCGCGGGCAGGTCTTGAGCCAGCGCGGGTGCTCCCGACGTGCCATCCCAGGAAAGCTATGGCGCAGCCCGGGCAAAGGGTGCTTATGTCGCGCCGCCATGAGGAGAGGGGAAGACGGCTCAGAATGCGTCCGACGGAGTTTCCTGATTTCGGCCTGACCGAGGCCGAGCGACATGAGGCCGTGTTCGGCCACTATTTCGAATCGCCAGGCATGGACGGGGAGCGCGGCGAGATCTGGTGCTACACGGATCGCTTTTCCTATCGACCGGGCGACAAGGCGGAGTTCAAGGTCAGTTCGACCGCCCCGCGATTCGACATCGAGATCGTGCGGGACGGCGGCGTCGAGATGCCGGCCTTTTCCCAGCATGGAATCGCTGCCCACTGGCAGGAGACGCCGGAGCAATGCTCGGTCGAAGGATGCGGCTGGGAAACCACCTTCGACCTGACAATCCCCGACGAATGGCCGTCCGGCGCCTATCGGGCGACGTTGACGGCGGAAGGCCGGGATGGAAAGCCCATTCACAGCCACCATCTTTTCATCGTCTGCCCGAAACGGGCGAAGGCGGGGCGTATCCTCCAGATCGCGGCGACTGGCACCTGGACGGCCTACAATACCTGGGGAGGCTCGAATCATTATCAGGGGATCACCGGACCGAACCGCGACCAGTTCGCGACGAGGGTGAGCACCCAGCGGCCCTGGTGCCGCGGCTTTGCCGTGCTGCCTCCCGATGCGCCGCGGGTGCCGCTGGAGATCGCATTGCCGCCGATGACGGAACCCCGCTATCCGCATATGGAATGGGCCTACGCCACCGGCCACTCGAAGAAATACACCTCGGCCGGCTGGGCGAGCTACGATTCCCATTTCTTCAAATGGGCGGAACGGTCCGGCTACGGAGTTGACCTCATCAGCCAGCACGAGCTGCATTTCTCGCCGGACATCCTCGATGGATACGACTGCATCGTGTGCGTCGGCCATGACGAATACTGGACCTGGGAGATGCGCGACACCGTCGACGCCTATCTGGAGAAGGGCGGACATGCGGCGCGCTTCGCCGGCAATTTCCTGTGGCAGACGCGGCTCGAGGACGGGGGGAGGCAGCAGGTCTGCTACAAGTACCGCGCGCGCAAGGAAGACCCGGTCTACGCGTCAGGCGACACCAGCCGCGCCACCAACGCCTGGGAGGCGCCCGAGGTCGGGCGGCCCGGCGCCACGACCTTCGGGCTCAGCGCGATGGCGGGCGTCTATGCCGGATGGGGGGGCTGCCTGCCGCGCGGCGTCCGCGGCTTTCCGATCTACCGGCCGGAGCATTGGGCGTTCAAGGGCTCTGGCCTCTACTACGGCGACGTGCTGGGCGACGAGAGCCACATCTTCGGCTACGAGGTCGACGGCCTCGATCACGTTATCTGCAACGGCCTGCCTGAGCCGACAGGCAAGGACGCCGCCCCTGCCGGCGTGCAGATCCTTGCGGTCGGCCTTGCAAGCCAGGTCGAGGAGAACGCCGACATTCCCCCGGGCTTCCTCAACGACGAGGATGGCCGCTTCACCGCCGCGACGCTCTATGGCGAGGCGAGCGACGAGAACCTCGAAAAGGTGAAGCGCGGCAACGGCATGATCGTCAATTTTTCCAAGGGGAAAGGCGAAGTCTTTCATGCGGGAACCTGCGAATGGGTCGCGGGCCTGCTGCGCAAGGACGCCATGGTGGAGAAGGTGACACGCAACGTGCTGGACAGGTATCTGGGGAGCTCGAATTCCTGATGAGCAACCGCGCATGACGAACCAAAACCTCTTCTACTACACGCGCCTGCCGCGACCGATGGTCGATCGGGCCGAGGGAATCTACCTCTGGGACAAGACCGGCAAGCGCTTCATCGACGGGTCGAGCGGAGCGGTGAACGTCAATATCGGCCACGGCAACCGCAACGTCATCGACGCCATGAAGCGGCAGATGGACAAGGTCTGCTTCGCCTACACCATCCATTTCGAGACCGAGCCGGCGGTGGAACTGGCGCGCGATCTGGCACGGCGCATGCCCGGCATGGACAGGATCTACTTCGTCTCGGGCGGCTCGGAGGCGGTGGAGGCAGCGCTGAAACTGGCGCGGCAGTGGGCCGTTGCGACCGGCCAGTCCGAGCGTTGGAAGGTGATCGGGCGGATGCCCTCCTACCACGGCATTACCATCGGTGCGCTGGGCGTGACCGGCGACCATGTGCTGACTGACGCCTTCGACGCGATCGGACGCGGCATGCCGCTGGTCCCGGCGCCGATGACGCATCGCGACCGGGACAACCTCTCCGATGAGGAGCGTGGACTGCGCTATGCCGACATGCTTGAGGAAAAGATCCTTGAGGAGGGGCCGGAGAGCGTGCTCGCCTTCATCATGGAGCCGATCGGCGGCGCTGCGACCGCGGCACTGGTTGCGCCGGACAGCTACTATCGGCGTGTCCGCGAGATCTGCGACCGCCACGGCATCCTGCTGATCCATGATGAGGTGATGAGCGGGGCCGGGCGGACCGGCAAATTCCTCGGCGGTGAGCATTGGAACTGCCGCCCCGACATCGTCATCCTGTCAAAGGGCTTGAGTTCCGGCTACCAGCCGCTCGGCGCCATCGCTGCGCCGGAGCGCATCGTCGGGCCGATCATCGCCATGGGGGGCTTCCTGCACGGCCATACCTATGCCGGCAACCCCGTGGCCTGCGCCGCCGGTCTGGCGGTGCTGTCGGAGACCGACCGGCTGGGCCTTGTCGAACGGGCTGCGGTCATGGGCGAGGCGCTGAAGAGCGAATTGGAGCAACTCGGAAAGCGCTTCCCCTTCGTCGCCGACATACGCGGCAAAGGTCTTCTGCTGGGCGCGGAAATCTACGCTGATCCGGTAGCGAAGCGGCCGCTTCCTCCCGAAGCTTTTGCGAACACCCGTTTGCTCGACCTTGCCTTCGAGCGCGGCCTGATCATCTACTCGCGCCGGGTGAAGGGGGGAGCGTTCGGAGACAACTTCATGGTCTGCCCGCCCCTCATCGTCTCGCGCGAGCAGATCGGCGAGATCGTTTCGATCCTCGGCGATTCGCTGCAGCAGCTTGCGCGGGAATTGGATCTCCCGGTGGATGGTTGACCGATGAAACCGTCTGCAGACGTTACGATCCGGTTCGCGGAAGCCGGCGATGTGGATGAGATCCACCGCGGGCTTCTCACGCTGGCGACGCATGTCGGCGACGTCCGCAAGATCAAGAGCACCCCGGCGGACCTTTTGGCGCACGGATTTGGCGATGACAGGGCATTCGAATGCCTGCTCGCCGAATCTGGTGGAGAAATTGCAGGCATGTGCCTGTTTTTCCGGAGTTTTTCGACGTGGTTCGGCCGTCCGGGACTGTATGTCCAGGATCTGGTCGTGGATGACGCGCACCGCGGCAGGGGAATCGGCGAGAAGTTGATGCGGCGCGCCGCGGCAATCGCCAAATCGCGTGGCTGGATCTACATCCGCCTGGCCGTCGACCACGAGAACCATACCGCCATGGCGTTCTACGAACGCCTTGGCTTCATTCACCGCTACGACGATCTGATCTATGGCCTCTACGGCGAGGCGTTCGATGCGCTGGCGCGGGAAGAGGGAGAGACGCGGTGAAGGCCTATTACGCGATCGAACAGAAGCGCCACGATCCGAAGGCGTTTTTGTCGAGCGGCGCGCCGCAGCCCAATCCTGAGCAGCCGGAGCGGGCGGAGCGGCTGCTCGCCGGCGCAAGGGCTGCAGGCTGCGAGATCGAGCGCCCGGCCAACTACGGCCTGGGACCCATTGCGGCTGTTCACACCCCGGAATACCTAGCCTTCCTGGAGCACATTTTTACCCGGTGGCGTCGCATCGAGGGGGCGTCGGAAGAGGTGATTCCCAACATCCATCCGCTCGCACGCACCGGCTCCTATCCTGCGTCGGCGGTGGGGCAGGCGGGCTATCATATGGCGGATACGGCCTGCCCGATCTCTGCCGAGACCTTCGACAGCACCTGCTGGAGCGCATGGAGCGCCGTGGCGGCGGCAGAACATGTGATGTCTGGCGCGCCCGCCGCCTATGCGCTCTGCCGCCCGCCGGGCCATCACGCCTTCGCCGATGTTGCCGGCGGCTTCTGCTTCCTCAACAACTCGGCGATCGCCGCACAGCATTTGCGCCGGTCCGCGGCGCGGGTGGCGATCCTCGATGTCGACCTGCATCACGGCAACGGCACGCAGGGCATCTTCTATGCCCGGCCGGACGTACTGACCGTGTCGCTGCACGCCGATCCGGTGCGATTCTATCCGTTCTTCTGGGGGCACGCAGACGAGCGTGGCGAGGGACCCGGGCTCGGCTACAACCTCAATCTGCCGCTGCCGCGCAAATCGGGTGACGAGGCGTTCCTGGGGGCGCTGGCGTCCGCCTTCCAACGGATGAGGGCTTTTGCGCCCGATGCGCTGGTCGTCGCCCTGGGGCTGGACGCCTTCGAGGGCGATCCGTTGGGCGGATTATCGGTATCGACCCCCGGCTTCTCGCGCATCGGCGAGGCCATTGCAGGTCTGGGACTGCCGACGGTCGTCGTCCAGGAGGGGGGCTATCTCTGCGATGCGCTGGGCGACAACCTGACCGCCTTCCTGACGGGGTTCGAAGGATGATTGCGTAGTCTGCGATTCGCGCCAGCGGAGCCCGACGATCCCACGCTGCGCGGTCAGTTCGTGAGCGCCGGCTGCATGTTCTCGATGCCCAGCAGGCTGCTGATCGGCCGCGACTTCACCAGGTCGGCGATCGAGTGGCGCATGAGGACCTCGAAGAAGGCGTTCAGCGCCTCGCGCAGGGCCGAGTTCAGGCCGCAGCTGTCGATCAGCGGGCATTCGGTCGCTTCGTTCTCGAAGCACTCCGCCATGGCGAAATTCTCCTCGGTGACGCGCACGACATCGAAGAGCGATATCTCGCCGGCCGGACGCCCGAGCTTCACGCCGCCGTTGCGGCCGCGCACCGTGGTGACAAGTTTGTGCTCGACCAGCGGCTGCAGGATCTTGAACAGGAACAGCTCGGACACCGAATAAGCCGCCGCGATCTCCGGAATGCGCGAAAGCCGCCCGTCGTTGGCGGCGCAGTACATCAGGATGCGGATGGCATAATTGGTTTGGCGCGTGAGGCGCATAATTCATCCTCGCAATCGAAGTCGGCCGGAATATGGCCCACAGCTTAGAACAATTCCAGAAAAGAATGCGGGCGCGGCTTTCCGACCCGCCTTCCGCCGCGCCCAAATGGCCGCGGAGGGATGCCCGTTGCGCAAGGCTGCCATGCCTTGCATTTCATGTTGCATCGCACAATATTCGACGCGTCGGGAGTCAGCAGAATCGAGGAGGCACAGGAAGTTTGCGCCATGTCGCACCGCACTCCGAAAAAGCCCGCTGGACGCATCCGCCAGCTGAGACCCTCGGACCAGCCGCGATTTCGTGACCATCTGATGCGGCTCGATCCGGAGAGCCGCTGGGACCGCTTCAACGGCGTCACCAACGACACTTTCATTACGGACTATGTCGACCGCTCGTTTCACGATGGCACCACCGTCATCGCCTATGTAGAGGGCGATGAGGTGAAGGGGGCAGCCGAACTGCACGAAAGGCCCGAGTTCGACATCCCCACCGGCGAGATCGCTTTCAGCGTCGAACGCGACCGTCAGGGACAGGGTATCGGGAGCAAGCTCTTCCGCCGGCTTCTCGCCCACGCCCATGCACTGGGCTACGAACGACTGCTGGTGACCACGCACTCGGACAATCGCGCAATGAAGGCGCTCGCCCGCAAGTTCGACGCCCAGCTGACGTTCCATATCGGCGAGACCGAGGGCGTCATCGATCTTTCGCCGGAACGGGCTCTCCCCGTCTGGAGGCAGGAGATACTGGCGGCCACGGCGGCCCTCTGACCTGCGAGGCGGCAGGCAGGCGGGAACATCTTCGGAGCGCGGTCGTTTGCCAAAGACCGCGCCAGCGCGGAGTGCGCCATGTTCCAGATCCTGCAGGTCATCACCCTCTCGCTCGTTACCCTCGCCATGGTCACTGCCGTGGCGCACGCCCTCGAGCTGCCGGGAAAGCTGCGGCTGCCGAGGGAAACCTATCTTCAGGTCCAGCCTATCTACTATCCGGGCTTCACAGTCGTAGGCGGCGCGGGCGAAGTTCTGGGCATCCTCGCCACGCTGACGCTCGCGGGCATGTCCTACGGGATGCCACAGTTTCCGCTCGTCGCCGGCGCCTTTCTCTGCATGCTGGCGATGCACGCCGTCTACTGGGTATTCACGCATCCAGTGAACGACTTCTGGCTGCGCCAAACCAGCGTCGGGCGCACGGGCGGCAGCTTTTTCGCTTTCGGCGCCGGAAGGGACGGCGAGGGCGACTGGACCGTGATGCGCGACCGATGGGAGTACTCGCACGTCGGGCGCGGCGTGCTGTCCGCGGCGGCGTTCCTGATGCTCGCGATCTCGCTTGTCATGTCTTGATCGGCGGTGGCCAAGATCTGGACGAACGGGCTAGAAACGACCGAGCGCGTATGGCTCCTGCCTTTCGGTTTGAGATGCCTGCGGGCTGAACGCAGCAAAGTGGAATGCCGCCGGAAGCCCAGATGAACCTGCCGCCCCAAACACAGCCAGCCATCCTCGCCGACCCTGACGCCGAGAAGCTCGCAGCGCTCAGGCGAACGAAGTTCCTCGCCACCGCCGCCCTAGTGGCCTGTCTGTTCGTCTTCCTTGTCGCGAAGTCGCTCGAAAGCCGCTGGCCGCTGCTCGGCTTTGTCGCGGCTTTCGCGGAAGCGGCAACGATCGGCGGGCTGGCCGACTGGTATGCCGTCGTTGCTCTGTTCAAGCGGCCGCTTGGCTTGCCAATTCCTCACACCGCAATCATCCCGGAGAACCGGGGGCGAATCGCCGACAATCTCGGCCGCTTCATCGAGGTCAGCTTCCTCGCGCCGGAGCCCGTCAGGGCCAAGTTGGCAGAAGTCGACTTTGCCGCTCTTGTCGCCGAATGGCTGTCCGATCCCGAACGGGCGAAGGGTCTCTCCCATTTCATCGCGCGGCTGGTGCCGCGCATGATGACCGCGATTGAGGGCTCGGGCCTGCGTGACTTCGTCAGCAAGCGGCTGATCGACCAGATCGACAAGGTCGAGATCGCACCGCTGGCCGCGGATCTCGTCTCGGCCTTCACCGCCGACCGTCGCCACCAGAAGCTGTTCGACCAGATCACCATCGTCATCGGCAACTTCCTGAACGACCAGGATGCACTCGATGCGATGCGCGACAAGATCCGGCAGGAGCTGCCGACACTCTTCAACCTGTTCCGCGCCGACGCTTTCCTGCTGAAGAAGATCGTCGCCTCGGCCGGCGCGATGCTGGAGGAAGTGCGCGCCGACCCTGACCATCCGATGCGGCACGAATTCGACCGTTTCGTCGAAGGGTTCGTCGAGCGGCTGCGCACGTCCAAGGACTATGCGCGACGCGTCGAGCGGATGAAGCGGGACTTTCTCAAGCGCCCGGAGGTGAAGGATCTCGCCGGCGATATGTGGCAGGGTTTCAGGACCTTCATCGAGCAGGATGCGAGCGCGAGAAAGTCGGTCGTGCGCAGTCATCTCACCGGCATCCTGGTGGACGTCGGCAAGCAGCTGGCGAGCGAACCACAGATCCGCGCGGATATGAACCAAGGGTTCGTTGTGGCGCTGGCCTCCTTCGTGGAGAGCCAGAAGAGCGGCGTTTCGGCATTCATCGCCGATCAGATGAAGAGCTGGGACTTGGCGCAACTGGTCCGGGTGATCGAGACGAATGTCGGGCGTGACCTGCAATACATCCGCTTCAACGGCATGATCATCGGCGGCCTTGCGGGCCTGGCGCTCTACTCGATGGAGCTGATCCTTCTCGCGAATTGACCCGCCCCGCGCATCGGCTATCCTCGTTCCGATCTTTTCCTGCACGGGAGGACGTTCATGGCGAAGAAACCGCAGCCCGAATCCACCGAGAAGCCTCAGCCTGATTCCTTCGTGGACATGTTCGCGAGGCTTGGGCAGGACCTGAAAATGCCCAAGATGGATGTGGACGACTTCCTCGCCCATCATCGCAAGAACCTCGAGGCGCTCGAGAAATCCGCGAAGGCGACCGCCGCAGGCGCATCCGCAGCCATGCACAAGCAGCGCGAAGCGCTGCAGGAGACGCTGCGCGAGGTGACCGAGATGGCGCACAATGTGAGGGCCAGCGGCAGCGCGCAGGAAGCCGTCTCGAAACAGGTCGAGTTCGCCCGTCGCTCTTTCGAGGTGGCGGTGAAGAACGCCAGCGACATCGGCGAGATCCTGCGTAAGTCCGGGTCGGAGACCGTCGACATCCTGCGCCAGCGCATCAAGGATGCGATGGAGGAGATCCGCGGCGGGGCCGACAAGAAGTAGGACCGGCCGCCGCGAGCAGCGCGCATGGGGCGTCGGCGTTCAGAACTCCGTCACGACGCTGATGCCGAGGCCCTCGAAGCGGTCCATCGCCATAAGGGCGGCGGGTGCCTCGTCGAGGCGGATGCGCTTGCCGACCAGCATCTGGGGCGACAATTTTCCGGACGTGATCATGTCCAGCATGGGCGCATAGCGGAACGCCTGCATGCCGTGGCTACCTCGAATCTCGAGCTCGAAGGCGATGACCTTGCTCATCGGGATCGCCGCCCTGGCGTGATCTCCCAGCATCAGGCCGACCTGGACGTGGCGGCCGCGGCGGCGCAGGTTCGACACGGAGTTGTAGCAGGTCGTCGGATGGCCGAGCGCATCCATCGACATGTGCGCGCCGCCGTTGGTTATCTGCTTGACCGCCTTGACCACGTTCGGCGTGTCCTTGGCATTGATTGTGGCGGCTGCGCCCATCTTGCGCGCGAAATCCAGCTTCTCGTCGCTGAGGTCGATGGCGACGACATTGGCGCCCATCGCATTGGCGATCATGATCGCCGACAGACCGACGCCGCCGCAGCCGTGGACGGCAACCCATTCGCCGGGCTGCACGCGGCCCTGATCGACGATGGCTCGGAACGAGGTGACGAACCGGCAGCCGAGGCTGGCGGCGGTGGCAACGTCCATGTCCTCGGGGAGGGCGACGAGGTTGGTGTCGGCATGATCGATCGCTACGTACTCGGCGAACGAGCCCCATGCTGTAAAACCGGGCTGGAACTGGTGCTCGCAGACCTGGTGGTTGCCGGAGGCACATTCGAAGCAGCGGCCGCAAGCGGCCACGAACGGCACGGTGACGCGATCACCGGCCCTCCAGCGGGTTACGGACTTGCCGACGGCCGCGACCGTGCCGGCAAGCTCATGCCCGGGCACGTGGGGGAGGCGGATGTCGGGATCGTGGCCCATCCAGCCGTGCCAGTCGCTGCGGCAGAGGCCGGTCGCCTCGACCTTGATGACGACGCCGTCATGCGCAGGTTTTGGGTCGGGCACCGTTGCAATGGTGGGTTCCTGACCAAATGCCTCGAACAGCACAGCCTTCATGTCTCAAACCCTTCCAGCTTCTTGAGTCGTCGGGCGCACTATTCCGCATCGGGCTGGTTTTGGGGAGCCGCCTTCGTAAAGGCAGGGAGGTCGAGACATGCGGCATTTATGCGGGCGATCACCGGATAGGGCGTCATGTCCACGCCGAAGCGCTGGTTGTTGGCGACCTGAGCCACAAGGCAGATGTCGGCGAGGCCAGGGACGTCGCCGTGGCAGAAGCGTCCGGTGTGGGGGCTCTCCGCCAGGATTTTCTCCAGCGGGCCGAACGTCTCGCCGACCCAGTGCCGGAACCAGCCCGCGACGTCGTCATCTCCTGCTCCATAGAGCGTCCTGAGAGAGGTGAGCACCCGCAGATTGTTCACCGGGTGGATGTCGCAGGCGATCATCTGGGCGATCATGCGCACACGCGCGCGCCCGCGCGCGTCCCTGGGAAGGAGCGGCGGTTCGGGATGGGTTTCGTCCAGGTATTCGATGATGGCGAGCGATTGCGTGAGCACCGAACCGTCCTCCAGCACCAGCGCAGGCACGAGGCCCTGCGGATTGAGCGCCCGGAACGGCGGCTCGAGGTGCTCGCCGTGGCGGAGGTGATGGGCGACATAGTCGTAGTCGAGCCCCTTCATCGCGAGCGCGATGCGCACCCGGTAGGAGGTCGACGAGCGGTAGTAGTTGTGCAGCGCGAGTCGGGTCATCGCGGTCAGATTGCCTCCTGGGCGACGTTGCGCATGGGAATGCAACCATCAAGCCATTTTGCCATCACTGCAAGGCACGGCGTTGCGCCGATCTGGCCCCTCAGCGCAAAGACAGCCCCTTGAAGCTGGCGGTCTGGTCGCGGATGGCGGTTTCCGCGGGCAGCCGCTCCATGCTGGAGGCGCCGTAGAATCCGTGGATGTTGCAGTGCTTCAAGGTGTAGGCCGCATCGTCCGGCATGGAGATCGGACCGCCATGGCAGAGAAGGATGATGTCCTTGCGCACGGAGCGCGCCGCGGCCGCGATCGCGTCGATCTCCTTCACGCAATCATCGAGCGACTTTGAGCTGCTCGCGCCGATGCTGCCGCCCGTCGTCACGCCCATATGCGCGACGACAATGTCGGCGCCGGCCCGCGTCATGGCCTTCGCCTCGTCCGGATTGAAGACATAGGGGGTGGTCAGCAGGTCCTGGCGGTGCGCCTCGGCGATCATGTCCACTTCGAGCCCGAAGCCCATGCCGGTTTCCTCGAAGCTGACCCGCATGCCGCCGTCGAAGAGACCGATGGTGGGGAAGTTTTGGACGCCGGAAAAACCCATGTCCTTTAGTTCGGCGAGAAAGCGAGGCATGAGGATGAAGGGGTCGGTACCGTTCACTCCGGCAAGCACGGGCGTCTTCTTCACCACCGGCAGCACCTCGACCGCCATTTCCTTCACGATCTCGTTGGCGTTGCCGTAGGCGAGGAGCCCGGCCGCCGAACCGCGCCCGGCCATCCGGTAGCGGCCGGAATTGTAGATGATAATGAGGTCGATGCCGCCGGCCTCCTCGGCCTTCGCGGAAATGCCGGTGCCGGCGCCGCCGCCGACGATCGGGCGACCATCTTCAATCATCTTGCGGAACTTTGCGAGGATGTCTTTGCGGGGGATGGAGGGCATGGGGTCCTCAAATGCTTGGATGAAGTCACCCCGTCGGCCGCGCGGGGCCTGAGCGGGCGAAGGGAGGATGAAGGCTGTCACGTCGCGATCTCGCGATACGCGGCAACGGCGGCCCGGGCGAATTCCGGGTCGTTGATGTGCAGCGGCAGGCGGATCAGTCGGCGGTTCGGCGTGATCTGAAGCGTGGTTTCGATGGCATCGAACAACGCTGCGTCGGCCTCGGGATCCCAGAATGCCCCGCCTTCGATGTCCAGGGCCGAGACGCCCTTTTCGGGGATCAGGAAACGCACCGGCCCGTCGCAGGCGTTCAGCCGGTGCGCGATCCAGCTGCCGATTGCGGCGCACTCCTCGGCGGTGGTTCGCATCAGGGTGACGTTCGGGTTGTGCTGGTAGAGCAGGCGCTCGCCGTATTTCGCAGGAACCGTGGCGCGTGCCCAGAAATTGATCATGTCGAGCGCGCCGACCGAACCCACATAAGGAATGCGGGCGCGTGCGACGGCGCCGAACCTGTCTTCGGTTGCGGGCAGGACGCCTTCGAAGAGCAGGTCGCAGACTTCCGTCGTCGTGATGTCGAGAATGCCGGCGAGCAGCCCGCTGTCGGCCAGCTTCTCCATCGAGCGACCGCCGGTTCCAGTGGCATGGAAGACCATGCAGTCGTAGTCGCCACGCAACTGCTCGACCATCGCGGTGACGGCGGGCGTGGTGACTCCGAACATGGTGAGGCCGAGCGCTGGCAGGCCCCCGGCTTGGGGGGCAGGCGTCCTCGCCATGCCGGCAATCGCCTGGGCTGCATTGTGCAGGATCACCCGGCTCAGCCGGTTGAGGCCGGCCATGTCGGTGACGGACGGCATCATGACGATATCGGACACGTCGACGAAGGGCGCAACGTTGCCTGAGGCGAGGGTGGAGACCATGATCTTGGGCAGGCCGAGCGGCAGCGCGCGCATGCCGGCAGTGATGATCGACGTGCCGCCGCCGCCGCCGATCCCGACGATGCCCGCAACGTCGTCGCGGGCCGCAATGAAGGCGGTGAAGGCGACGCCCATCGCTGCGACGGCCTTGCCGCGATCGTCGGGTCCAAGCACGGCATCCCGGCCTTCCGGATGGCAGGCGGCGACCTCACGGGCATCGACGTCGTTTCGCATCGCCGAGGGGCGTGTGCCGACATCCACGCTGACGACCGCGGCTCCGGTCCATTCGATGCGCTCCGCCAGATAGGCGAGTTCGTCGCCCTTTGTGTCGGCGGTGCCGACGACGTAAATCCTGCCCACGTCTCCTCCTCAGTCGCACGCCTTGCGGGGTCCGACCCGTCGCCAAAAACGCTGTTGCCTGCATTTTGAGACGAGAGTATCGTAATGACATGGATGTCTCACGTCAAGAAACGCGCGGACCCAAGGCCCGCACACGCCGGCTGATGCTGGCGACGGCCACGCGCCTCATGCAGGCCGGCGCCGTGCCGTCGGTGACGGAAGTGGCGGAGGCGGCGGACGTATCGCGGGCAACCGCCTACAGATATTTTCCGAGCCAGGCGGCGCTCGTGCATGCGGTGGTGGACGAGGCGCTGGGCCCAATCCTCGACTGGCAATCGGACTCCGACGACGCGCGGATAAGGACCCGGTCGCTGCTGGAAAGCTCGATCCCGCGCATCGAGGCGTTCGAAGCGACGTTCCGCGCGGCGCTGAAGCATGCGCTCGACCAGTGGGCAGTCAGCAATGCGGGGGGCGAGCTCCAGGAGCCGGCCTTCACGCGCGGGCATCGCATCGACTTGCTGCGCGCTGCCATCGCCCCGCTCGCCGACAGGCTGCCACCGGTGGAGGCCGACAGGCTGGCGAAGGCGCTGTCGCTCTTGTTCGGGATCGAGGCGCTGGTGATCCTGAAGGACATTTGGGGCGTAGACGGCAAGGAGGCGCGGGAGGTCGTCGTGTGGGCAGCCGACATCCTCGTTTCGAACGTGGCTCGCACCGGTATGGGAGGAACGGATGGTTGATCTGGTCCGACCAAAAGAATCCGCAGAGCCAATGCGTCAAGCGCCGTATGGCCTTGCTGCAATCGATTACCAAGCCCCTTCAGTGACATAGGATTCGGGCAGCCATCGCAAGCGACTGCAAGGAAATCCGGTAATGCGAATGTGTGAACAAGAAAGGCCCTTGACCATCTGCGACAATTGGTAATACCAGATTGAGCAGGTGGAGATCGAAAGTGGGATCGCGCAGGGAGGCGCGGTCCGCCGGTTCTTCCCAAGCCTGCGTGGAGGAACCCGAAATAAGGGAAAGCAGGAACTGCTCTCAGGCAGGCCATCTGGCGAGGCCGCAATGTGCTTCCAGGGTGGCAGGGAATGATGCGCCAAAGGGAGGAAACCAGGATGCGCAGAACCATCACCGGCTTGCTTGCCGGTATATCCATGCTTGCATACGGAACGGCCGCCAACGCCCAGGAACTCACCATATTCTGGGCGGAGTGGGACCCTGCGAACTACCTGCAGGAACTGGCCAACATCTACGAATCCGAGACGGGGGTCAAAGTCACGGTCGAGACGACGCCCTGGTCGGACTTCCAGACCAAGGCCTTCACCGAATTCAACGCCAAGGGCAGCGCCTACGACATGGTGGTCGGCGATTCCCAGTGGATCGGCGCCGCATCGGAAGCCGGCCATTACGTCGACCTGACCGACTTCTTCAACAAGCACAATCTGAAGGAGGTCATGGCGCCGGCGACGGTCAAGTACTATGCCGAGTATCCCTCCAATTCCGGAAAATACTGGTCGATCCCGGCCGAGGGCGACGCCGTGGGCTGGTCCTATCGGAAGGACTGGTTCGAGGACCCCAAGGAGATGGAGGCGTTCAAGGCCAAGTACGGCTACGACCTCGCACCGCCGAAGGACTGGAAGCAGCTGCGCGACATCGCGGAGTTCTTCCACCGCCCGGATGAGAAGCGCTACGGCATCGCCATCTACACCGACAACTCGTACGACGCGCTGGTGATGGGCGTCGAGAACGCGATCTTCTCGTTCGGCGGCGAGCTCGGCGACTATGCGACCTACAAGGTCGACGGCATCATCAACTCCGACCAGAACGTAAAGGCGCTCGAAGCGTACAAGGAGCTCTACAAGTTCACGCCTCCGGGCTGGGCCAAGAGCTTCTTCATCGAGGACAACCAGGCGATCACCGAGAACCTGGCCGCGATGAGCATGAACTACTTCGCCTTCTTCCCGGCGCTGGTGAACGAGGCCTCGAACCCGAACGCGAAGGGCACTGGCTTCTTCGCCAACCCCGCGGGGCCGAACGGCGACCAGTTCGCGGCGCTCGGCGGGCAGGGCATCTCGATCGTGTCCTATTCGCAGAACCAGGAGGAAGCCTTCAAGTTCCTGGAGTGGTTCGTGAAGGACGAAACCCAGAAGAAGTGGGCTGAACTCGGTGGCTACACCGCCAGCGCCAAGGTGCTGGAGTCGGAGGAGTTCCAGACCGCAACGCCCTACAACAAGGCCTTCTACGAGACGATGTTCAAGGTGAAGGATTTTTGGGCGACGCCTGAATATGCGGAATTGCTGATCCAGATGAACCAGCGTCTCTATCCGTACATCACGGGCGACCAGGGCACGGCCAAGGAAGCGCTCGACGCGCTCGCCGGCGACTGGAACGCGACCTTCAAGAAGTACAACCGTCCGCAGAACTGACGGACAATGCGGTCCGGAGGGGGCGGGCGCCCGTCCCCTCCGTTTTCATTTGAAGCGCGGGACCGACGTCCCGCTTCAAAACTCTCAGGGGAGGAGAGTCTTTGGCCACTGCCGTCATGAGCACGCTGGACCCGAAGTCGCGCGCCGCGTCCCGCGGCATGAGCGACATCACGATCCGCAATCTCTTCATCATTCCCACGATCCTCTTCCTGATCGTCTTCAACATCTTTCCGCTGATCTACTCGCTCGGCTATTCGTTCACCGACTTCCGCGCCAGCGGCAAGGCGGACTGGAACTTCGTCGGCCTGCAGAACTACCGCGAGCTGCTCAACGACCCCTTCATCTGGTCGAACTTCTCGATCACGGCGAAGTACGTGATCGTCTCGGTGGTGGGCCAGGTCGTGGTCGGCTTCGGCACGGCCATGCTGCTCAACCGCGACATCCCCATGAAGGGACTGATCACGACGCTGCTGCTGCTGCCGATGATGCTCTCGATGGCGGTGGTGGGCCTGTTCTGGAAGCTGCTCTACGACCCGTCCTTCGGCATCATCAACTATGCGCTCGGGCTCGGCACATTCGAGTGGCTCTCCAACCCCGACATGGCGCTCTACGCGGTGGCGCTGACCGACATCTGGATGTGGTCGCCCTTCGTCATGCTCCTGTCGCTGGCCGGACTGTCGGCGGTGCCGAAGCATCTCTACGAGGCGGCCGCGATCGACCGGGCAGGGCCGCTCTACACCTTCTTCCGCATCACGCTGCCGCTGGTGGCGCCGATCCTGATGATCGCGATCATCTTCAGGACCATGGAGGCGTTCAAGACGTTCGACCTCGCCTACATCCTGACAAGCCAGCCGACGACGGAGGTGATCTCGATCCGGCTGTACAAGATGGCGTTCCAGGAATGGCAGACGGGACGCTCCTGCGCGCTCGCCTACATCGTGCTGATCATGGTGCTCGCCATCACCAACATCTACGTCAAATACCTGAACAAGGTGAAGGAGCGCTGAGCGATGGCCGCCGTCCGCACATCGTCCGAAATCGCGCTCAACCGCATCGCGATCGCCGCCGTCATCGTGGTGACGCTGATCTTCCTGGCGCCGATCTACTGGATCACGGCAACTGCCTTCAAGCCGCGCAACCTGTCGACCACGATCCCGCCGACGATCGTCTTCACTCCGGAGATATCGCCGTTCGTCAAGCTCTTCACCAAGCGCTCGCAGCTCAGAAGCGAGCCGACGCCGGAAGAATATGCGGCCGCGCCGTGGTGGGAGCGCATGGTCTTCGACGGCGGCGAGAAGATCGTGCGCGACGGCAAGGGCAACGTGCAGCTGTCGGGCTATCCCAGCCGCTTCATGAACTCGCTGATCGTGGCGGTGACCTCGACCATCCTGGCGGTCGGCATGGGCACCTTCACCGCCTACGGCTTCTCGCGCTTCAAGGTGAAGGGGGAGGCGGACCTTCTCTTCTTCATCCTGTCGACCAGAATGCTGCCGCCGGTGGTCGTCGCGATCCCGATGTTCCTGATGTACCGGGTGGTTGGCCTCAACGACACGCACTGGGGCCTGATCATCCTCTACACAGCCTTCAACCTGTCCTTCTCGGTCTGGCTGATGAAGGGCTTCATGGACGAGATCCCGAAGGAGTATGAGGAGGCGGCCCTCGTCGACGGCTACACGCGCATGCAGGCCTTCTTCAAGGTGGTGCTGCCGGAGGCCGCCACAGGCATCGCCGCGACCGCCGTGTTCTGCTTCATCACGGCGTGGAACGAGTACGCCTTCGCGCTGATCATGACCAACCGGCGCGCGCAGACCGCACCGCCCTTCATCCCCAGCCAGGTCGGATCGGGCCTGCCGGACTGGACCGTGATCGCTGCCGGAACCTTCCTGTTCCTGCTTCCGGTCGCAATCTTCACCTTCCTCCTGCGCAAGCACCTGCTGCGCGGCGTGACCTTCGGAGCGATCCGCAAATGATGCGCAGCGACACCCTGCAGCGGGTGGCCGAGATCGTCATGGTGCTGGGCATCGTGGCGCTCTGCCAGCCGTGGAACTTCTTCCTGCACCGATACGGGTTGACGATCATCCTGATCGGCCTGGTGACCTTCCTTCTGACCAACTGGTTCGGCTCGAAGGTGGTCACCGAGGACGACGACGTTTTGCCGGAAGAGGGCCGCCCATGACCCAGATCGAGCTCAGGGGCGTCCAGAAGTTCTTCGGCGCGGTTCAGGTCATCCGGGACCTGAACCTGAAGATCGAGGACAACGAGTTTATCGTGCTGCTGGGCCAGTCCGGCTGCGGCAAAACCACCACGCTGCGCGCGATCGCCGGCCTGGAAACGGTCGACGAGGGGGACATCCTGATCGACGGCCAGCCGGTGCAGCACCTGAAGTGCTCGGACCGGGACATCGCCATGGTGTTCCAGTCGTTCTCGCTCTATCCGCACATGACCGTCTACGAGAACATCGCCTTCCCGCTGCGGGCGACGCGCATGAACAAGGGCGAGGTCGACAAGGCGGTGGGGGAGATCGCAGGCGTGCTGCGCATCACCGACCTGCTGGCCAAGAAACCGTCCGCGTTGTCGGGCGGGGACATGCAGCGGGTCGCCATTGGGCGCGCGCTCGTCAGGCGTCCGAAGGCGATGCTGATGGACGAGCCGATCGGCGCACTGGACGCCAAGCTGCGCGAGGAGATGCGCGCCGAGATCAAGCGCCTGCACCTGAAGCAGGGTTCCACCACGATCTACGTCACCCACGACCAGATCGAGGCGATGAGCCTCGCCGACCGCATCGTCATCATGCACGAGGGCGTGCTGCAGCAGGTCGGCTCGCCGCAGGATGTCTATGCGCACCCGACCAACCTGTTCGTGGCGCAGTTCGTCGGCAGCCCGGTGATGAACGTCGCAGACGCCACCGTGTCGGCGAACGGCAGCGGCGCCAAGGTGGCAATGGAGGGTTCGCAGGAGGGGTTCACCTTCCCGAACCAGCTGCTCGGCATGCTCGACAGTGCCAACGGCGCCAACGGCAACCTGGCGCTGGGCATCCGCCCCGAGGGCGTGCTGGTCGCCAAGGAGGCGCTGTCCGGCTACCTGCCCGTCGAGGCCCACATCATCGAACCGCTCGGCTCCTACGACATCGTCGACCTCAAGGTGGGCTCGCAGATGCTGAGGGCGCGCACGCGCTCCGGCTTCGTTCCGCGCGCGGGCGACAAGGTCTGGGCGAGGATCGACCCCGCGCAGGCGCATTTCTTCGACAAGTTGAGCGGGAACTCGCTGGGGGTGAGGCTGTGAGAAGTCGGTCGACCCCCACTCCGCTTCGCTTCGTTCGGCACCTCTCCCCCGTTCGACGGGGGAGAGGAAATGCGGACACGCTGCCGCGCTTCCTTTCCCCCGGGCAGGGGGAGAGATGTCCCGCGGAGCGGGATGGAGTTGGGGTGCTTGCAACCGCGATTGAGTCCGGGAAGAGCTTCTGATGGCCCATATCCAGCTCAAGAACATCACCAAGAAGTTCGGCAGCCACACGGCGCTGCGGAACCTCAGCCTGGACATCGCGGACGGCGAGTTCTTCGTCCTGCTCGGAGAGACAGGTGCGGGCAAGACGACGACGCTCAGGCTGATCGCCGGTCTCGAGAAGCCGACCGAGGGACAGGTCTATATCGACGGCGTCGACGTCGGCGACTGGGGGGCGGCCGAGCGCGACGTCGCGCTGGTGCTGCAGCAGTACTCGCTCTATCCGCGCTACACGGTGCGGGAGAACCTCGAGTTCCCGCTGAAGTCGAAACTCCGCCGCGTGCCCGACGACGAGATCAAGGAGCGCGTCCTGCGTGTCGCCAGGACCCTGCGGATCGAGCACCTGCTGGATCGCAAGACGGACCGCCTCTCGGGCGGCGAGATGCAGCGCGTCTCGATCGGGCGTGCGATCGTGCGCAAGCCGCGCGTCTTCCTGATGGACGAGCCGCTGTCGGCGCTGGACGCCAAGCTGCGCGAGGCGCTGCGCACGGAACTGAAGAACATCCAGATGAACCTCGGCCAGACCTTCCTGTTCGTCACGCACGACCAGGTGGAGGCGATGTCGATGGGCGACAAGGTCGGCGTGCTGAACCACGGCAGCCTGGTGCAGACCGGCACGCCGCAGGAGATCTACACGAACCCGCGCGACACCTTCGTCGCGAGTTTCGTCGGCTCCCCGCCGATGAACCTGATCGACGGCAGGCTGGTCGGCGGCCGGGCGATGATGGCGCCGCTCAACTTCGAACTGCCCTATGCAGGGGCGGCCCCGGGCGGAGGCAATACGGAGGGGCGCCAGCTGGTGTTCGGAATCAGGCCCGAGGACCTGCAACTGGAGCCGGGCGCTCCGGTCGAGGCCAAGGTGCACGATGTCGAGAACCACGGCGTCGAGAAGATCGTGACGCTGCGCGTCGGCGATACGATGCTGCGCGCCACCGTGCCCGCCAACACCAACGTCGCGATCGAGGAAGCCGTGCGCTTCGCCTGGAACGACACGAAGGTGCTGCTGTTCGACAAGGCGAGCGGGATCAGCCTGCGCCACGCAAGCTGATCGGCAGCGCTCTAGAGCGGTTTGCGTTTTGTCTGAATCGGGATTCCCAAGGTTGAGGAAATCAGATTCGATGTCCTGACCGTTGGAGGTCGGGACAGATGGCGAAGCCCTATTCGATGGATTTGCGGGAGCGGGCGATGGCCCGGCTCGCGGCGGGCGAGACGAGCCACCAGGCTGCGGCAGCGCTGAAGGTGGCGTTTCGAGCGTGATCAAATGGGCGGCGCGCAAGGCGCCGTCTGGGAAGTGCGGCGCCTGGCAAGATGGGCGGCCACCGGCCGTATCTGATCAGCGGCGAGCATCGGCTGTTCGTGCTGGGGGAAGTCGAGCGCGACCCGAACGTGACGCTTCACCAACTGACGGCGGCACTGGCCGAACGCGGCCTAAAGGTCCATCCTGCGAGCGTCGGCCGCTTCCTGCACCGCGAGGGCAAGAGCTTCAATAAAACCGTTCTGCCGGCCGAACAGCTCAGGTCGAAGCTGGCGCGCCGGCGTCCCAGTGGGTCCGCAATCAGCCCCGCATTGACCCCTCCCGCCTGGTCTTCATCGACGACGCCCGAAGCTTTGTTGCGTCATCGGCAAGTGCCGATGAAAGGGGGCTGATTGACAATCAGCCAGCACCACAACGGCGACACAACAGCAGATTGACTTTAATGATATAGATCATATATATTTTTACTGTTAACAGTGAGAGGAGAGCCCCTTGGACAGCAGGATGGGCCGTGACGGCGCAGTCGTTTGGGTGACTGGCGCGCGTGGCGGTATCGGCGCAGCCATTGCCAGGGCCTTCGTGGCAGAAGGCGCCAAAGTCATCGCGACTGATCTCAGCATCGATGCGACGCCGGACTATGCCACCAGGCGGTGCGACGTGCGCTCCGCCAGCGATATTGCCGAAATCATTGCGTGGTGCGAGGCGCAGGGAGGGGTGGATGTCCTGGTCAACAATGCTGGCATCATGCGGCGGTCCGATCCGCTGGAAATTGAGCCCGAGTTCTGGGACGACGTAATCGGCGTCAACGTCAAGGGCGACCTGCTAGACTAGCGGGTGAGTTCGGCCTTGAGCGCAGGGCTCACGGTGGTGTTATTCGGGAGGTTGTTCCACAGTTCGGGATCGGTTTCCCGCGCGAAGTGGTTGAACCAGCCGATGACCCAGGGCGAACCCGGCGCGAAGGTCGCACCGCGAGCGGGAGACGCAAAGCCGTCGACGACAGGCATCTTGCCGAGTTGCTGGAAGCGGAAGATCCAGAAGCCGAGGATCGCATCGTATTGCGTGTCGCGCGGGGGCGGCAGCTGGTTGCCGTTTGCGATGCCGAACTTGGACACCTGCGGATGCCCCTGAGCCATGATGAGGAGCAGCTTCATGAGCTCGATGTCGGTCGACCCGTTGGGGCAGTCCGATGAGGGACCGACACGGGCGGAAATATTCCAGAGAAAGGGCAGGGTTCCAGACATGAGTGGAAGACGTGCAGCCATAGGAGTTCTCCCTCAACCGTGCACGTCGCCTTGTATCTGCTACGTTGCACGCTGCCGGACGCCGGCGCCTGTTGACTATCCGCCCGGAAAATCCTGAATTCAAGCGGGAGGAACGGCGCTGCTTGCCAGCGTTCGAAGAAGGGCGGGCCATCAACAAACACGGGACAGGAAACATGCCCAAGCGCATCGTGTTCACCGGCGGATCCGGCAAGGCGGGGCGGCACGTCGTGCCCTGGCTGAAGGAGCGCGGGGACTATGACATCCTCAACGTCGACCTGAAGCCGCTCGATTGTCCGGGCGTCAACACCCTCGTCGCCGACCTGACCGACAGCGGGCAGACCTTCAACGCGCTGTCCATGCATTTCGGCTTCGAGGGCTACGAGACGGCCGGGGGACCGAAGCCGGTCGACGCGGTCGTGCACTTCGCGGCCATACCGCGTGTCCTCATCCAGCCCGACAACGTCACCTTCCAGGCCAACGTGGTCTCCACCTACAACGTGATCGAGGCCGCGGTAAAACTCGGCATCCGCAAGATCGTGATCGCATCGAGCGAAACCACCTACGGGGTGTGCTTCGCGGAAGGCGACAAGGATTTTCACCACTTCCCCCTGGACGAGGACTATCCGATCGATCCGATGGACAGCTACGGACTGTCGAAGCAGGTCAACGAGCAGACGGCGCGGGCGTTCGCGGCGCGCTACGGGGCCGACATCTACCCGCTGCGCATCGGCAATGTGATCGAGCCACACGAGTATGGGCCGTTCAAGTCCTATGCCGCCAATCCGCCGGTGCGCAAGCGCAATGCCTGGAGCTACATCGATGCCCGCGACCTCGGCCAGATCGTGCATCTATGCCTGGAAAAGGACGGACTGGGCTTCCAGGTGTTCAACGCCACCAACGACACGATCACCGCGAATGAGCCGACCGAGGCGTTCCTCAAGAGGTGGGCGCCGAGCACGCCGGTGACCCGGCGGATGGAAGGTTTTGAGGCGCCCCTCTCCAATCGCAAGATCAGGGAGGTGCTCGGCTTCAAGGAGGAGCACGATTGGCGGACGTACGTCTAGCGGAAGGTGGTGTTGAGGAGACAAGGGGCAACCCAGAATTAGGATTGCCCCCCGGCGACGGCTACGCCGCCGAAGGAAACTGGAGCCCCTCGGCGACAGTCCTGTTGCGGCCGGCGCGCTTGGCCGCATAGAGCATCTGGTCGGCGCGATCCACGGCGATCCAGATCTCCTCACCCGGGCGATGCTCCGCGACGCCGAAGCTGGCGGTGATCCGCTCCGGCTGCTTAACATCCCAGAACGCTGCCTCCTGGAGGCGCCTGCGCAGGCGTTCGGCAATCAGGAAAGCTTCCTTGCGCGGAGTGGAGCCGAGGAGAAGGACGAACTCCTCGCCACCGATGCGGGCCACGAGGTCCCCCGCGCGGCTTTCCTTCCTCAGGATGTCGGAGAAGGCCGAGATGACTTCGTCGCCGGCAGCGTGTCCGTGGACGTCGTTGATGCGCTTGAAGTTGTCGATGTCGCAGGCAACGATGGTCAGCGGTCTGGCTCGTCGGTCCTGCAGCAGGGTGCGGGCATGTTCCTCGAAGGCCCGGCGGTTGAGCAGGCCGGACAGCGGATCGGCATCGCGTTCGGTACGCAACCGCGCCAGCGTGTCGAGCGTGACCGCCGCAAGCAGCGTCAGCGCCATCGCGGCCCCGGCAATGGACACGGTGAACTGGAGGCCGAGCCAGAAGGGCGACGTGGCGAAGGTATCGAGATCGTCGACCAGTGCGTCAATGGTGATCCAACTGCGCGGGATGAAATGCAGTCCCAGGGCGAGGGCGCTCCAGAACACGGCGCGGTCAATGAGGTCTCCCCGAGACAGCTTCCACAGCCGTAGCGCAGCGGTGGCGACGATCGCCCCGAAGCCGCCATTGATGATGTAGATGCGGGCGACTACATCCCGGTCGACATAATAGTAATAGGCGATGCCCCCCACGATCGCGACGAACACGACAGCGTTGTACCAGGCTGGCATTTTCAGTCCGGAGCGCCGCAGCAGCCCTTCGGAGAGGCTGATTGCGCCGCTTATGTAGAGCATCGCCGAGACCACCGCGTTTACGCCGAGCTCGGCAGGCCACAGGGCGACCTGGACGCCGAGCCCCAGGCCTGACAGCAGGAAACCGGCGCCGAACAGCGCCACATGGTGTGGCGAGCGCGTGATGCGCCAGAAGGCCAGGAAGCCGCAGCCGAACACTAAAAGGAGGATTGGAGGAACAAAGATCATGATATGCGGCGTGCCTGCACCGGCTGGTCCGGGTTCATGGCCCTGAGATCATAAAAGAATCGGTAATGCGAAATGCGTACATCGGCGGCCTGAGCCCAGGATCAGGCAGCCTTCTCCCATTTTCGGGAAAGGAAGGCGGCACGTTGGAATTGCGGTGCGACCGTGATGTCCCGACCCAGCGCCGCGGCTGCCCGCCACGGCCACCGGGGGTCGGCAAGCAGCGCCCGCCCCAGCGCAATGAAGTCGGCCCGCCCCTGCGCGACGATGTCGTTTGCCTGATGCGGCTCGTCGATCATGCCGACGGCGCGGACGGGGATGTCGACCCGCTGCCTCACATATTCGGCGAGGTGGACCTGATAGCCCGGTCCGGTCGGAATCTGTTGGAGAGGCGAGTTGCCGCCGCTCGAGCAGCAGACGTAGCTGACGCCCTCTGCCTGCAAGGCCTTCACGACCTCGACCGTTTCGTGCTCGACGAGGCCGCCGTCCACCCAGTCCTTCACTGACAGGCGCGCGCCGAGCATCAGCCCGGGCGCCGTCCTGCGCACTTCGCGTGCCACCTCCACCGCGAAGCGCATGCGGTTGTCGAGCGATCCACCCCAGTCGTCGGTGCGGTGGTTCGAGAGGGGCGAGAGGAACTGGTGGATGAGGTAACCGTGCGCCGCGTGCAACTCGATGAAGTCGAAACCTGCGCGTTCGGCCCGGCGAGCCGCCTCGCCGAATTTTTCGATGATGTCGCGGATGCCGGTTTCGGTCAGCGCCTGGGGCGTCTGCCATCCGGCGTCGAACGGAATCGCGGAAGCGGAGACGGTCTGCCACGGGTCCTGGCCGGACTGCAGGGGGGCGCCGCCTTCCCAAGGCCTCGTGCACGAAGCCTTGCGCCCGGCATGCGCGAGCTGCGTGCCGAACCACGTGCCCGGATTGGCGACGCGCCGAGCTGCAATCAAGGTGCGCTTGGCGGCGTCCTCGTTGGCGTCGGAATAGAGACCGAGGCAGCCATGGCTGATGCGGCCGCGCCGCTCGACGTCAGTCATCTCCACGGTGACCATCGCCGCGCCCGACATGGCGAAATTCATCCAGTGATAAAGGTGCCAGACGCTGGCCGAGCCGTCATCGGCGGAATACTGGCACATCGGCGCGACCGCGATGCGGTTCTTGAACTCTAGCGTACCGATGGAGATCGGCGAAAACAGATCAGTCATGACGGGTCTCCGGGATGGGCGCAATCTAAACGTGAATTGTGCGGTGCACAACCGGACGCTGGAGCTCTTCACGCGGGCAACGCGTCCCTCGGGCGCCACGGTGGGTCGCTAGGCCGGAAACCGCTTGCGATAGCGCTCCACAACCTCGGGGTTACACAGGTTGACGGGGAGACGACCAGCGAGGACACGCAGCGTTTCCTCAGCAGCGCCAATTCCCATCCGCAACATGCTGTTTTCCGTGATGCCGGCCATGTGCGGCGTCACGATGACGTTGTCGAAGCAAAAATAAGGATGATCGGGCGGCAGCGGTTGCGTCGGGAAGACGTCGAGCGCCGCGCCGCCGACGCGTTTCGCGCGTAGCGCCTCGATCAGGGCGTCGTCGTCGATGACCGGTCCGCGGGATACGTTCACCAAAACCGCATGGGACTTCATCATGGCGATGCGCTCGCGGCTGATCAGCCCGGTGGTCTCCGGGGTGAGGGGGCAGCACAACACGACGATGTCCGCCTCGGAAACGAGTTCGTTGACGGTGACGAAGCGTGCGCCGTCCGGCAGGCTTTCCGGCCGGCGGCTGTTCGCGATCACCTCGAGGCCGAAGCCGTTCCTCGCAATGTGCGCGACGTTGGTTCCGACATTGCCCATGCCGACGATGCCCATGGTCTTGCCGGTCAGGTCTGCGCCGGAATTGGAGTGCTCCCGCGCGACCAGCCAGCCCCGCGAGCGCAGGTCGCCATCTACCTGCCGGAAACGCCTCAGCAAGGCGATCGACGCGAAGATGACATGCTCGGCGACGGTGCGTGCATTGACGCCGGGCACATTGGCGACCAGCACGCCAGCCTCGGTTGCGGCATCGACGGGGATCATGTCCAGCCCGGCGCCGTGCCGGACCGCCGCGCGCAGCCGCGGCGCACCGTCGAACAGGGACGGCGGCAACGGCGCTCGCACGATGACGATATCCGCCTCACGACCTTCGCGACCGAGAGTGGCAGTGTCGAGAGAGGAGGCGACGACCAGGCGGCCGGCGCCGGCAAGCCGTTGCTGCGCGAGCGGGTGCAGCGGATGGGTCGAGAAGATCAGCGGCTCAGGCATGCTGAAGCGGGCGTCCGGGATCGACGTCGTCATCGTTCTTCTCGATGAGCCCCTTCCAGTAGCTCTCCACACCCTGCAGGTGCGCGCTCATCAGCGCCTGGGCGAGGTTGCCGTCGCGCCGCTGCAGGGCTTCGAAGATCTGCACGTGTTCGGCGTGCGAGCGCCGGCAGCGCTCCGGATCGTTGAAGTAGATCGGCACGCGATCCTCGCCCATCACGTAGTAGACGCTGCAGATGCGGTGGAACACGCTGTTCTGCGTAGCGCGTACGATCTCAAGGTGAAAATCGCGGTCTTCCTGGGCGAGGCCCTCGCCGGCAGCGATGCGCTCCTCCGAGGCCTGCAGGATCTCGCGCAGCCGGTCGTAGTTTTCTTCCGTCGCCCGGGAGCATGCGAGTTCCGCCGCCTTGATCTCGTGGATCTTCCTCAGTTCGACCATCTCGTAGATCTGGATCGGATCGAGCGGCACGCCGGCCTTGGCGAAGAGAGCCATGGCCTCCACGCTGGCCTGGCGCGTGGTCAGGTAGATTCCCGACTTCGCGCGGCGTTCGACGATCCGCATCGCTTCCAGGATCGCCAGCGCCTCGCGAATCTGGCCGCGGGACACTGCAAAATGTTCGGCAAGCTCGCGCTCGGACGGCATCCTGCCGCTTTCCGTCTTGGAGCAGGAGAACAGGTGAAAGGCCAGTTCGGCCAGCAGATTCTTCTCGGTCATGGGGACATGCCCTAAACCTTCACTGCATGCGCCTTCAAGAAGCTTTCCGAGACAGTGACACCAAGTCCCGGACGGTCGGGTATAGCAATCGTGCCGCAGCCCAGGTCCACATCTTCCTCAACCAGATCGTGCAGCATGGGATTCGCGCCAAGCGAGTACTCTATGATGAAGCTGGCAGGCGAAGCGGCGCAGACATGCAGGCCGGCATAAAAGGCCGGCGCGCCGGCCCACAGGTGGGGGGCGAGCCTCAGGTTGAAGGCTGACGCGATCGCTGAAATCCGCATCGCCTCCGTGATGCCGCCGCAGAAGGCAAGGTCCGGCTGGAAAATGTCGGCCGCCTTCAGCACCGCCATGTCGCGGAAGTCGAATCGCGTGGTCTCGCTTTCGCCGGCGGCGATCGGAATGGTAGAGCCCGCCCGAACTTCGGCCATGCCTGACTTGTCGTCTCCGATCACGGGTTCCTCGAACCAGGCGAGGTTCTGATCCTCGACGAGGCGCGCGAAACGCTTTGCGTCGGCCACCGTGAAAGTGCCGTGGGCGTCGACCATCAGCTCGACATCGGGACCAACGGCGGCGCGAGCTGCGCGGACGCGCGCGGCTGACACGTGCGGGGCGGCGTCCATCGCGCCGACCCTCATCTTCACCGCCCTAAAGCCCCCTTTCTCGATGTAGCCGAGCAATTGCTGGCCGATCGTCTCGGCGTTCGCCCAGCCGCCGGAGGCGTAGGCCCTCATGCGCTCCGCCTTGCGCCCTCCGAGCAGGCGCCAGACCGGTTGGTCGAGCGATTTTCCGAAAATGTCCCAAAGCGCAAGGTCGACGGCGCTGATCGCGGCGAGCGACAGGCCGCGGCGCGAAAGCTGCGGCATGGCATGGCCAGACGCCGACGCCGCGCGATGCCGCACGCCATTATAAAGGAGCTCCCAGATGTCGTTGATGTCGCGCGGATCGCGGCCGATCAGCTGCGGCGCGACTTCGTGATTCAGCAGGTGGACCAGCGCCCCGTAGGCGCCGGCGCTGCCGGCGGCATTCTTGCCTTCCCCCCAGCCGACGATGCCGTCGTCCGTTTCGACGCGCAGGATCGCCGCATCGAAGGTCGTCACCTGCCCGAAGTCGCTTCGGTGCTGATTGGCCTCGGTGATGGGTATGCGGACCCACCAGGCTTCGACACGCTTTATCTTCATCATGAACCTCGGCCCTCTCGCGATGGCGCGAGAGGGCTCCAAGAGTGACCCAGGCCCTACTTGATGAGCGGCAGCAGCGTTTCGGCCGTGATGCGCATCTGGTCGGTGTAGAATTTTTCGGTGAGCACGCTGGATCCGTGATCCTGGATGAACTTCAGCTGCTCCGGGGAAATGTCGACCGGATTGCGCTCCACCATCTCTGGATAGCGCGCGGCCGGCGTGCGATCGACCGGCGCGACGAACTCGTTGGTCAGCGCGCCGTCATAGCCGATGTCCTTGAGGGTTTTTACGATGGCTTTCCAGTCGATGGTGCCGAGGCCCGCCGCGAAACGGTTGTTGTCGGCCACATGGAAGTCGAAGAGCCGCTTGCCGGCCTTGCGGATCGCCTCGTGGACGTCGAACTCCTCCATATGCAGGTGATAGGCGTCGAGGCAGACGCCGCATTCCGGGCTCACCGCGTCGGCCAGCGCCAAGGCCTGCTCGCCGCGGTTGAACAGGTAGGTCTCGAAGCGGTTCAAGGGCTCCACTGCGATCTTCACGCCGACCTTCTTGGCGTGGCCGAAGCATTCACGCGTGGCGTCGACGACCCATTTCCACTCTTCTTCCTCGGTTCCGTCGGGGACGACCTTGCCGACGGTGGCCGGCACCAGCGTGATGATCTCGCCGTCCAGCTCGCTCACCATCGTCAGCACGTCCTTGACGTACTGGACCGAGCGCTCGCGCTGGCCCTGGTCCTTTGCGGCGAGATTGCGCTCGCCGAGCATCAGCGTCACCGCGCCCCAGCAGCGAATGCCGTGCTCCTTCAGCAGCGCGCGCGTCTCCTTGGGCTTGTACTGCTCGGGCTCCCCCGAAATCTCGATCGACTCGTAGCCGAATTTCTTGATGCGCTTGAGCGTGGTTTCCAAGGGCTCCGCACGCATCCAGTTGTGCGTCGAAAGATGCATAATTCGTCCTCCTCGCGTTCGCTTGATCCTCGCTCCGTCGCTCTGGAGGAGGCCTCCTCCCCAATGGTGGAACACGAACTGGTTCGACCAATTGGGCTCGTTCCGACTTCTAACGGATTTCCACAATGGTCGCAAGCAGGTGAGAAGCGATGCAGGAGCAGATAGCTATATGCCTGAAATCAAAGATAAAAATCATGCAGCTATCAGCGGGTCGCTCAGGTGGCGGCCTCGCCGGAGCCCTTGACGTTTCCAATGTTCTTGGTCATACCAGAAAAAGCGGCTGCGGGACTGAGCTTGAGCGGGTGAAGGACAGTCCGGCATCTTCGGTGATCAACGGCGGTCGGTGGCGGGGCGATCATCAACCTACACACGTCCAGGGCCAGGCCATCGTGCATCCATCGATTGTCGTGCGGCGGTCTTGGCGATATGTAATCGATTGCGCGGGCGCTCGGCGGCCGTCGGAGGAGGAGCTTCATGGCAACCACAATCAAGGGGCCGGCGGTTTTCCTGGCCCAGTTCGCCGGTGACGCGGCGCCGTTCAACTCACTGCCCTCCATCGCCAAATGGGCGGCCGGGCTGGGCTACAAGGGCATCCAGATCCCGACCTGGGATGGCAGGCTGTTCGACCTCAAGAAGGCGGCAAGCTCCAAGACCTACTGCGACGAGGTGAAGGGGATCTGCGCTGACGCCGGCGTCGAGATCACCGAACTGTCCACCCACCTGCAGGGCCAGCTCGTGGCCGTGCATCCGGCCTACGATGCGCAGTTCGATGGGTTCGCGCCGGCGGAGGTCCACAACAATCCCAAGGCGCGCCAGAAATGGGCGGTCGAGCAGATGAAGCTCAGCGCCAAGGCGTCGAAGAATCTCGGGCTGAAGGCGTCGGTGACGTTCAGCGGGGCGCTGGCCTTTCCCTATCTGTATCCTTGGCCGCAACGGCCTGCGGGCCTGATCGAGGAGGCATTCGCAGAGCTTGGCAAGCGCTGGAAGCCGATCCTGGACGCCTATGATGACGCCGGCGTCGATGTCGGCTACGAAATCCATCCGGGCGAGGACGTTTTCGACGGCGCCACCTTCGAGATGTTCCTGGACGCTGTCGGCGGCCATCCGCGCTGCGCGATCAACTACGATCCGTCGCATTTCCTGCTGCAGCAGCTCGACTATCTCGCCTTCATCGACATCTACCACGAGCGCATAAAGGCCTTTCACGTGAAGGACGCCGAGTTCAACCCGGATGGCAGGCAGGGCGTCTATTCCGGCTACCAGGGCTGGGTGAACCGGGCAGGGCGGTTCCGCTCGCTGGGCGACGGCCAGGTCGATTTCGGCGGCATCTTCTCGAAGCTCTCCGCCTACGGCTACGACAGCTGGGCCGTGCTGGAATGGGAGTGCTGCCTGAAGCATCCGGAGGATGGGGCCGCCGAAGGCGCCCCCTTCATCCAGCATCACATCATCCGTGTTACCGAGAAGGCGTTCGACGATTTCGCCGGCGGGACAACGGACAAGAAGATGCTGCGGGCGATGATGGGAATAGGATGAGTGAATGGCGAGTGGTGAGCGGCGCAACTTGATTGCCGCCAGGTGCCAGCTTCGGCGCCCGAACCACAGCGTATTTTTTACTCGCTACTCACTATTCGCTACTCGCTATCGGTTGGAGAAACAAAATGGTCAGCGGCAGGCAGGTTGAATCCGGGAGCGGGCCGATCCGCTACGGCATGGTAGGCGGCGGGCAGGGCGCCTTCATCGGCGGGGTACACCGTATCGCCGCCCGGATGGACGGCGAGTTCCAGCTGGTTGCGGGCGCATTGTCGTCCAGCCCCGAAAAGGCGAAGGCTTCGGCCGCCGAACTCGGCCTCGATTCCGAACGCAGCTACGGGTCCTTCCAGGAAATGGCGAAGGCGGAGGCGAAACGCCCCGACGGGATCGAGGCGGTCGCCATCGTGACGCCGAACCACATGCACTATCCGGCCGCCAGGGCGTTCCTGGAGGCAGGCATCCACGTCATCTGCGACAAGCCGCTGACCTCAAATCTCGCTGACGCGAAGAAGCTTGCCGCCCTTGCCGAGAAGTCCGGCAAAGTGTTCGTTCTGACGCACAACTACACTGGCTATCCGATGGTCCGCCAGGCGCGCGAGATGGTTTTCAAGGGCCAGCTCGGCGATATCCGCGTCGTTCAGGCCGAATACCCGCAGGACTGGTTGACCGAACCCATCGAGCAGTCGGGCCAGAAGCAGGCGTCATGGCGGACGGATCCGAAGCAGTCCGGCGTTGGCGGGTCGACCGGCGACATCGGCACGCATGCCTACAACCTCGCGCGCTTCGTCACCGGACTGGAACTCGACAGCCTTTCGGCCGACCTCGATTCGTTCGTGGCTGGCCGACTGCTGGACGACAACGCTCACGTGATGCTGCGCTTCAAGTCGAAGAAGAACGAGCCGCCGGCCAAGGGCATGATTTGGGCTAGCCAGGTGGCGCCCGGACATGAGAACGGCCTGAAGCTGCGCGTCTACGGGACGAAGGGGGGCATCGAGTGGGTGCAGGCGGATCCGAACTATCTCTGGTTCACGCCGTTCGGCCAGCCCAAGCAACTGATCACCCGGGCCGGCGCCGGGGCAGGCGCAGCGGCGTCTCGGGTGACCCGCGTGCCGTCCGGCCATCCCGAGGGCTATCTGGAAGGCTTTGCCAACATCTACCAGGAAGCGGCGCGCGCCATACGTGCCGCCCGCAGGAAAGTCCCAAAGCCGCCGAAGGACGTGCTTTTTCCGACTGTCCAGGATGGTGTGGAAGGCGTCGCCTTCGTCGAGGCCTGCGTACGGTCCTCGAAGAAGAACGCGGCCTGGACGAAGCTTTAGCCAGTCTGCCGACGCCCTGCCGCGAAGGCGGCCGGGCGCGCGCTTGTGCACGACTGGAGCACTCCCTTTGCGCCCTGTACTATTTGGCAATAATTAGCGGGCGTAACGATGGATATCCTGCTGCCCGGCGGTTTCGGCGCGCCGGAGACCGAATCATATGAACGCGCAAGGCGAGCTTGTCCGCTTCCTGATCATTGATGATCACCCGCTGTTTCGCGAGGCGCTGCACAGCGCGATCCAGCTGGCCTATCCCGAGGTCGAGACGGTCGAAGCCCGCACCATCGCCGAGGCCAACGAGCTACTCAGCGCAGGAAAACCATTCGACCTTGCGCTGCTCGACCTGAACATGCCCGATGTCAGCGGCTTCGAGGGTCTTCTGCAGCTGCGCACCCGCCATCCCCGGTTGCCGATCGTGGTGGTGTCGGGCCACGAAGATCCGCGCATCATCAGCGAGACGCTTTCCTACGGCGCCGCAGGCTTTATCCCGAAATCCTCCCGCAAGAGCGACCTTGCCGCCGCGATCCGAGCCGTGATGGAAGGCCAGGTCCATGTGCCCGAAGGCTATGAGGGGAAGCCGCCGGATGCAGACAGCGCCGACCGCGTCGAGATGGTCAGCCGACTCGCCAAGCTCACGCCGCAGCAGCTGCGCGTGCTCCAGATGTTGCGCCAGGGACTGCTCAACAAGCAGATCGCCTACGAGCTGCAGGTCGGCGAAACAACCGTCAAGGCGCACGTGTCGGAGATACTCCGCAAGCTCAACGTCTACAGCCGGACGCAGGCGGTCATCGAGGTGTCGAAGCTCGACAATGCCGATCTGTTCCGCGATCCGACGGGGCTTTGAGCCTGTCCGCGAGCGACGGGCCGTTCCGTTGCCGGCGCAGGTCTGATCCCGCCTCTTCGAATTTACCTCCATGCGAATCCCGATGCGGGGTTAACCCTGGCCGTCGATCTGCCGTAGCGGCAATCTTTAGTTAACCTTGCGCCGCGGCAGGGCAACGAATGCCGTCCGACGAGAGGAATGCAGCTTGACGCTCGGAACAAAATAAGAACATAATAAAAACAGATGCAAAACACGGAGGGTTTTCACATGCAGAACCTCGTTCAGGATGTCCTCTCCATGCTGTGCATGGGCGCGTTCCTCGTGTCGATGGCGGTGTGGATCGGAGCTCTTTGACGCTCGCCGGATAAGCTCAGGCGACATCGCTCGGCGTCGCCGGGCGATCGGCGATGGCCACGTCGCCGAACACCTCGGCGAACGCGCGCCGCAGCGCGACGTCGAGGTCGGTCAGGGTGACCGGCAGCCCGAGGTCGACGAGACTGGTGACGCCGTGCTCGGTGACCCCGCATGGCACAATCCCATCAAAATGGGTGAGGTCGGGATCGACGTTGATGGCGATGCCGTGGAAGCTTACCCAGCGCCGCAGGCGGATGCCGATGGCCGCGATCTTGTCCTCGGCAGGCCGATCGTCCGGCTGCGTCGCGCGGTCGGGCCGCACCACCCAGACGCCGACGCGGTCTTCGCGCCGTTCGCCGCGAACGTTGAAAGCAGCCAGGGTCGCAATGATCCAGGCCTCGAGCGCGGCGACGAAGGCGCGCACATCCTCGCGGCGGCGCTTCAGGTCGAGCATGACATAGGCCACGCGCTGGCCGGGGCCGTGGTAGGTGTATTCGCCGCCACGGCCGGAAGCGAAGACGGGAAAGCGGTCCGGATCGACGAGGTCGGCGGCGTTGGCGCTGGTCCCCGCCGTATAGAGGGGCGGATGCTCGACCAGCCAGACGAGCTCGTCCTCGACGCCGTCGCGAATCGCGGCGGCGCGCGCCTCCATGAAGGCGACCGCCTCCGTATAGCCGGTGAGACCGGGTTCGATTCTCCATTCGACCGGACGTGAACCGGCAGTCGGAAGGAACGTGGTGCTGATTTCGTCGCGAAGCGTCATAGCGGACCTTTGCGGCACATATAGGCGTCCGATGCATGCGGGGTCCAGAGCTCGGGCCCACCGGAGGTCCAGGGCGCAGAAAGGCAGCGTCCAAGGCAGGCGGGAGGCAGCTTCGGCGCGGCGGCCGGATAGATCCGTCTGTCCGATGCGCGAAGGGGACATCGCTGCCCTCGCGGTCGCCGCGTGCCTGGCGAATCAGGTGGCAAGCCGCGGCCAGCGCAAAGGAGGGGCTCGTTGCGGTGGCCGGTGCAGGCGATTGCTATCGACGGCGCTGTTTTCCCCGGCGCGGGACGAATCGTTGAGACGATCGACCGGGATTTTCAGCCGGCTGCAATCTGTGGTGCGTCGATCGTCCCGGCCTCGCCACCACGGGACACCGAAGGAGCGGGGGAGAAGCGGCAAGTTGTCGCCGCCATGCGGGCCGGACGCCGGAGAAACCCAGCCCAAGCCCAGCAGATCCACGCTTCTGTAGTTCCGTGCCGGGCGCGTCTGTGGAGCATCGAAAAATGGATCGATTATTGCATTGGGTCAGGCTTGTTTCGCCGAAATTGTTTTGCTACATGCCGCGAGCCGGTTCGGACCGGCCCTGTCGTGACGTGCGGTCGTGGCGGAATTGGTAGACGCGCAGCGTTGAGGTCGCTGTGGGGCAACCCGTGGAAGTTCGAGTCTTCTCGACCGCACCATAACTCTCTGAAATCCCTTGTGGGCCAGATAGTTGATCGAAAGAGCTGTGGTCTCTTATCCCTCAAAAGGGCGCTGCAGACGACCACATTGCCGGTGTTCCTCGCGCGAACAAGAGATTGCGACAGGTTATCCCTAGTGCCGTTTCTGCGGATGTCGGGGCTGCTTGAGGCGCGCGGATGGCGGTGAGGCTTCGAGCTCAACGCTCGTCGTCGGCCGGCGTTGGCGAAGCGCAGTCTTTCACCGGTCGCAGTCCCCGAGCTTAAGATTCGCGGCTGATCTTCATCTCCGCATTCCTGTCCTCCGGGTTTGTAGAACCCCAGCTTGGTGTCCCCGAAACGGACGACATGCAAGCTCGCGAACCTTTTGGGGCGCTGTGCGGACAGGTCGCATCCGCTTGGCGGACGGTTTTTTCAGTCGTGCCGCCGGGCTCCAATGGCGACCGGCATCCTGCGGCGCCGTTGGAAGTGGCAATGGCCACTGCCGGGACTGAAATCCTCGTCTCAGCCTGTCGGTTCGGGATCGGGAAATTTCCACGTACCGTTCAGGATTTCGTCACGCGGCCGATAGAGCCGCACCGTATAGTTCCAGCCGGATACGGTCGGCAGGCAGTTCGGAATTTTTCCGTCGCAGCCCCCGAATTGCATCGTGACCGCGGTCGCCTGTGTTTGGGGAACTCGTGGCGACCAATACGGACGGACGAGCCAGGTCGGGTCCACACATATTGTCGATCCCGATGCAGCGAAGAGCTTCGATAGCAGGGAACTCACGGCCGTAGGTAGGCGACTCGGTGGATATGCCGACGCGGAGGTTGGACTTTGCCCGTCGGGAGGCACCGGTCGGAAAAACTCGTCGAAGCGCCTTGCCGGCCGCGCCTCAGCCCAGCACGTCCGTCGCCTTGTGGTCTGCATCCACGCCGTCGACGATCATCGTGTCGCCGTATGAGTTTTTCGTGCGCAAGGGCAGGATGGCCCGGTAGGCGGGGGAGGCATACCAGGCTTCGGCGCTGAAGCGGTCGGGGAACGCGATGACGATGAGGTCGCCTGTCCAGTCGCCTTCCAGCACGGTCTTGGGACCGCCATGGATGATGAAGCGACCGCCGAACGGCGCGAGCGTCGTGTCGATCCTTGCGAGATACTCGACAATGTCGGGACCGACATTCACGTTTCGGAGGTTGGCTACGGCATAGGCGGTCATTGTCTGATCCTTTCTGCTCCCGGGCCAGACGCCCGCATGACCTGATGATGCCAGTTCACCCATCGGGCAGCGATGACCTGCGAGGTAATCAGGCTGAGGTTCCCGGGTCGGCTTTGTGCCGGGCGGGCGCCGTTCGGTGGCTTGCAGTTGAGGGTTCCTGGCCTCGCTGGGCAGGGCAGTGCCGCCTCGGCCGACCCACAGTCGTAGCGCTCGCAACCGGCGCCAATCGATGTCATCGGGGCTCAAGGGGGGCTTTGTTTTTCGGGGCCATGCAGGATAGACGTGGGCCGAACTCGCTCAGGCTTTCGGGAGGCGCCCGTGGAAGGCACCGAACACGGAAATCACGCCGCCGCTGAGCCCGAAGCGGCGAACGCCGGCATCTACGGTGAAGACGGCAGCATCGCCGCTCCCTTCCTCGCGCACATCGGCGCCGCCATCGCCGACCGCGACACGATCGCGTTGAAGCGCGACGTCGAGCAGCTTCACCAATCGGAACTCGGAGACCTGCTCGAAGCGCTGATGCCGGACCAGCGCCGCGCACTCGTCGACCTCCTCGGTGCCGATTTCGACTTCTCGGCCCTGACCGAGGTCGACGACGCCATTCGTCTCGACATCGTCGACAGCATGCCCAACGAGCAGATCGCGCAGGGCGTGCAGGATCTCGATTCGGACGACGCCGTCTACATCCTGGAAGACCTCGATCAGGAGGACCAGGACGAGATTCTTGCCCAACTCCCCTTCACGGAGCGGATCAGGCTTCGCCGCGCGCTGGACTATCCGGAGGAGACGGCAGGTCGGCGCATGCAGACCGAGTTCGTCGCCGTGCCGCCGTTCTGGACCGTGGGCCAGACCATCGACTACATGCGCGAAGACAAGGACCTGCCCGATCGCTTCTCGCAGATCTTCGTAATCGATCCGACCTTCAAGCTGCTCGGCGCCGTCGACCTCGACCAGATCCTGCGCACCAGGCGTACGGTGAAGATTGGCGAGATCATGCACGAGACGCGCCATGCAATTCCCGCGACGATGGACCAGGAGGAGGCGGCGCGCGAATTCGAGCAATACGACCTGCTTTCGGCCGCGGTTGTCGACGAAACCGAAAGGCTGGTCGGCGTGCTGACGATCGATGACGTCGTCGACGTCATCCAGCAGGAGGCGGAGGAGGATCTGCTGCGCATGGGCGGCGTCGGCGACGAGGAACTGTCCGACAAGGTGTTCGCCACGTCGCGCTCGCGCGTGCCCTGGCTGCTGGTCAATCTCGTCACCGCCTTCATCGCGGCGTCGGTGATCGGGCTGTTCGACGAGACGATCGAGAAGATCGTGGCGCTGGCCGTGCTGATGCCGATCGTCGCCGGCATGGGCGGCAATGCCGCGTCGCAGACCATGACGGTCACGGTGCGCGCGCTGGCGACCAAGGACATCGACATCTACAATGCGGGGCGCATCATCCGCCGCGAGATGGGCGTCGGCTTCCTCAACGGCGTCATCTTCGCGATTCTCATCGGCCTCGTCGCGGCGGCCTGGTTCGGCGATCCCAATCTTGGCGGAGTCATCGCCTGCGCCATGATCATTAACATGTTCGTTGCAGCGGTGGCCGGCATCGTCATCCCCCTGGTGCTGGATCGGCTGCGCATAGACCCTGCCGTCGCGTCGGCGGTGTTCGTGACCTCGATCACCGACGTTGTCGGATTCTTCGCGTTTCTGGGCCTGGCGACCTGGTGGTTCAGCGCCTGAATCGTCAAGCGCGGGATGGCTCCGGTTGCAATTGACTTTTACGTAAATGCCGTGCGAGATTCCTTTCCGATTCAGTCGACCAGATCGGGCAGCGCATGCGGGAATATTACTCGATCACCGAGCTCACGCGAGAGTTCGACATCTCGACGCGCACCCTCCGTTTCTATGAGGACGAGGGGCTGATCCAGCCTGTCCGGCGCGGGCGGACGCGGCTCTTCCGGCCGTCGGATCGCCATCTCGTCAAGCAGATCATGCGCGGCAAGCGTCTCGGCTTCTCGATCAGCGAGATCCGCGAGATCATTCAGATGTACAGGGAGCCGCCCGGCGAGGTTGGGCAGCTCAAGCTGATGATCAAGCGCATCGAGGAGAAGCGTGAGGATCTGAGGCAGAAGCGCCGCGACCTGGAGGAGACGCTGGCGGAGCTCGACCAGGCGGAGGATTCCTGCGTAGAAAGGCTTGCCGAGCTGGGCGTCAAGACCTAGGCGCGGAAGCGCTGACGCAAATGAGGTGCGGCCCGCCGGGCCCAATGCGCTGCGTCAGCGCTGTGCAGAAACCAGGAGCATCATCGGGCGCTCGCGCTCCTTGGCGAGCGCAGGCGTCTCCTCGACCTGCTCAGGAGAGGGCGCGAATTCTTCGATCCCGCGAAGCTGGAAGCCCGCGCGAAGCAACGTGCCGACGGTCGTGCCGATGGTCCGGTGATATTTTACCACGCCCTTCGCGAACCAGTCCGTCCGGCGCTCACCCTCCATGGAGTACTGGTTGACGGGCCATGTCTCGCGGCCGTCCTCGTCGCTGATCCAATGCGGATGCGCCGCCGCCATGAAGACCGGATGCTCGATGGTGAATACCAGGTGTCCGCCGGGCATGAGGGCGCGGTGGATCATGCGCACGAGGCGGTCGAAATCCTCGACATAGTGGAAGGCCAGCGCGCTGTAGGCGAGGTCGAAGGCGGCCGCCGGCAGCTGCAGGCTTTCGAGGTCGGCGAGGCCGTACTCGATCGCAAGGTCGTCCGTTTGCGCCTGCGCCCTGCCGATCATGTTGTCGGACAGGTCGACGCCGAGCACCGAGGCGGCACCATGCTCGCGCATCCATCGCGATGCCCAACCGAAGCCGCAGCCAAGGTCTACGACGCGCCGGCCGCCAAGTTCGGGCAGCATCGCGCGAATGGCCGGCCACTCAGGCGCGCCGTCGAGGCCGCGCACCTGGCGGGGCAATTGGCTGTAGCCGGCGAAGAAATCCGGATTGTCGTAGATGTTCTGCGCCATGGATTTTCAGAACCTGCATTGATGGGGCCGGTTCTGCCGAATCGCCGGCGTCGACTACCTCAAAATGCGGGAGGGCAAGCTCGCTCCCGCCCTGCGTCGTCCATTGTTCTACGATATCAGGAAATCAAAGAGATATCGTCGCATCATGCACCGACGGATCAAAGCCAGCGTCGGACTTTCTTGCAATAGTCACGGTACTTCTTGCCGAACTTCGCCTCAAGGTGCCGCTCCTCCGGTTCGATCGCAAGCTTCTGGGTGAGGAATGCCGCGACCAGCGCGAGGATGAGGAACCAGGCGATGCCGGAGATCAGCGCGATCCCGATCATCACCAGCGTGTTCGCGACGTAGATGGGATTGCGGGTCACCGCGAAGGCTGCCGAGGTGACGAGGTGCGCAGCCGCTCGATGCGGCGCAATCGTTGTGTTGCCCAGCTTCAGCGCACGCAAGGCCGACACCATGAATGCCACGCCGGCCGCGACGACGAGCCCGCCGATCGCGAACACGATGTCCGACGCAGGCGGCAACAACCAAGGCAATTTGTAGAGCAGGTGCAACAGGACGCTGGCGGCAATCGCTGCCACATAAATGAGCGGCGGCCAGGGGAAACTGCTCGGGCGTGCCTGAATGTCCGTCACGGCGCGGGAACCTCCAGCTCATCGGTTTCCGATGCACACATCTCGGCGAAGCCGGTAAGGCGCTGGTTCAGCTCAGTGCCGCCTTGCCCCGACAACATGCTGTCCAGCATATCCGCCGTTTCGATCCTGTCGAGCATGCAGGCGCAGTAGCTGGTGCAGAACAGCGCGGTACGCGTTTCGCCGCAACTCGCCTCGCAGGTCCGTGCGAATGCTGTCTGCGGCGGTTCTATCGGCGCCGGCCAGATCTGTGAGAAGATCCAGACGCAGGCGATGAGAACCGGCTGGTGGATCAGGTAGACCGCGAGACTGTGACGGCCGGCGAAGCGAAACGGCCGCGCCCAGCCGCCCGGCCGGAGGGCGGCAAGGCGGCCCCACAGACCGAACCGGCAGGCGAGATTTACCATCGCGATGCCGACGAGGATGGCCGCGAACCAGGGGAAGACCGGCACGTAGTCGTTGGAGCGCGGGTTCACGGGCGCAAGGCCCAGCCACCACAGGAGCGGCTGGTCGAATGTCGGCGACCGGAGAAAGTGCGGAGCGGCGATCACCGCAGCGGCCACAGCCAGCGTCAGTTGCCAGGGCAGGCGCAGGAAAAGGAGGCCCAGCACGCTTCCAAGCGCGATCTGGTGGAGGATTCCGAAGAAGATGAAACCGCTCGGCATGGCGACATAGGTGGCCACCGAGATCGCGGCGGCGGCTCCAGCCACCATCGCCAGACGCTTCCAGAAGCCCGGCCAGCGAATGCCGTTGGCGTGGGCGAGCACCAGGCTGATGCCCACCAGGATCAGGAAGCTCGAGGCGATCCCCCGCGCATAAATTTTCCATGGTCCGCGCGCGGTCATGCCCGGATCGGCGTAGCCGAAGAACTCGAGATCCCAAGCAAAATGATAGGTGGCCATGGCCAGCAGCGCGACGCCGCGCGCCACGTCGAGCGCGTCGATCCGCGGGGGTCTTGCTGCTGAGGTCATCGGCCGGGCTCCGGGTTGAATGCCGCGCAGATGAACCGAGGGCGGGCGGGCGTCAACCTCGCTGCAGGAGTTTGGCGGCACAGGGCTGCGAGACGGCTCCGCGTCATGGCCGACAAGGGATTGGGCCACGAGCCTGGAAGCTTTTGCATGATGCGGATTTGCGTCGTGACACGTCGGTTTCCTTGTACTGGAGAGCGCATCGTCACTGCCATCCTCGCATCAAATCCCCGGGACTCGCATGGCGACGCAGGTACGGCACCCGATCTGGCTTCCGGCCCTGCGCGCCCCCGGCGCGCGGACGTTTGCCGCCCTCTACGCAATCGAATCGTTCGCACGCGCCCTAGTGTCCAGCGTCATCCCGATTCAAGCTTATGAGATGCTGAAGGACGAGCAGCAGGTTTCGCTGCTCTACACCGCGGTTTCCGTTTGCGCCCTCCTGATCACCTTGACGATTCCCCTGTTGATCGGGAAGCTGGCGCGCCGCTGGGTTTATTCGCTCGGCGCTGCCCTGCTCATCGTGGGCGCGGCCGCCTTCCTCACCAATTCGCTGGCGGGGCAGGTGCTTGGCATGGTGGCGCGCGCGGCGGGCTCGGGGGCCCTCGCCATCACGCTCAACCTCTACATCATGGATCACATCCGCAAGTCGGATTTCGTGCAGTCGGAATCGCTGCGCATGGCATGGTCGACGTTCGGGTGGATGGGCGGGCCGGCAGCCGGCGTACTGCTCTATACGAAGTTCGGCCTGGTCGCCGCGCATGGCGTATCCGCGCTCTGCGCGATCGCGCTGCTGGCGCTGTTCTGGTACTTCAGGCTGACGGAAAACTCGGTTATCCGCCCTGGCACGACCAAGGCAGCGAGCCCGCTGCGCAACATCGGCCGCTTCGTCGCGCAGCCGAGATTGCGGCTGGCCTGGTTGATCGCGTTCGGACGCTCCTGTTTCTGGACGACGTTCTTCGTCTACGGGCCCATCCTGATGGTGGTGACCGGCGAGGGCAAGCTGGCTGGCGGCTTGCTGGTTTCGGCAGGCAACGCGCTGCTCTTCACCGCGATCTGGTGGGGACGCGTGGGCGGGCGTTTCGGCGCGCGACGCATCATGACGATCGCGTTCCTGGCCATGTCGGTGACGCTGTTCGCCGCAGGCATCGCGGGGCAGGAGCTCCCGCTGGTGGCGGCGGGCTTCCTGCTCGCCTGTGCGTTCTTCGCCATAGCCTTGGATTCGCTGGGCTCCATGGCCTTCTTCCGCGCCGTGAAGCCGAGGGAACGCGCCGAGATGACGGCGATCTATCGAACCTATCTCGACCTGTCGGACCTGCTGCCGCCGCTGGTCTACTCGATGGTGCTGGCCTTCTTCGGCCTCGGGGCAGCCTTCATCACGCTCGGAGTATTCATGGCGATCTGTGGCGCGATCACCTGGCGCCATCTGCCCAAAACCCTTTGATGGGCGGCAGTCGAGGGCGGGTGCCTGCGTCGTGGCGCCTCGCCAATGTTCGCTTGCGGAACTTTTCCGTCATTTCGGCGTTCGATGCGAAAACTTCTTTGCATGTCAGTCGAATCAGCTTGCCGCTTTGCCCGCGGCACGACGGAGAGGACCGTTGGCCGGTGGGCACTCGTTCGGCGCCGGTGTGGTGGCGCGGTAACAAAGCGTTAATCGTGCGGGCGGAGGATTCGCGTTTGGGAGGATAACCTTGAGGAGCACGACATGTTCTGCTCAGGCCTCTCCCGCGCAGCCGAGACGTCCCTCGCCGTTGGTATCGCGGCACTTCTTCTCGCGCTGATCCCAAACGTTTCGTTCGCGCACGATGCAATCCCCACCGCGGCACAGCCGCAGGGCTGGTCCTACCCCTTCGCCTGCTGCTCGAACTTCGATTGCCGGATGGTTTCCTCCAAGTCGATCAGCGAAAGACCGGAAGGATATATGATCAAGGATACGGGCGAGGTGGTGAGCTATGCTGACGCGCGTATAAAGCAGTCACCGGATGGAGAATTCCACTGGTGCTCGGTGGCCGGCGAAGACCGCTCGCGAACGATCTGCCTCTTCGTTCCGCCCCGGGGCTACTGAGCGGCGCATCCAATAATGGCGGCAGTATTCACGGCGACGAAACCGGAACTTTTCCCGAGGGCTCGTCATTGTGCTCACATCGAAATGAAACTCCAAGGAGCGCCACCATGACCACCCATTCCGGGCACACAGCCGCCATTCCAGCAACGAAGGTGATCGGGACGGCGGTCTACAACACGGCCGGCCAGAACATCGGTACGATCGAGGACGTCATGCTCGACAAGCTGTCCAACGGCATCATGTTTGCCGTCATAGGCTTCGGCGGCTTTCTGGGAATTGGCGAAAAGTTCCACGCCATTCCCTGGTCCGCGCTGGACTATCAGGCCAACACGGGCGGCTACGTCGTTCCCTTCTCCAAGGAACAGCTGCAGGCGGCTCCGGCCTACTCGGTTGCCGAATTGACCGGCAATGACGGCCAGGAAGCTCGCGACGCTTCCTACGCGTATTTCAAGATCGAACCCTATTGGTAATGACCACATACCGGTTCTGACCCCATAGCGAGGTGCGGCGGACGCGGCCGGGCGATTACCCGGCCGCTTCTTTGTGCGCATCCGTCGGCGTGATTCACCGCGAATTCCTTCGGTGTGCATTGAGTTTTGGCGTGCTTCAGTTAAGAGGAGCGCGTTTTTCACACGGTTTTTTCCGGAGGGCTCAATATGACCGCCATTGTCGACATCGTCGGCCGCGAAATTCTGGACAGCCGTGGAAACCCGACGGTTGAAGTCGACGTGGTGCTGGAAGACGGCTCGATGGGCCGCGCGGCGGTGCCGTCCGGCGCCTCGACGGGCGCCCACGAGGCAGTCGAGCTGCGCGACGGCGGCAAGCGCTACCTCGGCAAGGGTGTCCAGAAGGCCGTAGATGCAGTCAACGGCGAGATTTTTGAGGCGATCGGCGGCATGGAGGCCGAGGGCCAGCTCCATATCGACCAGACCATGATCGATCTCGACGGCACGCCGAACAAGAGCCGGCTCGGCGCCAACGCCATCCTGGGCGTGTCGCTCGCGGTCGCCAAGGCAGCTGCCGAGGCCTCCGGCCTGCCGCTCTACCGCTATGTCGGCGGCCCGAACGCCCGCGTGCTGCCGGTGCCGATGATGAACATCATCAATGGCGGCGCCCACGCCGACAATCCCATCGACTTCCAGGAATTCATGATCATGCCGGTGGGTGCCCCGTCGCTGCGCGACGCCGTGCGTTGGGGATCGGAGATCTTTCACACGCTGAAGAAGGGCCTGAAGGACGCCGGCCACAACACGAATGTGGGTGACGAGGGCGGCTTCGCGCCCAACCTGAAGAGCGCGCAGGCCGCGCTCGACTTCGTCATGGCTTCGATCGAGAAGGCCGGCTTCAAGCCGGGCGAGGAAATCGCTCTTGCGCTCGATTGCGCCGCGACCGAGTTCTTCAAGGACGGAGCCTACGTCTACGAAGGCGAGAAGAAGACGCGTGACCCGAAGGCGCAGGCCAAGTATCTCGCCAAGCTGGCGGCTGACTATCCGATCATCTCGATCGAGGACGGCATGGCCGAGGACGATTGGGACGGCTGGAAGTACCTGACCGATCTCTGCGGCGACAAGGTGCAGCTCGTCGGCGACGACCTCTTCGTCACCAATTCGGCACGCCTGCGCGACGGCATCAAGATGGGCGTCGCCAATTCGATTCTCGTCAAGGTGAACCAGATCGGCTCGCTGTCGGAGACGCTCGACGCGGTCGAGACCGCTCACAAGGCGCGCTACACGGCGGTGATGTCCCATCGCTCGGGCGAGACCGAGGACTCCACCATCGCCGACCTCGCGGTCGCCACGAACTGCGGACAGATTAAGACCGGCTCGCTGGCCCGCTCCGACCGGCTGGCGAAATACAACCAGCTCATCCGCATCGAGGAAGAGCTGGGCAAGCAGGCGAAGTACGCCGGCGCTTCCATCCTTAGGGCGTGATCGCGTCAGTCCGTGGGATTGCCCGCGGACGCTCTGCGCTCACCAACTTCACGTCATCAAGCGGCCCGCTCCCTCATGGGGGCGGGCTCTTTTCTTTCGTGCGTAGCGCGCCCACCGCTGCACCGGTTGGAGCAAGTGGCGACTGGGTCCAAAAGGCACAGCCCGCGCCAAGCGCATAAAAGAAAGCGGCGGGCCCACCCCAGGGCCGCCTGTCCGTAACTGTCCATTAAGCATGTCCGGGCGACAAGGGAGGTTCCCGCATGGATATTCGGCGATGTGGACACGTCATCACAAGAACAGAAATACCGGCCGTCTGATCCTGCCGACAGTGTGCGCCGCGTTTCTCGCCTATTTCGGCTATCACACCTATAATGGCGAATACGGCATCAATTCGAAGCACCAGCTCGAGCAACGCCGCACAGAGTTGACCGCTCGGCTCGAGAAGTTGCACGACGAACGGATCCATATCGAGCGTCGCGCGAACCTGCTGAGGGACGGCAACCTAGAGAAGGACATGCTCGACGAGTACGCGCGGCGGGCGCTCAGCATGTCGAAGCCCGACGAGGTCGTCATCATGCTCGACGAGGCTTTTGTCAATTAACCGAAAGTTGGTTAAGCACCAAGAAGTTTAATCATTCTAACGAGTTAAAAGCATGACAGCCATGCGTTTTTCGGCATGGCCGACGACCGCTTTGCGTGTTAGCCTTTCCTAAATTCAAAGGGGAGGCAGCCTTGCTGGAACTCCCTTTTGCTCTCCGGGACGAGACGCACGATAGGGAGTGTAGAATGGCGACTGCCGCTCGAAAAGCGCCGGCGAAAGCCAAGTCTGACAGATCACCAGCGGCGCCGACAGCGCCAAAACCAGTCGAATTCACCAAGGAAGAAGAGCTTCGCGCCTATCGCGACATGCTCCTTATCCGGCGCTTTGAGGAGAAGGCCGGCCAGCTCTATGGCATGGGCTTCATCGGCGGCTTCTGTCACCTCTACATCGGTCAGGAAGCGGTTGTCACCGGCCTGAAGATGTCGCTGATCGAGGGTGATCAGATGATTACCGCATATCGCGACCATGGCCACATGCTGGCGATGGACATGACTCCGCGCGGCGTGATGGCCGAACTGACGGGGCGCAAGGGCGGCTATTCCAAGGGGAAGGGCGGCTCCATGCACATGTTCTCCAAGGAGAAGAACTTTTATGGCGGCCACGGCATCGTCGGCGCGCAGGTTTCGCTCGGCACCGGCCTCGCCTTCGCCAACAGGTATCGGGAAAGCAAGAACATCTGCCTGACCTTCTTCGGCGACGGTGCGGCCAACCAGGGGCAGGTCTACGAGAGCTTCAACATGGCCTCGCTGTGGAAGCTGCCGGTGATCTACGTGATCGAGAACAACCGCTACGCCATGGGCACGTCGGTGACCCGCTCATCCGCCGAGACCGATTTCTCGCAGCGCGGCCTCTCCTTCCGCATCCCCGGCATCCAGGTGGATGGCATGGACGTGCGCGCTGTCAAGGCCGCGGGCGAACTGGCGGCGGACTGGGCGCGTTCCGGCAAGGGCCCGATCATCCTCGAGATGCTCACCTACCGCTATCGCGGCCACTCGATGTCCGACCCGGCCAAGTACCGCACCAAGGAAGAGGTGCAGAAGATGCGGTCGGAGCAGGATCCGATCGAGCAGGTGAAGGCGCGCGTCATCGGCAAGAAGTGGGCGACCGAAGACGAGCTGAAGGCGATCGACAAGGAAGTGCGCGACGTCGTCGCCGACTCCGCCGACTTCGCCCAGACCGATCCCGAGCCGGATGTGTCCGAGCTCTGGACCGACGTGTATCTCTGAGGGAGGGCGAAACATGCCGATCGACATCCTCATGCCCGCTCTCTCCCCGACCATGGAAGAGGGCAACCTTTCGAAGTGGCTGAAGAAGGAAGGCGACAAGGTCTCCGCGGGTGACGTCATCGCCGAAATCGAGACCGACAAGGCAACCATGGAAGTGGAAGCCGTCGACGAAGGCACACTGGGCAAGCTGCTCGTGGCCGAGGGCGCCGAAGGCGTGAAGGTCAACACGCCGATCGCGGTGCTGCTGCAGGACGGCGAAAGCGCCGACGACATCGGCAAGGCCGCGCCGGCAAGGGCCGAGGCTCCTGCCGCGGCTGCGAAGCCCGTTGCCGAAGAGGCGTCCAAACCGGAGACTGCGGCCCCTGTTCCGGCCGCGCCGAAGGCCGAGGCCGCCGCCGATCCAGACATTCCGGCGGGAACGGAAATGGTGTCGATGACGGTGCGCGAAGCACTGCGCGACGCGATGGCCGAAGAGATGCGGCGTGATCCCGACGTCTTCGTCATGGGCGAAGAGGTCGCCGAATACCAGGGCGCCTACAAGATCACGCAGGGGCTCCTGCAGGAGTTCGGCCCACGCCGCGTCGTGGATACCCCGATCACCGAGCACGGCTTTGCCGGCGTCGGCGTCGGCGCCGCCATGGCGGGCCTGAAGCCGATCGTCGAGTTCATGACCTTCAACTTCGCCATGCAGGCGATCGACCAGATCGTGAACTCCGCGGCCAAGACGCTCTACATGTCGGGCGGCCAGATGGGCGCGCCGATCGTGTTCCGCGGGCCGAACGGTGCGGCTGCGCGCGTGGCGGCCCAGCACAGCCAGGACTACGCGGCCTGGTTCGGGCACATACCGGGCCTCAAGGTTGTCCAGCCCTACAGCGCGGCCGACGCCAAGGGCTTGCTCAAGGCGGCGATCCGCGACCCGAACCCGGTGATCTTCCTCGAGAACGAGATTCTCTATGGACAGAGCTTCGATGTGCCGAAGCTCGACGATTTCGTGCTGCCGATCGGCAAGGCGCGCATCCACAAGCCGGGCAAGGACGTGACGCTGGTGTCCTGGGGCATCGGCATGACCTACCTGGTGAAGGCGGAAGCCGAACTCGCCGGCATGGGCATCGATGCCGAGATCATCGATCTCAGGACCATCCGGCCGATGGACCTCGACACCATCGTCGCATCGGTGAAGAAGACCAATCGTCTCGTGGTGGTGGAGGAAGGCTTCCCGCAGTCCTCGGTCGGCGACTTCATCGCCAACCAGGTGTCGCAGCGGGCGTTCGACTTCCTCGACGCGCCGGTGATCACCATTGCCGGCAAGGACGTGCCGATGCCGTATGCCGCGAACCTCGAGAAACTGGCGCTGCCTAATGTCGGCGAGGTCGTCGCTGCGGTGAAGGCCGTTACGTACCGCTGAGCGTGATGATGTTGACGGCGCCGGACCTTCGCCGGATGCTGGCGCCGTCGAGTTCCTTGCAACCGGGCTGATCGCAATGGCCGAAGCGGGCAAAAGGCGCGCGACGTATGCCGATCTGGAAGCGGTCCCGCCACATCTGGTGGCGGAGATCATCGAGGGGGAGCTTGTCACCCATCCGCGACCTTCGCCGAGGCATGGCGTTGCGGCATATGCGTTGGGCGCGAAACTTGGAGAACCTTATCAGTTCGGTGGCAGCGGCCCGGGAGGGTGGATCTTCGTCGTCGAACCGGAACTCCATCTGGGGAAGCATGTCGTCGTGCCGTACATAGCCGGTTGGCGGCGGGATCGAATGCCTTCGTTGCCGGATTCCGCATACATCGAGATCGCGCCGGATTGGGTCTGCGAAGTGCTTTCGGCGTCCACCGAGCGCCGCGACCGCACGGCAAAGTCGCGCATCTATGCGATGCAGAGCGTCGGCCATCTCTGGTTTCTGGATCCGCGCGTGCAAGCGCTTGAAGTACTTGAGTTGAACAATGGCGGGTGGCTACCGGTCGGTTTCTGGCGCTCCGACGACCTGGTGAGCGCGCCGCCGTTCGATGCCATCTCGTTTTCGCTCGCCGACTTGTGGCCGCTCGATCGCCCGCTGGGTCTGAACGAGGACCCGCAGCACCTTTTCGTGGGAGACAGATAGAATGCCCATCAACATCACCATGCCGGCCCTCTCCCCGACGATGGAGGAAGGCAATCTCGCCAAGTGGCTCGTCAAGGAAGGCGACAAGGTTTCGCCGGGCGACGTCATCGCCGAGATCGAGACCGACAAGGCGACGATGGAAGTCGAGGCCGTGGACGAGGGCACCGTCGCCAAGCTCGTCGTGCCGGCCGGGACCGAGGGCGTCAAGGTGAACGCGCTTATCGCCATCCTGGCCGGAGAAGGCGAGGACGCCGGCGCTGCCGCAAAGGGCGGCAACGGCGCAGGCGCGAAGGCGGAAGCGACCCCCGCAAAGGACACGGCCGCCAAGCCGGAAGCTGCGAGCGCCGAGACGCCCAAGCAGACTGCAGCGGCGTCGCAGGCCGCGCCCGCCGCTGCCGCTGCTCCCGCCGCTTCGACCAACGGGTCCGGCGAGCGCAGCTTTGCCTCGCCTCTGGCGCGGCGCATTGCAAAGGACGCCGGTGTTGACGTTTCCGCCGTGAAAGGCTCGGGACCGCGCGGACGCGTGGTCAAGGCCGACGTTGAGGCAGCCATCGCCGGCGGCGGCGCCAAGGCCGCTGCTGCGCCTGCCGTACAGCCCACCCAGGGGTCTGTTGCGCCCAAGCCGATGTCGGACGATGCGGTCCTAAAGCTGTTCGAGCAGGACTCCTACGAGCTCGTCCCGCACGACAACATGCGCAAGACCATCGCGCGGCGGCTGGTTGAGGCGAAAAGCACCGTTCCCCATTTCTACCTCACGCTCGACTGCGATATCGATGCGCTGCTGGCGCTGCGCAAGCAGCTCAACGACGCTGCCCCCGTGAAGAAGACCGACAAGGGCGACCAGCCGACCTACAAGCTGTCGGTCAACGACATGATCATCAAGGCGATGGCCATGGCGTTGATGGAGGTTCCGGATGCGAACGCTTCGTGGACCGAGAGCGCGATGGTGAAGCACAAGCACGCCGATGTCGGCGTCGCCGTCTCCATTCCCGGCGGGCTGATCACGCCGATCGTGCGCAAGGCCGAGCTGAAGACGCTGTCCGCCATCTCCAACGAGATGAAGGACATGGCCGCGCGCGCCAAGACGCGCAAGCTGAAGCCGGAAGAATACCAGGGCGGCACCACTGCCGTTTCCAATCTCGGCATGTTCGGCATCAAGGATTTTGCGGCCGTCATCAATCCTCCGCATGCGACGATCCTTGCGGTGGGCGCCGGCGAGGAGCGGGCCGTCGTGAGGAACGGCGAGATCAAGGTCGCCACGATCATGTCGGTGACGCTCTCGACCGACCATCGCGCGGTCGATGGCGCGCTCGGCGCGGAACTGCTCGGCGCATTCAAGCGGTACATCGAGAACCCGATGGGGATGCTCGTCTAGGAAAACCAAACAGGAGGGAACTGGCATGTCCACGGGTGAACAGGTGCAAGGTCGGAGAAGGTCCTGGGTCTGGCTTGCGATCCTCGGCGTCATTTCCCTCATCGGTGGCATTCTGGCGCTCGCAAATCCCTTTGCGGCGACGCTTGCCGCGGTCATGCTCGCCGGATGGACGTTCCTGATCTTCGGTATCCTTCAGATCATCCAGGCGTTCGGAGACCGCGGCTGGTCTGGGTTCCTGTGGTCTCTGCTGCTTGGCCTGCTGACGACCGTTGTCGGCATTTCGCTGCTGTTCAATCCGGCCGCAGGGGCGCTCTCGCTCACCATGCTGGTCGCCGTGCTGTTCCTCGTGCTCGGCGTCGTGAAGGTGCTTTACGCCTTTTCGCTGCGCCCGGTGTCGGGCTGGGGCTGGGCGCTGGCCTCCGGCATCATCTCCATCCTGCTCGGCGTGATGATCTTTGCAGACTATCCATGGTCCGCCACGACAATCCTCGGCGTCCTGCTCGCGATCGAGCTCTTGTCGAACGGCATCTTCCTGCTGATGGTGGGGCTCGGCTTGCGCAGGGCATGACGCTCGCCAAGGCACATAGACACAAGACTGGGGGAACATCTTGAAGAACATACTTTGCTACGGGGATTCCCTGACCTGGGGGTACGATGCGGGGAAACTGGCGCGTCATCGCTTCGAGGACCGTTGGTCGAACGTCCTGCAGGCAGAACTCGGCAACGCTGCCCACGTCATCGAGGACGGCCTGAACGGCCGCACGACCGCCTTCGACGACAAGCTGGTCGCGGAGGACCGCAACGGCGCCAGCACGCTGCCCACTAGCCTTGCCACCCATTCGCCGCTCGACCTCGTCATCATCATGCTCGGCGCCAATGACATGAAGCCGTGGGTTCACGGTCGCGCCTTCGTCGCCGCCAACGGCATGGCGCGCCTGGTGAAAATAGTCCGCAATCACACCTACTTCTTCGAGGCGCCGGCGCCAGAGGTCATCATGGTGTCGCCGCCGCCGGTGACCCGCACGGACAATGTCGAGTTCTCCGAATATTTCGAGGGCGCCAACGTGTCGTCGACCCATCTCGCCAAGGCCTACCGTCAGTACGCCGAGCAGCTCGGCTGCGGCTTCTTCGACGCCGGCACGGTGGCGCAGACGACCCCGGTGGACGGCGTGCACCTCGACGCCGAAAACACCCGCGCGATCGGCAAGGGCATTGCCCCGCTCGTCAAGGCGACGCTGGGAATCTGAGAAGGACTGTTATTGTGGCTGAATCCTACGACGTCATCATCATCGGCTCGGGCCCGGGCGGCTATGTCACTGCCGTGCGCTCGGCCCAGCTCGGCTTCAAGACGGCGATCGTGGAGCGGGAGCACCTTGGCGGAATCTGCCTCAACTGGGGCTGCATCCCGACCAAGGCGCTGCTGCGCTCGGCCGAGATCAAGCATTTTGCCGAACACGCCAGGGACTACGGCCTCAAGATCGACGGGACGGTGACCGCCGACACGGCTGCGGTCGTCGACCGCTCGCGAAAGGTGTCGGCGAGGCTCAATGGCGGCGTCGGCTTCCTCATGAAGAAGAACAAGGTCGACGTGATCTGGGGCGAGGCCAAGCTGACCAAGGCGCCGGCGGGCGCGCAGCCCGGCGAGATCGTGGTGTCGAAGACGTCGAAGAAGCCGATGGAGCCGCAACATCCCGCGCCGAAGGGCACCAAGGGCGAGGGCGCATACACGGCCAAGCACATCATCGTGGCGACCGGCGCACGGCCGCGCGCTCTGCCCGGCATCGAGCCGGACGGCAAGCTGATCTGGACCTACTTTGAGGCGATGGTGCCGAAGGAGATGCCGAAGTCGCTCCTCGTGATGGGGTCGGGTGCGATCGGCATCGAGTTCGCCAGCTTCTACCGGACGATGGGCGCGGACGTGACGGTGGTCGAGCTGCTGCCGCAGGTGATGCCGGTGGAGGACGCGGAAGTCTCCAAGTTCGCGCAGAAGCAGTTCGAGAAGCAGGGCATGAAGATCCTGCTCGACGCCAAGGTGACCAAGGTCGAGAAGGCTGCCAACTCGATCACCGCGCATGTCGAGAAGAAGGACGGCACGGTCGAGAAGATCACGGCCGAGCGCATGATCTCGGCTGTCGGCGTCCAGGGCAATGTGGAGAACCTGGGTCTCGAGGCGCTCGGCGTGAAGGTCGAGCGCGGCGTCGTCGCGGTCGACGGCTACGGCCGCACCAACGTGCCGGGCATCTATGCCATCGGCGACGTCGCCGGCCCGCCGATGCTGGCACACAAGGCCGAGCACGAGGGCGTCATCTGCGTCGAGAAGATCGCCAACGTGCCGGGCGTGCACGGGCTGGACAAGTCGAAGATCCCCGGCTGCACCTACTGCAACCCGCAGGTGGCGTCGGTCGGCCTGACAGAGGCGAAGGCCAAGGAGTCCGGCTACGACATCCGCGTCGGCCGCTTCCAGTTCGGCGCCAATGGCAAGGCCATCGCGCTCGGCGAGGATCAGGGTTTCATCAAGACCATCTTCGACAAGAAGACCGGGCAGCTGCTCGGCGCGCACATGATCGGCGCAGAGGTCACCGAACTCATCCAGGGTTTTGTGGTCGCCATGAATCTCGAGACGACCGAGGAAGAGCTGATGCACAGCGTCTTCCCGCATCCGACGCTGTCGGAGATGATGAAGGAGAGCGTCCTCGACGCTTACGGCCGTGCATTGAACGCATGACGAGTTCGTCGGCCTGATGGAACTCCCGTTCGGCGGACGCCTTTCATCGGGCGTTCGCGGATTGCAGAGGAGACAGGCGCATGAATGGTGTGGGATGGATCGCCGCCATCATCATTGGCGGGCTGGCCGGCTGGCTGGCGGAGAAGTTCATGGAGAGCGAAATGGGGCTCTTGATGAACATCGTGCTGGGGATTGTAGGAGCGGTGCTGCTCAATGCGCTCCTGGGCGCGATCGGCATAAATATCGGGATGGGCTGGATCTCGTATCTGGTCGCCGGCTTCATCGGCGGCTCGCTGCTGATCTTCGTCGCCCGGGCGCTGAGACGCTGAACGCGCGCATGGCTGCCATTCCCGAATGGGCGCAGCAGCACGCCGCAGTGGTCTTCCTATTGCGGCGCAAAGGCATTACATCGACCCGGAACGCTGGTGTTCCGGGCCGCAGGACCGGGTCCATCCGGCAGAACTGACACGAGATCGCGAAAGGCAGCCGAATTCGATGGTCACTGTCCTCGACACGATTGCTGCGCCACGGCCGCGCCATCCGGAAAAGGCGCACCGGCCTGACCAGGAGATGCTGCGCAAGCCGGACTGGATCCGCGTGCGCGCGCCCGTGTCGAAGGGCTACAGCGAGACGCGCGAGATCGTGAAGTCGCACGGACTGGTGACGGTCTGCGAGGAAGCAGGCTGCCCCAACATCGGCGAGTGCTGGGACAAGAAGCACGCCACCTTCATGATCATGGGCGAGATCTGCACGCGCGCCTGCGCGTTCTGCAACGTCGCCACCGGCATTCCGACCGCACTCGACCCGAACGAGCCTGAGAGCGTGGCGCAGGCCGTCGCCAAAATGGGGCTTTCCCACGTGGTGATCACGTCGGTTGACCGCGACGACCTCGACGACGGCGGCGCCCAGCATTTCGCCGACGTGATCCAAGCCATCCGCCGCGTCGCTCCGGCGACCACCATCGAGATCCTGACGCCGGACTTCCTGCGCAAGGAAGGCGCGCTGGAGGTGGTGGTGGCGGCCAAGCCGGACGTCTTCAACCACAACCTCGAGACGGTCCCTTCGAAGTACCTCAAGGTGCGGCCGGGGGCCCGCTACTTCCACTCGATCAGGCTGCTGCAGCGGGTGAAGGAGCTCGACCCGACGATCTTCACCAAGTCCGGCATCATGGTCGGTCTCGGCGAGGAGCGGAACGAGATCCTGCAACTCATGGACGACCTGCGCACCGCCAATGTCGACTTCATGACGATCGGCCAGTACCTCGCGCCGTCGAAGAAGCACCATGCGGTGATGCGCTTCGTGACGCCGGACGAGTTCAAGTCATTCGAGACGGTCGCCTATACCAAGGGGTTCCTGATGGTCGCGTCGAGCCCGCTGACGCGGTCGTCGCATCACGCCGGCGAGGATTTCGAAAGGCTGCGCGCCGCCCGTGAGGCGCAGCTCAAGAAGTCCGCCTAGACGTCCTGGAGCCATGCCGCAGTTCGAAACCACGCGGCGCGTGAAGCATGCAGCGGACAAGATGTTCGCGCTGGTCGCCGACGTCGAGAAGTACCCTGAATTCCTGCCGCTCTGCGAGGGGCTGACCGTGCGCTCGCGCCGCGAGCGGGACGGGCGGACGATCCTCATCGCCGACATGACGGTGGGCTACAAGGCGATCCGCGAGACTTTTACCAGCCAGGTGCACCTGAAGCCCGATGAACTGGCGATCGACGTCAAATATCTCGACGGGCCGTTCAAGTATCTGAGCAATGTCTGGCGTTTCGACCCGCAAGGCGATCAGGGGTGCGAAATCCATTTCTTCATCGACTACGAGTTCAAGAGCCGCATCCTCGGTGCGGTGATGGGCGCCATGTTCGACCGCGCCTTCCGCATGTTCACCGACGCATTCGAGAAGCGCGCGGATGCGATCTACGGTCTCAGCAAGGACGGGCATTCAGCATGACGGCAAACACCACGAAGGCCGCCGCCGACTATGTGCTGGCGATCGGTACGCCCGATGTCGACGACTATCGGCGGTTGCGGCACATTTCGGGACTCAGCAAGATGAGCCTCGAGGCTGCCATGCGCGGGCTGCCGAATACGATCCACGCGGTCACAATCGGCTGGAATGGAAGCGTCGTCGGAATGGGGCGCATCATCGGCGACGGCGGTTGCTTCTATCAAGTCACGGACATCGCCGTTGACCCCGACCACCAGGGCCGGGGTCTCGGCAAGATGATCGTGAAGGCGCTTGTCGACTATCTTCGCACGTCTGTGCCGAGCACGGCCTATGTCAGCCTGATCGCGGACGGGGAGGCGAGCGAACTCTATGCCCAGTTCGGTTTCGTGCCGACTGCCCCGGCTTCCATCGGCATGGCGTTGAAGCGGTAGCGGAAGCGAAGCGGAGGCCTTGTCAGGCCAACGCCTTGAGGCCGAGTTCGAGCGCGGTCTTCACCGTCTCCCGGCGCACGAAGTCTCGGCCTTTGTTCTCGAACAGCCCTTTCTCGGCGAAGGCCGGCTGACCAGTCACGGCGACCCCGAACCAGACCAGACCGACCGGCTTTTCCGCCGAGCCGCCATCTGGCCCGGCAATGCCGGTGACCGCGAGCGCAATGCCGGCGCGGGAATTCTTCAGAGCTCCGGCCGCCATCTCGAGCGCGGTCTCTTGCGAAACCGCACCATGCGCGTCCAGAGTCGACTTGCGAACGCCGAGCATCTCCATCTTGGCGTCGTTGGAATAGGTGACGAAGCCGCGGTCGACCATGGAAGACGAGCCGGGAATGTCGGTCAGGCGCGCGATGATGAGGCCGCCGGTGCAGCTCTCGGCCGTTGCCGCCAGTATCTTGCGAGCCTCGCAAGCCTTCAGGAAACGATCGGCAAGAGGATCGATCTCGCTCATGCGGGCAGTTCTCCGGGATAGACGACCGTCGCGGTCGCGATCGCCGCGATGCCTTCCTCGCGGCCGACGAAGCCAAGGCGCTCGTTGGTCGTCGCCTTGACGGAGATGCGCGACGGATCGATGCCGAGCATCTGCGCGACAGCGGCGACCATCGCCTCGCGGTGAGGGCCGATCTTCGGCGCTTCGCAGATCAGCGTCATGTCCGCATTGGCGATGCGCCCGCCATGCTCGCGCACGAGGCGCGCGGCATGCTCCACGAAGATGTGCGAGGCGGCGCCCTTCCACTGCGGGTCGGAGGGCGGGAAATGCGTGCCGATGTCGCCGCCGCCGCATGTCGCCAGCAGCGCGTCGGTCAAGGCGTGCAGCGCAACGTCGGCGTCCGAATGGCCGTTCAGCTTCCTGGTGTGAGGGATCTTTACGCCGGCGAGCCAGACATGATCGCCCGCCTCGAACGAGTGCACGTCGTAGCCGTTGCCGGTGCGCACGTCCGGGAAGAGCATGGTGTCGGAGAGCCGTTGGTCGGCCATTTCGATGTCCTTTGCCCAGGTGAGTTTCTGGTTGTCCGGCGAACCCCGGACAAGCTTGACCGGAATGTTCGCCCATTCGGCGATCGCGGCGTCGTCGGTGAAATCGGTCCTGCCCGCGCGATCGGCCTTCATGTGAGCAGCATGGATCGGCCAGAATGGGAAGCCCTGCGGCGTCTGTGCGGCAAACAGCCCCTCGCGCGCAACGGTCCCGGAGACCAGGTCGCCATCCCCACCACGTTTCAACGTGTCCGAAACGGGGATTGCAGGGAGGGCGGCTTGCCTCTCTTCTACCGCATCGATGATCCGATCGATCAGGTCGGTGTCGACGAATGGCCGCGCGGCGTCGTGAATGAGAACCTTCGATGGCGCAGTCTCGCGCAGCGCCTGCAGTCCGGCCAATACGGACGCCTGGCGGCTGGCGCCGCCGTCAATGGCCTGCACCCTGGAGGCGAGGTCGCCGATTGCCGCTTCGTAGAGCGGGCGGTCGGCGGGATGGATGGCGACCACGATCCGCCCAATGCCGCGATGGCTGAGGATCGCCTCGACGCTGCGGCGAAGAATGGTTTTTCCGCCAACGGATCTGTACTGTTTGGGCAGGTCGCCGCCGCCGGCCCGTTCGCCGCGCCCCGCAGCCACGATCACCACCGCCACGTTGCCTGCGGCGGCATTTTTCATATCCGTCGTCATGCTTCGGCCTTAGTACGGCGGTTTCGGTTCCGCCAGCTAATTCCAGAAATCGACATTTTGTGCGGCGACTTGCCGATTGCGCGTCCAACCAAATCTGGCTAGAGAATGTGCACGAGGTGTCTCTGCCCTGTTTTTGTGCATGACGAAACTTGAACAACTCTCCCAGCCGCTCCAGATCGGACCGGTTTCCATCCGCAATCGCGTGTTCCAGGCACCCATGTCCGGGATCACCGACGAGCCAATGCGTCGCCGCGCCTATCAGCACGGCGCGGGGCTGGTCGTCTCCGAGATGGTCGCGAGCGGCGAACTTGCTCGCGGCCGGGGCGATACCGAGCGCCGGATACGGCACTCCGGCCTGGCGGTTCACATGATCCAGCTTGCGGGCCGCGAGGCGGCGGCCATGGCCGAGGCGGCGACCATAGCGGAAGGCGAGGGCGCCGATATCATCGACATCAACATGGGCTGCCCGGCGAAGAAGGTCACCGGGGGCTATTGCGGCTCCGCGCTGATGCGCGACCTCGATCACGCGTTGAGGCTGATCGATGCGGTGATAGGCGCGGTCGCCGTACCGGTTACGGTGAAGATGCGGCTCGGTTGGGACGAGACGGCGCTCAACGCGCCGGTGCTGGCGCAAAGGGCCGAGCAGGCAGGCGTCGCCATGGTCACCGTGCATGGCCGCACGCGCTGCCAGTTTTACAAGGGCAAGGCGGACTGGGGGGCGATCGCCCGTATTAAGGAGGCTGTGTCCATCCCCGTCGTGGCCAACGGGGACGTTGGCACGCCCGCGGACGCCGCGACAATCTTGGAACAGTCCGGAGCGGACGCGGTGATGGTCGGGCGCGCGCACTACGGCGCGCCGTGGGCCGCGGCCGAGATCGCGGCTGCGGCAGGCGGCGGGTCGGGCGAGCGGGTTGGACCAACGCCCGCCGCGATCGCCGACTACGTGGTCTCGCACTACGAGGACATGCTTTCGCTCTACGGCGTGGAGAGCGGGCTCAGGCAGGCGCGCAAGCACCTCGGTTGGTATCTCGACCGCCATGCTGGCGGATCGACGGAAGAGCTCAGGCGATCGGTGATGACATCATTCGACCCGGCACAGGTGATTTCAAGCGTCAGGGAAGCCTTTGCGCCGGCAGGCGACGGCTCGGGGGAAAGGGCGGCCGCATGAATGTGACGTCCCCACAGGCGAACATGGAAGACGCCGCGCAGATCGTTCTCAACACCATCCGCCGACCGGTGATCATGGTCGCTCCGGACGGATACATCACATTCGCCAACGCCGATGCGGAGGACTTCTTCCGTTGCAGCGCCAATGTGCTGGCGCGCAGCCTTCTGTCGAAGTTCGTGCCGTTCGACAGCCCCCTGCTGACGCTGGTGGAGCAGGTGCGCGAACGGCTGAGCCCAGTCAACGAATATCGGGTCGACGTGTCGTCGCCGCGTCTGGGCGAGGAAAAGATGGTCGATCTGTACGCAGCGCCGGTGCCCGAGTTTCCCGGCTCGGTGGTGGTGATGTTTCAGGAACGCTCGATGGCGGACAAGATCGACCGCCAGATGACGCATCGCGGCGCAGCGCGGTCGGTGTCCGGCCTTGCCGCCATGCTGGCGCACGAGATCAAGAATCCTTTGTCGGGCATCCGCGGTGCGGCCCAACTGCTGGAACTGTCCGCCTCAGACGAGGATCGCGCGCTGACGCGCCTGATCACTGATGAGACCGACCGCATCGTCGCGCTGGTCGACCGGATGGAGGTGTTTTCCGACGAGCGTCCGATCGATCGTTATCCGGTCAACATCCATGTTGTGCTCGACCATGTGGAGGCAATCGCCAGGAACGGCTTCGCCAGGGGGATAAGGATCGTCCAGGACTATGACCCGTCGCTGCCCCCGGTCTATGCCAACCGCGACCAACTCATCCAGGTGTTCCTCAACCTGATCAAGAACGCCGCTGAGGCGGTGGGGTCGGATCCGCAGGCCGAGATCACGCTGACGACAGCGTTCCGGCCCGGCATCCGCGTCTCGGTTCCCGGCACGTCCGACCGCGTGTCGCTGCCGCTCGAGTTCTGCGTCCGCGACAACGGGCCCGGCGTGTCGGAGGACATCCTCCCCATACTGTTCGATCCCTTCATAACCACCAAGCTCAACGGTTCAGGGCTGGGGCTGGCGCTCGTCGCCAAGATCGTCGGCGAGCATGGCGGCATCGTCGAATGCGAGTCGACACCGCGTGGCACGAACTTTCGTGTTCTCATGCCGGCCTGGAAGGAAAACACGCCCATCGGCGAAGACGAGGACGGAGGACATACATGAACGCGCCCGGCCAGATCCTCGTCGCCGACGACGATGCCGCCATCCGCACCGTTCTGAACCAGGCGCTGATCCGCTCCGGCCACGAGGTGCGGGTGACGTCGAATGCGCAGACCCTGTGGCGATGGGTGGCTGCCGGCGACGGCGACCTCGTCATCACCGACGTGGTGATGCCGGACGGCAACGCCTTCGATATGCTCCCGCGCATCAAGAAGGCGCGGCCGGAACTGCCGGTCATCGTGATGAGCGCCCAGAACACCTTCATGACGGCGATCCGTGCTTCGGAGACCGGCGCCTACGAGTACCTGCCGAAGCCGTTCGACCTCACCGAGCTGCTGAACATCGTGTCGCGTGCGCTGGCCGAGCCGCGCCGTCCGGCTGCGGAGACACGCCACGACGAGCAGCCGGACGCCATGCCGCTGGTCGGACGGTCAGCCGCGATGCAGGACATCTACCGCATGCTGGCGCGCATGATGCAGACCGACCTGACGGTGATGATCACCGGCGAGTCGGGCACCGGCAAGGAACTGGTCGCACGCGCACTGCACGAATATGGCCGCCGGCGAAACGGACCCTTCGTGGCCATCAACATGGCGGCGATCCCGCGCGACCTGATCGAATCCGAGCTTTTCGGCCATGAGAAGGGCGCCTTTACCGGTGCGCACAACCGATCGACGGGGCGCTTCGAGCAGGCGGAAGGCGGAACACTTTTCCTGGACGAGATCGGCGACATGCCGATGGAGGCGCAAACCCGCCTGCTGCGCGTTCTCCAGCAGGGAGAGTACACGACGGTCGGCGGCCGCACGCCGATCAAGACGGACGTGCGCATTGTCGCGGCGACCAACAAGGACCTGCGGGCGCTGATCAACCAGGGTCTGTTTCGCGAGGACCTTTTCTATCGGCTCAATGTGGTGCCGCTTCGCTTGCCGCCCCTGCGCGAGCGCTCGGAGGACATTCCCGATCTCGTCCGTCACTTTTTCACGCAGGCAGAGAACGAAGGCCTCCAGAAGAAGCGCATCGCGCCGGGCGGCATCGAGCTGATGCGGCGCTACCAGTGGCCCGGCAACGTGCGCGAGCTGGAGAACTTGATACGCCGGCTGGCGGCGCTCTATCCCCAGGACGAGATCTCGGCGGAGATCGTCGAAACCGAACTCCAGGCCGGCGCTTCTCCGACCACAGTCGCCGCAGATCTGACGCCGGAGCACCTCACGATCGGCCAGGCGGTCGAGCGGCATCTCCACCGCTATTTCGCGACCTACGAGGGCGACCTGCCGCCTCCCGGCCTCTACGATCGCCTCATGGCCGAGGTCGAGTATCCGCTCGTACTTGCCTGCATGACAGCCACGCGCGGCAACCAGATCAAGGCCGCCGAGCTGCTCGGGCTCAATCGCAACACGCTGCGCAAGAAGATCCGCGAGCTCGGCGTCAACGTCTATCGCGGCGCGCGCTCGGGCTGAGCGGAGGCGCGCTTGCTTCGTGCTCGTTGAATGAGAGCGAAGTCCGCAGCCGCGGCGAGATACGGAGATAGCTCCAGCTCGCCCCGGTTTTGTTGCAGAATCGCCACAATGTGTTGCATAGAATCAACGTAATTCATCGACGCACGGGCTGATGGCGATTCCCGCAGATACACTTCCGACCCCGCTCTTTGGGAAGTCGTCGCAGCTTGACGGGCGGCGCCTGCTGGCGCCGGGCATCGTCGCGGTCGTTGCTGCGCTGCTGACCGCTGCCGTCTCGTTTGCCATCCTCATCGGCGTCACGCCGATCACGCCGAGCGAGTCGATCACGCTTGCGCTGATCGTCATCAACGGCGCATTCGTCCTGCTGCTGATCGCCCTTATTGGGCAGGAAATCTACGCCATCTACATGTCCCGCCGTCGGGGAAAGGCGGCGTCCAGGCTCCATGTGCGCATCATCGCGATGTTCGCGCTGGTGGCTGCGATTCCCGCCATCCTCGTCGCCATCGTCGCCTCGATCTCGCTGAATGTCGGGCTCGACCGCTGGTTCGAGATCCGCACCAGGGCGATCATCAGCTCCTCGCTCTCGATCGCCGAAGCCTATGTGATCGAGAACGCGCGTAATCTGCAGGGCACGACGCTGTCGATGGCGAACTACCTGAACCAGGCGCGCCCCATCTACAATCTCGACCGCACCGGCTTTCGCGACCTGATGACCCGCGAGGCGGTCGGCCGCGCCCTTGCGCACGCGGCGCTGGTGAAGGCGGACGGCTCGGTGGTGATGCAGGCCGAGACGAACGCGGATTTCGACATGCCGGAACTGCCCGAGGGGGCGACGCAGCAGGCGGACGACGGCAGGCCTGTCCTGATCGAGCCGCGCACCCGCCCGATCGTCGGCGCGGTGCTGAAGCTGCGCGAGATCCCGGACGTCTACCTCTACACAATCCGGATGGTCGATCCGGAGGTGATACGGGCGCGGCAGATCGTGCGCGCGAATGTGGACGATTACCGCGACCTTGAGGGAAGCCGCATATCCACCCAGATCGCCTTCGCGCTGCTCTATCTCGGGCTTGTCCTCATCATCGTGCTCGCTGCGATCTGGACGGCCATCGCAGTCGCCGACCGTCTGGTGCGGCCGATCCGCCGGCTCATCGGCGCCGCCGACGAGGTCGCCACCGGCAACCTCGACGTCTCCGTTCCGGTGCGGGCGACAGACGGCGATATGGCCTCGCTCGGCGACACCTTCAATAAGATGCTGCTCGAGCTGAAATCCCAACGCAACGAGATCCTTGCGGCAAAGGACGTCATGGATGAGCGGCGGCGTTTCTCCGAGGCCGTGCTGTCCGGCGTCACCGCCGGCGTCATCGGCGTCGACGCGGTCGGCACGATCACGATCGTCAACCGCTCGGCGGAGACGATGCTTGCCATCTCCGCAGCCGAGGCGGTTGGTCAAAACCTCTCCGTCGTGCTGCCGCATATCGGGCGGATCTTCGAGATCGGCCGAAATTCGCAGCGACCTGTCTATCGGGAACAGGTCACCTTCTTCAGGGCCAGGCTCGAGCGCACGTTCAACGTGCAGGTCACCATCGAGCAGGGCGACCGCCAGGTCGGCGAGAAGTCCTACGTGGTCACGGTCGACGACATCACCGATCTCGTTCAGGCGCAGCGCTCGACCGCCTGGGCGGACGTGGCGCGCCGCATCGCGCACGAGATCAAGAACCCGCTCACGCCCATCCAGCTTTCGGCGGAGCGCATCCGTCGCCGCTACGGCAAGGTCATCACCGAGGATCGGGAGGTGTTCGACCAGTGCACCGACACGATCATCCGCCAGGTGGCGGACATCGGCCGCATGGTGGACGAGTTCTCCGCCTTCGCAAGGATGCCGAAGCCCGACATGAAGCAGCTCGACCTGCGCGAGCCGCTGCGTGAGGCCTCGTTCCTGGTCGAGGTGAGCCGCGCCGAAATCGCGTTCGAGCGCGATTTCGGCAACGAGCCGCTTACCGGCACATTCGACACGCGGCTGATGACCCAGGCATTCGGCAACGTCATCAAGAATGCTGCCGAGGCCATCGAAGGGGCGGAACGCACGCCGGAGGAGCGCGGCGTCATCCGCATCCGGGCGCGGCGTGAAGGCGCCATGGTGCGCGTCGACGTGATCGACAATGGCAAGGGACTGCCCCGCGAGAATCGCCAGCGTCTGCTCGAGCCCTACATGACGACGCGTGAAAAGGGCACCGGCCTCGGCCTCGCGATCGTCAGGAAGATCATCGAGGATCACGGAGGCTCGCTGGAGCTTCACGATGCGCCGGACGATTTCTACGAGGGCAGGGGCGCAATGATCAGCATTTTCGTTCCCGCTTCGGCGACGCCATCATCGGACGCCGCCGGGCAGGAGCACCCGAAGCAAGCAGAAAACGAGCAGGTCGGAAATGGCATCTGACATTCTCATCATCGACGACGAAGAAGACATCCGCGAACTGGTCGCGGGCATCCTGAGCGACGAGGGACACGAGACACGCACCGCGCACGACAGCGACAGCGCCTTCGCCGCGATCGCGGACCGTGCCCCGCGCCTGGTCTTCCTCGACATATGGCTGCAAGGGTCCCGCCTCGATGGCCTGGCGATTCTGGACAAGATCAAGACCATGCATCCGGAGCTGCCGGTGGTCATGATCTCGGGCCACGGCAACATCGAAACCGCGGTCTCGGCCATCCGGCGCGGCGCTTACGACTTCATCGAGAAGCCGTTCAAGGCCGACCGCCTGATCCTGATCGCCGAGCGCGCCCTGGAAACCTCCAAGCTGAAGCGCGAGGTGTCGGATCTGCGCCAGCGCAGCGGCGACAGTTTCGACCTGATCGGCAAATCGCCGGCGATGAACCATTTGCGGCAGACGATCGAGCGCGCGGCGCCGACCAACAGCCGCATCATGATCATCGGGCCGTCCGGCTCGGGCAAGGAGATGGTGGCGCGCGCCATTCATGCACAGTCGTCGCGCAAGACCGGTCCGTTCGTGTCGCTCAACGCCGCGACGATCACGCCGGAGCGCATGGAAATCGAGCTGTTCGGCACCGAATCCAACGGCGGCGAGCGCAAGGTCGGGGCGCTCGAGGAGGCCCACCGCGGCATCCTCTACCTCGACGAGATCGCCGATATGCCGCGCGAGACGCAGAGCAAGATCCTGCGCGTGCTGGTCGACCAGCAGTTCGAGCGCGTCGGCGGGACCAAGCGGGTCAAGGTCGACGTGCGCATCATCTCGTCGACCGCGCAGAACCTGGAGGGCATGATCGCCGAGGGGCGGTTTCGGGAGGATCTGTACCACCGCTTGGCGGTGGTCCCGGTCATCGTGCCCGGGCTTTCGGAGCGCCGCGAGGATATCCCGTATCTTGTCGATCACTTCATGCTGCAGGTGGCGAGGCAGGCCGGCATCAAGCCGCGGCGGATCGGGGACGATGCGCTGGCCGTGCTTCAGGCGCACAACTGGCCGGGCAACGTGCGACAGCTGCGCAACAATATCGAGCGCCTGATGATCCTGGTGCGCGGCGACGACGTCGACGCGCCGATCACCGCCGACCTGTTGCCGCAGGAGATCGGCGACGTGATGCCGCGCGCGCCCAACCAGTCGGACCAGCACATCATGGCGCTACCCCTGCGCGAGGCGCGGGAGATGTTCGAGAAAGAGTATCTGATCGCCCAGATCAACCGGTTCGGCGGCAATATCTCGCGCACGGCCGAGTTCATCGGGATGGAGCGTTCGGCGCTCCATCGCAAGCTGAAGTCGCTCGGGGTCTAGGCGCTCATGCGGGTCATAATTTGCGGCGCCGGCCAGGTTGGTTACGGCATTGCCGAGCGGCTGGCCGCAGAACGGAACGACGTGTCGGTCATCGACACCTCGGCGCAGCTCATCCAGGCGGTGCGCGACTCGCTCGACGTGCGCGGCTTCGTCGGACACGGCTCGCATCCCGAGGTGCTGGAGGCGGCGGGCGCGCAACAGGCTGACATGATCATCGCGGTGACGTTGCATGACGAGGTCAACATCGTCGCCTGCGAGATCGCCCACGCGCTGTTCAACGTTCCCACCAAGATCGCGCGGATACGGGCGCAGTCCTATCTCCAGCCCCAGTATCAGGACCTGTTCTCGCGCGATCACATGCCGATCGACGTGATCATCTCGCCCGAGCTCGAGGTGGGCGAGATGGTGCTGAGACGCATCGCGCTGCCGGGCGCGACCGACGTCGTTCGCTTCGCCGAGGGCAAGATCATCATGGTGGCAATCGAATGCCTTGAGGATTGCCCTGTCATCAATACGCCGCTGAAGCAGCTCACGGAACTGTTTCCGGACCTGCCGTCCACCGTGGTGGGGGTCGTACGGGGCGACAGCCTGTTCGTGCCGCATTCCGCCGACCAACTGATCGCTGGCGACCTCGCCTACGTGGTGACGCAGAAGGATCAGGTGCGGCGCACGCTCAGCCTGTTCGGACATGACGAGCAGGAGGCAACCCGGATCATTATCGCCGGTGGCGGCAACATCGGCCTCTACGTCGCGCGCACCATCGAACAGAGGCAGAGCCGGACCCGCATCAAGCTGATCGAGGACCAGCGCGAGCGGGCCGTCAGGATCGCCGACGAACTGCGGCGCACTGTGGTGCTCAACGGCAGTGCGCTCGACCAGAAGCTGCTCCTCGAGGCCGATATCCACGACGCCGACCTGATGGTGGCGCTGACCAACAGCGACCAGGTCAACATCCTCTCAAGCGTCATGGCCAAGGGCCTGGGCTGCAAGGCCAGCCTCGTGCTTCTCAACAGCCCGGCCTATCACGGTCTATCCAAGACGCTCGGCATTGACGCATACGTGAATCCGCGCTCGGTCACCATTTCCCGTGTGCTTCAGCACGTGCGTCGCGGGCGGATCCGCGCCGTCCACAGCATCCAGCAGGGATTGGCCGAGATCATCGAGGCGGAGGCGCTGGAGACGTCGCCTCTGGTCGGCACGGCGCTGCGCGACCTCGAGCTGCCCGACGGCATGCGGATCGGCGCGATCTTCCGTGACGGACAGATGATCTCGCCCAGCGGCTCCGTGCACATCCGTCCGAAGGACCGCGTCGTCATCTTCGCCATGCAGGGTGCGGTGAAGCAGGTCGAGCAGATGTTCCGCGTCAGTCTGGAATTCTTCTGAGTTCGCGATTTGGCCGTTACCGCCAGCCGGGAATCGCTTAAGCCTCCCCTGTCTTTCAAGGAGTTCGGACATGCCTCGTATCGCCTATGTGAACGGCCGCTATGTGCCGCATCGCGAGGCGATGGTGCATGTAGAGGACCGCGGTTATCAGTTCGCCGACGGCGTCTACGAGGTCTGCGAGATTTCGCGCGGCTTCATCGTGGACATGACGCGGCATCTCGACCGCCTGGACCGTTCGCTGCGCGAGCTTCAGATCGCCTGGCCCATGTCGCGAAAGGCGCTGCACATCGCGATGTCCGAGGTCATTCACCGCAATCTGGTCCGCGATGGCCTGGTCTACCTCCAGGTGACGCGCGGCGTCGCCCCGCGCGACCATGCTTTTCCCGCGCCTGGCGTCAGACCGAGCATCGTCATCACGGCGAAGCGACTCGACACCGTCGCCGGCGCGAAGCGCGCCGCGACCGGTCTCGATGTCATCACCGTGCCTGAGAACCGGTGGGAGCGCGTCGACATCAAGACGGTCGGCCTGCTCCCCAACGTGCTGGCCCGGCAGAAGGCGAAGTCGGCGGGCGCTCACGATGCCTGGTTCGTCGATCCCGATGGCACGGTGAAGGAGGGGGCATCGAGCAACGTCTGGATCGTGACGAAGGACAATGTGCTGGTAACGCGCCAGGCCGAAACAGGAATACTGCGCGGCATCACCCGCACGACCGTGTTCGACGTCGCCCGGAAACTCGAGCTCAAAATCGAGGAACGCAACTTCTCGCTTGATGAGGCAAAGGCAGCGAAAGAGGTGTTCATGACATCGGCGACGACGGTGGTCATGCCAGTCGTATCCATCGACGGGCACAGTGTCGCCAACGGACACCCGGGCGCTACAACGCTTTTGTTGCGCGAGGCATTTTTTGACGTTGCGGAACGAAGTCCAGCCTGATAACGGCTCTATTCGATTTAAGACACAATGAGACCTTTCCACTTGTTTCGGGTTTCGACGCAAGTGGCTGGAACTTGACACCACGCCGCTAAACTGGCGCAGTGCCAACCAGGCAAAGGGCGGCGAAAGACAAGAAGCAATGGCGGAACGTTCGCAGAATCTTCAAGACCTCTTTCTGAACTCGGTTCGGAAGAGCAAGAACCCACTGACGATCTTCCTGATCAATGGCGTCAAACTGACCGGTGTCGTAACGTCGTTCGACAATTTCTGTGTGTTGCTGCGCAGGGACGGCCATTCGCAGCTGGTCTACAAGCATGCGATCTCGACGATCATGCCGAGCCAGCCCGTGCAAATGTTCGATGCCGAGGAAAACGGCCGGGAAAGCTGATTGAAAGCAGAAAATCGCCGGGCTAGCCCCCAGAGGGCGGACGATACAGGATCGGACGCGACTGGTGCGCGCGCCGTTGTGGTCGTGCCGATCCTTGCACGTCATCACTTGCGTGAGGATGAAACTGCCCAGCAGACCCGCCCGCGGCTGCAGCGCTCCGCGGACGCGCGGCTCGAGGAGGCAGTAGGCCTCGCCGAGGCGATCTCCCTCGACATCGTTCATGCTACAATTGCCACGGTGAACGAGCCGCGGCCTGCCACGCTGCTTGGCGCCGGCAAGGTCGACGAGATCACCGAGATCATAAAGGAAAACAAGGCGGAGCTGGCGATCGTCGACCATCCGCTGACGCCTGTGCAGCAGCGCAATCTGGAGAAGGCGTTCAACGCCAAGGTGCTCGACCGGACCGGCCTGATCCTTGAGATTTTCGGCGAGCGGGCTCGCACCAAGGAAGGCGCGCTGCAGGTGGAACTCGCGCACCTGAACTACCAGAAGGGGCGGCTCGTGCGCAGCTGGACCCACCTGGAGCGGCAGCGCGGCGGCGCCGGCTTCCTCGGAGGCCCCGGCGAAACACAGATCGAGGCCGACCGCCGCATTCTCCAGGATAAGATCCTGAAGCTGAAGCGCGAACTGGAAACGGTGCGGCGCACGCGCGACCTTCACCGGGCAAAGCGCAAGAAGGTGCCGTTCCCCGTGGTCGCCATCGTCGGCTACACGAATGCCGGCAAGTCCACCCTCTTCAATCGCCTGACGGGTGCGGACGTGCTGGCCGAGGATATGCTCTTCGCCACGCTGGACCCGACGCTGCGCCGGGTGCGGCTGCCTCACGGCACCATCGTCATCCTGTCCGATACAGTCGGGTTCATTTCGGACCTTCCGACCCACCTTGTCGCGGCCTTCCGCGCGACCCTCGAAGAGGTGGTGGAAGCGGACGTCGTCATCCACCTGCGCGACATTTCGGACCCGGATACTGCGGCGCAGGCGGCGGACGTGGAACAGATACTTGCCGACCTCGGCGTCGATGCAAAGGACGAAGCGCGCGTCATCGAAGTCTGGAACAAGGTCGATCTGCTCGACGATGCGAACCGTGCGCGGCTGCTGGAGGCGGGAAGCAATACGCCGCTCGCCATCTCGGCGGCGACGGGCGAGGGGGTGGAGGCGCTCGTTGCCGCCATCGAGCAGCGCGTGGCAGGCGGTCTGGAACCCGTCGTCGTGACGCTGCAGCCCAACCAACTCGCGTCCATCGATTGGCTTTATCGCAACGGACAGGTGGTCGAACGCACCGACAATGACGATGGCAGCGTTACGCTGACGCTCCGTGCTACGGCCACCGCGCGCCAATCGATCGAGGAGCGCTTGTCCAGACGGGCGGCCGAGTAGCGCGGGAACGACCTATTTGCGCTTGGCGTCCTGCCAGAGCGCTTCCATTTCCTCGAGCGAGGCGTCATCCAGGTTCCGCCCTGCGGCCGTGAGCGTCCGCTCCACGCTATGGAATCGGCTGCGGAATTTTTCGTTGGTCCCGGCGAGCGCTGCCTCGGAATCAACCTTCAGGTGGCGTCCGAGATTGACGACCGCAAACAGCAGGTCGCCAAACTCGTCCTTGATTGCAGCGTGGTCGCCCGCGGCCATTTCTGCGCGCAGCTCGCCGATTTCCTCCTCGATCTTGTCGAGGATAGGCGCGGCTTCCTGCCAGTCGAAGCCGACCCTGGCAGCCTTCTCCTGCAGTTTCAGGGCGCGCGTGAGGGAGGGCAGGGCGACCGGTACGTCATCAAGGTATCCTGAGCCGCCTAGTTCGGGGTCAAGGCCGAGCGCGACGTGGCGGGAGCGGCGTTCGGCTTTCTCCTCTGCCTTGATCCGGTCCCACATGCCCTTGGCCATGCCGGCACTTCTGGCCTTTTCGTCGCCGAAGACATGCGGATGACGGCGTATCATCTTCTGTGTGATCGCCTCCACCACATCGCCGAATTCGAAGGCTCCCTGCTCCTCGGCCATGCGGGCGTGGTAGACGACCTGCAGAAGAAGGTCGCCGAGCTCTTCGCGCAGATCGGCCAGGTCGCGCCTGGCGATGGCGTCGGCGACCTCATAGGCCTCTTCCAGCGTGTAAGGGGCGATGGTCTCGAAGGTCTGTTCGACGTCCCAGGGACATCCCGTCACGGGCGTCCGCAGAGCGGCCATGATCTCGATCAGGCGGGAAATGTCCTTGGAGGGCTTCATCGCTGCACCGTAGCCGGATTGTACGCCCGGCGCAGCGCCGGACGCTCAGGGCGTCCGGCTTGTCCACAATCCGCAGGTCAGATCAATCCGGATTCTTGGCCAGCCATGCCTTCATCTGTCCGATTTCGGCTTCCTGCGCCTTCACGACCTCTTCGGCGAGTGCACGGATCTCCGGATCCTTGCCGTGTTCCAGCACGATCCTGGCCATGGCGACAGCGCCTTCGTGATGCGGAATCATGGAAAGCACGAAGTCGCGGTCGGCATCACCGGAAAGCTCCACGGCCATGGCCTTGTGCATGTCTTCATTGGCCTTGGCGAAGGCCTCCGCGGCGGCGCTCGGCGCAGCGGCTCCGTGGCCCAAATGTGCGTCCTGGGCATAGGCTGCACCGCTGATGGCGAGGGAGATGGCGGCTGCTGCGGTGATGAGATGGTGCTTCATGTTCCTGCTTCCAGTCCATTCGAGTCGATACCGGGACTGCCCGATGGCTCGCACGTAGTCGTTCCACCTACTGGAAGGTCAATGTCACGACTTCGTGAATCGCGAGGGAGCCCTCATTTCCCGCTGCGGGCCAGGAAGGCGCGGAAGGCTTCCAGCGTCTCGGCGCTCACGTGATGCTCAATTCCCTCGGAGTCGATGCGCGCAGTTTCCGGACTGATGCCCAGAGCGCAGAGGAAGGACTCGACGACCTGATGCCGGTCGCGGCTCATTTCGGCGAGCTCCCGCCCTTCGGCCGAAAGAAACACGCCGCGATAGGGCCGTTGCTGGATCAGCCCGTCGGCAGCCAGCCGCTTCAGCATCTTGGCGACGGTCGGCTGTGCTACGCCCAGCCGCTGCGCGATGTCGACCTGGCGCGCCTCGCCGCCTTCGTCGATCAGATCGGCGATCAGTTCCACGTAGTCCTCGACGAGTTCGGTGCGGCGGTTGTGGCGCGTCTGCCTAAAACTCTCGACGCGCGTTTCCGCATCGATCGGGTCGCTGGGCTCTACAATCGTCGGATTCTCGTCGCTCACTACCAGCTCTGCTCCTTCGCTGCGATAAAGTGTAGCCTCGGCTATTTCTCATAGAGCGGCGTTTTGAATCTTTCCAGATGATTCCGTGTCGCAGGCTGTTCGCCGCGAAAAATATAGCCATTGCTATAATTAAGCGATTGTGCTCTTCTTGTTCGTCATTGCTAACAGGGGTGGATTTCATGCGACGGTGGTTGCCGTTCGATCTCAGTCGACGCGGTTTTTTGGGGGCCGGTATCCTCGCGGCCGGAGGCGCGGCCTTGAGCGCGCGCAACGCAGCCGGTCAGGCGACGCATGATCACAGCACCATGCGGGCGGCCCAGCAGGCTTCGACGGCAGGCCATGCGGCCAAGCAGGATCACCTGACGGCGCATGGGGCGATGATGACCGTCGGCGAAGTCGACAATGCACGCAACGGTTTCGACCCTACCGCCATGCTGACGGACTGGGACACCGGCGAAGTGACCAAGCGGTCGGATGGCCGCACCGTGCGCACATTCGAGGTCACAGGCGAAGACAAGGAGATCGAGATCGCGCCGGGGGTGATGTTCCCGGCCTGGACCTACAACGGTCGCGTGCCCGGTCCCGCGCTGCGCGCTACGGAAGGCGATCTGCTGCGCATCGTCTTCAAGAACTACGGATCGCATCCGCATTCGATGCACTTTCACGGCATCCACTCCGCGCGGATGGATGGCGTTCCCGGGGCCGGCGTCATCGATCCGGGAGAAGAATTCGTCTACGAATTCGAGGCCAAGCCCTTTGGCTGCCACCTCTATCACTGCCACGCCCTGCCGCTGGCCCGCCACATGCACAAGGGCATGTACGGCCTGTTCGTCGTGGACCCGGATCCGGCGCGTCACCCCGACATGGCCGATGTCGCGAAATCCCGTCTGCTGGGCACGCCGGAAAACGCCAACTGGCAGGAAATGGCGATGGTGATGAACGCCTTCGACACGACGTTCGACGGCGAGAACGAGTTTTATGCCTGCAACACCGTGGCTCACTGCTACGCCAAGCAGCCAATCAAGGTGGACAGGAACCGGCCGGTCCGAATCTACCTCGTCAACGTGACTGAATTTGATCCGATCAACTCGTTCCACCTGCACGCGAACTTCTTCGACTATTTCGACCAGGGAACGACGCTGACCCCGACCCTGAAGACGGTGGATCTTATCATGCAGTGCCAGGCGCAGCGGGGCATCCTCGAGTTCAGTTTCCGTGACCACGAGCCCGGCCTCTACATGTTCCATGCGCATCAGGCGGAGTTCACCGAGCTCGGCTGGGTCGGCATGTTCGACGTCGTCGAGGCCGTGTCGTGAACGAGCGCGTCGAACACGATCGTCTGCGCACCGCCGTACCCGTAAGCGGCCGCGGTCCCTTCAGCTTCCTGTGGCTGCTGCTGCCTCTCGCCGTGCTTGGCCTTGCGGTCTGGTGGCTGATCGCCACCAACCCGCTCGCCAGTTTCGGCAACGGGGCTCCTCCGGTCGAGAACATCACCGTCGAGCGGACGATCCTCGACCATAACGGGATAGGACTGCTCGTCAGGGCCGGCGGTTCCGAGCCGATGAAGATCGCTCAGGTGCAGGTCGATGCCGGTTACTGGCACTTTGAGCAGGAACCGTCCGGACCGATCGCGCGAGGCGATACGGCCTGGATCCGCATTCCGTTCCCGTGGATCGTCGGCGAGGGCCACACTGTCACCTTCGTGACGTCGACCGGAGCGACGTTCGAGCACGCCATTCCCGTCGCCATCGCAACCCCGGTCGCCACGACGTCGACCCTCGTCTCCCAGGCGATTCTCGGGGCATTCGTCGGCATCCTGCCGGTTGCCGTGGGGCTGATGTTCTATCCTGCGCTGCGCGGTGCGGGACCGGCGACCATGGACTTCCTGCTCGCGATGACGATCGGCCTGCTCGGCTTCCTGCTGGTCGACACGTTCGAGGACGCGTTCGAATTTGCGGGTGGATCGGCCGCCTTGTTCCAGGGGCCGACGATGGTCATCCTTGCGGCCGTGGCGAGCTTCATGCTGCTGACGGCCTTCGGGAGACGAGAAGGACGGCCGACGGGGCTCGCGTTGGCGACCTACATCGCCATTGGCATCGGCCTCCACAATCTGGGCGAGGGGCTGGCGATCGGGGCCGCCTTCGCGGCCGGTGCGGCCGGACTGGGCACCTTCCTCGTGCTTGGCTTTACCCTGCACAACATCACCGAGGGCATCGGTATCGCCGCGCCGATCCTCAAGGTGCGGCCGCCGCTGTGGAGCTTCGCTGGGCTGACCCTGCTGGCCGGCGGCCCGGCCGTACTCGGCATGTGGATCGGCAGTCTGGCCTATGCGCCGCAATGGTCGGCGCTGGCGCTGGCCATCGGCGCCGGCGCCATCCTGCAGGTGATTATCGAAGTAGGCGCCTTCCTCGCCGGCCGGCACGACAAGGGTGCGGCTGGGCTGCTCACGCTGCCGGTCCTCTCGGGCATCGGCATCGGCGTCGCCTTCATGTATCTGACAGCTATGCTCGTGAAGATCTGAACGGCACGCACGGAGGCAACTCCGTGTTCCTGAGGCGGGCGCGGCTTCAGACCGTTCCCGCCGTACGGATTGCGTGCTAAGCGGGCACACCGCGCTTCGGCGGTGCGCCCTCCTTCAGACCCGTATCCGATCATGGCCTTGCCGCCGCTGTCTCCAGCACAACTCGCCAAACCGCGCCGCTTTGAGCTGCGCGTTTCGCTCATCTTCGCGGCGCTCTTCATCCCGCAGGGCGTCCATCTGCCGTATTTCCCGCTCTGGCTCGAGTCCAAGGGACTTGACGCCGAGCACATCGCCATCGTGCTGTCTGCGCCAATGTTCCTGCGTGTCTTCACCACGCCGCTCATCACCGCTCTGGCCGATCGCGCCAAAGACCGCGCCAGTGTTCTGGTCGCGATGGTGGCCATGTCGCTCATCCTCTCGATCGGCTACTTCTTCACGTCCTCCTTCACCGCCATCCTCATCGTCTCGCTGCTCTTGTCGATCGTCTGGACGCCGCACTCCACGCTGGCCGATTCGCTCGCCCTGTCCGGTGTGCGCCGCTTCGGGTCGAACTATGCGCATATGCGCATCTGGGGGTCCGCAGCGTTCCTGGCCGCCAACTTCTTCGGAGGCGTCGCCATTTCGCTGGCCACCGAATCAAGCGTCCCGGCGATGATCAGCGCCGGACTGGTGGGAACGCTTGCCGCCTGTCTGCTCGCTCCGAGGCTGGGCAAGCCGCGGCGTGCATCGCCGCTCTCGGCCTCTGCCATGCAGAAGGCCGACCCGTCGCTCTTCACGCCGTATTTCCTGCTCTGCGTGGTAGGCGCTGGGCTCATCAACTCCAGCCACGGATTCATGTACGGCTTCGCATCGATCTATTGGAAATCGATCGGCATCGACGGAGGCGTCGTTGGTCTGCTGTGGACGGCGTCGGTTGTCGCCGAGGTCGGGATATTCATGGCCTTCACGCGCGTTTTCGGCCGCACGCCGTCGTCGATCCTGCTCGGCCTTGCCGGCCTCGGCGCAATTGTCCGCTGGGTCGCCTATCCCCTGGTCTGGCCGTCCGGCGCAGGCGTGGCGGGATTCTTTGCCGTCCAGGGGCTTCACGCGGTCTCGACCGGCCTGATCCTCCTGGGCGTCCAGAAGCTCATCGCCGAGACGATCGACGAGGACAAGATGGGCGCCGCGCAAGGCGTCGCCTTCTTCGCCAGCGGCCTCTTCATGGCCCTGGTCACGCTGGCGTCCGGCGCCGTGTATGAAAACATGGGCGCGAACGGATTTTACGTTATGGCGGCGGTCGCTCTCGTCGGCGTCGCGCTGATTGCCTGCGCTGGCCGTCAGCCCCAAAGCGCAGGATGAGGGGGTGAGACGAGCGAGCCTTCATAGGTGAGCTTCTGGTCCCGGTCCTGCGCCAGCAGAAGCGGCCCGTCGAGATCGACGAATTCCGCCCCCTGTGCAAGCAGCACCGCGGGGGCCATTGCCAATGACGTGCCCACCATGCAGCCGATCATGATCGCAAACCCCTTTCGGCGTGCACTGTCGCGAAGCTCCAGCGCCGCGGTCAGCCCGCCGGCCTTGTCCAGCTTGATATTGATGGCGTCGTAGAGGCCGACGAGGCCATCCAGATCCGCCGCGGTGTGGACGCTTTCGTCGGCGCAGATCGGTACCATGTGCTTGACGTCGCGCAGTATATCGTCCGAGCCTGCCGGCAGCGGCTGTTCGATGAGCGCTATGCCAAGTTCGGCCGCCAGCGCGAGATGCCTGATCAGGTTGTCCGGTCGCCAGCCTTCATTTGCGTCGAGGATAATACGGCTGTGTGGCGCGCCCTCCACGACCGCTCGCATCCGCGGTTCGTCTTGATCGGTCCCCACCTTGACCTTGAGAAGCGGCCGCCAGGCGTTTTCGCGCGCCTGGGTCTCCATCGCGTCCGGTTCGCCGAGCGAAAGCGTGTACGCCGTTTCAAGCGGCTTCGGCGAATCGACTCCGAGTGCATGCGTCGCGGCGACGCCCGAGAGCTTTGCTTCCAGATCCCAGAGGGCGCAGTCGACTGCATTGCGCGCTGCCCCCGCGCGCATTGCTGTCAGGAGTTGCCGGCGGTCCATGCCGCGCGCAATCTCCGCGCGAATCGCTTCGATCTCCGCGTGCACGCTCTCCATCGTCTCGCCATAGCGGGCGTAGGGCACGCACTCGCCGCGTCCTTCCACGCCATCCTGCCCGATGGAGCAGCTCAACACCGCGGCTTGCGTCTTCGATCCGCGGGAAATGGTGAACGCGCGGGCGATTGGGAACGTCTCGGCATTGATGGTCAGGCTGCGCATTCGGGTGACACTCCATGACATTTCGACCGCGCCATTCACCCTCAAAGTGACAGGATCGGGCAGAGCGGCTAAGACTCGGCCCATGTTGAACAATGGACGGCAGGACACAAGGGCGAGCAGCGGCAGCGGACCGCGTGTCGCCGTGCGCGACGTCGCCGACGGCGTCGTCGCCGAATTGTCCGGGCGGTGGACGACGAGGACGGTCAGCAGCATCGACGACGAGATGCGTGCGCTGGAAGCGTCAAGGACCGCGCTCCCGATGACCATCGACCTGTCGCAGGTGGAGCGTATGGATACGGCCGGGGCCTGGGTCATCGAACGGCTCGTCGCCGCAAACAGGCGACGCAACGTCGAGACCACCATATCCGGCGCGACAGACACTGCGAAGATTCTGCTCGGCGCCGTTGCGGAAACGGCGGAAGAGGGACCCTGGACCAAGCCGCCGCGCGGCCCCTTCGATCCGCTGTGGATCTTCGAATCCATCGGTCGCGCCATGTATGCGGGTTTCGGCGACTTCATGGCGGCGATGTACATTCTCGGCTCGACCATCCGGGGCGCGCAGATGAAGCTCGGCCGGTCGAGTGCGATCAATCCGGCCGCCATCTTCCACCAGATCGACCGCATGGGCGTCGGCGCCATTCCCGTCGTCGTCCTGATGTCGGGCATCGTCGGCGCTATCGTCGCCCAGCAGGGCGCGTATCAGTTGCGTTACTTCGGGGCCGAGATCTTCGTTGTCGATCTGGTTGGCATCCTGATCCTGCGGGAACTCGGCGTCCTGATGACGGCCATCATGATCGCCGGCCGCTCCGGCAGCGCCATCACCGCCGAGATCGGCTCCATGAAAATGCGCGAGGAGGTCGACGCGCTCACCGTCATTGGCCTCAACCCGGTGGGCGTCCTGGTCTTTCCGCGTCTCGTGGCGCTCGTGGTCGCCTTGCCCTGCCTGACCATCGCGGCGAACTTCGCGGCGCTCGGCGGTGCCATGCTTGTGGCGTGGTCATATTCCGACATCACGCCCACCGCCTTCATCGACCGGCTGCGGCCAAGCATCGATCTCAGCACCATCTTCGCCGGCCTGATCAAGGCGCCGTTCATGGCCCTGATCATCGGCATCGTGGCGTCCGTGGAGGGCATGAAGGTTGGCGGCAGCGCCGAATCGCTCGGCCGTCACGTGACCGCGTCAGTGGTCAAAGCGATCTTCATCGTCGTCATCCTCGACGGCTTCTTCGCCATCTTCTACGCGGCGATCGATTTTTGATGAGCCAGACTTCGTCTCCCATGCCCCGGCCATCTGAGTCGAAAGAAGCCGAAAGAGAGATCGTCATCTCGGCCCGCGACATCACGGTGGCGTTCGGCAAGAACGTCATCCTCGACGGGCTGGATCTCGACATCTATCGCGGCGAGATCCTGGGTTTCGTCGGCCCTTCCGGCTCCGGCAAGTCAGTGCTCTTGCGCACCATCCTCGGACTCACCCGCAAGCAGGCCGGAACGATCGAACTCTTCGGCGTCGACGTGGACGAGGCGACCGAGGCAGAACGCCTGAGGATCGACATGCGTATGGGCGTGCTCTTCCAGCACGGCGCGCTGTTCTCCGCCCTGACGGTGCTGGAGAATGTCCAGGTGCCGATGCGCGAGTACCTGGACATGCCGAAGAAGCTGATGAACGAGCTCGCGCAGCTCAAGATCGAGCTCGCCGGCCTGCCCCGCGATGCGTCCAGCAAGTTCCCATCAGAGCTTTCAGGCGGCATGATCAAGCGGGCTGCGCTTGCGCGCGCGCTCGCGCTCGATCCCGATGTCGTCTTTCTCGACGAGCCGACCTCCGGTCTCGATCCGATCGGCGCCGCGGAGTTCGACGAACTGGTCGCCAAGTTGCGAGACACTATGGGCCTCACCGTCTACATGGTGACGCACGATCTCGACAGCCTGTTCTCCGTGTGCGACCGCGTGGCGGTTCTCGGCAAGAAGCGGGTGCTTGTCGAGGGGACGATCAGCGACATGCTGGAATGCGATGAACCCTGGGTGAAATCCTACTTCCGCGGCAAGCGCGCGCGGCAGCTCGATCTGACGGCTCGGAAATAATGGAAACCAAAGCCAACTACGTTGCAGTCGGTATCTTCACGCTCCTCGCCGCCGTGGCCGCGTTTGCATTCGTGTACTGGACGGCGGGCGTCGGCGAACGGGGAGAAACGGCGGCCTTGCGGGTGCTTATCCCCGGCTCCGCGTCGGGGCTCGGCCGCGGCAGCGCCGTCCTGTTCAACGGTATCAAGGTGGGCGACGTCCAGCGCGTTTATATCGATCCGAAGAACCCCAACGCGGCGATCGCGGACACGTTGATCGACCGCAACACGCCACTGACGCGATCCACCCAGGCCGACATCGGCCTGGCGGGACTGACCGGGCAGGCGAATGTCGAGCTGAAGGGTGGAAATGCGCAGGAAATGCGCCTTCTCGACGAAGCCGAGGAAGCCGGCGTCACTGCCGAAATCAGCGCCAACCCGTCTGCGGTCACGAACCTGCTGCAGACCGCCCAGACCATATTCACGCGCGCCGACAATGTGCTCAACGGCCTCGAAGGATTCGTGAAGGAGGCGCGCGGACCGCTGACCGACACCGTGAAGAACGCCGAGAAATTCTCCCAGGCGCTGGCCAACAATTCCGACGGCGTCGACAGGTTTCTCGACAGCGTAAGTACGCTTTCGACCCAGCTTCAGGCGGTGTCCGGCCAGCTCGATTCGACCCTGAAGTCGGCCAAGGGCCTGATCGATTCGGTCGACAGGGAACAGGTCGCGCAGATCGTCCGGAACACCGAGGCCCTTACCAGGAACCTCAACGAGACCGGCGCCCGACTCGATGGCGTCGTCAGCGACGTCCAGGGCGCCGTGAAGTCGATCAACGAGTTTGCCGGCAACGCCCGCAGCACGCTTGAGAAGGTCGACGGCATCGTCGCGTCGGTCGATCCGAACGACGTCAAGCAGGTGATCGCCGACGTCAAGTCCGCGACGTCCGAGGCGGGCAAGGCGATCACCAATTTCCGCAGCGCCAGCGAATCGGCCAACAGGGCGGCGACGGACGTCTCCAAATTCACCGACAGATTTTCCCGACGCTCCGAGGATATCGACAAGATTGTGAGCGACGCGCAACAGTTCGCAGAACGGATCAATAAGGCATCGGTTCGCGTCGACGGCATCCTTGCCAAGCTTGATGGCCTGCTCGGCGACGAGAACACGCAGAGCGTGATGGTGGACCTGCGCGAGACGCTCAACGCCTACAAGAAGGTCGCCGACACGCTGAACGCGCGCATGGGCACGATCACCGACAACCTCGCGCGCTTCTCCAGCCAGGGTCTGCGCAACGTCGAGGCATTCGTGAGCGAGGGTCGCCGCTCAATCAGCCGGATCGAGCAGGCGATCACCGACTTCGAGCGCAACCCTCAGCGTATCATTAGCGGTGGAGAGGGCGACGTCCGCCAGTATGACGGGAGGGCCCGGCGTTGACTTTGATGGATCATCATTCCAAGAGTTTTTACGACTGTGCGGTGCTGCCGCGCTGATGATGCGAGGCCACCGGGTGACGCGAGCCGCCTTGATCGTTGCAATCACCGCCACTGCGCTCGTGGCGCCAGGCTGTGCATTGTTGAGGGCTCCGCAGCCTCTCGACACCTATGAGCTTTCCGCGCCGGATGTGACAAACCCTGGTGGACGCAGCCGCGCCCAGATCCTGATCGCCGAGCCGACCGCACTGAAGGCGCTCGACGGGCAGAACATCGTGGTCAAGCCGTCGCCGGGAACGATCCAGTTCCTGAAGGGCGCGCAATGGGCCGATCGGCTTCCGAAGATCGTGCAAGCCCGCTTGGCCGAGACGTTCCAGAAATCCGGCAAGTTCGGGGGCGTCGGCAAGCCGGGCGAGGGGCTTGCGATCGACTATCAGGTGATCGCAGAGATTCGCGCCTTCGACGTTCGCGTGAGCGGCGGCTCCCGCGCCAATGTCGAGATATTCGTCAAGCTGCTTAACGACCGCAATGGCGTCGTCCGCGCCTCGCGCACATTCGAAGCCTCCAGTCCTGCTGGCGGCCCGGCCAATGACGATTTTATCGCCGCGCTCGACCGAGCCTTCGGCGAGGCCGCCGGCGACATCGTCGACTGGACAGAATCAACCATCTGAAAACGAATGGCCGACGCCGCTGGCGCGGGTCTGTAGCACGGCTTGGAACACACGTCGGACCGCTCTGCGAGCGTTGAGTCTGACGCTCGGGCGTGACTGGGTGCGACCATCAGCGACCACCCCAAGAAGGGCGGGATTGTCTCCCGCCCTTTTTCGTTCAACGCCTTGCGGCCTACGACAGCCTTCCGGCCGCGTGGGCCAGCATCGTGTAGACCTTGCCGGTATCGGAGGTGAGATAGGTCTGCGTCATGATGTTGTCGCGGTCGCTGCGTGCGACATCCTTCAGCAAAGTCTCGAAGTCGTCGCAGTACCGATCCACCGCGACGCGGAACTCGCTGTCCGACTGATACTTGCGGCGGATCTCGTCAAAGGTCTGCTGGCCCTTCAGCGTGTAGAGACGGCGCGTGAACACGTCGCGCTCGCCACGGCGGTAGCGATCCCAAAGCTCGATGGAGATCTCGTGGTCGATCGCCCTGGCAATATCCACCGACAGGGAGTTCAGCGACTCGACCACGTGGAGTGGGGAGCGCTCCGGCTGCGTCGGCTTGGCCGGCGCCGGGGCGCGCTTGGCCGGCGTCGCCTCATCGCGGGACGCCTCGCGCAGCAGGTCACGGACCCATCCGCCGGCTTGGGCCACGTTGCCGTTCTCGCGCGGGCGCGGCGCGGCGGGGGCGACCGTCGCGGGCATCGCTGCCTCTTCGGTCAGGGAACCGCGCAGTTGAGGAGCCGATGCGAGTGATGGTGACGCGCTCTGGCGTGCGGGCTGTGGCGCAGCCGGCTGCGGGGCGGCGGGCTTTGGCGGCCGAGGAGCTTCGGGCAGGCGCGGCTGCGGCTGCGACGGAGCTTGCTTTTGCGTCCGAGCTTCCTCCGCGACGTCCACCGGGCGACCGGTTTTCGCAACGATATTGGACAGTTCCTTGAGCGCGTTGATCTGCTCGGTGACGGCCCGGCGAATCGCGCTGGTCGATTCCTTGGCCTCGACCGGCATGTCGAGCACGCCCTTGCGCAGTTCGGCGCGCGTCTCTTCCAGATCGCTGCGGATCGAGCCTGCGGTACGGCGGATCTCGTCCGTCGCGTCCGCAAAGCGTCGGGTGGCGGAATCGATGACCTCGGCCATCGCGGCACGGATGTGCTCGGTCGATTCCTTCGTACGACCCTCCGCCTTGTCCAGCGCCGAGCCGACGAGGTTGTCGAAGGACTTCATCGTCCGCTCGATCTCCTCCGACTTCTTGACCAGGCCGACCGCAAGGGCTTCCAGCGCCGCCTGACGATCGTCGAGCGTGCTGACAAGATGCGACTGGGCCGAACCCAGCAGGTCGGATGCGCCGGACAGAACCCGCGTATGCTCCTCGAAACGGCTGGCGATGCTCGCCACCTCCTTCAGCGTGCGCGACGACACGTCAGTCAGGCGGCTTGCATTGGAATCGATCAGCCGGGCAGAGCTCGAGAAGGTCTGCGCCGCCCGTTCGGTTGCTTCGGCGAAGTGCTGTGTCGTCTGCGACAGGCGCTCGTCGACACCCGACAGGCTCTTGTCCGCCAGATCGATGAGTTCCGACAACTGCCCGTTGGAGGCCGTCAGGCGCTCAAGCAGCTCGGAAACGCTGCCCGACAGGGTGTCGCGCGCGCCGCTCACGGCGGAGATGGTCTCTTCCGTGCGGCTGACCAGCGCGTCCACCAGGGCCGCGTTTTCGGCCTTCAGCCGTTCGGTCGTCTGCTGCGTGACTGCCTCGATCCTCTTCTGCAGCTCGACGCCGCCTTCGGTGAAGCGTTCGACCAGCGGCTTGGCGGACTCGTCCAGGATCTTGCCGATTTCCGCGGTGCGGTTGGCCAGCATCTGGTTCAACTCGCGGGTGTTCTCGCCGATGGTCTTTGCGGCGTCGTTGGTGGTCTGGGTGATATGCTGGCCGACCGCCGAGAACGTCTCGGCGACCACGCCGACCCGGGCTGCGAGCTGCTGCTCGCTCCTGGCGATCTGCTCCTCCACCTTCTGTCCGGCAGTGGAGGCCGCTTCGGTGAGGCGCTGCTGCGCCGCGGCAAGATCGTCGACCATCTGCGAGGCGACAGCGCGCGCGCTTTCGCCCAGCCGGCCGTCGGCCTGCGCCAGGCGCTGACCGATCACTTCTAGGCGCGTGTCGAAGTCCGTCGCGCTTTGCGCCGCACGGCTTGCAAGGCGCTCGTCGGCCTCTGTCAGCACCTTCTCCAGGTCAGCGGCGCGGACGCCGATCGTTTCACGCGCGGTCTCGGACTGCACGACGATCAGACGATGCGCATCGTCGATGGCGCTGGCGAACTGCCCGACCTGCTGTCCGAGCTTGGCGGCGGTCTGCTCGGTCTGGACAACGATGCGCTTCTGCGCTTCGTCGACAGCCCGCGTGATCTCCCCGGCGCGATCGCCGAGCTGCTGCGCCGTCTGCTCGGCCCGCTCGGCCAGGCGCTGCTCCGCGGCATCGAAGACCTTCGAGACGTCGCCGACACGGTCGCCCATCACGGCTGCGCTTGCCTCTACGCGGCTTGCAATCGCCTTGTCGGCGTCCTCGAAGACCTTGCCGAGGTCCACCGCGCGCTGCGACAGCGCATCGGCCGTGTCGCCGACGCGTTTCGACAGCGTCTCGTCGGCATCCGTGAACGACTTGACGATCTCGCCGGCCCGGCGGGCGAGCGCGCTGGCGCTTTCCACGGCGCGCGCCACGAGCCTCTGATCGGCATCGTCGAACGCCTTGACGATGTCGCCAGCACGGAGGTTGACCGCGCTGGCCGTCTCGTCGATGCGTGAAACCAGCTTGCCATCGGCTTCTTCGAACAGCTTGGCGAATTCGGCGAGCCGCTCGGCCAGGCTTCCGGCCACCTGGTCCGCGTTCTCGGCCATGCTGCGCGCGCTGCTGGAGACGCGCTCCGACAACCGCCGTTCGGCATCGTCGAACGAGCCCGATATCTCGGCCGCTCTTGCCGCCATCGCGGCGCCCATTTCATCGGCGCGCGCGGCAAGCGCCTGCGATGCCTGTTCAGCCCGATCGGAGAATTTGAGATCGGCCGCCTCGAACGCCTGGGTGATTTCCGTCGCCCGGGAGGCGAGGATGCCGGCGGCCTCGTCCGCACGGGTGAGCAGCGACTGCGACGTAACCTCCGTCCGGTCTGCGATCTTCTGGTCGGCGGCTTCGAAGGCGCGCTGCAGCTCGTAGACGCGGCCGGCGATCGATTCGGCGGCTTCCTGGTTGCGCGTGGTGATGATGTTGGCGACGTTCTCGGCGCGGCCGACAAGGCGTGTTTCGACGTCTTCGAAGGTTTGGGCGATCTCGGTCGTCCGCTGGAGCAGGGCGTTGGCAGTCGCCTCGGCGCGCTCGGCCAGCTGCCGGTCGGCGTCGCTGAAGGCGGTACCGGCCTCTGTGGTCAGCATCCTGGTGACTTCGAGCACCTTTTCGCGCAGCGCACCGGCGGCCGTCAGGGCGCTGCTCTCGAGAACCGAGCGGATGCGGTCGATGCCGCTGGCAAGCGCCCGCTCCAGCGTCTCGGTGCGTTCCTCGACCACGCCCGTCTGCTGCCGGAACGCCTGTTCGATGCGCTCGACGTCGGCTTCCACGGCCTGGGTCAGTTCCTGACGGCGGTCGGCCAGCGCTTCCACATGCGAAGCCATGGCCCGTTCCATGTCCTCGCGGGAGGCAGCCAGGCTCGCGAAGTCGCGTTCGAACGCCTCGGTGAGGATACCGCGGCCTTCCGCGATCTGCCGGGCCTGATCGGCCACCATGCCGTCGATGAGCGACTTGCTGTCGTTGAGCTTTTGCAGGTCGGCCTCGAGGGCGCGCCTGAGGATGTCGCGACCCTTCGACAGCTGCTCGACCTGCCCCGAAACCAGGCCGTCGATGCTCGCGCGGCTCTCGTTCAGCTTGGCAAGATCTTCCTCCAGCGCAGCCTTCAGCACGCCGCGGCCTTCGGCGAGGTGCTGCACCTGCGAGGCGACGAGCCCGTCGATCTCGGCGCGGCTGGCCGACAGCTTGCGCAGGTCGGCTTCCAGCGCGCGCCTCAGGATGTCGCGGCCCTGGGCCAAGCGCTCGACCTGGCCGGTGATGATGCCGTCGAGACCGGCGCGGCTGTCGCCGAGCTTGGCGAGGTCGTCCTCCAGCGCGCGCTGCAGCGCCGCCCGGCCCTCGGCGAGGTTCTGCACCTGCTTCACGGCCAGCGCATCGATCTCAGTCCGGCTCTCGTTCAGCTTGGCGAGATCCTCCTCCAGCACCCGCCGGAGCAGCTCCCTGCCTTCGGAGAGACGCTTGACCTGGACGGCCGTCAGCCCCTCGATCTCGGAGCGGCTGTCGCTGAGCTTGGCGAGATCATCCTCGAGCGCCTGCTTGAGCGAATCGCGGCCCTCCGCCAAGCTCTGCACGTGGCTGGAGACCAGTCCGTCAATTTCCGCCCGGCTTGCGGTGAGCTTGGCGAGATCGTCCTCAAGGGCCCGCATCATCGCCTGGCGACCTTCGGCAAACTGCTGCACCTGAGCGGCCGCGAGGCCGTCGATCTCGGCGCGAGTCTCGCCGATCTTGGCCAGATCGGCTTCCAGCGCGCGTTTCAGGATGTCGCGGCCCTCGGCCAGGCGCTCGACCTGGCCGGCGACGATGCTGTCGATGCCCATACGGCTTTCGGCCAGCTTCTGCAGGTCGTCCTCGAGGGCGCGCTTCAGCACATCGCGGCCCTCGGCCACCAGCTGGACGTGGGCGGCCGCCAGGCCGTCGATCTCCGCCCGCGTGGCGCTGAGCTTCTGCAGATCGGCTTCCAGCGCACGCTTGAGAATGTCACGTCCTTCCGCGAGGCGCTCGACCTGTCCGGCGACAATGCCGTCGATGCTGCTACGGCTCTCGCCGAGCTTCTGCAGATCGTCTTCCAGCGCCTTGCCCAGCATCGCCCGCCCATCGGCGAGCGACTGCTCGAACTGTTGCACCTGGGTGCTGAAGGCCTGGTCCAGATTGCGGCGAGTGGCCTCGAGCTTGGCGAGGTCCTGGTCGAGGGCATTGCCCAGCAGCGCGCGTCCGCCGGCCAGCGCCTGTTCGAACTGGCCCGCCTGCGCGGCGACCGCATCGGTCATCTCCTGGCGCGCTGCAGCGAGCTTCTGAAGGTCGTCCTCGACGGCGCGACCGAGAAGGGCGCGGCCCTCGCCAAAACTCTGCTCCAGCCGGCCGATATGGCCCGAAAACGTCTCATCGACCTGGCCGCGGGCCTCGTTGAGACGGGACAGATCGGATTCCAGCGCACGCTTGAGGATGTCGCGACCTTCCGCCAGGCGCTCGACCTGGCCGGCGACGATGCCATCGATGCTCTTACGGCTATCCGCCAGCTTCTCGAGGTCGTTCTCCAGCGCCTTGCTGAGCAGCTCGCGACCTTCGGCGAGGGCGTTGGTGAGCAGGGTTCGGCCTTCGGCGAGTTTTTCCGCCTGTCCGACGACCAGGCCATCGATCTCGGCGCGCGTGTTGGCGAGCTTGCTCAGATCCGCCTCTAGGGCGCGCCTGAGTATATCGCGTCCCTGCGCGAGCTTCTCCACCTGACCGGCCACGATGCCGTCGATGCTGGTGCGGCTTTCCGACAGCTTGTTCAGATCCGCTTCGAGCGCATTGGCGAGTAGGGTGCGGCCCTCCGCGAGCTGGTTCACATGCGTCTTCACCGACTGCTCGATGGATTCGCGCGTCTGCTCCAGGCTGGAGAGATTGGCATTCAGCGCCTCGGCAAGGCTCGTACGTCCCTCGGCAATCCTGTGCAGATGGCCGTCGAGCGAGGCGTCGATGGCGCCCCGCGCCTCGCCGACCTTCTTGAGGTCCTCGTCAAGCGCTTGGGCGAGCATCGTCCGGCCTTCGGCGAACTTGATCACCTGCATTCCGATCGCTTCGTCGATCCGTGCGCGTCCGTCGGTCAGCTTCTCAAGGTCGTCCTGCAGCATCGCCGTCATGCGGTCGCGGCTCTCGGCGAAGCGCTGCGCGTGGTACTCGATGGAGGAGTCGACCTCGGACCGTGCTTCCTCCATCTTCTTGAGATCGGCATCTAGCGCGTGTGCGATCATGTTGCGGCCTGCTTCGAGGCGGCCGGCGAAATCGGATGCACGGGCCTCGAGCATGGCCGACGTGGAAGTGACGAGTTCGCTCATCTCCACGCCGATGCGGTTGCGGCTCTCGTCGATCAGATTGGAGAGAGACTGCTTGCCCTCGGTGAAAGTCGTCGAGATTTCCTTGGCGCGCTCCACCAGCGTTTCGCTGATCTGCCTTGCGCGCGCCTCGAGTGCGGCGTTGAGCTTCTGCGTGCCGGTGTCGAGGGCTTCTGCGCGCGTCTCGAACTCGCGGATGAGCGACTGGCCGCGCTCGGCAAGGGTCGCCTCGATGCCGGCGAGGCGCGTGTCGAACTCGCTGTTGAGCGAGCGCGCCGCGCCGCCGAGCAGCGAAATCATGCCCGACGTGCGCTCGTCCAGCATGTCGGACAATGAGCGGGTGGCGTGATCCGTGCTCTGGGTAAGCGAGGCGATACGGGTGTCGAGCAGGCTCGCAAAGGCTTCGCCCGAGGTCTGCAGTCGATCCGAAATCGAATCCAGCCGCTGGTCGATGGACTGGTAGATGGAGCCGCCGGACTCGTTGATGCGGTCAATTAGGGAATCGCCGGAATTGGTGATCGTAATTGACAATTTGCTCGACACGCCGAGGATGTCGTCGCGGATGCGTTCGCTCGCCTGGCCGAGATCCTCCTTCAGCGCCTCGTGGGCGTCGGCGATGGATGCGCGGACGCGTTCGGCATGGCTGACGACAGCTTCGCGCTCGCTGCCGAGCCCGTCGACGAGGGCCCGCATGCGCGCCTCGTTCTCGGAATAGGAGCGTTCGAGCTGGTTGACCTCTGTATGGACGAGCGTCTCCAGTTCGACGGCACGCGCCAGCGTGCGCTCGATACCTTCGCCGAGTGCCGCGACTTCGCGGCGCACGGCCTGTCCCACCATCATGACACGATCCTGTGCCGCGCTCTCCGGTTCGGTGAGCCGCAGGGCTGCCTCGGTCATGGTCTGCGCGGCAAGACGCAGTTCCTGGGCGCGCCTCATCATCATGGCGAACGCCCAGAACAGGATCAGGGGAACGACTATGCCGACGCCAAGCAGGATGATGCCTGGTCGCGCGAACAATTGGTCGAGGGTGCGGATCTGCCAGATGTCCGGCGCAAAGAGGGCGTGGCCCAGCAGAACGCCGATCGCGACCCAGGCGACCGACAGCAGTCCAACCATCCAGTATGCGGAACTCGACGGACGGGCCGCGAGGCGCGGGGTTCTTGGCGCCGCACGCTGAAGGTCGTCATTGGCAGGGGTGAAGGCGGACGGTGCCGGGACGCCGGCCTCCGGCGCGTCGACAGGGCGAAGCCCCAGATGGGCGTGGATCTGCGCCGGCGTGGGTTCGGTCGTGACATTTACAGCAGATTCGACGGTGGGCGCGCTCGGTTCGGGCTGGACCGCTCCGTTGCGGCTTTCCTCGGCCAGTTCCTTCGCCGCTTCGGAGATCTGCGCTTCAAGATCCTCCATCGAGGCCGCGATGTCGAGCTCTGCGCTTGACGACAAGTCCAGCTCGAGCGCCGATTCCAGCTCTTTCGCGACCTCTTTTTCGAGGCTCTTGGTCCGTTTAGCCATGCCGCCGTTACCCTGTACTTATGTCTGCAGACCTGCCGTTGACCGGTCTATTGCTGTCTGCACACGAGGCTTACTATGGTCCGCCCGTATCGTAGTGGCACAGGCAGGTAAAGAAAACATGCATTCCGCGACATGTGTAAAAGTTTAAACATAGGGTTAACGCGGACGCGGATTCATCCAGTTTTTCCGGGCCTTGGCTGGGGAAAAACGTTAACGCCTTCTCCACCCAGCCGGCCTAGGATGGCACACCAGGGAATGGATGGTCGCCGGTGTCGCGAAATGCCAATCAATTTATATGACGTCCCCAGCTTTGATCGTCCCGGAGGCGAGGGTTGCATGGCGCCGCGGATCCGACCCTTCGATTTTGCGCATCTAGACCGGCAGACGATGGGCGATCGCGCGCTCGAAGAGGAAGTCCTGACCCTCTTCATCCACCAGGCAGGCTCGATCGCCGAACAGATCCGGCAGGCCCACCGCCGGGAGCGGCTGCGTCTCGCCCACAGCCTCAAGGGGGCGGCGCGCGGCGTCGGCGCTTTCGCGATCGCGGATTGCCTGGCCGAACTCGAGCAGCGCCCCGACGACGCCTCCCTCGTCGAGCGTCTGCAGCGCCTGGTCGACCAGGCGGCCGAGTTCGTCGCTTCCGTCACGCGTTGAGCGCGGCCGCTGTTGCGGTATCTGCTGGTGCAATCCGACACAGTTGACTTGAGCGGCGGAGTGATTATTTGCCGGGTGGGATTCTCGCCGGAACATTTCAATGACCAAGCTGACCTTCATCGCCTTTGACGGCACCCATTTCGACGTCGCGGCGGAGAACGGCTCAACGGTGATGGAGAATGCGATCCGCAACGGCGTTCCCGGCATCGAGGCGGAGTGCGGCGGCGCCTGCGCCTGCGCGACGTGCCACGTCTATGTCGACGAAGCCTGGACCGAGAAGGTCGGCGAGCCGGAGGCGATGGAAGAGGACATGCTTGACTTCGCCTACGATGTCAGGCCGAACTCCAGGCTCTCGTGTCAGATCAAGGTGCGCGACGAACTCGACGGTCTGGTCGTCAGCGTGCCGGAGAGGCAAGGCTGATGGATTCCAGTGCTCGTTCGTCCGGTGAAGCGCCTGTCGGCGATGTGACCAGGACGGACGTGCTGATCGTGGGGGCCGGTCCGGTCGGCCTCTTCGCCGTCTTCGAGCTCGGCCTGCTCGACCTGAAATGCCATCTCATCGACATTCTGGACCGCCCCGGCGGGCAGTGTGCCGAGCTCTATCCCGAAAAGCCGATCTACGACATTCCGGCCTGGCCGATCATCTCCGCGCAGGAACTGGTCGACAAGCTCATGGAGCAGATCGCTCCATTCAAGCCGGGCTTCACCTTCAATCGCATGGTGTCCTCGCTGGAGAAGCTGGAGGACGGATCCTTCCGCGTCATCACCGACGAGAACGAGGTGTTCGAGGCGAAGGTGGTCGTAATCGCCGCGGGCGGAGGCTCCTTCCAGCCGAAGCGGCCGCCCATTCCCGGCATCGAGGCCTATGAGGGCGAGAGCGTCTTCTATTCCGTGCGTCGCATGGAGGATTTTCGCGATCAGGATCTCCTGATCGTCGGCGGCGGCGATTCCGCCCTCGACTGGACCCTCAACCTGCAGCCGATCGCGAAAAACGTCACGCTCGTGCACCGCCGGCCGGAATTCCGCGCCGCGCCTGACAGCGTGAACAAGATGTTCGCCATGCAGGAAACCGGGCAGCTTCGGTTTCAGGTAGGGCAGGTGACCGGACTGACGGGTGAGGGCGGCAAGCTGCAATCGGCCACTGTCAAGAGTCCGGACGGCGACGTCGAGACGCCTTGCACGCGGCTGCTGCCGTTCTTCGGGCTCACCATGAAGCTCGGCCCCATCGCAGACTGGGGCCTGAACCTCCATGAGAACGTGATCCCGGTCGATACGGAGAAGTTCGAGACGTCAGTGCCCGGCATCTTCGCCATAGGCGACATCAACTGGTATCCGGGAAAGCTGAAGCTGATCCTGTCCGGCTTTCACGAGGCCGCGCTGATGGCTCAGGCCGCCAAGCACTACGTGGCGCCGGGCGAGCGCATCATATTCCAGTACACCACGTCGTCGACCAGCCTGCAGAAGAAGCTCGGCGTCACCGGGTAGCTGCGGCAAGAGAGAAGTTTAGTCGCGCGGGCCGGTCAGGCGGGACCACAGGGCTTTCCCGGCCAGGATCACACCCAGTATGATTGCGTTGGCGACGACGCCGACCGCGATGGATGTCGTCAGTCCGGCCTCGCCGGCTCCGGTCGTCGTGGCGATGAGCACGGCAACGAAGACGACGCCAAGAACCAGCGGCACGATGCGGCCGGTTTGTGCAGCCGTATTCGATGCGGTCAGAATGAGCGCCAGTATCAATCCGATCCGAAACGGATCAAGCAGGGCTGCGGTAAGCAGGTCGGCCACGGGCATGTTCGAGTATTAGTTGCAATTGCCCGCGCTGCGAATGCAGGCTGTCCAGATTTCCCCGGCTTTCTGCATGGGAGCGTCGGCGCCGCGCGCCGCCGGAGCGGGCTGTTCGGACCAAGGGTGAGACGAGAAAAGACCCCGGGGTCGCCGCCGGGGTCTGTGGTCGGCCCTGCAAGCAGAGCTCGGCCCTACACCGAATAGTACATGTCGAACTCGACCGGGTGAGGCGTCATCTCGAAGCGCATCACTTCGGCCATCTTCAGCTCGATGAAGGCGTCGATCTGGTCGTCGTCGAAGACGCCGCCGGCCTTCAGGAAGCCCCGGTCCTTGTCGAGGCTCTGCAGGGCCTCGCGCAGCGAACCGCAAACGGTCGGAATGCGCTTCAGCTCCTTCGGCGGCAGGTCGTAAAGATCCTTGTCCATGGCCTGGCCAGGATGGATCTTGTTCTTGATGCCGTCGAGGCCGGCCATGAGCAGCGCGGCGAAGGCGAGATAGGGGTTCGCGCCCGGGTCGGGGAAGCGGATCTCGACGCGCTTCGACTTCGGCGAGGAGCCGAACGGGATGCGGCAGGAGGCCGAGCGGTTGCGCGCCGAATAGGCGAGCAGCACGGGCGCCTCATAGCCCGGGACCAGACGCTTGTAGGAGTTGGTCAGCGGGTTGGTGAAGGCGTTGACGGCCTTGGCGTGCTTGATGACGCCGCCAATGAAGAACAGGCAGCTCTCCGACAGCCCGGCATACTCGTTGCCGGCGAACGTCGGCTTTCCACCCTTCCAGATCGACATATGGACGTGCATGCCCGAGCCGTTGTCGCCGAACACCGGCTTCGGCATGAAGGTGGCCGTCTTGCCATAGGCGTTGGCGACCTGGTGCACGACGTACTTGTACATCTGCATCTTGTCGGCGTTGCGGACGAGGGAGTCGAACTTCACGCCGAGTTCATGCTGGGCGGCCGCAACCTCGTGGTGGTGCTTCTCGACGCGGATGCCCATCTCGGCCATCACCGTCAGCATCTCGGAGCGCATGTCCTGGCAGGAATCGACCGGCGGCACCGGGAAATAGCCGCCCTTGATGCGTGGGCGGTGGCCGAGGTTGCCGGTCTCATAGTCGGTGTCGTCGTTCGACGGCAGCTCGGTCGAGTCGAGCTTGAAGCCCGTGTTGTACGGGTCGGCCTTGTACTTGACGTCGTCGAAGATGAAGAACTCGGCTTCGGGGCCGACATAGATGGTGTCGCCGATGCCCTCGGCCTTCATGTACGCCTCGGCCTTCTTGGCGATGCCGCGCGGGTCGCGGTTGTAGGCTTCGCCGGACACCGGATCGAGGATGTCGCACATCACGACCATGGTGGATTGCGCGAAGAACGGGTCCATGTGAACCGTCTCGGTGTCAGGCATCAGCACCATGTCGCTTTCGTTGATCGCCTTCCAGCCGCCGATCGAGGAGCCGTCGAACATGACGCCGTCGGCGAACATGTCCTCGTCCACTTCCATGACGTCCATCGTCACGTGCTGCATCTTGCCCTTGGGATCGGTGAAGCGCAGGTCAACGAACTTCACGTCGTTGTCCTTAATCTGCTTCATGATGTCTTTGGCTGTCGTCATGTCATTTCCCTATTGTGATGACGTATTGAAACTGATGGAACGCGGAACGCGTCAGATGGCGTCGACGCCGGTCTCGCCGGTGCGGATGCGCACGACTTCCTCGATATTGGATACGAAGATCTTGCCGTCGCCGATGCGGCCGGTCTGGGCGGCTTTCCGGATAGCCTCGATCGCGGCCTCGACCGCGTCGTCCGCGAGCACAACCTCGATCTTCACCTTGGGCAGAAAGTCGACGACGTATTCGGCACCGCGGTAAAGCTCCGTATGGCCTTTCTGCCTGCCGAAACCCTTGGCTTCAGTGACCGTGATGCCTTGCAGTCCGGCCTCCTGCAGCGCTTCCTTCACCTCGTCAAGCTTGAAGGGCTTGATGATCGCTTCGATCTTTTTCATTTCGAGATTTGGCCTCCGATACGCAATTCGCCGGGCGGTTGGCCCGTTCCGCGCAATTACAAGCAGGAAGCGTGCCAAGTCGCATTTGATCCGTTCGCATTCACGGCAAGACGCGACGCCGGATCGGTTTCGATGCTATGTCGCATCATTTCGCGCGCCCGGTATCTCGATGCCGCGCCGCGGGACGCCCCTCGCCAGCGCCCAGTATGCCTAAGAATTGGGCAGGCAGATGACGAATGAGGCAGTCGCTGTTTATCCCTGCAGTCCGGAGGCACTCAAAAGCCTGTGCCCGTTCCATCATTGCCAGCGCCGCATCATCTCCTATGCTGCCCGCAGAACCCGAGACGCCGAACCCCATGCGCATCGAACTGCTGACCCCGGATGAAATGGCCGAAGCGGACGCCCACGCGATCAGGCGCGGGCCGCAGAACGGCATGGAACTGATGCGACGCGCGGGGCATGCGGTCGCGACCGTGGCGCTGCAGCGTTTTCCGGCTGTCAGGCAGGTCCATGTGCTCTGTGGTCCCGGCAACAATGGCGGCGACGGCTATGTGGTCGCGCAGATCCTTGCCGGATCGGGCGTGTCGGTTGCCGTCTGGAGCGAAGGCGAGCCGCGAAAAGGCACCGACGCAGCCAGGGCCCGCAGCGAGTGCGTGGTCGCGGCGCGGCCATTGGCGGAGTTTGCCTGCGAAGCGGATGACCTGATCGTCGATGCGCTGTTCGGAGCTGGATTGGCGCGCGAGATTTCGGGGGACGTCGCCTCCGTGATCAAGAGGGCGCGCGACGCCGGCGCCCACAGCTTGGCCATCGACTTGCCGTCCGGCGTATCCGGCGCCAGCGGGCAAATCCTCGGCGATGCCTTCGATGCCGATCTCACCGTGACCTTCGTGCGGAAGAAGCCCGGCCATCTGCTCCAGCCCGGTCGCTCGAAATGCGGGGACGTCGTCGTCGCCGATATCGGAATCCACGACGAGATCGTTGCGGGGCTGGGCGTCAGCTGCTTCGAGAACGTGCCGAAGCTCTGGGAGGATCGTTTTCCACACACCGAGGTCGATGCGCACAAGTACAGCCGCGGCCACGTCGCCGTCTTCTCCGGTGGTGCGACGGCTACCGGGGCGGCAAGGCTTGCCGCCATGGCGGCCGCGAGGGTGGGGGCCGGCGCGGTCACGCTGATGTCGCCGGCAAACGCCCTGCAGGTGAGCGCGGCGCACCTCACATCCATCATGTTGCGCGAGACGGACACGCTCGAAGACGTACGCGACTTCCTCGCCGAGCGCCGGCCGCGGGCGCTGGTGTTCGGACCCGGCCTCGGCCCCCAGGTGGAAGTCGGCCGTTTCCTCATCGACCTGTTGCCCGTCGCCCACGAGCACTGCGGCGGGATCGTCATAGATGCCGATGGTCTCACCTCGGCTTCGAAGCAGCTCGACGACTTCGTCGCGGCGGCAACGTCAGAACGGGCGCCGGAACTCGTACTCACGCCGCATGCCGGCGAGTTCGCGCGGCTGTTCCCGGACTTGGCCGCAGACGATCGCCTGTCGAAGCTCGACAAGGCGCGGCAGGCGACGGCGCGCACGGGCGCGACTGTTGTCTACAAGGGGCCCGACACAGTGATCGCCGCGCCCGACGGCCGCGCGGTCATCAACGCCAACGGCACGCCGCTGCTGGCGACCGCCGGGTCCGGCGACGTGCTCTCGGGCCTGATCGCCGGTCTGCTCGCGCAAGGCATGCCCACATTCGACGCCGCCTGTGCGGCGGTCTGGATGCATGCGGAAGCGGCGGCCCGCTTCGGCCCGGGGCTGATCGCCGAGGATCTGCCGGCTGCGATCTGCCCCGTCCTGAGGGAACTGCGGCGTTAGCCGACGCGCTCCATGAAGGCCATTGCCGCATGTGGGGCGCGAATCTTGCCCTCGTGGATGAAGTACACGAAGACGTCGCGCGGACGCTGCTCAAGCTTGCGTGACGGATCGGCGAGGGGAAGATCGCCGGGCTGCCCGCCCTCCGCCCATTGCCGCGCCCTTTTCACCCAGCCGTCGAGTTCCTTCGGCGGATAGGCGGTAGGCACGTCGTCCTCGCCCTTCTGCAGCCGCGCATAAATGAAGTCGGAGGTGACGTCGGCGATCTCGGGATAGTCGTGGTGGTGCGCGTAACAGATCGCCGCCTTGTATTTTGCGGCGAGCGTGACGAATTCGGGCACGCCAAAGCTGGCATGGCGCACTTCCAGCACATGGCGGAGCGGAACGCCGCCGTCGTTCTCCTGCAGGAGCTTGAGAAATGCCTCGAAATCGTCTGGTTCGAACTTCTTGGTCGGTGCGAACTGCCAGACGATCGGACCGAGCCGGTCGCCGAGTTCCCGTACGCCCGTGTCCCAGAATTTCTTCAGGGATTCAGCAGCTTCGCCCAGCACCTTCTTGTTGGTGACGAAGCGGTTGCCCTTCACGGAGAAGACAAAGCCATCCGGCGCGTCGGCTGCCCACTTGGCGAACGTCTCGGGCGTCTGCCCCCGATAGTAGGTGCCGTTGATCTCGATGGTCGGCACTTGCCGGGCGGCGAACTGAAGCTGCTGCTTTTTCGGCAGGTCGCCGGGATAAAAAGTGCCTTCCCACGGTTCGAAGGTCCAGCCGCCCATGCCGGCTCGGATTGTCCCGGAATTTCCCATCCTGTCTTGCCTCTCGTCGCTGGTTTGTTCGACCGCCGCAGTGAGGCGCTATCAGGACATTCTGGCGAGATCGGTCAAGTCGTCGAACACAACCCTGCTGACATGCGAGTGGCGCGCCGGTGCAGTAGCCATGCACAGAAGGGGAGGTCAGCTTGCGGCGGCCGGCAGGGATTGTCGTTCCGCCTCGTGGCTCGCCAGTGCGGCCTTGATCGCGGGGGCTCCGGCCACGATCAGCGCCTCGCTGACATGCATGCCGGTGGCGAGGAGCTTGCGGCCGAGCATATGGTCGGCCGGTCGATTTACCGAGTGGACGGCCACCAGCTTCGGCCCCCTGAAATGATAGACCGAGAAGCTGTTCTGGTCGGGCGTCCCGTTGGCAATGAAACGGTCGGCGCCGAACGACAGGCCCGCCATCTGCAGCTTGACCGCGCCCTGATCCGACCAGAACCAGGGAACCTCGCGATAGGGGGCCGCCCTGCCCATGATGCTGCGGGCGGCATGACGCGCCTGATCCGTGGCGTTCTGCACCGATTCCAGCCGTTCGGACCTGCCGCTCAGCCAGTGAGCGTAGGAGACGCAGTCTCCGATCGCATAGATGTTTGGGACGGAGCTTTGCATGTCGGGGCCGACCGCCACGCCGTTGTCGATTGTGCAACCGGCCTGGCGGGCGAGATCAAAATCGGCATCGGCGCCGATGCCGACGATGACGAGATCGGCATCGAGGCGTTCGCCGGCTTTCGTCACCACGGCCCGCAGTCTGGCTCCGTCGCGCTCCAAATGCTCGATCGCGCTGCCGAGCAGCAGCCGGACGCCCAGCGAGCGGTGGTAGTCGGCCAGGAACGAAGAGATCTGCGGGGCGACCGCGCGGGCCAGCAGGCGATCCGCCGCTTCCACGACGGCGACCTGCTTTCCCATCATCGCGAGCGAGGCTGCCGCCTCCAGCCCGATGAAGCCGCCGCCGATGACGACGACGGATTGCGCCGAGGGCAGGGCGCTGCGCAGCGCCCGCGCATCATCGGCTGAACGCAGGTAGTGGACGCCGTCGCCGTCGACACCCTGCACGGCAAGTCGCCGCGGCTTTGCTCCCGTCGCCAGCACGAGCCGGTCGAACGACGCGGTCGAGCCGTCCTGCAAAGTGAGCTCGCGCCCGGCCGAATCGATGGACTGGACGCGCTGGCCGAAGCGGAGCTCCACCCTGTTGTCGACATAGACGCTCTCGGCACGCAGCAATTGCGGCTTAGCGTCAGGCGTCTTCAGGAATGTCTTGGAGAGGGGAGGCTTGTGGTATGGAACTTCTGTCTCGCCGGAGAAGAGCGCAATCGGCCCTTCATATCCCTCCTGGCGCAGCGCGACCGCCAACTGGCTGCCGCCGTGCCCCGCCCCGATGATGGCAACACCGTTCTTCATTCCGTCACCACGCCCTTGCCGCGCATTGTTGATAACTGCCACGCTGGATCATGGCCGATCGCCGCCACATCCCTTGTCGCCACGGCGACCTGCCTTGGCGTGTCCGATGCGTTCATAGCCCATTCGTATCCCTTGTGATGCCCCTCCTCGCGCAAGGTTCCCGCGGCTCGCGCCTCGAGGGGGAACGAGCTTGCGATGGACAGGCTTCGTGAGGGGGCATGCGGAGGATAGCCGCACGCGGAATGTAGTGACTTTCCGCGAAGCTCCAAGGGCAAGAGGATGTGGCAGGATTCTGCATTCACGGCTGGCCGGACGTCCGCCGGGGAAAGGTCACCCGGCGCCAGCGCCGCGGCCTACTCCGCGGCCTCGCGCTTCCTTGCCCCCGGCCGCCTCTCCAGCAGTTCCTGCAGGAACTGGCCGGTGTAGCTCCGCTTCTCGTGCACCACATCCTCCGGACGACCGGAGACGACCAGCTCGCCGCCGCCGTCGCCGCCCTCCGGCCCGAGGTCGAGCACCCAGTCGGCCGTCTTGATGACCTCCAGATTGTGCTCGATGACCGCGACCGTGTTGCCCTGGTCGACCAGTTCGTGCAGCACCTCGAGCAGCTTGGCCACATCGTGGAAGTGCAGGCCGGTGGTCGGCTCGTCGAGGATGTAGAGCGTCTTGCCGGTCGCCTTGCGCGACAGTTCCTTGGCGAGCTTGATGCGCTGCGCCTCGCCGCCTGACAGCGTCGTCGCCTGCTGGCCGATGTGGATGTAGCCCAGCCCCACCTGCTTCAGCGTCGTCAGCTTGTCGCGCACGGCCGGCACTGCTGCGAAGAAGTCGACGCCTTCCTCCACCGTCATGTCCAGCACGTCGGCGATCGACTTGCCCTTGAAGGTGACATCCAGCGTTTCGCGGTTGTAGCGCTTGCCGTGGCAGACGTCGCAGGTGACGTAGACATCGGGCAGAAAGTGCATCTCGATCTTGATGACGCCATCGCCCTGGCAGGCCTCGCAGCGGCCGCCCTTGACGTTGAACGAAAAGCGGCCCGGCTGGTAGCCACGCGCCTTGGCCTCGGGCAGCCCCGCGAACCAGTCGCGGATCGGCGTGAAGGCGCCCGTGTAGGTGGCCGGATTGGAACGCGGCGTGCGGCCGATCGGGCTCTGGTCGATGTCGATGACCTTGTCGAGGAACTCCAGTCCCTCGATGCGATCGTGCTCGGCGGGTTGCTCGCGCGACCCCATGATGCGGCGGGACGCCGCCTTGAACAGCGTCTCGATCAGGAATGTGGATTTGCCGCCGCCCGACACGCCGGTGACGCAGGTGAAGGTGCCGAGCGGGATTTCCGCCGTCACGTTCTTGAGGTTGTTGCCGCGCGCGCCCACCACCTTGATGCGCTTGTTCTTCTTCAGTTCGCGCCGGGCTTCCGGCATGGCGATCTCAAGCTGGCCGGAAAGATACTTCCCGGTGATAGAGTTCGGGTTCGCCATGATGGCTTCCGGCGTGCCCTCCGCGATCACGCGGCCGCCATGGATGCCGGCGGCGGGACCGATGTCGACGACATAGTCGGCATGCAGGATCGCGTCCTCGTCGTGCTCCACCACGATCACTGTGTTGCCCAGGTCGCGCAGGTGCTTCAGCGTGTCGAGCAGCCGGGCGTTGTCGCGCTGGTGGAGGCCGATCGATGGCTCGTCCAGCACGTAGAGCACGCCGGTCAGGCCCGAGCCGATCTGCGAGGCGAGCCGGATACGCTGGCTCTCGCCGCCCGACAGCGTGCCGGAATTGCGCGACAGCGTCAGATAGTCGAGGCCGACGTCGTTGAGGAAGCGCAGGCGCTCGCGGATCTCCTTGAGGATGCGCACCGCGATCTCGTTCTGCTTGGCGTTGAGGCCTTGGGGCAGATCGCTGAACCAGGCATCGGCCTTGCGGATCGAGAGTTCCGTGACCTCGCCGATGTGCTTGCCGGCCACCTTGACTGCCAGGGCCTCCGGCTTCAGGCGATAGCCGTTGCAGGCAGGGCAGGGGGTCGCCGCCATGAAGCGCTCGATCTCCTCGCGCATCCAGGCGGAATCGGTTTCCTTCCAGCGCCGCTCGAGGTTCGGGATGACGCCTTCAAAAGTCTTGGTCGTTTTGTAGGAGCGCAGGCCGTCGTCATAGTTGAACGCGACCTGCGTCTCGCCGGTGCCGCGCAGGATCGCCCGCTTGCCTTCCTCGGGAAGATCACGCCAGCGGTCGCCGAGCTTGAAGCCGTACACCTTGCCCAGTCCCTCGAGGGTCTGGGCGTAGTACGGCGAACTGGACTTCGCCCACGGGGCGATCGCGCCTTCGCGCAGCGAGACGTGGTCTTCGGGGACGATCAAATTCTCGTCGATGGCGCGCTGGCTGCCCAACCCGTCGCAGGTCGGGCAGGCGCCGAACGGATTGTTGAAGGAGAAGAGCCGCGGTTCAATCTCGGGAATGGTGAAACCGGAAACGGGGCAGGCGAATTTTTCCGAGAACAGGATCCGCTCATGCGTCTCGTTCTTCGACTTATAGGCGCTGTCGCCTCCTGCCGTCTCTTCGATCGGCAACGGCTTGTCGGCAAATTCCGCGACGGCCAGCCCTTCGGCCAGCTTCAGCGCAGTTTCCATGGAATCGGCAAGGCGCGTGGCGAGGTCGCCGCGCACGACCACACGGTCGACCACAACGTCGATGTCGTGCTTGTACTTCTTGTCCAGGGCCGGGACGTCGGCGATCTCGTAGAAGACGCCGTCCACCTTGACGCGCTGAAAACCTTTCTTCTGGAGTTCGGCCAGTTCTTTCCTGTACTCGCCCTTGCGTCCGCGGACGATGGGGGCGGTGATGTAGAGGCGCGTGCCCTCGGGAAGGGCCAGGACCCGATCGACCATCTGGCTGACCGTCTGGCTCTCGATCGGCAGGCCCGTGGCCGGCGAATAGGGCACGCCGACGCGCGCCCACAAGAGGCGCATGTAGTCGTAGATCTCGGTGACGGTGCCGACCGTCGAACGCGGGTTGCGGCTGGTCGTCTTCTGCTCGATCGAGATAGCCGGCGACAGGCCGTCGATCTGGTCGACGTCCGGCTTCTGCATCATCTCCAGGAACTGCCGCGCATAGGCCGACAGGCTCTCGACATAGCGCCGCTGCCCCTCGGCATAGATGGTGTCGAACGCGAGCGATGACTTTCCTGAGCCCGAGAGCCCGGTCATCACGACGAGGCTGTCGCGTGGCAGGTCGAGGTCGACGTTCTTCAGATTGTGTTCGCGCGCGCCGCGAATGGAGATGAACTTGTGGTCCGGCATGACCATCCATTTTTACAGGTGAGAGCGTGGAGCTTGCGCGCGGCTGCGCAGCCGTCGCCCGAATGTAGGCGTGGATTATCAGATGTCGAGGGGAGAACGCAACGGAAACAAAAACAACTGACATCGTGTTGTCAGGAGCAGACGCCGTTGGGCACGTCCTCTCGCGCCGTTGTGCCGCTTGACCCGATCTATTGCGCTCCGATCACATTTTGCCGGCGAAGGTCCGTTTTTGGTTGACGGGCTTGGCCGATCGGCAGAGAATCACCAGTGTCCTTTCAGGACTTGCGAGGTAAAAGGCCGCCTGCGAGGCGCCGCAGGCTCGCGAGGAGAAAGCGGCATTTGGAGCAACGGACGATGGAGGAGCGATGATTCCGCCGGACAGTCCAGATCGGCTCCGTTCCCACGCGGAGCCCCGGAAGGCCTAGCTACCGAACCGGTTTTGCGAACGCACGGCTGACAGGCCAACCGTGATGATCCTACAATCAGAGACTACAGTCGGATCGTCGGCACAACGCCGCGAAGCATCCGAATTAAAAGCCGGTGATGCAGTCCCGGCAGTCGGTTCAGGTAAACCGAAAGAAGCCCTGATCGCTGGACAAGCGGCAGGGCTTCATTGTGTCGAACGTCTGGCCGCACCGCACCGGCAACACCGCAACGACAACGGGGCTATGCCGCCGCCTGGCCCTTCCGCGTATCGTAGACGTGATCGACAAGCCCCCATTCCCTAGCCTGCGCGGCCGTCATGAAATGGTCCCGGTCGAGTGTGCGCTCCACGTCTTCCGGCGTGCGGCCGCAGTGTTTCGAATAAAGGTCGATCATGCGCTGCTTGGTCTTGAGGATGTCTTCCGCATGCCGTTCGATGTCTGAGGCCTGTCCCTGAAAGCCGCCGGATGGCTGATGCAGCAGGATGCGCGTGTTCGGCAGGGCGATGCGCCGCCCGGGATCGCCCGCCATCAGCAGGAACGTCGCCATCGAGGCCGCAAAACCCATGCACACGGTCGAGACCGGGCACGAGATGTAGCGCATCGTGTCATAGATCGCGAAGCCGCTGGTGACGACGCCTCCCGGAGAGTTGATGTAGAGCGATATTTCCTTCTCCGGGTTCTCGGATTCCAGCGTCAGCAGCTGCGCGCAGACCAGCGCAGCCATGTTGTCCTCGATCTGCCCGTTGATGAAGACGATGCGCTCGCGCAGCAGCCGCGAAAAGATGTCGAAGGCGCGCTCGCCGCGGCTCGACTGTTCGATGACCATCGGGACGAGATTGTTCATGGCGTCGGTTTCCCGGTTCAGGTTCAGGCTGCGAGGCGGCAGGATGGCGCAATATTGCTGTTGGCCGCGCCGCCGGCGAGCAGGCGGACAGCGGATCGCGACGATGCGAACAACAGGCTGCAGGCAACCGGCCCTGCAAGTCGAACAGGCGGCAGCGCCGCATCGGCATGGACGATAGTGAGGCGCGTGCCGCCCGCGACGCCGTCGGCAATCGAAAAGGTGACGATGCTGTCCAGCGCTTCACCCTCGCGCCAGCGATAGCTGATGCGCCGACCGGGTTCGATGTCGATGGGGTCGTATCGGAGAGGACTTTGTTCCCCCTCTTCGAGCTGCCGTTGAGGTTCGATCCAGCGCGACAGGATGTCGGGTTCCGTCAGCGCCTGCCAGACTTTCTGCGGCGGCTCGGCCAGTTCGAAGTCGAGTGCGAGCACTGGCGGCTCGGCTTTCTCCGTGTCAGGCAGGCTCATCATTCCATCTCCTTCAGGACATCCTTCAGTTTCTCCACCCGCGCCGGCCAGAAGGTACGGTAGCGCTCCACCCAGTCGGCGAGCGGGGCAAGGGCATCCGGTGCGACGCGATAGTAGGCGAAGCGCCCTTGACGGCGCTCGGTGATCAGCCCTGCGTCCCTGAGCACGGCGAGGTGCTGCGAGATGGCCGGCTGCGACACCGCCATGCCGACCCGGACCTCGGTGACCGTCATTTCGGCGGCCGCAAGACGTTCGTAGACGGAGCGGCGTGTCGGATCGGAAAGGGCGCGAAAGATCGTGTCTGTCATGCACGAAGAATAAGCGCAGGCTTATTGGATAAGCAAGCACTTATTTGGGCGCGGACTAACCCCGGCGACCCGCGCGATCACGCCATGGACATTGACGTGCGCGGCTGTCAGCACTAGAACAAATTAAGAACAATTGGGCTGTGGATAGCGGCGATGGGGCAGAGCTTATGCCGCAACGGTCCTCGATTTGGTGTATGAGACGGAAAATTTCGGACAAGCGCGGAGACGTATCATGGCTGGCAGCGTGAACAAGGTAATCCTCGTCGGCAATCTCGGGGCGGACCCGGAGATCCGCCGGCTGAATTCCGGCGAGCCGGTCGTCAATCTCCGTATCGCAACCTCGGAGTCGTGGCGCGACAAGAATTCGGGCGAGCGCAAGGAAAAGACCGAGTGGCACAGCGTCGTGATCTTCAATGACAACCTGGCCAAGGTCGCCGAGCAGTACCTGAAGAAGGGAATGAAGGTCTATATCGAGGGCCAGCTGCAGACGCGCAAATGGACTGATCAGCAGGGCCAGGATCGCTACACGACCGAAGTGGTGCTGCAAAAGTTCCGCGGAGAGCTGCAGATGCTCGATGCACGCGGCCAGGGCGGCGAAGGCGGCAGCGCTGGCTACTCCGGCGGCGGCGGACGCGGATCGGATTTCGGCCAATCCGGACCGGGCGATGACTACGGCAATAATCGTGGCGGAGGCAGCCGGGGTGGCGGCGAGCGCGGCGGTGGCGGCGGTTTTTCGCGCGACCTGGACGACGAGATCCCGTTCTAAGCCTCGCCGCGAGGCGGCTTGGCGCGAGCTGAAAGGCGCAAGTGTCGCTTCTTCGGCAGGACGGCACGTCCCGGCGGTTGAATTCGCCGGCGACCGGAGGCTGTGCCCAAAAGCTCGTGAGGTTGGGCGGCAGGATTGGGCTGTGCGCCTGGCCTCTGCGCCCGGGGCAAGCCCGAGCGCTGTCCCGCCTGCGCTGTCAGACTTTCTCCACCTCGCCGCCGCTCTCGGCCCAATCCTTGAACGCGCCCAGATTGTGCACGTTGCTGTAGCCGAAGTCCTTCAGCAGCTTGCCGCTCAGGGCCGAGCGGCCACCCGATGCACAATAGACGATGATCGGGCGATCCTTGGTGAAATTCTTGTCGTGGTAGGGCGTGTCGGCGTCGGCCCGGAACTCGAGCATTCCGCGAGGAACATGAACCGCGCCCTTGACCTTGCCGCTTGCCTGAAGCTCGGTGGTGTCGCGCACATCGACCACGAGTGCATTCTGCTCCGCGATCAGCTTTCTTGCCTCCGAGGGCGTAATCTTCGGCACGGCAGCGTTTGCCGCCGCCATGAGTTCTTTCACGTTCGTCGCCATATCCGAGGGTCCTCCGTTTGCCGCCTAGCAGAGTTGAGCGCCAAGTCGGCCGGCAAATCAAGACGGGAATATCGCGGCCCCGACTCGACCTGACGGACCGACTTGGCCACACTGGAAGCGACTGAGTCTCGATGCGATCCCCAGCGAAGTAGCCCGAAGCATGTCTGCCGACCGACCGATCCGCGACCCGATCATGCGCGCCGCCGCCAGCGAGGCATCGGCGCCGGAGCCATCGTCGCGCCGCTTCATCCATCTGCGCGTGCATTCCGCCTATTCGCTGCTCGAAGGGGCCTTGCCGGTGGGCAAGATGATCGGTCACGCCGTCAAGGACGGCGCTCCGGCAATCGCCATCACAGATACGAACAACCTCTTCGGAGCGCTCGAATTCGCCCAGAAGGCGACAAAAGAGGGCCTGCAGCCGATCGTCGGCTGTCAGATGGACGTCCATTTCTCCGGCGATCCGGTCGGGCAGGCGCGTCACGGGCAGAGGCGGCACGGAGCCGAGCTCTCGCCGGTCGTGCTCATTGCGGCGACGGAGACCGGCTATGCCAATCTGGTCGATCTGGTCAGCCGCGCCTATCTGGACACGCCCTCCGGCGAACCGGTGCACATCACCACCGACGATCTGGGGATGGCGTCTGAAGGCCTCATCTGCTTGACCGGCGGCCCAAGGGGACCGATCGGCGCTGCGCTGCGCAGCGATCATGCCGACCTCGCCGAAAGCCGGCTGCTGACGCTGAAATCGCTTTTCGGCGACAAACTCTACGTCGAGATCGAGCGCCTCGCCGGCTACGACCGCAAACTGGAGGCGGCGACGGTCGATCTGGCCTACCGCCACGAATTGCCCCTGGTCGCCACCAACGAGGCGTTTTTCCCGTCGCGCGACAGTTTTGAGGCGCATGACGCGTTGATCGCCATCGCCGAAGGATCCGTGATCGCGGTCGACAACCGCCGCCGACTGACGCCCGACAACTATCTGAAGAGCCAGGCCGAAATGGTGGCGCTCTTCGCCGACCTGCCCGAGGCGATCGACAACACGGTCGAGATCGCCCAGCGGTGTTCCTACTATCCAAAGAAGCGCTCGCCGATCCTGCCGCGGTTCACGACGGGCGGCAGCACCGATCCGGAGGAGGCCGAAAAGGCTGAGGCCGCAGAACTGCGTCGCGCAGCCCATGAAGGCCTTGAACTGCGCTTCGCCACCCAGGGATTGAGCGCAGGTTTTACCGAAGACGACTACCGGAAGCGCCTGGATTACGAACTCGGCATCATCGAGCGCATGAAGTTCCCGGGTTACTTCCTCATCGTTTCGGACTTCATCAAATGGGCGAAGGCCCACGACATCCCGGTCGGACCGGGGCGCGGTTCGGGTGCGGGCTCGCTGGTCGCCTATGTGCTGACCATCACCGACATCGACCCGCTGCGCTTCTCGCTGCTGTTCGAGCGCTTCCTCAACCCGGACCGCGTGTCGATGCCCGACTTCGACATCGACTTCTGCCAGGACCGGCGCGAGGAAGTGATCCGCTACGTGCAGGGTCGCTACGGCCGCGAGCAGGTCGGGCAGATCATCACCTTCGGAACGCTGCAGGCGAGGGCGGTGCTGCGCGACGTCGGCCGGGTGCTGCAGATGCCGTACGGACAGGTGGATCGGCTCTGCAAGATGGTGCCGGCCAACCCCGCCAACCCGGTGAAGCTCAAGGACGCCATCGAGGCTGAGCCGCGCTTCGCGGAGGAGGCGGAGAAGGAGCCGATCGTCAATACGCTGCTCGACATGGCGCAGAAGCTGGAAGGTCTCTACCGCCACGCCTCGACCCACGCTGCCGGCATCGTGATCGGCGACCGGCCGCTGAAGCAGCTGGTGCCGATGTACCGCGATCCGCGCTCCGACATGCCGGTGACCCAGTTCAACATGAAGATGGTCGAGGAGGCGGGCCTCGTAAAATTCGACTTCCTCGGCCTCAAAACGCTGACCGTGCTCGAGACGGCGGTAAAACTCATCCGCCGGCGCGGCATCGAGATCGACCTGTCGAAACTGCCGCTCGACGACGAGAAGACCTACTCCATGCTGTCGCGCGGCGAGGTCGTCGGCGTGTTCCAGGTTGAAAGTGCGGGCATGCGCAAGGCCCTCATCGGCATGAAGCCCGACCGCATCGAGGACATCATCGCGCTGGTGGCGCTCTACCGCCCCGGCCCGATGGAGAACATCCCGACCTATAACGCGCGCAAGCACGGCGAGGAGGAGATCGCCTCGATCCACCCAAAGATCGACCACCTGGTGAAGGAGACGCAGGGCGTCATCGTCTACCAGGAGCAGGTGATGCAGATCGCGCAGGAGCTGTCCGGCTATTCGCTCGGCGAAGCCGACCTCTTGCGCCGCGCCATGGGCAAGAAGATCCGCGCCGAGATGGACAAGCAGCGCGAGCGCTTCGTCTCGGGCGCGGTCGAGCGCGGGGTCGGCAAGGCGCAGTCGGACTTCATCTTCGACCTGCTGGCGAAATTCGCCGACTACGGCTTCAACAAGTCGCACGCGGCCGCCTATGCGGTGGTGTCCTACCAGACCGCCTATCTCAAGGCGCACTATCCGGTCGAATTCCTGGCCGCGTCGATGACGCTGGATATGTCGAACACCGACAAGCTGGCCGATTTTCGCCAGGACGCGATCCGGCTCGGCATCGAGGTGGTGCCGCCCTCCGTACAGACGTCGTTCCGGTCGTTCGAGGTGGCCGAGAACAAGATCTTCTACGCGTTGGCCGCCATCAAGGGCGTCGGCGAGGCCGCCGTCGAGCACATCGTCGCCAGGCGCCAGAAACAGCCCTTTGCCAGCCTCGAGGAGTTCTGCGAGCGCATCGATCCGAAGATCGTCGGCAAGCGCGTCTTCGAGAGCCTGATCATGGCCGGTGCGTTTGATTGCTTCGGCCATGACCGGGCCGTGCTGATGGCCGGCGTGGAACGCATGATGGGGCTTGCGTCGCGCGCGCAGGAGAACGAGGCGCTCGGCATGACCGACATGTTCGGCGCGTCGTCTGCGGCCCGCTCGGAACGGCTGGTGTTCCCACCCTGTGACCCTTGGCTGCCGGCCGAACGCCTGCACAGGGAGTTCCAGGCCGTCGGCTTCTATCTGTCTGCGCATCCTCTGGACGAGTACAAGGACGTGCTCCAGAAGATGCGGGTGCAGACCTGGGCGGAGTTTTCGGCGGCCGTGAAGCGTGGCGCTTCCGCCGGCCGGCTGGCGGGAACGGTGACGTCCAAGCAGGAGCGCAAGACGCGCACCGGCAACAAGATGGGCGTCGTCAACTTCTCCGACAATTCCGGTCAGTACGAGGCCGTCATGTTCTCGGAGACGCTGGCGCAGTATCGCGACCTGTTTGAGGCGGGCAAGTCCGTGGTCATCATTGTCAAGGCCGAGGACCGCCCGGAAGGCGTCAATCTGCGCATCGAGGCGGCGCAGTCGCTGGAGGACGAGGCGAGCCGGGTGCAGAAGGCGCTGCGGATCTTCGTTCGCGATCCGAAGCCCGTGAGTGCGCTCGCGTCCCAGCTCGGTGTAAAGGGCGAGGGGCAGGTGAGCTTTGTCGTCATCAAGGACGACGCGCAGGGGGAGGTGGAGATCGCCTTGCCCGACCGATACCGCATCTCGCCGCAGGTTGCCTCGGCCATGCGGGCGGTGCCGGGCGTCGTCGAGGTGGAACTCGTCTGATCGGCAAGCGCCGGGCGCGCTCGCAGCATCCAAACCGCCTTCCGTTCGCCAACGCGATCCGTCGGCGCGATTTCAGCCCTGGCGAGGCGCTCCGTCGTTCCAAGCGAGTTCAGCCAGGAACTCGCGGGCGAGCGTTCCGTCATGCAGCGACGTCGCGACCAGGGCAGCGGTGATGCCCAAGGACGAAAGGGCGCGGATGTCGGCTTCGTTCCGCACGCCGCCGGCGGCAATAATCTCGCGGCTTCCAGCTTTTGCGGCGATTTCTTCAAGTCGGGCGAGATCGGGGCCTGAGCCCGAGCCGACCTTGGCCAGCGTCATCACTATGACGCGACTGGGCCAGATGTCCGTTTCGGCGAGCAGCGATGGCGGGCCACGAAAGCCGTCGGCGAAGAAGTCGAGCGACAGGACGAGACGGGGATGCTCCCGGAAGCGCTGCAGCAGGCTGCTGTCACGCTGCGATTCCGAACCGAGCACCGGACAGACACCAGGCAGCGCCAAGACCTGATCCAGCGCCGCGGCGTCGCGAAAACCGGCATCCAGCCAGATGTCGGGCGGATTGTCGAGATCGCGCAGGCTGGTAACTTGAGCCGTGTTCGGATCATCGCCTTCGATGGCGTCCAGATCGGCAACGTAGAAGGTGGGGAACGGGTGGAGGTTACGCAGCCCGCGGGCGACCGCGCGGATGTCCGAGCCCTCGCACAGCGGGGTCGTGATGGGTCGATAGGTATCGCGCCGTCCGCCAGCGGCCCGCACGACCTGGCCGCCTTTCAAGTCGAGCACCGGGATGATACGCAACGTTGTCTCCGATCCGATGCCGACGTGGAACCGTGATGAAAGCGCCAAGCGGGGGAAAAGGAAAGAAGATTGTCGCTGGCTTCGACGTCGGCGGCGCGCACCTCAAGGTGGCGCGGGCGGAAGAGGGGCGCGTCGTCGCCGCCGCGACCGTCGCGATGCCGCTGTGGCAGGGGCTGGACAGGCTGGACGCCGCCCTGCGCGAGGCTGCCCCGGTGTTCGCGGGAGCCGATCTGGCCGCCTTCACGATGACCGGCGAGCTGTCGGACATCTTTCCCACACGCCACGCCGGCGTGATGACGCTGCTCGATCTCATCCGAGGACGCTTTCGGGACGATGCCGCCCTGGTCTATGCGGGGCGCTCCGGCTTCATCACCTTGGAGCAAGCGGCCGGGGCAAGCGCCGACATTGCCTCCGCCAACTGGCACGCCACGGCCTCTCTCGTCGCCGCGCACGTGCGCGATGCGCTCTTCGTCGATATGGGGTCCACCACCACCGACCTCATCCCCGTCTGCGACGGGACCGTGGCGAACGCCGGCTACACCGATGCCGAGCGCCTTCTGACCGGGGAACTCGTCTACCAGGGCTTTACGCGCACCTTCCTGTTCGGCGTCGCCGCGTCGGCGCCGGTGGGTGGCTGGCTGACCCCCCTGATGAACGAGTATTTTGCCTCGATGGCGGACGTCCATCGCATTCTCGGCGTGCTCGACGAGGACGACGACAGGCATCCTGCGGCGGACGGCAAGGAGAAGACCCCCGCCGCCTCGATGGCGCGAGTGGCGCGCATGGTCGGCCGCGACGCGTTCGAGCTTGGTGGCCGCGAATGGCGGGACGTTGCCCGATGGTTCAGCGAGCAGCAGTTGCGGACCCTGCACGACGCGGCATTCCGGGCCGCAGCATGCGTTCCCGATGGAGCACCCTTGGTCGCCGCCGGCAGCGGACGCTGGCAGATCAGGCGGCTGGCGGAGCGGCTCGACCGTCCCTTTGTCGACTTCGCCGACATCATCCCGGTCGAGGATGCGGTCCGCAGCGCCGCCAGCAGTGCGGGGCCGGCCGCTGCGGTGGCGCTGCTGGCAGACAGCGCTTGAAGCTGCTGCGGGAACGCCTGCTATGCCCGCGCGTTGTGAGGCATGAGGACAATCGTTCTGGGCATGATGATTGCCTATGTGGCTACGCCGCACGCGCTGGGCCAGGACGGTCAGATGGCCTTCAACAACAGCTGCCGCACCTGCCACACGACGAAAGAGGGCGACAACCGCCAGGGGCCGCACCTTGCCGGTATTGTAGGCAGAAAGGCCGGCTCGCTGCCGGACTTCAACTACTCGTCATCCATGAAGCAGTCCGGCATCACCTGGGACGAGGCGACCCTCGACAGGTTCATCGCCGATCCCGACGCCGTCGTCCACGGCAATACGATGAAGCCCTATGCCGGGATCACCGACGCGGCACAGCGCACGTCAATCATCGAATTCCTGAAATCGGGCGGCTGATGCCGGGGAGCTTGGGGGAAGATCCTAGACCTTCCTCCGAAAATGCCTGGTCACGCGCTCCATGAGCCAGCCCCAGGCTTCCTTCTCCTCCGCCCCGGCAGTCTTTTCAATGGCGATCGCGAGGTAGGCGATCTCCGCCTCGATCTTTTCGCGCGGCAGCATGTCCAGCCGGCTCACCAGGATGGCGAGTTCGAGGACTGCGGCCTTGGCGCGGTTGAAGCCGGTGAACGGCGCATGGGTCGCTTCGCCGACGATGCGACAATGGTGGCGCGGCCGCATTTCGTCGTCGGTCACGCTTGTCACCTCGAGCGCCGAATGGGCGAGGGCGGCTTCAAGTCTCGGAACGGGAAACCCTTTTACAGGAACGGTCGGCCAGTCTTTCCGGCCGGTCAGGCACCCGGCAAAAATGCGAACGTCGTCGGTGTAGCTCGCCACGGCGAACGGTGTATCCGCGAGATTGTCGAGGGTGATCGATGGACGGAAGGGCGCGATCACCCAGCCGTCCCTCTCGGCGATGATGCCGATCGGCGCGATGTGGACCTTGCCGCTCGAGTCAACGGTCGTGATGATCGTCTCGCGGATGTAGGGCATCGCCTATTTCGCCTTCCTGGCTTGAAGCGTGTGGCCCGCCTCGGCCAGCCGCGTGCGGTCCGTTTCGGTCGGCGGCGCGGCCACGCCCCAGGACAGCGGCTCGTCCTGCACATAGCGTTTGCCGAGGCGCCAGGCGATTTCCGCCTTCATCAGTTCGGCGCCGAGATAGAAAGCGTGCGCGCCATCGGCTTCGACGCCGAGGCCGGGGAAGAGGTCGAACGCGTCGGTAGCGTGGGCGCGGCCTCTCGCATTGAAGACGTGGATTCCGTCCTGCGCAGTCATGATGCGAAAGTTGGCGTCGCGGATATCGGCCGCCAGGGCGTCGATATCCTCCGTCGAGGCCGGGTACGGCTTACGATCATGGACCTGCAGGAGCCCGAGATGGTAGCCGCGCGGCAGCGCGCTGTCGGAGCGGGCCGCGAACATGGTGCGGCGGGCGGCGTCGTGTTCTTCCACCGTGCGCACCGTATGCGGGCTCACATGCACCACCAGAACGTTGCGGATCGCCAGTTCCGAGCAGAACCCGGCGAGCATGGCGGTGACGCCTGAGCTGTCGGCGTCGGTCAGTTCCGTGAGGTTCCCCGTGCCCATGAGCAGTTCGACCTCCGGCCAGCGCCGTCGCGCCTCGAGGAAGCGGCCGAGCGAGGCGGCGAAGCCGAAATGGATCGGATCGAGCACGGCGTCGGCAATGAACGGGATCCCGGCTTTCTGCGCCCCCTCGATGGCCCGGCCGAGCGAATCGAGATCACCGGGAGTCGCCGGCACGATGATCGGCGTTACCGGATGCTCGAAGGCGAGCGTCAGTGTCTTCTCGTCGAGGCTCAGCAGGAAATCGGCGCCCGCCGCGGCGCCCGTGCGCAACTCGTCGGCGTTTGCCGAATCGACGCTGACCGAAAACCCCTCAGCCTTCAGCGTCTGCACGGCTTCGCCCAGCAGCGGAAATGGCGTCTCCGGCAGGCAGCCGAGGTCGATCACGTCCGCGCCAGCCGCGGCAAGCCTGGTCGCCTGCTCGAGCACTTGTTCGATCGAGAGGGCGGGTGCGTCCACGATCTCGGCGAAGATGCGGATGTCGTGGCGGGACAGGTCCGGCGGCGCTCCTTTGCGGCCGAGGTAGCCCGGCAGGTCGGCGATCTCGTCGGGGCCGCGAAGGAAGGGTACGCCGAAATGCGCCGTGAGCCGGTCGAGCTCACCCCGATAGCGGCCGGGGAGGATCACCCGTGCCTCGCCGCCACCGAGCTTCAGCCGGCGCTTGATGATCTCCTCCGTCATCAGCGCGGCGACTTTTACGCCGATGTCGACGATCTCCCACGAAAACTCCGTCTCGCCGAGGCCGGCAAGCAGCCTCTCCAGCCGCGCCCGGGCGAGGTGTCCGGTGACGAAGATCAGCCGTTCAGCCATCGGCTTCCAGCTCTGCCTGGCGATTGCGGACCGCCGCCCTGAGCTCCGCCAGCGACTCGACCACCAGGGTGCGCTGGAAACCCTTCAATCGCTCGGTATTCTCCAGGTCGATCGGGCGAGGGTAGACTTTCACGAGACCGTGCGGCGCCATGGTTTCGAGCTCCGGCGCCGTGTCGCAGGCAAAGACGATGGCTGGCACGCGGCATTTGCCCGCCTGGGCAAAGACGTTGGTGGCGAGGGTGTCGGAGATGCCCGACACGCATTTCGCGACCGTGTTGGAGCTGGCCGGAGCAATCACCACCGTATGATAGACGCCGTGGTAGAACTCTCCGACCGGGACAGCGCTGGCGGTTTTGTCGTGCAGCACGCGCATGGTCTCGGGAAAATCGAGCTTGAGCTTGTACATGCGCAGCACCTCGTTCGCCGCTTTCGAAACGAAGATATCGCAGTGCTCGAGTTCGTGGATCAGCTGAAAGCTCTCGGTGAAGAAGTGGCCGGACCCGGTCAGCACCCATGCCCAGCGCGGTTTGTGCAGTTTAGCCATCAATCAACCGGCCCTGCGCATGCGGGCAGCGCGCAGCCGCAGTCCGGGAAGCGTGCCCGAGGCCAGCGCGGTTCCGGCGGAGGCAGCGTCATCGGGGCCTGCGAGCCAGAGCTCCACGCCCCGAGGCAGCATGGCCGCGAAGGCAGCGTCGACGATGCCCCTGGCGGTCAGGTCGTGTAGATCGTCTTCCTCTTCGAAGCGTCTGGTCTGCTTGACGAGCAGCAAGGTGTCGGCCCTGACTTGGCCCGCGAGCCAGGCAGCCAGTGAATCCGACGTAACCCTCCAGGAGGCGGCAATGTCGGCTTGCGCAAGGGCGAGGGACGAGGGCAGCCAGACGGGAATGCGCTCGCCTGCGGTCGCCCGGTCCATGTCCGCCAGCGAACGACTTGCGACGAAGCGAGCGTGCCGGTCCAGGATCACGTGGCCGAACTGGTCCATGGCGAGGATCGCCATGGCGTGCGCAGCCGCGTCCGAGTAGCCGATCTGCCGTTGTTCGTTGCGAACCTGGTCGGCGAAAGACCCGCCTCCGGGTACGATGACGAGCGGCACGCTGGAGGCGGCCAGCCCTGTGATCCACGCATCAAATTCAGGCCCCGTCGCCGTGCTGCCACCCAGCTTGACGACGAGCCGCCTCACAATCGCGTGCCCTGTATGCCTCGCGGGCTGACTGCCGCTGGGTCGTCCGGCACGGCAGGCCGCAGCGACGCGTGCTGCTGGCGCGTCCGCTTGCGCTCGATCTCGACGCCCACGCCGCCCGGACCGAGCTCCAGCTTCTCTACCTTCACCACCACCCGAACCACGCGGGGATCCTCCAGAACATGGGCCGCGACCTGCTCGGCCAACGCCTCGCTCAGTTCGACATGGCCGCGCGCGACGATGGTGCGGATGCCGTCCAGGATGAGATCGTAGGAGACGACATGGCGCATGTCCTCAGGGTTTGAGGTCATCCGCAGCACGTCGGCGGCAACGTCGAAGCGAACTTTTTGGGTGTGGCCGTGTTCGAAGCTATAGGCCCCGATGTTTACGGGCAGGACGAAATCCCGCACGAAGATCCTGTCGGTTCCGAGCGCCGCGTCGGCCGCACCCGGCGAATAGCCGCGCGCGGCGAGGAGGCGGTAGTCGACGGTCGCGGAACGACCCGCCAACGGTTCCGCGGGGATAAGCGCCCGGATTGCGCCGACTGCTTCCGCATCGATCGATGCCGTGCGCCGGGCCCGGACGCAGAGTGCGCCGCGGAAGCCAAGGAAGTCGGGGGAAAACGGCAATAGCCGTGGCACATCAGGAGGTTCGATGGATCCGCTGAGGCCTGTCTTGAGGCCGAGCGCCTGCGCGGGGCCGACGAAGTCCGGCATGCGCTCCGGCGGCAGATGATCGAGCAGCCGACCCTTGGACTTGTCTGCGGTGTCAAGCATGGCACCGTGGAAGCCATGTTGGGCGAAAGCCGGAAGCAGGCCGAAATCGGGCGCCCGGTCAGCGAATAGCACGGCGATCAGCTTCGTCCCGGCGGCGAGCGGTTGCAGCGCCTTCATGCACGCTTCGACGGCATCCGTCGGAAAGAAGCCCACCTTTACGTAGTCCACGCCGGTCCCTGCGATTTCCTCTGCCTTCATACGCAGTGTTTCCGGCTCCATCGGCAGGTCGCCGCAGACGGCGCTGGTTTCGCACCGTCCCGCAATGGCGAGGACAGTGCGCCGGATCGTCTCGATCGCGAGTGCGCCCAATGCCCCGGCCGTCGGGTCTTTCAGGTCGATGATGTCGGCACCGCCCCCGATCGCGATTTCGGCTTCGTCCGCGCCGGTCACGCTGGCCAGCATTTGGGTCATTTCTTCAGCTTCTCCAGGCGGGGCCACAGCAGGTTCTTGTAGAGGTAGTCGATGGCGCGGCGCCAGGATTCGTCGGTGTTGCCGCGAAAGTCCACGGCTGCGCTGGTCAGCGGCGTCGCCGTGGCGGCGTCGTGGACGCGCACGTTCATGCTGAGGATAAGCTCCGAGACCTTGTTGACGACGCCGGTGATGGCGTAATCCGCCCCGAGTTCCTGGGCCCAACCGTCCGCGCACGCGCTACATGACCGCAGGTTCGTCGCCGCCGCCTTTTCCGCTACGGGCCCGATGTCGACCATGGAGAGCCCCGAAGCGGCAAGGTGTTCGCGCAGGCGCTCGCTGATCATGATCAGCCGCTTTTCCTCCGCTGTCCGATGGTCGGGCGCACCCTGGACCAGATCGCCGTGCTGAATCTCGAATGCGAACACCGCAACACGTTGCGTCGCCTCCGCCGGAAAATGGGAGAGGATGGCGCAGACAACTGCACAAAGAATTGAACGGACGGGCTTTGTGATCTGAAAAAGTCGGGTTACGTTCATGTCGGCACCATTTTCCCGCACCGGTTGAACCGACCTAGGTCGGCCGACGTCGTGCGGCAAGCGGACAATTGGCTTTGAAGAGCATGGTGCCAAACACTCTCGCAATCTTCATCGGACTTTTTTTGGCGGGCGTCAACGCAGGCGGCGCGCTGGCGCAGGAGAGCGGGCAAGCCGCGCAGACGACGGCGGCAAAGGCTGAAAAGGCGGTCGTCGAGATCAGGATCGGCTATCTGCGGGCCTACGCGCCGCAGTTGGCCCTGTCCGTCCTAGACGTGCCGCCGCGTGACGAGGGCGTCGCCGGCGCCAATGTGGCGATCGGCGACAACAACACGACGGGCAGCTTCCTTGGCCAGAAGTTCACGCTCGACGTCACCGAGGTGAAGCCCAGCGACGATGTCGTCCCCGTGTTCAAGGAGATGGTCGCCAGGGGCGACCGCTATCTTGTGGCCGACATTTCAGCCGCCCAGCTGCTGTCGATCGCGGACCTGGCCCGCGACAACAACGTGCTGATCTTCAACGCGGGCGCCGTCGACGACATCCTGCGGGAAGAAGAATGCCGGGCCAATGTCTTTCACACGGCTCCGACGCGAACGATGCTGGCCGACGGCCTGGCGCAATACCTCATCTGGAAGCAATGGCCGCGGTGGGTTTTGCTCTACGGCTCGCACGATCGGGACAAGCTTTTCGCCGAGGCCTTGCGCCGGGCCGCAACCCGCTTCGGCGGCGAGATCGTCGCCGAAAAACTGTTCGCGGACACCGGCACCGCCCGGCGCACGGATTCCGGCGTCGTCCAGATCCAGCGGCAGATGCCGGTGTTCACACAGGACCTGCCTGACCACGATGTCGTGCTGGTTGCCGACGAAAGCGAGGTATTCGGCACATTCGTGCCGTTCCGGACCTGGATCCCACGACCTGTCGCCGGCACGGCAGGGCTGATCCCCTCCGCCTGGCACCCGGCCAGCGAGCAATGGGGCGGAACGCAGATCCAGAACCGGTTCGCCAAGGTGAACGGCAGGCGCATGCTCTCGAAGGATATGTCGGCGTGGACCGCAGTGCGGATCCTGGGAGATGCCGCGACGCGTACGCAAAGTGCCGACCCGGAGAAGATAGGCGCCTTCATCAGGGCCGACGATTTCTCGATTGCTGCCTTCAAGGGGCAGAAGCTGACGTTCCGCAAGTGGAACTGGCAGCTCAGGCAGCCGATCTTCCTCGGCGACGGGCGCTCGGTCGTGACGACGTCTCCCCAGGAGGGATTCCTGCACCAGGTGTCTGAACTGGACACCCTTGGCATCGCTCAACCGGAGACCAAATGCACGCTTAGATAACCGTGAAAAAGGGAGGAAGCGCATGCGACGACGACTATCGATACTGACAGCCGCCATGCTGGCGGGACTGACTGCCACGCCGGCGTCGGCCTACATGGTCTACGTCTCGAACGAGAAGGACAACACCATCAGCGTCGTGGACGCCAAGAGCATGGAGGTCGTCAAGACGGTCGATGTCGGCCAGAGGCCCCGCGGCATCACCATCTCCCACGACGGCAAGTTCATCTATCTGTGCGCCAGCGACGACAACACCATCGAGGTCATCGACACCGCGACGCTCGAGATTATCGGCTCGCTGCCTTCGGGCCCCGACCCTGAACTGTTCGTGTTGTCGCCCGACGGCAAGACCCTCTACGTCGCCAACGAGGACGACAACCTGGTGACGGTCATCGACGTCGAGGGCAAGAGCGTGCTGAGCGAAATCCCGGTTGGCGTCGAGCCCGAGGGCATGGGCGTGAGCCCCGACGGCAAGACCATCGTCAACACGTCGGAAACGACCAATATGGCGCATTTCATCGACACAGCGACACATGAGATCACCCACAACGTGCTGGTCGATTCTCGGCCGCGCTTCATCGAGTTTACGCCCGACGGCAAAGAGGCGTGGGTGAGCGCCGAGATCGGCGGCACGGTCTCCGTCATCGACAACGAGACCCGAGAGATCAAGCACAAGATCACCTTCGAGATCCCCGGCCTGCGTGCGGAATCGATCCAGCCGGTCGGCATTCGCATAACGGCCGATGGCAAGAAGGCCTATGTGGCCCTGGGTCCGGCGAACCGCGTGGCGGTGATCAATACGCAGACCTACGAGGTGGAGAAGTATGTGCTGGTAGGCCAGCGCGTGTGGCAGCTCGCCTTCACCCCGGACCAGAAGACGATCATCAGCACGAATGGCGTCTCGAATGACATCACCTTCATCGATGTTGCCTCCGACGAACCCGTGCAGTCCGTGACCGTCGGCGCGCTGCCGTGGGGGGTCGTGGTTTCACCCAACTGAGCTTTCAGAAATCAATGGAAGGGCAGGATATCATGAGGAAATTTCAGGCATTCGCACTCGCTTCGCTGGTCGGCCTGGCGTTGAGCCTCGGGCAGGTCTGGGCGCAGGACAACGACGATGACGACGACGCGCCAGCCAAGGCCGAAGCATCCGCCGCCGAAAAGCCCACCCGCGCCAGCAAGGACGTGCCGGAGCTGATCCTCGGCGCCAAGGATGATCAGTTCACGGTGAACCAGAAGGACTTCGAGCTCATCTCGGGGCAGGGCTACCGTTGGAAGATCTCCGCGGCGGGCGGCCTGGAATACAAGTTCCACACGGATCTTTTCCGCAACGTCTGGAACAACCAGATCGTTATCAGCGATCTCGAGGTGCACATGAATGGTGCGCCGGCATGGCTGGAGTTCGACGCGGACGGGACGATCCAGGTCCAGTTCACCACGGTCAGGCCGGGCGTATATACATGGTCGGTACCGGACCTCGTCGACAAGGGCATGAAGGGCAGGATCACGATCAAGTAGGAGCGCGCTCCTTCCCTCGATGACCCGGAGGAAGCAAGGCACGTGCAGCATGTGAGGACAGGTGGACCCGGGAATGGCGTGGCTGCGCTGGACGTGGCCGGCGTCAGCCATTCCTACGGGCAGAAAAAAGCGCTGGACGATGTCTCGTTCTCGATCGCACCGTCCACCTTTACTGTGCTGCTCGGCCTGAACGGCGCGGGCAAGACGACGCTGTTCTCGCTCATCAGCCATCTCTACAATACGCGGCATGGCGCGATCCGTGTGTTCGGACACGATATCAGCCAGACGCCCGGCGAGGCGCTGCGCCGCCTCGGCATCGTGTTCCAGGCGCGCACCCTCGACCTCGACCTCAGCGTGTTCCAGAACCTGTCGTATCACGCCTCGCTGCACGGAATTGGCTCCGCCGAGGCGCGCCAGCGGATCAATGCCGTCCTCGATACGGTCGAGATGGCGGGACGCCTTGGCGACAAGGCGCGCAGCCTGTCGGGCGGGCAGATGCGGCGCATCGAGATCGCGCGTGCCCTCCTGCACCGGCCGCCCCTGCTTCTGCTCGACGAGGCCACCGTGGGCCTGGACGTACAGTCGCGCGCCGGCATCCTCGCCAACATCCGCAGGCTGGTGGCGGCAGAGGGCATCAGCGCCTTCTGGGCAACGCATCTGATCGATGAAGTCGACGAAGGTGACCATGTCGTCGTGCTGGACGAGGGCAGGGTGGCCGCCGACGCCAGGGTGAGCGAGGTCGTCCGCGCGACGGGCGCGAAGGACATAGGCGAGGCGTTCGCAAAACTCTGCCGCAAGCCCTCTGCGACCGGGGTGGAGCGTTCGACATGACGACGCCGTCCGCCGGCGCGGCCGAATCCCGCGCAAGGCCGCTGCCGGCGTCGGCTTTCGGCATCCGCGCCTATCTGGTCTGCCTGAAGGGAATCCTGGTTCGGGAGGGATTGCGCTTCCTCAACCAGCGCGAACGCTTCATCTCCTCGCTGGTGAGGCCGCTGCTTTGGCTCTTCATCTTCGCCGCAGGTTTCCGTCAGGTGCTCGGCGTCTCCATCATCCCGCCCTACAAGACCTACGTCCTCTACGAGGTCTACATCACGCCCGGGCTCTGTGGCATGATCCTGCTCTTCAGCGGCATGCAGTCGTCGCTGTCCATGGTCTACGACCGCGAGATGGGCAACATGCGCACCCTTCTGGTGAGCCCTTTCCCACGATGGTTCCTCCTTGTCTCGAAACTGCTCGCAGGAGTGAGCGTTTCGATCGCCCAAGTCTACGTCTTCCTGCTCATCGCGCGGTTCTGGGGGGTGAAGGCGCCGCCGCTCGGCTACCTTATGGTGCTGCCGGCGCTTTTCCTGGCTGGCCTGATGCTGGGGGCGCTCGGACTGCTCCTGTCGTCCCTGATCAAGCAGCTGGAGAATTTCGCCGGCATCATGAACTTCGTGATCTTCCCGATGTATTTCGCCTCGCCGGCTCTCTACCCACTCTGGCGGATACAGGAATCGAGCCCCCTCCTTTACAAGATTTGCCTCGCAAATCCATTCACTTACGCGGTGGAGTTGATCCGTTTCGCGTTTTACGGGCAGGTCGAATGGACGTCGCTGGGCGTCGTCGCGGCGTTCGCGGCGCTGTTCATGGCCGGCGCGATCCTCGCCTACGATCCGTCGCGAGGGCTGATGACGAGGAAGCAGGACACGGGAGGCAACGGGTGATACGATCGATGCTCATGCTGCGCGCGCTCGCCGCTACGGCGTTCATAGGGACGGGGGCGCTCGCCGCGTCGGGCAGCGATCCCGACTGGCCCTGCATCCAGCGCAAGGTGCCGGAACTGTCGATGGGGCAGATCTGGAACGGACCCGAATTGCCATCGGCCGCACGGGATTGGTCGAAAGACAAGGATGTCTCGGATCTGATCAAGGAGGTCGCGGCCCGGCGGGTGCCGCTGGCTGAGGCGCAGCAGGAGATCCGCGAGTTTATCGCGAAGCTGCCCGCCGGACAGTCGCACGATGGCATGACCAAGCTGGTGCAGGGATTGTTCGAACACATGAACGCGGAGCGTTCGCAGATCATCTCGGGCATTGCGCGGTATGCGCACAGGCAGCGCGACCTTGCCGGGGCGTTGCGCAAGGAAGCCTCGGAGCTGGACGCATTGCGCACCAGTCCCGATGCGGACGCCAAAGAAGTTGACGCGCGCACCCAGCAGCTGACGTGGGAGACCCGCGTCTTCGAGGAGCGGGTCCAGTCGCTGACCTACGTCTGCGAGGTTCCCACGCTCATCGAGCAAAGGCTTTATGCGCTGGCGAAGACCGTCGCGGACGTGATGGCCGGGAAGTGAGCGGCATTCCAGGCATCGCCGGGACCGTTGCCTGGCCAGCCGTGCTGACGCGCCGTATCAGGAAGGGCGTGCCGAGCAGCGGGTTGCACCGCAGCCTACGCATCAGACGACCTCTACAATCCCTTTAAGATCTGGCTATACCTCATTGTTACAAAGTCATGTATTCGTCCGCTGACGCTGGAACGAAACATTTCCATGAACGCCAAGTCGCGACCGTTACGGGTGTTGACCCACGGATCAAGGGCGATCTTCGGAGGCTGAAACCCGGCCGCCGCGCCGCAGGATGAGCCTTCGTTGGGCAGACGTCCGCGCGATCCAGGCGCTGGCGTCCTCTGCTTACGGGAATTGCTTCAGATAGGCGATCACATTGGCGATGTCGGCGTCGTCCTTGAGGCCGGGGAACGCCATCTTGGTGCCCTTCACGATCGCCTTCGGCGCCCTCAGGTATTCCGTCAGCTTCGCCTCGTCCCACACCAGTCCGCCCTTGCCGGCTTCGACCATGGCGGGGGAATATTTGAAGCCCTCATGTGTTCCGGCCGTCCTGCCGATGACGGCCTTCAGGGATGGTCCGACCTTGTTCTTGTCCTCGTCAGCGATATGGCAGGCCTTGCACTTGGCGAAAACCTTTTCGCCCGCTGCGGCGTCCTGGGCCGACGACTGGCCGGTCGCCAGCAGGGTGAGGCATAGTGCGGAGAATGCTGCGGTGATGCGCATGGCGTTTCCTCTGTCGATCCTCATGGGTGCCCTGAGTGATCATTGCATATGCCGATGCTGATACCCGCCGACATAGGCATTTTGGCGCGGGAAAGCGCATGTGCCGATTTTCCTTACAGGACCTGCGGCGCTCGCATGAGGCGAAAAGCTAGACACGCCTAGGGCGAAGTCAACCGTACCAAGGTGCAGTGCCAAGCGGGCGGCCCCGGAAGCCGCAGCGCGTGTTGACGCTCGATAGTCAACCGCGTAGCCTTCGAAAGGCTCTCCGCTCGGGCACCTGCGGAAGCACAGGACGATTGATGCTCCATGTGGGGCGGGCATGCTTCGCGCAGGCGAGGCAAAGGTGCTGAAATGGACATGATCGACCTTGTCTTGACGGTCTGCCTGATCGCCAATCCGGCCGAATGCCACGAAGAGCACCTCTATTTCGAGAGTCACGGATCGCTGGTGCAATGCACCTTCCTGGCGCCGCCGCAAATTGCGAGATGGGCGCTGAAGCACCCCAAGTTCCAGATCGCACGCTGGAAGTGTTCTTTCCCGGACAAGGGCAGGGAGATATGACCGGCGCGCCGCCCTTTCAGATTGACGCCGGAACGAAGACGATGATTTCAAGACGCAACGCGATCTGCCTCGCTGCTGTCGGCGCCCTTTCCGCCCTCGTTCCACACGCGGCTGATGCCGCGGTTGCCAAGGTTCGTGTGGGAGCGCTGAAGTTTGGGACTGTCAGCTGGGAGCTCGATGCGCTCAAGCACCACAGGTTCGATGCGGCCAACGGGATCGATCTGGAAGTTGTCTACTTTGCGGGAGAGGACGCGACGAATGTTGCGATGCTGGCCGGAGAGATCGACGTGATCGTCTCCGACTGGCTTTGGGTATCGCGGCAGCGTTCGGAAGGCAGCGACGTCACGCTTGTCCCGTATTCGACCGCAGTCGGCGCCGTCATGGTCCAGGAAGGTTCACCAATCCGGACGGTTGCCGACCTCAGGCAAAGGAAGATCGGCGTTGCTGGCGGGCCGCTGGACAAGAGCTGGCTGCTGATTCAGGCCCTTGCGTTGCGTGACTACGGCATCAACCTCCCGCAGGATAACGAAATCGCCTACGGCGCGCCGCCGCTGCTGTCGGAGAAAGCCCGGCAGGGCGAACTCGATGCGGTGCTGAACTTCTGGCACTTCTGCGCCCGCCTCGAGGCCAACGGCTTCCGGCGCGTGATCGGCGCCAATGACGCCGCCATCGCGCTCGGCGCCTCGGGGCCGGTGTCCACTCTCGGCTACGTCTTCCATGAGCAATGGGCGACAGAAAATCCCGCTGCGGCGATGGCGCTGGTCATGGCTTCGGCCGACGCCAAGCGGCTGCTGGCGCAATCCGACGCGGAATGGCTGCGCCTTGCGCCTCTCGTGCGCGCCGAGGGCAGGGAACTCGACATCCTGCGCGACCGCTATCGGGAGGGCATTCCAGGGCGGCCCGTGTCGGAGGATCAGGCCGACGCGGCCAGGCTCTATGCCGTTCTTGCCGAGCTTGGCGGCGAGAAGCTGGTCGGCCAGGCGATGGCGATGGAGCCGGGGACGTTCTGGTCAGGGTTGATGAAATGACGGCGCCCGATACCGGCGCGGAAGAATCCCTGGCGCGCGTTCCTTCGACCCCTTCCCGCGCCACTCCAACGCTGTTGCCGCTTGCGACTGTCGCGGTGTCCTTGCTCGGTCTCGGCCTGGTCTGGGGCGTTGCCGCGGCGATCTGGCCGAGCCGCACATTCCCGTCGCCACTTGCGGTTTGGACGGTCCTCGTCCGCGATGCGGCGAGTGGCGAGTTGCCATTCCATCTCGCCATGACGCTGGGTCGCGTGGCGGCAGCCTTCATCGTCGCCATGGTCGTTGGATCGGTCATCGGTGTCCTGCTCGGCAATCACCGGCGCGCCGATCGCTTCTTCGATCCGTGGGTCGTGCTGTTCCTCAATCTTCCGGCCCTGGTCATCATCGTCCTTGCCTACATCTGGTTCGGGTTGAACGAAGCGGCGGCCATCGGCGCGGTGGCGCTGAACAAGATCCCGAATGTCGTGGTGACGATGCGCGAGGGCGCACGCGCGCTCGATCCCCGCTATGCCGAAATGGCGACCGTCTATCGCTTCGACGCGCTCGACCGGCTGCGACATGTGCTGCTTCCCCAGCTGCAACCCTATATTGCTGCGGCGTCGCGCTCGGGGATCGCGCTGATCTGGAAGATCGTGCTGGTCGTCGAGCTGCTCGGTCGTCCGAACGGCGTCGGCTTCCAGATCTACCTTTACTTCCAGATGTTCGACGTCGCCGCGATCCTGGCCTATACGCTCGCCTTCGTGGCCGTCATGCTCCTCATCGAACTGCTCGTGGTACAGCCCTTTGAACGACATGCGACCCGTTGGCGTCGGCGCGCCGCTTAGCGTCGACATCGCCGAAAAGACCTTCCGGTCGGCGGAAGGCGTCTCGGTGGTGGCGCTGCAGAACCTCTCCTTCGAGGTGCGGCAGGGAGAGTTCGCGTGCCTGCTTGGTCCGTCCGGTTGCGGCAAGACCACGACGCTGCGCATCCTGCTCGGGCTCGATCGGGATTTTTCCGGCACGGTGCGGTTGCCGGAAGGCAGCGCCGATCGCATGGCCGTTGTGTTCCAGGAGCCCACGTTGCTGCCGTGGCGCACGGTCGAGCAGAACGTTCGGCTGGGATTTCCGAAAAGCCGCCGAAATGTCGATCTGAGTTGGCTTTTCGAGAGTCTTGGACTTGCCGGCATGCGCTCCCTCTTCCCGTCGGAACTCTCACTGGGCCTGGCGCGCCGCGCGGCGTTGGCCCGGGCTTTTGCCGCCGAGCCGGCCCTGATGTTGCTGGACGAGCCGTTCGTTTCGCTCGACGAAGCGACGGCCGAGCGGCTTCGCCACCTGCTGCTCAGCGTTTGGTCCAGGCGTCCGACCACCGCTCTCATGGTCACGCACAATCTGCGTGAGGCGCTGATGCTGTCGGACCGCATCATCGTGTTGTCCGGACGCCCCGCATATGCGCGCGGCGTGTTCGAGGTAGCGACGCCGCGGCAGCATCGAAGCCAGGACGTCATGAGCGAATTGCTGCGCCAGTTTCACGAGCGGTTTCCCGACGTGACCTGACAGTGCATGGCCGTCCTGGCGACGGAGGGATTTGGAATGAGCACCGATCCGAGTGGCCCGAGTGAAATCGCGCGAGCTCTTACGGGGTTCGCCCCCGACGTGATGTCGAACTCCGGCGGGCTTCGAAAACACGACGCAGGTCGGCGCGGCCTCATGGCGAGCCTGGGTTGTGCGGGGCTCGGCGTCGGGCTGGGCCTGTGGCCATGGCGGCAACTCCTGGCCCGCGCCGGCGCGGCGTTCGCGGTCCACGAAATCGCCGAGGGTGTCTTCGCCTTTCGCGGCGCGGATGAGATGATGACCGCCGCCAACGAGGGAGCGATCGCCAATCTGGGATTCGTCGTCGGCGCCGATGCGGTCGCCGTCGTCGACAGCGGCGGCAGCGCGGTGGAAGGCCGCAAGCTGTTGGACGCGGTGCGGGCGGTGACGCGCAAGCCGATCCGCTACCTGATCAACACCCACATGCATCCAGACCACATCTTCGGCAACGCCGTGTTCAGGGACGCAGGCGCGGCAATCGTGGGGCATCGCAACCTGCCTGCGGCGCTGGAGGCAAGGGGCTCGTTCTACCTTCGCCGTTTTCGCGAACAGATCGGCGCTGCGATGATGGAAGGCGTCGAGATCGTGCCGCCGTCCATGCTGGTCGATGACCGGCTGGAACTCGACCTTGGCGGCCGGTTGCTCGGACTCCGCGCCTGGGCTGCTGCCCATACGGACAACGACCTGACGGTATTCGATCGCAACATGCGCACGCTGTTTGCCGGCGATCTCGTGTTTCTCGGGCATCTGCCGACGCTCGACGGTTCACTCCTTGGCTGGATGCGCCAGCTTCCCGAACTCGCCGGCATGGAGGCGACGTCAGTGGTAGCTGGCCACGGTCCCGTACCGGCCGAATGGCCGGGTGCGCTGAAAGGCGAGCAGCGATACTTCGAGGCGCTGGCCGGCGACCTGCGCAAGGCCATCGCGGCTGGCGTACCGCTCGCCGAAGCGGTGAGAACGGCGGCCCAGGCAGAGCGGGGTAACTGGGATCTGTTCGATGAATACAACGAGCGCAATGCCACGGCCGCCTACGCCGAGCTCGAATGGGAGTGAGGTTTGCCGCAGGGCGGCGCTCGGGACGGCAAAATTTGCCAAGCCGTCGGCGCAGGCTTATGATCCGTGCAGCATGGGCACCACCTCTCGCGTTCGGTGGAGGCACTAACATGCAACGCGAAGTCACCAGCCAACGGCACCCGCTCTCGCCCGTGCTGCAATTTCTGGCGGCGCTGCTTCTCACCCTGGCGGCCATTCTCAGCTACGTGGCATCCGCGCAGGCCCAGCAAACCATGGCCTCCTCGGAAAGGATCTGGTCCGGACTCCGGGGCGATGTCTTCGGCGACAGGGAGATCGTGACCGACACGGGGTTGGTGAGGATCGTAGCGCCCAAGCGCGCTCAGGATGCTGCGATCGTGCCCGTCGACATCTATCTCGATCCCTCCAGGGCGCCGGACGGCGTCAAGGCTGTCACCATGATCATCGACGCCAATCCTGCGCCGGTCGCGGCGACATTCGAGCTAGGCCGCGACGCGGGGGTCACCCACCTGTCGACGCGCGTCCGCGTCAACGACTACTCGTTCATCCGGGCGATCGCGGAGCGCCGGAACGGCGAGCTGCACATGGCGCAGACCTTCGTCAAGGCGTCCGGTGGATGTTCGGCGCCGGTCGTCAAGAATTCGGCCGAGGCGCTTGCATCCATGGGGCAAATGAAGCTCCGTCAGTTTTCGGCTGACGAGACGATGAGCAAGGCGCAGGAGTTGCAGCTGATGATCCGCCACCCGAACAATTCGGGGCTGCAGCGCGATCCGCTGACCCAGTATTTCATTCCCGCGCACTTCGTCCAGAAACTCTCCATCTCGCAAGGCGACAGGCCGATCCTTTCCATGGTCGGCGGCATTTCGATCTCCGAGGATCCGAACTTCCGCTTCGAGTTCGCGGCGCAGGGGCAGGGCGAGATCCGGGTCGAGGCGGTCGACACGGACGGAAAGGTCTTCCGCGAGCAATGGTCGCTGGAAACGACCGGGCTTTGAGCGGTCAGAAGCAGCGTATGTCGGCTTCGGCCTGTGCGCGGCGGAGTGCGGTGCCCGCGGCCTTGGCGGGGGCGCTCTCGCGGAACAGCCCGCTGGCCTCACCGGTCGTCAACGACATCCGCCTGAATGTCTCTGCGCGCTCGTAGTCCTCGTAGGGGATGATCGACGCGATGACGTCGATCGAGCAGGAGCAGCGCTCGAGGGCCTCGCGCGTTTGGCCATTCGCCTTCATGCAGCCGAACACGTAGTCGGCGAGCGTGGATGTCGGATAGTCGTCTGCGGCACGCGCCGGTGCGGCAAAGGAGAGGCAGGCCGCAATCAGGAACGGCAGCATCGGACGTGCGCTTGGTTCAGCCATGGAGCGGTCTCCTTCTGTTTCGGCTACCGGCGCACTCGCCGCGGGTCCAGCGAGCCGTCCCAGTTGGCAATGCAAGTCGGCCTCAGTCAAGCAGTCCGTATAGGACCAAAGGAGGAATGGCGTTCGGGGCGGAACATGGTCGCGCACCGCCCGGGAGGGATCAGATCGGCGATGTTCCCGCGAAGGGCATATCCATGTCCCGGCTTAATATCGCGAAGCAGCATCTCGCGTTCATACTTTGGAGGATCTGAATCCCGTGTAGTCACTAAATAGTGGCGATATACAATCGGTGCGCGAATTCAACCAAATGACATTGGCGTGCCGTCTCTGATGAACTTGCGCAGCAAGCTATATATGTCTCACCAAGAAAACTGATGTGGATAGTTTGTTGTGTGCGCCGCATCATTTCAATACTGCGCTGCAGCAATCGAAATGGCCTTTTTGCTTGCCTGCATTATTCAAATGACATAGCCTTCCCTCGTTTCCGGCTTCAAGGGCGTCACCGTCATAGGGAGCGGCGACAGTCTTTCGTAGGCCAAGTGGGGTGGGCAGCAACGGTGCCCTCTGCTCATCTGGCTTAGGTCGTGACACGCTGCCGGAAATACTTCCCACCACAAGGATCGCTTGGGCAAGCCCATGGGGCTCAACACTCGATTCCTGGTTGTGAACCTCGGGAGGATTCGAATGCGTGTGTTCAGGAAGACCATCTGCATTTCCTTTGCCGTGGCGCTGCTGACGGGCGCCTCGGCCGTTGGCGCGTCGGCCAACGAGGAACTGTCGAAGCTTGCATCCGATGCCAAGAACTGGGCGATGCCGACGGGTGACTACGCCAACACCCGCTATTCCAAGCTGAACCAGATCAACAAGGACAATGTGAAGGACCTCCAGGTGAAGTGGACCTTCTCCACCGGCGTGCTGCGCGGTCATGAAGGCGGTCCGCTGGTGATCGGCGACGTGATGTATGTCCACACGCCATTCCCGAACATTGTCTATGCCCTCGACCTCAACAACGACGGCAGGATCCTGTGGAAGTACGAACCGAAGCAGGACCCGACCGTCATTTCGATCATGTGCTGCGACACGGTCAATCGCGGCGTGGCCTATGGCGACGGCAAGATCATCCTCAGTCAGGCCGATACAATGGTGACTGCCCTCGACGCCAAAACCGGGAAAGTCGCCTGGTCGGTGAAGAATGGCCAGGCTACCGACGGCAGCATCTCGGAATCGAGCACGTCGGCGCCCATGATCGTCAAGGACAAGGTGATCATCGGAATCTCCGGAGCGGAATACGGTGTCCGCGGTCACATCTCGGCTTACAACCTGAAGGACGGCTCGCTGGCTTGGCGGGGCTATTCGACAGGCCCGGACTCGGAGACCCTGATCGACCCCGAGAAGACGACCCATCTCGGCAAGCCGGTCGGCAAGGACTCCGGCATCAACACCTGGGAAGGGGAGCAGTGGAAGACCGGTGGCGGTACGACCTGGGGATGGTATTCCTACGATCCCAAGCTCAACCTCATCTACTACGGCACAGGCAATCCCTCCACCTGGAACCCTGTCCAACGCCCAGGCGACAATCGCTGGTCGATGACGATCTTCGCTCGTGATGCCGACACCGGCGTCGCGAAGTGGCTCTACCAGATGACCCCCCACGACGAGTGGGACTATGACGGCGTCAACGAGATGATCCTCGTCGATGGCATGCAGATCAATGGCGCGGCCCATGACGTCCTCGTCCACTTCGACCGCAACGGCTTCGCTTATACGATGGATCGTGCGAGCGGCGAGTTGCTGGTGGCCAAGAAATATGACCCAACGGTCAACTGGGCGACTGAAGTCGTGATGGACAAGAGCAGCGACCAGTATGGTCGTCCGCAGGTCGTCGCTAAATATTCGACGCAGCAGAACGGCGAAGACACAAACACAACCGGTGTGTGTCCGGCTGCGCTCGGTACAAAGGACCAGCAGCCGGCGACCTATTCGCCGAAGACCGGTCTTTTCTACGTGCCGACCAACCATGTCTGCATGGACTATGAGCCTTACAAGGTCAGCTACACCGCGGGCCAAGCCTATGTCGGCGCCACCGTCGCGATGTATCCGACACCCGGCAGCCATGGCGGCATGGGTAACTTCATCGCCTGGGATGCGGCAAAGGGCGAGATCGTCTGGTCGAAGCCCGAGCAGTTCTCGGTGTGGTCCGGTGCACTGGCGACCGAAGGCGACGTCGTCTTCTACGGGACGCTGGAAGGCTACATCAAGGCGGTCGATAACGAGGGGAAGGAACTCTACAAGTTCAAGACCCCGTCCGGTATCATCGGCAACATCAACACCTTCGAACATGGCGGCAAGCAGTATATCGCAGTGCTGTCCGGCATTGGCGGCTGGGCCGGAATCGGCCTCGCCGGCGGCCTGCTGCAGGCGGAAGGCGCTGCGGCGTGGCAGGCGGCGGTTGCGGGCCAAAATGCTCCGACTGACGAGGCGAAGTCCATCTCGACCGCGGGCCTCGGCGCAGTCGGCGGGTACGCTGCACTTGCCGATTACACGACGCTCGGCGGACAGCTGACTGTCTTTGGTCTCCCGGACTAGGAGCCATCCGGCACAAGAAGCGAGAGCCCGGCCGACCGGGAAGGTTTATCGGGCTCTCGATTTCGCCACGCAATCACGAAGCACATGTACCGCCGCATCCCGACAGCACACCTGCGTCCGTGGCGAAATCAACAAAGAGGTCTGAATGTCTGTTCGAAGTGGAGTGTTGGTCGTTGTCATGATCCTTCTGTCTCTCACCGGTTTGAGCTCGGCTTCTGCCGAGGACACCAAGGAGAAAGCGGCTGCGGTGACCGACGAAGATGGCAAGTGGTTGGACGCTGACGGCAATCCGACCTTCAAGATCCAGGACGACGGCACCGTCGATTGGTACACCTTCAGCGGCTACCGTCGCTATCACTCCGACTGCCACGTCTGCCACGGCCCGGACGGCGTCGGTTCCAGCTACGCGCCCGCCCTGGCGGATTCCGTGAAGAACATTGACTACGGCACGTTCATTTCGATCGTCGCCGAAGGGCGGAAAAACATCTCCGCGGGCAAGGAAAACGTCATGCCGGCCTTCGGCGACAACAAGAACGTCTATTGCTACATGGACGATCTCTACGTCTATCTGCGCGCTCGCGCCGTAGGCGCGGCGCCGCGCGGCAGGCCACCCAAGAAAGCCGACAAGCCGCAGTCCGCCAAGGACCACGAAAAGTCGTGCATGGAAGGCTGACCGATGTTCGTCTTCGGCCCCCTCCGCATCCTGCAACTGGCCCTGGCCGCGGCGTTTGCCGCATGCCTGCCGGTCGCGGCAGGGGCGCAGGGGGCGGGGCTCGGGGCTGCGGGCGAACTGGTCGATCCCGATGTGCTGCGCGTCTGCGCGGACCCGTCGAACATGCCCTTCACCGACAAGAGCGGTGAAGGCTTCGAGAACAAGCTCGCGGAACTGGTGGCGAAGGAAACCGGCCGCAAGTCCGTCGCCTACACCTGGTTCCCGATGGTGATGGGCTTCGTGCGCAACACGTTGCGGGCAAACCATTGCGATGTAATCATGGGTTACGCGCAAGGCGACGAACTGGTTCAGAACACCAATCCCTACTACCGCTCGACCTATGTTCTCGTGTTGCCGAAAGGCAGCGGTCTTGAGGATGTCGAGACCATCGAGGACCCCCGTCTGAAGGGGAAGCGGCTCGGTGTGGTCCAGGCGACCCCGCCAAGTTCGAACATGGCGGTCGCAGGTCTCATGAAGACGGCGAAAATCTATCCTCTCACAATCGACACGCGTCTCGCGCCGTCCATGGCCGAGGTGATGATCAAGGATCTAAAGGCGGGGACAATCGACGGGGCCGCGCTATGGGGCCCCATGGCAGGATACTACGTCCGGAAATCCGGCCTCGATCTCGTGGTGGTACCGCTGGTCAAGGAGAAGACCGGCTCGCGCATGGTCTACCGGATCACCATGGGCGTGCGGCCTTCGGACCAGGAATGGAAGCGGACGCTGAACCGCGTCATCAAGGACAAGCAGGAGGACATCAACCGGATACTGCTCGACTACGGAGTGCCATTGCTCGACGAGCGCGACCAGCCGATCACCCAATAGGGAGCCGACATATTGATCGAATCCGGAACGCGAGTGACCAAGGCGGGAAAGGCGATCTGGCTGGCTCTGGTCGTCCTTGGGTCGACGGCTGCAACCGGATGGACCGTAGAGATAGTGGAGCCTGCCGGCTACCGCATGGACGCCTACAAGGCTCCGGTTCCGGCGACGCTCCAAGGCGCTACCGTTGTCAGCACGGCGGACGCACAAAGACTGTGGCGTGAGAAGAAGGCGGTGTTCTTCGACGTCATGCCACATACACCGAAGCCGGCAAACCTGCCGTCCGGAACGGTATGGAAGGAGAAGGACAGACAAGACATCCCGGGCAGCATCTGGCTGGCCAATGTCGGTTACGGCGCGATCCCGGAGGAGACGGCAGCCTACTTCCAGAGGGCTCTGGACCTCCACACGGGATCGGACAAGACGCACCCGGTTCTTTTCTACTGCATGACGGACTGCTGGATGTCGTGGAATGCCGCCAAAAGGGCGATCGAATGGGGGTATCGTTCGGTGCTCTGGTATCCGTCGGGCGCAGACGGTTGGGAAAAAGCGAATCTGCCGCTGGAGGAGAACAGACCCTACGCGGTGACCGATTGAGCTATGAAGTTTCGGATTGAATGTTCAAAATGTGATCATTTCTTCTCGGGATTTTGATGACGTTTTCCTTCATTTGTCCATTTTTCGACGGAATGGACATGCCGTTGCACAAAGGTGCCAAGCAACGGCGCCAACGACAGGAGCGGCTCCCACCGGAGCCGGTTGCGAAGGAGGAACTTGATGAAGAAGAACTGGAAGAAGCCGGCAATGTGCCAGGTGGCTGCAGGCTTCGAGATCACGCGGTACCTGCCTGCTGAAGTGACTCCCAAGAAGTAGGCTGCGGAGGTGCGTGCCCCGGTTGGGGCACGCACCTTGCGCAAGACGTGTCCATGACAAGCCTCGGCGCATATGGTGGCCGTGAGGAGTTGGCCGCTGCGACGGCCGGGGAGGGAGAGCTCTGCAGCTCGGGCGTCGGCTTACGGCTGAAGGTCATAGGATCGGCGGCCGGGGGCGGATTTCCGCAGTGGAATTGCAACTATCGGCTGAGCCGCGCGGCGCGCAACGGTGCAGCGGGGGTACGACCGCGTCTGCAGTCCAGCCTCGCCGTGACCGCGGACGGTCGCGGGTGGGTGCTGTTCAACGCGTCTCCCGACATTCGTGAACAGATCGCGCGGACAGCGGAGCTCCAGCCGGCGCCGGATGCGCCGCTGCGCTCGACCCCGATCCGAGCCGTGATGCTGACCAATGCCGATGTCGATCATGTCGCCGGACTTCTCAGCCTGCGCGAGCGACAGCCTTTTGCCATCTACGCGACGGAACAGGTGCTGCAGGTGCTGGACGCTAACCCGATCTTCAAGGTGCTCGACGCCGCTATCGTGCCGCGGCGCAGGCTGGACACGGACTCGGAGATCGAGATCCTTGACGCTGACGGTGGAGGCACGGGCATCGTCGTCGAGAGCTTTGCGGTGCTCGGAAAGGTCGCTCTCTACATGGAGGATGCAGCAAGGCCCGAGAACGACCTCCGCTCCGATCGCGGCAACACCGTCGGCGTGCGCATCGCCGGCCGCCGGGGAGGCGGCTCCGTTTTCTATATACCGGGCTGCGCGGGCGTCGATGCGGCGCTACGCGATCGGCTCCGGAACGCCGCCTGCCTGCTCTTCGACGGCACCGTCTACACCGATGATGAGATGGTCGCGGCGGGCGTCGGGCAGAAGACGGGCGCGCGCATGGGGCATCTCGCCATGTCAGGGGAGGCGGGTTCGATTGCGGGACTTGCGGGCCTAGAGATCGGTCGCCGCATCTTCGTTCACATCAACAACACCAATCCGGTGCTGGATCAAAACTCGGCCGAATATGCGGCGGTGCGGGCGGCCGGCTGGGAGATCGCATGGGACGGCATGGAGGTCGAGATTTGATCGGGTTCCACGATGCTGCGCGCAACGGATTGAGCGCCGTCGAACTCGAGGCGGTCCTGCGGCAGGTCGGGGCTGAACGCTATCACAACCGCCATCCCTATCATCACCGGATGGTGAGCGGTGCTTTGTCGAAGCAAGAGCTCCAGGCCTGGGCGCTCAACCGATACTGCTACCAGGCCGTCATTCCCCGCAAGGACGCCGCCATCCTCACGCGCTGCGAAGACCCGGCATTCCGGGCAGAGTGGCGCAAGCGCATCGAAGACCATGATGGTTGGGATGGCTGGAGTGGCGGTATCGCACGCTGGCTGCATCTGGCGACGTCGCTCGGTCTCGATGCCGACGCGGTGAAGAGCCAGCGGCTGGCATTGCCGGCAACACGCTTCGCCGTCGGGGCCTATCTTTCCTTCTGTTCGGAACGAACTCTGCTGGAGGCGGTCGCGTCCTCGCTGACGGAGCTGTTTTCGCCCGTCATCATCGGCGAGCGGGTGCCGGCGATGCTGGCCAAATATGACTATGTGACCACGGACACGCTCGCCTATTTCACGAAGCGGCCCGAACAGGCCGCGCGCGATTCCGACTTCGCGCTTGACTATGTGCTGCGGCACGCGGACACCCCGGAGCGACAGCAGGCGGCGATAGACGCGCTGGTGTTCAAATGCGATATTCTGTGGGCCATGCTGGACGCCCTTCAGCACGCCTACGGAGAAGACGGCCATGTTCCGCCAGGCGCCTTCCTGTCGGAGCGGGCCGGATGAACCGGCTGCGTGAAAGATCGCTCGTCTCGGCGGGCTCGATCCCGTCTCTGCCGAGGCACGTGCGCATTCAGCTCGACCCCGTTCGAAAGGCATATGCGGTCTTGTCTCCCGAGAAGGTGTTCTGGCCGAACGAGATAAGCCTCGACATATTGCGCCGCTGCGATGGACGGGCTTCCGTAAGCGAGATCGTTACCGGGCTTGCGTGCGAGTATGACGCGCGGGCGGAGGATATTTCTGAAGACGTCGTTGCGTTCCTGCAGGAGTGGGCTGACAAGCTCCTGGTGAAGCTATGAGCGAGCCGCTGCTTCCCCCGATCGGCATGCTGGCGGAGCTGACCCATCGCTGTCCGCTGCAATGCCCATATTGCTCGAACCCGATCGAGCTCCTGAAGGCCAATCGCGAACTCGACACGGCGACGTGGATCGACCTCTTCGACCAAGCCGCTGACCTCGGCGTGCTGCAGGTGCACCTTTCCGGAGGCGAGCCCACCTTGCGCCGCGACCTGGAACAACTGATTGCACATCTTTCAGCGCGCGGCGTGTACACCAACCTGATCACCGCCGGCGTCGGGATCGCCGAAGGGCGCATCGAGGCATTCGCCGAAGCAGGCCTCGACCATCTGCAACTGAGCTTCCAGGGCGCCCGGCCGGAGACGACCGACCGCATCGGCAATCATCGCGGCAGTCACGAGAAGAAGCTGGAAACAGCGCGCCGGGCGCGGCTCGCCGGCCTCCCGCTGACCATCAACGCGCCGATCCATCGCCACAACATCGAGGAAGTGCCGGAGTTCATCGAACTGGCGCTGGCGCTGGATGCCGAACGTCTGGAAATCGCCAACGTGCAGTATGCCGGTTGGGCGCTCGCCAATCGCGACGCGCTGATGCCCGACCGCGCGGCGGTCGATCGCCAGGCGGCGATCGTAGAAGCAGCGCGCGCGCGCCTGACTGGGGTCATGAACCTCGACTTCGTGACGCCCGACTATTTTGCCACCTATCCGAAACCGTGCATGGGCGGCTGGGCGCGCGACGCCTTCATGGTGACGCCCGACGGGACAGTTTTGCCTTGCCACGCCGCGCAGACCATTGCGAACTTGCGTTTTGAGCGCTTCGGGGAGCGATCGCTTGCCGATATCTGGACCTGTTCGTCGGCTTTCAACGCGTTTCGCGGCACGGACTGGATGCGGGAGCCTTGCCGCAGTTGCGAGCGGCGCGAGGTCGATTGGGGCGGCTGCCGCTGCCAGGCGATGGCGATTGCCGGCGACGCGGCGGCGACGGATCCGGCGTGCATCAAGTCGCCGCTGCATGGGCGCATGGCGATGCTCATCGAGGCTGCTCAGGCGTCGGCGCAAGCCGTGCAAGGGGAGGGGGCGGCAGAACCGTTCATCTATCGGCGGATTGGAAGCTCACTACAGGAGTCCCCCTCGGCCACGCGAACGCCGACGCCCGGTGCGCCTGCACCCAAACCGGCGCTAACCGACTGAACCCTTCTCCCGCTCCAGGACCGCATCGGCAAAGGCGAGCGCGTCGCGGTTCATCGGGACATTGTGGACGCGGAAGATATGAGCACCCTTCTGGCGAAGAATGACACTGGTGGCGACGGTGCCGACGTCCTGCGATTGCCGGTCGCCCCCCGAGAGGTGCCGGATCATGCGCTTGCGCGACGTTCCGACCAGCAGGGGAAAGCCGAGGCCGTGCAATTCGCCAAAGCGGGCCATGAGCTGCAGATTTTCCTCGGCATCCTTGGCGAACCCGAAACCGGGATCGAGCACGATCCGATCGTCCGAAATTCCGGCGTCGCGTGCAATCTCGACGGATTTCGCCAGGAACAGGAACTGATCGGCGATGACGTCCGGAAGCTTTTCGCGGTCGCGCCCGGTATGCATGATGACGAGGCCCGCGCCTGTGTCCCGCGCTACCTTGGCTATGTCGGGTTCGCGCTGCAGGCCATGGACGTCGTTGACGATATGCGCTCCAGCAGCCACCGCCAGCCGCGCCGTTTCGGCCCGGTAGGTGTCGACCGAGATGATGGCCTGGCCCTCTGCCGCCAATGTCTCGATCACCGGGAGGATGCGCGCCTGTTCCTCTTCCGCAGTCACGGCCTCGGCCCCCGGCCGGGTCGATTCCCCGCCAACGTCGATGATGGCGGCGCCTTCGCCAAGCATCTTGCGCGCCTGTGCGAGCGCATTGTCCATGCTGAAAAACTCGCCGCCGTCCGAGAAGCTGTCCGGCGTGACATTGAGGATGCCCATCAGCAGCGCCTTGCTGCCGAGTTCGAGATGGCGGCCGTGGCCGAGTTGCCAGCGCGTCACGTACAAGCTCCGTAGGTGTCGATCCGCCCGGTCATAAGCAGCCATCGTTTCGAGGAAAAGACCGGTTGCCTGCTCATCGGGGAAAAAGCAGCTCCCCCCGGCCGGAGACGGCGTTGTCGCCGCCATATCTTCGCGGCGCTTTCCCGAGCAAAGGCGCGTCGAGGACACCGTCGTCAACCAGGTAGCGGTCGATCAAAGCGGCGAAGACCAAGTCCGGTGCGCCGGTCTCCACGAAGGAAGGTGACAGGCCGCCCGGCGCGCCGTCGAGCAGAATGGAGCCGCGCCGCATGAGGTAGCCGGGCATTTCGCCCACACCGCCGGTGACGACGAGCGTACCGGCGATCATGCGGCAGCCGGCGTGGTCGCCAGCGCCGCCGAGCACCGCGACCAGTCCGCGCCGCAGGCGATCGGCGGTAAAGGCGCCGGATTTGCCGCGCACGATCAGCACGCCGCCGTTCATGCCCGCGAGCTCGCCGGCAAGCGGGGCGCCGAGATGATCGCCCGCATCGCCTGCAATCTCGACGCGGCCGCCGCGCATGCCCGAGCCGGCGTGGGGGCCGGCGTCGCCCTCCACCAAAAGGCGTCCCCCGCGCATCAGCCGCCCCGCCTGGGCGCCTGCGTCTCCGATCACGCGAACCTCTCCAGAGTCCATTTCGGCGGCCACCCGGTCGAAGCGGCCGCTGCCGCCCTCGAAGACGATGTTTTCGGGGTCGTCCCCGGAGATATGGAAGACGTCCCCTGCCACCGACGCCCGTTTCGATTGACCGAGACGGATCGTCGCGATGTCGCGCAGCGCCATGCCAGCCAGTCGCCGCGGCGTCAGGGGCGAAAGATCCAGACGTTCCGGCGGTTCCTCCCGAATTGTGAAAGTCAGAGCGGTCACGGCAGGAGATCCTTGAGGTGGTACAGGAACTTGCCGAGCTTGCCTCCAAAGTTGCCGGCGCTGATGCGGATGGCGCCCTTTTCCGGGCCGAGCCCGGTCACGGCTCCCAAACCTGCCCGCATGGCGGCGGCAACGGCATCAGCGGTCTCGCCGTCGATGACTATCTCCAGGACCGCATTGATGTCCGTTCCGAGCGCGCTCTTCACCGCGCCGCGCAGCGTCGGGGCGAATGCTTCGTTGGTCGAGGCGATTATTCCCTTATACTTGCCGCCGATCTTGGATCCCGACCGCACGACGCCGCCCGGGAACGGCATGATCGCGCCGGGAACCGTGTTGATCGCGGCTACCGCGGCTTCGGCGGCAGCCAGGGCATTGGCGCTGCTGTCGGCCAGCAGGAGGAGATTGCCGCCGCCGACCGCCTCCTTGGTCATGCCGGTGGTCGCCTCGCACAGGAATTCGCCGTCCATCACGGGGACCCGCCAGAAATGCCGACCGCCGATCTTCTTGGAGATCTGCCAGCCGTCGCCGAAGTAACGGAGCGCCGCGCCGAGCTTCAGCAGGTTCGGTCCGTCGAGGCCCGCGAAGCAGGCGCTGCCCGGGGACGTCAGCACGCACTGGGCGACCCGCGCCTGCAACTGCTTCTGCAATTCGTCGGTGCTGACGGCGAAAAGCGTCACGCGAAAGCCGGGGCGTCCATCCGGCGTCTCGGATGGCTCCAGTTCGACGTCTATGGCTGCTTCGCACCCACAGCCGATCACCGAGGTGGCAAAGCCGGTCATGCTTACCGCCGCCTGGCGCGCCCATTTCCGGTTCGGGCCGGTGATGACGATGGCTGTGGCGCGCATCCCAAAGGCCTCGGCAAAGGTGTCGTCGATGGCAACGCCGTTGACTTCTAGCTGCGGCATCGGACCTCGCCGAAGGGCTCGTGCCGCTCAATGGCGGTGTCAGGAAACGTGAACCAGTCGATCGACAGGCCGTAGCGCTCCCGGTAATAGTCGTCGAGGCGGCGCACGATGGCCGCATCCTTCGGCGGATCGAGCCGCAGCGCCTTGCCCCAGCGGTAGTGCTTCACCTCTCCGTTGACGACCACCAGGTCGCCGTCCTTGAAGACCAGGGCCGCGGCGCCCAGCATCTTCGCGATGTCGGGGTCGCGCCGGTAGACCGCGATGTCCGCGATCGCGCCGGGGCCTAGATGCCCGCGGTCCTCAAGGCCCAGCAGCCTGGCCGGCGCGGCGCGGGTCATGATGGCGATCTCCTCAAACGTGTATTCGCGGTCGATCGACGCCAGCGTCGAGAGCGCCAGCGCTGCACGGGGCAGGGTGGACATCGCCTCGCTGCGCGCCTCGCGGCTCATCAGCAGCTCGAAGAGTTGCGGGTAGACCGTGAAGGGCGCGCCGTTTGGATGGTCGGTCGTGAAGAATACGCGCCAGGGATCGTTGATCAGGAGAAAGAGCTCCAAACCGATCGCCCATTGCAGCGAGCCGTAGAAATCCGGGCGGTAGCGGTGAGGGACGATGCCGCCGCCATTGCCGTCGCCGTCGTAAATCACGGACTTTCTGGGGTGCGCCGTACTCCTGGCCGCAAACTGCCGCATGGCGTCGGAGGAGATGGTGACGGTCTGCCCGAACATCACCTGACCGACGTCGATCGTCACCTCGGGCGCGGCGTTGACAAGCTCGGCCAGCTGCGCGCCGGCCGACGAGAAGCCTCGGCTGCCTTCCGTGCCATAGCCGTAGAACTGCAGATGGGCGAGGTGGAGGGGGAGGCCCTCGGCCGCCGCGACGGTCTCGGCCGCGGTCGTGGCTGCGCCCGGAACGCCGAGATTGTTGCAGTGGACATGGAGCGGATGGGGAATGCCGAGCCGGCCGACCGCTGCCTGCAAGGTCTTGACGATGCCGCGCGAACTGACGCCGTAGGACGGCACCACATCGTCGAATGAAAACGTCCGCACGTTCTCCTTGAACGCTGCGGCCGCGCCGGCATTGATCACCTTGACGCCGAGCGCCCGCGTCGCCGCCACGGTCCAGGCGACATAATCATCGATCATGGCGGACGAGGCGCCGTCGCGGATCATCGACAGCAGGAAATCGTCGTTGCCGAGGATGACGAGGGTCGCCTTGTCGATGATCGGGATGTCGGCAAGTTCGAGATGAGTATGCAGGGCGGCGCCCGGCGACATCGCCGGCTCGACCACTGTGGTGAAGCCCATTCGCGCATAAAGGCAACCGGTCTCGAACGTCGACCAGACCGCATTGGAGAGCGGTGTCGTGGCCGGTCGCGGCAGATGCGCGGCGTGATGCTCGGGCAGCAGCAACCGAGCCGTGTTCACGTTGCCGCCGCCGATATGCGAATGGATGTCGATCGCTCCGGCCATCACGATGCAGCCCGATGCGTCGAACGTGCGGTCTGCCTTGCCGCCGGGCGGAGACGCCACGATCCTGCCGTCGCTGATCCAGAGATCGCCCGTGCCGGCGCGGTCGTTCGCGGGATCGATGATCTCCCCACCTGAGATCAGGGTCAGCATGCCGGCGCATCCGCCTGAGGGAGGTGTTCCGCGATGGCTCGGAGAATGGACGCTGCAGACGGCAGGTCCGAGGCGGCGCTCGCCCGCACCGCCGCGAGCGTTCCGATGCGGCTGGAATAGAGGACGCCGTCGTGGTCGATGCCCGCCTCGCCAATGGCGATCGTCACTTCCGCGTCCGCAACCGGCCTAGTTGCGCTCTCGATGGCGATAAGCGCGACATCGTCGACGTCGGCGCGTCTCATCCCGGGGTTTCGCGCGACGCGCAGATGGACGTCCGCCTCGCCTGACCCGATCATCCGGCTCGCGTCGAAACGCCAGGGATCATGTTCCGGGAAGCCGCGTCCGAAACCGGTGCGCGGCGGGAAGCCGGTGCTCCATGTGGAGGCAAGCGTGCCGCCCCAGCCGCTGTCGCTCGCCGGCAGGTGCAGCGCCGATGCGCGGGATTTTCTGTTGATGTCGCCGATCAGGCCCTGGAGCATTTCCAGCGCAAGCGGGTCGCAGGCTTCTCCGGAAAACAGGAAGACGGGGAAGCGCGCCTGGCCGAGAGCCACTTCGAAGGTCGCGAAATGTGAAGCGGTGGATGTGACCGGCCGGCCGGCATGCTGGGCGCGCGACGTGGCGAGCGTCGCCGCGACGCCGCCCGGACAGGCGAGGCGGGTGACCTGGCGTCCGGCGATCGACCGGGGGGCGGAACCATCGCCGATGAGGAAGAACGCGCGCGCGTTGCCCGGGGAAAGGTCGGGCGCAGTGTCGGCGAGCGCCGCCACGAAGTCCAGATGAGCCTCGGGCAGCGCGCCGACGATGACAACGACATCCGCGCGCCGTCGCACTTCGCCGGGCGCAATGAACATGCCGCCCTTGTCGGTAAAGAGCGCGGCTTCGCGAGCGAGTGCCGTGCTGGAGTTTTCATGGTCGTAGGCCGCGCCAACCCGCTCGGCGAGGGCGATCGCGGCGCGCGTCCCGTGTATGTCCGTGTCGAATGTGATGACCGGGCACCGGCTTGAATGCAGCAACGCCGCGGCGCGTTCCGCCGCGTGCTCCACCAGCGTTTCCCGGTTGCCGATCCAAGCAACCGCCATTCGCGAAGCTACTTTCCGGTGCCGCCACGATTCTAGACGAAACGGGCTGGGCCGTGAACCCCGCCCGCTCCAGATTCGCGAATGTGCTCAGTCCCGGCGGCGCTCCGGCCGTTCAGTCATACTTGACGTAGGCGAAGCGCTGATCCGTGGGTGGCGTGCCCTCCAGGGCGCCGCCCTCCTTGCCAGGCTGCCATTGCACGACATCCTCGATCTTCTTCGCCAGTTCGAAGTCCTTGTCGGTGACGCCCTTGGCGGCATGGTTCATCAGCCGCACCTCCACCCAGGCGTAGGACGCCGTGATGTCCGGATGATGCCAGGCGGCCTCGGCCAGGTGCCCGACGGTATTGATCACCATCAGGGTCGATTTCCAGCTATGGGTCTTGTATTTTCGGCGTATCCAGCCGTTCTCATATCGCCATTTGGGCAGGTCGCGCTCGAGACGCGCGACGATCTCGGCTTCCGAGTAGACTCTTTCCTTTGCTGCCTCGCTCATCGCGGCCTCCACGTCCTTCGATCCAGCAGGCGCGGCGTCAAAATGGATGAAGCCGACGCACATGTCCGCTTGCCCCTTCGAGGAAAGCGACTATCATGATGTCCGGGCACCTAAACCTTCCGTGACGCATATGCGTCCGTCGAGGGCCAGATGTCCAATTCTGTTACCATAAGCGTACCTGCCCGCCTACATCTCGGTTTCCTCGATCCGGGCGGCGGCGAGCGACGCCGTTTCGGCAGCCTCGGCCTGCCGCTAAGCGAGCCCGAGACCGTGGTGAACCTCACCCGTGCGGGCGAGACGGTCGTGATCGGGCCGCAGGGCGACCGGGCGGCACGCCATCTCGAGTCGCTCAGGCGACGTCTCGGCATTCGCGCCCAGCACCGCCTGGTCATAGAGAGGGCGATCCCTTCGCATGCCGGCCTGGGGTCCGGCACGCAGATCGCGCTGGCGGTTGCGGCGGCAGTACGTACGCTGCACGGCCTGCCACTGGACACTGAAGGCGATGCGATCCTGCTCGGCCGCGGCGGCCGTTCTGGCATCGGCATTGCAAGCTTTTCCGAGGGCGGCGTCATCATCGATGCCGGCAGCACGGACCGCGGCAAGGCGCCGCCGGTTATCGCCCGGCTGCCCATTCCAGAAGAATGGCGGGTGATCCTCATTTTCGACCGGGCTGCGGACGGACTGCACGGCGACAGCGAGATTGAGGCGTTCAGCTCGCTTCCGCCCTTTCCCGCGACGGGCGTCGGGGAGATCTGCCGGCGCGTCCTGATGGGCGTCATGCCGGCTCTGATCGGTCGCGACCTCGCTGGCTTCGGCGCAGCCGTCACCGACATCCAGATGCTGGTCGGCGCACATTTCGCGCCTGCCCAGGGCGGCGTCTTCATGTCGAAACGAGTGGAGGATGTCGCGCGCAGGCTTGCTGCGGTGGGAGCCGTCGGCATCGGGCAGAGCTCGTGGGGCCCGACCGGCTTCGCCTTCGCGGCGTCGCAAGCCGAGGCTGCGGCGATGGTCGCCAGCGTCGGCGAGAGCGACGGAGCCGGATTGGAGATCAAGATCGCACAAGGCAGGAACTCGGGCGCACGGATTGCTTCGGCGGGGCTCGGGCTCGTCGGCAGTTGAACGTTGGGGGAAAGACCGTCTCGGACTGGAGACAAACATGGCCAACAAGCACATCCTGCACATGCTCACCCCGCTGAAGCATATGAGTCCGTTCGACGTGAACATGGCGCTCGATGCCGGCTTCGACGCGGTGCTTCCCTATGTCGACGTTGGTCTTGCCGAAGTTTCCGGGCTGATTCAGGACGCCATCTTCTCACGACCGCCCGACGCGGGCGTCGATACCGGCATCTTCATCGGCGGCAAGGATGTGTCGTTGGCGCTCGACATGTTCGACGCGGCGAAGAAGGCGATGGTGCCGCCCTTCAAGATTTCGGTGTTCGCCGATCCGGCGGGGTCCTTCACAACTGCTGCGGCAATGATCGCCAAGGTCGAGAAGTCCCTCGCGGCAAACTTCGACCGCAGCCTCAAGGACACGCGTGTCGCAATCTTCGGCGCCACCGGAGTGGTCGGATTCTGCACTGCCGTGATCGCGGCAAAGGAAGGCGCTGACGTCACCATCGTTGGCCATGACGGCGTAGAACGCGTGGACCGAGCTGCTTCGGCCATGAAGAGCCGGTTCGCCGTCGATGTGAAGACGGCTGACGGCTCGACCGATGCGCACAAGTTGAAGCTGATAGTGGAGGCCGAGGTGATCCTCACGGCAGCAAAGGCGGGCGTCCAGGTGGTGTCGAAGGCACAGCTGAAGGAGGCGCATACGCTCCTCATCGCGGCCGACGTCAACGCCGTCCCTCCGGCCGGCATCGAAACGGTGGCGGTCAGCGCCAACAGCGAGCCGATCGAGGCGACAAAGGCTGTCGGGATCGGTCCGCTTGCCATCGGAAACGTCAAGTACAGGGTGGAGTCGGGCCTCTTCAAACGAATGATCCAGGCGGATGCGGCCGTCACGCTCGATTTCCAGGATGCTTTTTCCCTTGCACGCGAGATCGCGAAATAACGCCCGAACGGTTCTGATCGCGGCGATCTCGGGCCGCGCGCTGGCCGCGGCGGCAGGGCTGGCGGGCTATCGTCCGCTGGTCGCGGATTTCTTTGGCGATACCGACACGGTCGCTCTTGCCGAACGCTCCGCAAAACTTCCGGGCGACCTGCAGGCGGGCATCGACGCGGATCGCCTGATCGACACGCTTCGACATCTGGCCGGGGACGAGGAGCCGGCCGCGGTCGTTCTGGGCTCCGGCTTCGAACGCAAGGCGGACGTCGTCGATGAAGTCGCAAGATACTTCCCTCTGGCCGGCAATGGCGCCGCCGCGATACGGCGCGTCAAGGATCCGGCAGCGCTTGCGGCGGACTGCGCCGAACTCGGCATTCCGCACCCTGGCTACAGATGGAGCGCGCCGCCCGACCCCCAAAACTGGATCACCAAGACCACGGGCGGGGCGGGAGGGGCGCACGTCCGGCACGCCAAAGGCGACATCCCCGCCACGGGGCGCTACTTCCAGCGCATGGTCCGCGGCCCGAGTCTGTCGGCCCTGTTCATCGGCGATGGCCGTGCCGCGCGCGTCGTCGGCTTCAGCCGGCAGTGGACATCGCCCATCGCCGCCGCCCCCTATCGCTACGGAGGCGCGGTGCGGCTGCGGCGCTTCGACCGAGGCGTGGCCGCCACGATCGGCAGATGGCTGTCCAGTCTGACGATGCGCGTCGGACTGGTCGGCCTGTGCAGCGCGGACTTCATCAGATCCGTGGACGGTTGCCAGCTCATCGAGATCAATCCGCGACCGGGCGCGACGCTGGACATCTTCGACAGCGCCGAAGCGCCGTTGTTCGAAGCGCATCTGCGCGCAGCGCGCGGAGACGTTTTCGACCTACCGCGATTCGAGGACTCCATGGCTTCCCTGATTGCCTACGCTTCCGCGCCGGTCGCACAATTTCCCGACCTCGCATGGCCCGAATGGACGGCCGATCGCCAAGCGGCGGGCAGCAGCCTGATCGCGGGCGATCCGGTCTGCACAGTCTTTGCCCGCGGCTCGAATGCCGGTGTCACCCGGCGGAGCGCCGAGGCCCAGGCCAGACAATTGCAGCGCTGCTGGGAGGCGAGCCCGACATGAAGGCGGGAATGGCGCACCTGAACGACAATGCACAGCGCATCGCCGAGGACATGATCCGGGATGCCGAACGATTGCGCATCGCGGTCACCAAGGGCGCCTCAGGCGAATGCCTGATCGACGTAGGGGCAAGCGTCGTGGGCGGCATAGAGGCCGGATTGCGCCTGGCAGAGGCGGCGATGGGCGGTCTCGGTAGGGTCGCCGCCGTCATTGACCGATCCGGCGACAAGTGGCCCTTCGGCATCCAGGTAGGGAGTTCCCAGCCTGTCCTTGCCTGTCTCGCCTCGCAATATGCAGGCTGGAACCTATCGACCGAGGACTATTTTGCGATGGGCTCCGGGCCCGCGCGCGCTCTGGCTCGCGTCGAGCCGCTGTTTTCGACACTTGCCTACCGGGACAGGGCATCGTCGGCCGTGCTCCTGCTCGAGACCGCCGAACCGCCACCCCCGGCCATCGTGGAGAAGGTGGCCAAGACCACGGGTTTACCGCCGGACAAGCTTACCTTCCTCTATGCCCCCACCCAGAGCCTCGCCGGCACGGTGCAGATCGTGGCAAGGGTGCTGGAAGTCGCCATTCACAAGGCCAATGACCTGAAGTTTCCGCTGGACCGGATCGTCGAAGGGATCGGATCAGCTCCCATTCCCGCGCCGCATCCCGATTTTCTCACCGCGATGGGCCGAACCAACGACGCCATCATCTATGGCGGGGTCGTCCAGCTCTTCGTTACCGGGCCCGGAAAAGCCGCCAGGCAACTCGCCGAAAAACTGCCGAGCCGGGCCTCACGCGACTACGGGCAGCCTTTCGCGGAAATATTCAAGCGCTTCAACGGCGACTTCTATGCGATTGATCCTCTGCTCTTCAGCCCCGCCGAGATCGTCGTGACCGCCATCGAAACGGGCGATACATTCAGGGCCGGCGCCAGGGATGTGGCGATGCTCGAGAAGAGCCTCGGATAGACGTGATACCCAATATCCTCATCTTCAACGACAATTCAGACTCGAGGGGGCTCGCATCGCGGCTGCGAAGGCGGGGCGCGGTGGTCGCGACGACGTCGCTGGCCTCCATCGCCTTCGATACGGAGCGCCCGCATGGGCTGGCGATACCCGGCTTCGAGCACGGACTGCCCGACGCCGTGCTGGTCCGTTCGATCTCGGCCGGATCCTTCGAGGCGATCACGAGGCGTCTGGGGGTGCTCCATGCTCTGGGCGGGCTTGCGGTCCCGGTGTGGAATTCCGCGCAGGCCATCGAGCGCTGCGTCGACAAATCGATGACGACTTTCCTCCTGCAACGGGCCGGCCTACTTACACCCCCCACCTTCGCCGTGGAAGGCCTGGCGGCTGCCGAGGCGATCGCGCTGCGCGAACTTGCCGTGTCGCCGCTGGTGCTAAAACCGCTGTTTGGCGCGCGGGGGCGGGGGATCCGGCTAGTCCAGGGACTTGCCGATCTGCCCGCGGCGGACGAGACGAGCGACGTCTACTATCTCCAGCACTATGTGCCGCGCGCCGGACCGCCCTTCCGGGACGTCCGTGTCTTCGTCTGCGCCGGCAACGCCGTGGCCATGATGAGCCGGCGCGGCGCCGACTGGATCACCAATGTGAACCGCGGGGCGGCGCCGGAGCCGGTTGCCGGCCACGACGTGGCGGAGCTGGAGCGCCTTGCCGTCGCGGCCGCCCGCGCCGTGGGCGCCGACTTTGCCGGCGTCGATATCCTGCCCGCCGCCGATGGCCGCCTTTTCGTGCTCGAGGTCAACAGCATGCCGGCCTGGTCCGGCCTGCAATCCGTCACCGCCGTCAACATTGCCGACGTTATCGCCGAGAGCCTTCTGGCATGCTTGGCCCACCGCGCGCAGCAGGAAGCGTCTTCGGGACGTCCACTCCGCTTCGTCGCGCCGGCAAACCGATGACGCATTCGCGCGAGCGCATCCAGGCCGCCTATGAAGCCGCCTGCCGCATGGAGATCGAGGCGCTGAAGCCCGGCAACGTCCACGTCTTCGCTGACGGACACCGCATGTCGGCCGAGCAGTTCCTCGTCAGCGCACGCGTCTCTTCGGGGCCGCTGACGGATCCTGCGCTGTCGGTCGGACGGCGCATTCTGAAGTCCGTTCAGGCCACGCGCCGGGCGGTCGACGCCAACACCAATCTCGGCATCATCCTGCTGTGCGCTCCGCTGGCGCGGGCCGCCGAGATGCCCGGGGAACTCAGGCCGAATCTGCGCCTTCTCCTCGACGCCATGGATGTCGAGGACGCGGCCGAGGTGTTCGAGGCGATCGTCCTGGCGTCTCCGGGCGGGTTGGGATCCGCCGACGCGCATGACGTACGCGTACCGGCGCAGGCGCCGCTTCTGGCGGCGATGCGCGAAGCGGCCGATCGCGACAGGATCGCACGTCAGTATGCGACCGGCTTCGAGGACGTGTTCGGCGTCGGCCTGCCGGCGCTCGCAGGGGCCATCTCGAAAGGCGAGGGCGGTATGTGGCCGACGATCTTCGCCTATATGGCCTTCCTTTGCGGCTTTCCGGACAGCCACGTGGCGCGAAAGCATGGGACCGCGATCGCCGCGGCGATCCAGGACGAGGCACGCGCTGTGAGCGCCGCTCTGGAGACCGCAGGCGACGAGGCGACCCGCGTGCGCCTCCTCACTGACCTCGATCGCAGCCTGAAGGCTCGCGGCCTGAACCCCGGCACCTCGGCCGACCTGACGGTGGCTTCTCTTTTGGTCCATATGCTTGGCGATCGCCTTGCATAAAGGGAGGCTTGATGGTTGAATTTCGGCAGCAGGGACAGGGTCTCTGCGGCTATCTAGCCAACCGGTCCGGCTTGCCCGGACGCTGCCAACAAGGATAGTCGTCCATCGAGCGTCCGCTCGGTTGCGGCGTCTTTGGACTCCTTAAAAAATCTTGGAGGAAAAGGCATGGCAAAGATTTCTAAGGTGATGGTCGGTGAATCGCTGGTCGGCGACGGCAACGAAGTCGCCCATGTGGACCTTCTGATCGGCCCAAGGGGCAGCGCCGTCGAATCGGCGTTCTGCCACGCGCTCACCAACAACAAGGATGGTTTCACCAGCCTGCTGGCGGTGATCGCGCCCAATCTGGCCTGCAAGCCGAACACGATCCTGTTCAACAAGGTGACGATCAAGGGCGCCAAGCAGGCGGTGCAGATGTTCGGTCCGGCTCAGCATGCGGTGGCCAAGGCCGTGCAGGACTGCGTGGCCGAGGGCATCATTCCCGCCGAAGAGGCGGATGACGTGTTCATCTGCGTCGGCGTGTTCATCCACTGGGACGCCGCCGACGACGCCAAGATCCAGGATTTCAACTATCGCGCCACCAAGGAAGCGATCCAGCGCGCGGTCGAGGGCAAGCCGACTGCCGCCGAGGCGACTGCGCAGCGCGACAAGGTAAAGCACCCGTTCGCCGCCTGACCGGCGCGTCCGGGAACGACCCGACCACACACGAGAGCCCGTCTTCGCGAGGAGGCGGGCTCATGTCGCGATACGAGAGCAGGCTCCTCGACACCAGACGAGCCCGTCTGCCTGCAAGTGCGCTACTGAGGCGTCAGCGTCTCCGTTCCGGCGCCGTCGCTGCCGGTGATTGTCCAGGCGCCGTCAAGGGACCCGTCGGCCTGCACCTTGTAGACGACGAGGCCGACCTCGTCGCCGAGCACGTAACCGGCCGAGAACGCATCCTCGTAGAGCATGCAGATACCCTGCGAGGTCGTCCCGCCCGTCTGCCACTCGATCATGCACGTGGTCTCGCTGGTCAGCGTGATGGCGGCTGTCCCGGAATAGGCGGATCCGTCGAGATTGGTGCCCTTCACGTCATACACGCCTTCGCGGACTGTCTGCGCGGCTGCGGGCATGGCAAGGCCGACGCCTACAACGGCGGCTGTCAGATAGCGTTTCATGAATTCCCCCAAGAACTGCCGACTATGGCCGGCGCGCGATTCTATGAGGGACCTGGGGAAAAAGGAACGGCAATCCAGGAGAAATCTGCGCTGACGCGCCGGATTCGCCGCCGCACGGGGTAGCGATTTCCGCGGATCGCGCCGAGCAGCCGCATTCTACTAGCCTGGGAGGACCATAGCCCTCTGGGATTTTCAGTGATGCGAACGGTACGCATTAGTTTTGAAATCCAGTCGGTAGCGCTTGCATGTGGTTCGGCTGGCGGAAACGTTCGGGGCCCATAGCCCCTGAACGTGCTGCCGGGCACCCGACCCGTATCAGCTGCGCGATCCTGACTGTGGCGACAGAACGTCAGCAGGCGGCGTTGCCGACAAGACCGCTACCCGTCGACCTATTCGACAAGATGCCTGCCAGTCCTTGCGCAGCCATGGTGATCCGATCCTTGAGAGCCTCTGCATGCGGAATGCCCTGCTCGAACTCGCCATCGCTAGCGTATACCGACGTGGCAATCGTATTGGCGTTGAAGAAGCCCATCAGGGGTCGCAGTTGATGCTCTACGATCAGAGCATGGCGAAGCCCACCGCCCGTTGCGCCTACGATCACAGGCTTGTTTATCAGTGCATCGGGCGCGAGAAGGTCCACGACGTGCTTGAACAACCCGGAATACGAACCCTTGTAAGTCGGCGATGCCAGCACAAGGCCGTCAGCCGTCTCCAGATCCTGGAGGATGGCCAGAGCCTGTTCCGACAATTGGTCCCGGCTGAAGGCCGTGCCAAGGCTCTCTCCGAAGTCGAGCACGTCATAGTACTGGGTTTCGACCGGTATGATCTGACCGACCGAGGCGAGAAGCGAACCGACAAGCGCCTGCGTTTTGGAAGGGCGGTGCGTGTTGCCGCTGAAACCAACGATCCGCATCGGATAAAGAGCGTTCATCGGAGTGATGCCTTTGTGCTGAAAGGGTTCGGTAACTTGGTGGCTCATGACATTCTCTCCAGTGCCTATGTCTTTGACGATGCGACGGAGTTCAGCCGCGCGATCCAGTTGTCCAGGAGTTGTCTTCCACCTGCACCCGGGTGTGCCGGCCCGCCGTGGATGGCGCCGGGAGTGCGGGAAAAGCGCGGCGCCGCCGATGGCTGGAAGAGCTTGTCCCTAGTGACATAGGTCTCGCGCGCCTTGAGATGATCGAAGCCCGCGAGTTCATCGACGTCGAGGACCGGGCTCACGCAAGCGTCGGAGCCGTCGAATATCGCGATCCACTCGTCACGCGTTCGCGTCCGAAACGTTTCGACGAGAAGCCCAGTCACCTGCTGCCAGTCCTCAGGCGCCTGGCTGGGCACGCTCTCGAGGCCGAGCTTGCCTGCGAAAGTCGACCAGAACTGCGGTTCGATGGCGCCGAGAGCGATCCACCTTCCGTCCGCGCAGACGTAGCTTCGATAGTACGGAGCGCTGCCGTCGAGAAAGTACTGGCCGCGCCGCGTCCCGGTGCCGGTCCGCGCGCCCTGATGATGCGACAGGAGCATCGCGAGCATGCTCGCGGTTCCATCCACCATCGCTACGTCGATGACCTGCCCCATACCAGAGCGCTGCCGCTCGAGCAGCGCGCTGAGGATGCCGAATGCCGCATAGAGGGCGCCACCGCCGAAGTCGCCGACGAGATTGATAGGCGCGACAGGCGGGGCTCCGTCCGGCCCGAACGCGCCGAGGGCGCCGGCGACGGCGATGTAGTTGATATCGTGGCCCGCAGTGTGGGCAAGCGGGCCGCCTTGTCCCCATCCGGTCACGCGCGTGTAGACAAGATGCGGCGCTTTGACGAGGACGGTGTCGGGGCCGAGGCCCAGTCGTTCCATCGCGCCGGGGCGAAGTCCTTCCATCAGGACATCGGCGTGGGCAGCCGCCTCAAGAGCCTGCTCCCTGCCGGCCTGTGTCTTGAGGTCGAGGATCATGGACGACTTGCCTCGCGCCAGGATGTCCGACGGTCTTTCCGGCGTGCCCGGCCGGTCGATGCGCAACACTTCAGCGCCGAGGTCCGCAAGCAGCATGCCGCAGAATGGCACCGGCCCGAGGGCTGCGAACTCGACGACACGGATTCCCGCCAGAGGGCCCTGCGTATTCATTGCGCGACCATCCCCGCATGTTCGCGCAGCATGGCGCGCGCGATGACCAGTTGCTGGATCTGGGTGGTGCCCTCGTAGATGCGCATCACCCGCACGTCCCGGTAGAATCTCTCGATACCAGAATCGCGCAAGTAGCCCGCGCCGCCAAAAATCTGCACGGCCCGGTCGGCGACGCGGCCGACCATTTCCGAGGCGTACATCTTGCAGCAGGAGGCCTGTTTGGCGACCGTCTCGCTGTTGTCGTAGCGGCGCGCCGTGTCTGCCACCATGCATTCCGTGGCGTAGAGCTCGGCCTGGCTGTCAGCCAGCATCGCCTGAACCAGCTGGAACTGCGAGATCTTCTGCCCGAACTGTTCCCGCGTCTCGGCATAGGTAAGGGCTTCATGGAGGATTCTCCGCGCCTGTCCCACACACGCCGCCGCGACCGCGATCCTGCCGCGATCCAGGGCCTTCATGGCGGTCGAGAAGCCTCGTCCGGGGATGCCGCCGATGATGTTTTGGGCTGGAACAAAGACATCGTCGAAGTAGACGTCCGCGGTCGCCGCGCCGCTTTGCCCCATCTTCTTGTCACGCGGGCCGACTGTGACGCCCGGGGTTCCCGCCGGTACCAGGAAGGCCGACACATGCGCGTTGCGGGGCAGGGGAGACGCGTTGGTGCGGGCCATGACGATGAACAGCCCTGCCAGCGGCGCATTGCTGATGAACCGCTTGCTGCCGGTAAGGCGATAGCCGCCTTCGACCGCGGCAGCATTCAGCTTCAGCGAGGCGCTGTCGGAGCCGGATGACGGCTCGGTCAGACAGAAGGAGGTGATCGTCTCGCCGCTCGCGATGCGGGGCAGCCATTCACGCTTCTGCTCCTCGGTGCCGTCCTCGGCGATCGCCTTGGCGCCAATCCCGATGTTCATCGCCACCACAGATCGGAAAGCAAGGGACGCCCAAGTCAGTTCATAGACCAGCTCGATTTCCTGCGAGAGGGGCAGGCCCAGCCCCCCATACGCCTCAGGGACGGTCAGGCCGAAAAGGCCCATCTCCCGCATCTCGGCTATCACGTCGTGGCCGACACGGTCCTGTTCCGCTACCTCGGACTCCAGTGGCACCAGCCTGCCACGAACATACGATCTCAATCCTTGGAGAAGTTCCGAGTTGCCGGTCGTGTGCGTTGTCATGGGAGGTCCTAGATTCTATTGGTATAACCGGCCCAATAGGGCTCGCGCAGGACGCGCTTGCGGATCTTGCCGCTGTCATCGCGGGGCAGGGAGCCACGGATTTCAACAATCTTCGGCTGCTTGAAGCGCGGCAGGTGTTTCGCCAAGTGGGCTCGCAGGTCGCTTTCCTGAAGGTCTGAGCCCGGGTGTGCTTCCGCCAGCAAGGCTAGCGCCTCGCCAAACTCGGCATCAGGAACCCCGAATACGGCGCAATCGGCGATGCCGCTGTAGCCCATGGCTGCGTTCTCGATCTCCACAGGATAGATGTTGACGCCGCCCGAGATCACCATGTCACGCTTGCGATCGCACAGGAACAGGTAGCCATCGGCGTCAAAATAGCCGACGTCGCCAGTCGCGATGAGGCCCTGCCGGTCGAGAACCGCGCGTGCTGCGGCATCGTTGTTGTAGGTGAAATCGGGGTAGTTTGCGTTGGCGCCATAGACCTCGCCCGCGACGCCCGCCGGCACGGCGTTGCCTTCGTCGTCGAAAATCGCCAGCGTGACCCCGTCAATCGCGCGGCCGACGGTACCGGGACGCTCCATCCATTCGGGCGCGGTGACGAATGTCAGCGGGCCATGCTCGGTCGACCCGTAATATTCGATCAGCTTGGGACCGAGCCACGCGATCATCGCCCTCTTCACGCTGACCGGACAGGGACTGCCGGCGTGCAGAACGCTTTCAAGCGAAGACAGATCATACTGCGCGCGATGCTGCTGCGGCAGCGCGAGGAGCCGCGTGAAGATGGTCGAGACCGCGTAGAGATCAGTAATCCTGTGCTTCTCGATGAGTGCGAGGAATTCGTGGGGGTCGAAACGTGCTGGTAGAACCAGCAATTCCGCTTCGCGGACCGCACGCGTCGCATACATGTTCGGCGCCGTGTGATACATCGGCGCCGTCAGGAGTACACGGGATGCCTTGCCGATCCGGGTGATGGCATGCCGCATCCGCGCAATGGCGGGGACCTGATCCGGATTCGGGACCGCGCGCCGGACGCCCTTCGGCAGGCCCGAGGTGCCGGAGGTGTAGAACAGGCTTTCAGCGGCCACGGCGGGGACGGTCTCAATGGGTACCTGCGCCACGACGAGGGCGCGCCAGTCGATCGTACCGGCAGGAGCGGTCCAGTCGGGGTCGCGCCCGCCCGAACCAGTGTCGCTTTGGCGGTCGACAACAAAGATGGGAATGCCGGGAAGCCGTTCCCGCACCTCGTGGGTCAGCAGGTCGTCATGCGCGATGAGCGCCTTGACCCCGGCGTCACGCAGGACATGTGCGATCTCGGCATGCGCAGCATGCCAGTTGATAGGCAACACGTAGCAGCCGAGATGCTGCAAAGCTGCGCTTGCCTCCACGAATGTCAGCCCGTTGCGCAGAAGCAGCGCGACAGCATCAGAGCGGTCAATCCCGTATGAACGTAGAACTGCTGCAGCCTTTCGACCTCGTTCGGGCAGTTCGCCCCCATCCAACCGGTTCTCGCCGAAGACGATTGTGCTCATACGGAAAGATCCCTGGAGGGCGCCTGGCTGATGCTGTCCAGAACGATTGCGCTGCCTCGATCGAGGGCAAACTTGCTGCGCTCCATGACAGTCGTGGTGAAACGTCCATCGGGATAAATGTCGTGCAGCAAAGTCTCACCCGGAAAGACCAAGGCCGTCATTCGCGCGCTGAAGGAGCGCAGGCGCTGCGGTTCGTACGCGCACAGGCAGCGCAACACGGCGCGGCAGGCCATCGCCAGGCTGCACATTCCATGCAGGATCGGCCTTGCGAAGCCGGCGCGTTCGGCGCGGTCGGGGTCCGCATGGATAGGGTTCAGGTCACCGTTCAAACGATAGAGCAGGGCCTGTTGCGGAAGTGTGCGCGTCTCGACAGAACAGGCTGGCTGGCCAGGTGCTTCTACCGTGCTCTTCACAGGGGGTTCGCCGCCGAAGCCACCGTAGCCCGCCAGCATGTGCGATTGGCGAACAACAGCAACCGGGCGACCGTCGGCATCGCTGATGTCGCGCCGCGATTGCAGGAGCGCGCCCTTGCCCCGACCGAGGTCGAACAGGTCGGTCACCCGCGTGTGCCCAATGACGCGGCCGGCCGGCGCAAGTGGCTCCAGGATCTCGATCGATTGCTCGACATGCAGGATGCGGCCGAGATCGAGGCCGGTTTCCTGGTGGCCGAGCCAAAACCCCGGATACCCGAGGATCAGCGCCATACTGGGCGTCACGCAAAAGTCTTCCCTGGCGTGATCAACGAATTTGAGTTCCCGGCGGTCGAGCGGGTCGTCTCCAAAGCCGACGCTCAGCGCATAAAGCGCGGCATCCCGTCGACTGTATTCGTGGCTCGTCGCCGGCACCTGCCAATTGCGCAGGCGCCGCGCTTGCTCGGCGGTCATGCTCATCGCTGGGGCGCCTCGAGGATGGTGACGACGCAGGCCGCCTCTTCTACCCCGTGGAAGCCGCCGCCGTTTTCCGCAAGGCCGAGCTTGGGCGTCGCGACCTGACGCTCTCCGGCTTCGCCGCGCAACTGCGTCACCAGTTCGACGATCTGGATCGCGCCGGTTGCGCCGATCGGATGTCCTTTCGAAAGCAGGCCGCCTGACACGTTGATCGGGAGCCGGCCGCCAAGCGTCGTATCGCCGCTTTCGACCAGTGGTCCCCCTTCGCCATAGGCGCAGAAGCCGACATTCTCGCTGTGAATGATCTCGGCGATGGCCGACGCGTCGTGGAGTTCGGCGACCGAAATGTCGGCGGGGCCGACACCGGCCCGTTCATAGGCGCGGTCGGCCGCGACCCTGGTCAAGTGCTTGTCATATTCCTCGATCGACCGGTCGCTGCTGCTGCTCACCCCGATGCCGCGTATCGCGACGGCGCGCCTGGAGCCAAGGCGCGCGACCGCCCCTGCGGACGCGATGACCAGCGCAGCGGAGCCGTCGCTCATCGGAGCGCACATCGCGCGCGTGATTGGCCACGCAATCAGACGGTCGGCAAGAACCTCATCCACCGTCATCGGGAAGCGGTATTGGGCGTTGGGGTTGAATTGCGAGTGGCAATGATTCTTGGCGGCGACAGCGGCGATCTGGCGCCGTGTCGTGCCGAATGTCTTCATGTGAAAGCGGGCCTGAGCGGCATAGATGTCCATGAACACCGAGCGCTCGCCGGCTGCCTCCGATGCCTCCGGAGGGAGTTCCATACCTTTACCCGCAGCAAGCAGCGCCCGCATGTGCTGGTCGGCGAGATCCCGGTCCCAGCTTCCCTTGAAGGCCTCGAACATCTGCTCGCGCTTCTCGGGATAGTTCATCTTCTCAGCGCCGACGACGAGCGCAATGTCAGCGAGACCCGCCTTGACGGCCGCATACGCCTGCATCAGCCCCGAACTGGAGCTGGCGCAGGCGTTGTCCGTATTGAAGATGGCTATGCCGGCGAAGCCACATGCTCGCAGGGCTGCTTGACCGCGCACCCCGTGCTGGCCCTCGAGCGCGCCTTGTCGCGTGTTGCAGAACCAGGCGGCCTGAACATCGTCGCGCTCGATTTCGGCGTCGGCCAGGGCGGCGTCCACCGACAGCGCCGTCAGATCCTTCACCGACAGCGTCAGATGCTTGTTGAGCGGCGTCATTGCCGCGCCAATGATGTACACGTCGCTCATTGGGAGTCAGCGATCAAAATTTGTCGTGTCGGGTGGCGCGCCGTCGCCGCCCATCGCCCGTTCGATGTCTTCCGCGATCGAACGCAGTCGAAGACCGATCTCGCCGAGGCGTTCGATCGGGACAAGATATGCCGGCCCTCCGGCGTTGAGCGCGTAGACGCGGCCGTCCGGAAGACGGATGGGAGCGGCCGCGGCATGAATTTCCGGCCGCCATTCGCCGGCACTTGAACAGTAGCCAAGCTCTTCCAGATCGCGCATCGCCTGATCCAGTCCTGCGCGCGTCGCCTGCCATTCTTCCGGCGTTTGCGTTTCCCGCACCTGACCCAGGATTTCCTCGCGCTTTTGGGGTCCGTAGGCGAAGAGAATAGCGCGCCCCATCGATGTCTGCGGCAGCGGCAGACGCGTTCCGGAATAGAGCCGCAGCCCGATCAGCGGATTGCCCTCGTATGCGTCGATGTACATGATCTGAAGCCGGTCCTGCATGCCCAGGCCGACGTTGAGCGCCATGTCATTGGCCAACTGCTCGAGATAGGGACGAGCGACGTCGCGGACGCTTGTGTTTGCGAGAGCGGTGCTGCCTACCGCGATGGCGGATGGACCGAGGCTGTAACGGCGGCTTTCCGGATCGAAGACGAGGAAGCCCGCAGCGGTTAGCGTATATGCCAGGCGCGAGACGGTCGCCTTGGGGAGCAAGACGCGCGCCGCGAGCTCAGCATTGCCCAGATACTGGTCCCCTCGACGAAAAGCCTGAAGCAACAGCAGTCCGCGCTCAAGGGCTTCGACCTTGTGAGGATCCTTTGCCGGCTCGACCTGATCCATTTCGTCGTGCCCTGATTGCGGATTCGGTTCGCCAGCCTTGGTCGCGTTCCGTCTTGGACGCATCTCTCTTCCTTCAGTGAAATCGTGTTTCGTTTATGATGGAATTGATTTCCATTGACAACAACAATCTTTCCCGACACCATAAATGCACATTCGGGGATGGCTGCAGCAGCGAGCATGATGGAACTTGGAATTGAGGGAAAGACGGCGCTGGTTACAGGTGCTGCCGGCGGCCTGGGCGCGGCAATCGCCGAGGCATTGGCAGCGCAAGGGGTCGTGGTCGCCGTAGCCGATATCCGGCTCGACCTGGCGGGTTCGGTCGCAGGCCGCATCCGCGCGATGGGCCATCGCGCCTTTGGCGTCGCGATGGATGTGACGGATGCAAGCTCGGTCGACGGCGCGTTCCAGGAGATCGAGGATCAGGCTGGATCGCCGGATATCCTGATCAACAACGCCGGTTTCACACGCGACAACCGCATCGGCAAAATGCCGGAATCGGATTGGGACGCGGTCGTCGATGTCGTGCTCAAGGGCGCCTATCTCTGCACGAAGCGCGCTCTGCCGGCGATGGTAGCGCGAGAGTGGGGGCGCATCGTCTCCATCTCGTCACGGGCGCATCTCGGCAATCCGGGGCAGGCGAACTACTCGGCCGCGAAGGCCGGGCTGCTCGGCTTCACCCGCGCCATGGCGCTGGAGAACGGCAGGTTCGGCATCACCGCAAACGCCATCGCCCCCGGCATCATCGATACCGCGGCGGTGCGCCAACTCCCGCACTATGAGCGCATCGTGGAAAACGCCAAGGCGACCCTGCCCATCCGCCGCATCGGTTGCCCGCAGGACATCTCCGACGCGGTCTCGTTCCTGGCGTCTGAGCGCGCTTCATACATCACCGGCGAAGTGCTCCACGTCACCGGGGGGCGGTATTGAGCCTCGGCCAGAGGCGTGATGGAGCGCCGTTTCCTCGAAAATAGCTTCGGTCGACAGGGCACGAAGAACGAACCTGGCCTTCTGAACAGAAGGCAATTCATCCCAAGGAATAGTAAAATGACATCTGCATATCTTGTTCTCGACCTGCAGAACGACCTCGTCCACGACGACGGCGCTAGCGGAAAGGGTCCGCTCGGCGAAGCCGTCCGCAGCCGCAGGATTATCGAGAACACGAATAAGGTGATCGCCAAGGCTCGCGCGGCCGGCGCGCCGGTCATCTTCGTGCGTGTCGGCTTCTCCGAGGACTATCGCGAGTGCTCGTCAACCTCGCCGATGTTCTCGGGACTGCGCAAGGCCGGCCTAATGAAGCTCGGCAGCTTCGGTACGGAAATCCACCCCGATCTCGAACGCAGGCCGGAAGACGTCCTGATCACCAAGCATCGCGTTAGTCCCTTCTACGGCACCGAGCTTGAAGTGATCCTGCGGGCGAAGAAGATTTCGAGGGTTGTCGCATCGGGCGTTTCGACGCCGGCCGTCGTACAGGCTTGCATCCGCGAGGCTCACGATCGCGACTATGAATGCGTCGTCGTCGAGGACGCTTGCGCAGCTCCTGGTGCCATCGAGCACGACGAGTCCATTGCCGTGCTGAAGCGGTTCGCGGCTGTCTCAACGGCCGACGAAGTCAGCTTCGCCTGATCCGTCTCCATCCAGGCAGTTACCGGGAGGACTTCCGTGAATAGAGAGCAATTGCGCGCGTATCGGGCCGAGCATGTCCCGCTGTTCAACAGCCAGAAGCTCAAGCTCGGGGTCTTCGCGCTGAACTGCAGTGGCGGCAGCATCATCACCAATTTCCCGACCGACCGGCAGATGACCTGGGACTACAACAAGTCGGTCATCCAGCTTGCCGACCGCATGGGGATGGAGGTCGCGCTGCCGATCGGCCGGTTCAAGGGGCAGGGTGGTTCGTCCAATCACAACGGCAACAGCTACGAGGTCTACACCTGGGCTGCCGCCATGGCGGCAGCCACCGAGAACATCATGTGCTTTGCGACCTCGCATGTGGCGCTCACGCACCCGGTCATCGCGGCCAAGCAGGCCGCGACGATCGATCATATCTCGAACGGCCGCTTCGGCCTGAACGTCGTGATGGGATGGTTCGCGCAGGAAATGGCGATGTTCAACGTCGCCCTGCGCGAGCATGACGACCGTTACCGGTACGGCGACGAGTGGCTGACCGTGGTCAAGCGCCTGTGGAGCGACGACAGCGTCTTCGACTTCGAGGGGGAGTATCTCAAGCTAAAGGGGCTCGAAGCGCAGCCCAAGCCGATCCAACGCCCCGGCCCCATTCTGGTGAACGCGGGCACATCTCCGGCCGGCGTCGATTTTTCGGCGCGGAACGTCGACGTCTGCTTCGGCTCTCCAGCCAAGCCAGAGGACATAGACAGGCTTCTGGCCGTCCGCACCATCGCGGACCAGAAGTTCAACCGCGACGTTGCACTGATGTGTTCCGCGCTCGTTGTCTGCCGGGACACGGAAGCGGAAGCCCAGTCCGCCTATCAGGAGATCCTGGACAATGGCGATTGGGACGCGGCGCACAGCATGCTGGCCGCATTGGGCGTGCAGAGCGGTTCGTTCAAAGAGGGACACGATGAACGCATGAAGCGCTTCGTGGCTGGCTACGGCACGCGTCCCCTTGTCGGCACGCCGGAGCAGATCGTCGACATGCTGATCGACTATTCCAACCGGGGTCTGCACGGCATCGTCTTCTACTTCAAAGACTACCTGGCTGAACTCACGTACTTCTCCGAAAAGGTGATGCCCCTCCTCAAGCAGGCGGGACTAAGACATTGAGCGGCTCGTCGGGTACTGCCGGCCGCCTGGCGGGCAAGATCGCTCTCGTCACCGGCGCCTGCGGCGGCATCGGCATGGCGATCTGCCGCCGTTATACGCAGGAGGGGGCAACCGTCATCGGTGCGGACGTTGCGCCGCCGACGGCCGTCGATCCTGCTGTCATGTCCGCGTGCGTTCATCTCGACGTGGTATCGGAGTCGTCCGTACGGGGGCTGCGCGATCACGTAGCCGGCGTCCACGGCCGACTCGACGTGATGGTGAACAATGCCGGCGCGATGGTCGGCCGGCCGCTCGTCGAAACCAGCGTCGCGGAGTTCGACCGCCTCTACGAAGTCAATCTTCGCGGACCCTTCCTGGTCATGCGCGAACTCGCACCCCTGATGGGCGACACCGGCTCGATCGTTAACATGTCCTCGGCTGCTGCCGTCCGCAACACCAGCGGGATGAGTGCCTATTCCGGAACAAAGGCGGGCCTCGTGGCTCTTTCACGAATTGCCGCAATTGAGCTTGCGCCGATCCGGGTCAACTCAATTCTTCCCGGTGCGATCGATACGCCGATGCCCCGTGCCTTTCTGGCGAATCTGCCGGACACGAAGCAGGCACAGGCACTGCAAGCGCTGGGCGAGCAGCGGCTCGCCAAACGCCTTGGTCGACCGGAGGAAATTGCCGATCTGGCCGTCTACCTGGCTTCGGATGAAGCCGGTTTCGTCACGGGCTCCGACTTCGTCATCGACGGGGGGCGAGCCTGATCGGCGCGCCAGCGGGACTAACCGATCAAGTTCTCAAAACATTCAAACGGGAGGAAACAAGTGAAACTAAAAGGGCTTCTTGCCGCCGTTGCGCTATCGGCGGCACTACCAACACCGGCGTCTGCCGATTTTTCCGGCAATGTCGTGAAGATCGGCGTGCTGACCGATATGTCCGGCCCATTCTCGCACCAGACCGGACCGGGTTCGGTGGCCGGCGCGGAACTGGCGATCGCCGAGATCAAGGGCAAGATCGGGGACGTGCCGGTCGAACTAGTCCTTGCCGACCACCAGAACAAGCCTGACATCGCGCTCAACCTCGCGCGCCGGTGGCTTGACGTGGACGGCGTCGATTTGATCGTCGACCTTGCCAGTTCCGCGGTCGCGCTGGCGGTGCAGGACGTCGTCAAGGAGAAGAACCGCATGGTCATCTTTTCCGGACCAGGCACCGACCGTCTCACCAACGACGCATGTTCGCCCAACGGCATCCACTGGACTTATGACACCTACGCGACCGGTCATTCGATGGCCCAGGCAATCATCGAGTCGGGCGGCAAGAATTGGTTCTTCATCGGCAATGACAGCGCCTTTGGACGATCGATTGTCGAAGTCATGAGCGGCGCAATCGCCAAAGCGTCCGGCAAGGTCGTCGGAGAAGTGTGGCATCCGACCGGCGCGAACGACTACTCATCGTTCATCATGCAGGCACAGAGTTCGGGCGCCGACGTTCTCGTTCTGGCCAATTCCGGAACCGACTTCGTGCGCGCCGTCAAGCAGGCGCGCGAATTCGGCGTCGATGGCGACGCATTGCGCCTTGTCGGTCCCTCGATCAGCATGGCCGACATATTGGCGCTCGGGCCGGAAGACGCAGAGGGCCTTCACTATATCGACGCTTTCTACTGGAACCTGAACGACAAGACGCGGGAACTGACGAACGCCTTCCTGGAAAAGCGCCAGGCGATCCCGGCGCAGGCTCATGCCGGCGTCTACTCAGCGGTCCGTTCCTACCTCGCCGTGGTTTCCGAACTTAAGTCCGACGAAGCCTCGGCTGTCATGGAGAAGCTTGGCTCCACGGAGATCTCGGACGGGTTCACGCCCTCGGGCAAGATCCGCGCGGACGGTCGCATGGTACACGACATGTACCTGATGCGGGCAAAGGGTCCGGATGCCGACAAGACCGCTGACTGGGATGCCGTCGAACTCGTAGCAACGGTCCCCGGTGACAAGGCGTACCGGCCACTCGCCGAAAGCCAGTGCCCGCTGGTCAAGTAGTCCCACCAAAAAATCCACCGGGGGAGGCGGGTCTCGACCCGCCTCCCTGCAGGTCACCGTCGAGAGAGACGACAAATGGAATCGATTTCGGTTCAGATCTTGGCTGGCCAACTGCTGATCGGTCTGATCAACGGCTCCTTTTACGCCATTCTCAGTCTCGGACTGGCGATCATCTTCGGCCTGTTGAACGTCGTGAACTTTGCGCACGGTGCGCTGTACATGCTCGGCGGGATGTGCGCCTGGATGCTGATGACATATGCCGGCATCGGCTACTGGTGGGCATTGATCATTGCGCCTCTGGTGGTAGGCGCATTCGGCATCGTCCTTGAACGAGCGCTTCTCGCGCGCCTGCGCGACGTGGACCACATCTACGGATTGCTTCTGACCTTCGGCGTGGCGCTCATGCTGCAGTCGCTCTTCCAGGGCATCTATGGTTCGGCTGGCATGCCTTACGCGATCCCCGGCGAACTCAAGGGCGGCTGGAACCTGGGCTTCATCTTCCTTCCCAAATACCGCGCCTGGATCATCGGCGTTTCCGTGGTGATCTGCTTCGGCACCTGGTACGCGATCGAGAAGACGAGGCTGGGCTCGTACCTGCGCGCAACCACCGAGAACCCCGAACTCGTCGAGTCCTTCGGCATCAACGTCCAGGTGCTGATCGCGCTGACGTTCGGCGTCGGCACGGGACTAGCCGCGCTCGCCGGTGTGCTGGCCGCGCCCGTCTACTCCGTCAGCCCACAGATGGGCGTGGAACTGCTGACCGTCGTCTTCGCCATCGTCGTCATCGGCGGCATGGGATCGGTGCTCGGCGCCATTCTCGGCGGCTTCTCGCTCGGCATCATCGAGGGCCTTACGAAGGTTGTCTATCCGGAAGCCTCTTCAGTCGTCGTTTTCGTCGTCATGATCCTGGTCATCATGACCCGTCCTGCCGGCCTCTTTGGAAAGCACTGATCGTGTCGAACGCGAAAGAACTCGATGAATACGAAAGGGGCTCCGCTATGGCATCGGCGCTCCTCAACCCGAACGAGTCCAGGGGCCATTTCGTCTGGGTGTTCCTGGCCCTTGCGGTGGCGACCGCAATTCTCCCTGCATTCGTCTACCCGCTGTTCCTCATGAAGATGATGTGCTTCGCGATGTTCGCGATCGGCTTCAATCTTTTGCTGGGCTATTGCGGTCTGCTCTCGCTTGGCCATGCCGCATTCTTCGGCGCTGGCGGCTACACCGCCGCCTTCGTCGCCGCGAGTTGGGGCCTTTCTCCTGAGGCGGCAGTCCTGTTCGGCACGCTGGCCGGGTTGATACTGGGCGTCGCCTTCGGGCTTCTCGCGATCCGACGGCACGGCATCTACATGACGATGGTGACACTCGGCCTGGCGCAGATGGTCTACTTCATCGTCCTTCAATCGCCCTACAGCGGCGCAGAGGACGGAATACAGGGCGTACCACGCGGAACCCTGTTCGGCCTGTTCGACCTGCGCAGCGACATGACGCTCTATGTCGTCGTCTCGGTGGTGTTCATGCTGGTTCTTCTGGGCTCCTACCGTCTGACCTATTCTCCTTTCGGGCAGGTACTGCGGGCAGTACGCGACAGCGAAAGCCGGGCGACGTCGCTCGGATTGAACGTGCGGACCATCAAGCTCACGGTTTTTGCGATCTCGGCCACCATCTCCGGCCTCGCCGGCTCGATGAAGGCAATCATCTTCCAGATTGCGACCCTGGTGGACGTCCACCTGACCACCTCCGGCGAGGTGGTCCTGATGACGCTGATCGGCGGCGTGGGCACGGTGCTCGGCCCTGTCGTCGGCGCCGCTGTCCTGGTGACCAGCCAAAACTACCTAGCGGGCTTCGGCCAGTGGGTCACGTTCATCCAGGGGTTCATTTTCGTAGTCCTGGTGCTTGCCTTCAGGGAAGGCATCGTCGGTCTTCTCATTCGTCTCTGGAGGAGGCCGCTGTGACCGATCTTTCCGCCAACGGCATGCCGCGACGGAGCGCGCCGGACACCATGATTGAGACGCGCGACCTGACCATGGAGTTTGCAGGGTTCAGGGCGGTCGACGGCGTCAACCTAGCCGTCAAGCGGGGGGACATCCACGCCCTGATCGGCCCCAATGGCGCGGGCAAGACGACCTGCTTCAACATGATCACCAAATTCCTCACACCCACCCGCGGACAAGTGTTCCTTGAGGGCCGCGACGTGACGCGAACGCCGCCGGCCGAGATCGCGCGCGACGGCATCGTGCGTTCGTTCCAGATATCGGCGGTATTTCAGGATCTGACGGCGATTCAGAATGTATGCGTCGCGCTGCAGAGCAAGACGAAGCGCGTCTATTCGATGCTGCGTGCGGACACCGGACTGCAGGACCTAATGGTCAGAGCAGGCGATCTGCTGGAGATGGTCGGCCTGTGGGAATACCGATACGAAAAGGCCCGCTTCCTGTCGTACGGCCGCAAGCGCGCGCTGGAACTGGCGACAACCCTCGCGATGGACCCCAAGGTAATGCTGCTCGATGAGCCGATGGCGGGTATGTCGCCGGAGGACGTTCGCCGGGTGACTGAGCTGATCGTCCGGCTGCGCGCCGGCAGAACCGTCCTGATGGTTGAGCACAATCTCAATGTCGTGGCCGAGATTTCCGACCGCATAACCGTGCTTGCACGCGGAAAGGTGCTCGCAGAAGGCAGCTACCAAGACGTTTCCGGCAACACGGACGTGCAGTCCGCCTATATCGGAGCAGGATATGACTGAACGCGGCAGCGCCGTGGACCTCGCTCTCGAACTCAGGGACGTCGTCGCGGGCTATGGAGAGACACAGGTCCTGCATGGGATCGACCTGCATCTGCGGCAGGGCGAGATCGTCAGCCTTCTCGGCCGCAACGGCGCGGGAAAATCCACCACCCTCAAGGTGATCGCGGGTCTGCTCCGCAATCGAAAGGGGTCGATCAGGATTGACGGAAAGGAAGCCATCGGGCTCCCGGCCCGCCAAACCGCGCGTCTGGGCTTGGCCTACTGCCCTGAGGACCGGGGCATTTTCTCGTCTCTGACGGTGCACGAGAACCTGCTCTTGCCCCCCGTCCTGAAACCTGGCGGCCTGACGGTCGAGGAACTCTACACGACGTTCCCGAACCTGTGGGCCAGACGTGACAGCGGCGGCACGAAACTGTCGGGCGGCGAGCAGCAGATGCTGGCGATCGCCCGCATCCTGCGTAGCGGCGCCAAGATCCTGCTTCTCGATGAGCCGACCGAAGGGCTCGCTCCCGTGATCGTGGAGGAGATAGGATCGCTCATTCGGACCCTGCGCGACCGTGGCTACACGATCCTGCTGGTCGAACAGAACTACAGGTTCGCGCGGGCGTTCGCCGACCGCCACTACATCATGGAGACCGGTCGCGTCGCCGACGAAATCGTCACGGCCGACATGCCCGCGCGCGAACATGACATCCGGGCGTATCTGGGTCTATGACGAACGAGGAGAGACGGACATGGCCTCACTGCGCCAGATGATTGCGAACAAGGAGTTCGTCCTCGCACCGGGGGCCTACGATTGCCTGACGGCCGGCGCCGCGCAGCGAGCCGGCTTCAACGCCGTCTACATGACCGGGGCAGGGGTCTCGGCTTCCCACGGTTACCCGGACTTTGGCCTGATCACCATGACCGAGATGGTGACGGTTGCCGGGCGCATGGCCGCCTCCGTCGATGTGCCTCTGATTGCTGACGCGGATTCCGGCTTCGGCAGCGAACTGAATACGGCCCGCGCGGTGCGCGCCTATGAGCGGGCGGGTGTGGCCGCAATCCACATTGAAGACCAGACCTTCCCGAAGAAGTGCGGGCATTTCGAGAACAAGACAATTGTTCCGGCCGAGGACTTCGTCGCCAAGATCCGCACGGCCTGCAAGGCGCGCGAGACGCCCGACTTCATGATCATCGCGCGGACAGACGCGCGCGCCGTCGAAGGATTCAACGCGGCGATCGAGCGCGGCAAGCGCGCCGCAGATGCCGGCGCGGATATCATCTTCGTGGAGGCGCCGCAGACGCTGGAGGAGATGGCGGCGGTCCCCGAGCGCATCGGCGCGCCCTGCCTCCTGAACGTGGTCTGGCGCGGCAAGACGCCGGAGATCGATTTCGAGACCGCGGCCGAGCTGGGCTACAGCATCGTCATCTTGCCCAGCATCCTGCTGAAGTCTGTGATGGGCATGTCGATGGAGATACTCAACGCTGCAAAGACCATCGGCCGTCATCCGGTTCCGCCGGGGGACATCGGCATCAAGGAAGGCGTCGCCATCGCCTCGGGCGCCGAATGGCGAACCATCAACGCGGCATTGGACGTCCCTCTCGCCTGACTCCAGCACCACACGAAACGGTTTTCCGGGTCGCTGCAACCCATGACGAGGTGACAATGCCAACGACGCTTTTCGACAAGCTGTGGAGCAGACACGCGGTCATGGAGCATCCGCTTGCCGGGACCTTGCTGTTCATCGACCGCCACCTGCTTCACGAAGGCTCGCGCAATGCGTTCTCCCAGTTGCGCCGCCGCGGCCTGCAGGTACGCCGGCCCGACCTGAGCACGGCCGTCGTCGACCACTATGCCCCAACCACCTCGCGCGATGTTGAGCAGATCGATGTCGCGTCACGGCGACAGGTTATCGCCGATCTCGCCAGCAACGCCGGCGCGGCGGGCGTCGAGATCCTCGATCTCGCTCATCCGTCGCAGGGCATCGTCCACGTCATCGGTCCTGAACTTGGGCTGACCCGGCCGGGCATGACCATCGTCTGTGGCGACAGCCATACCGCGACACATGGCGCGATGGGGGCGCTCGCCTTCGGCATCGGCGCCTCGCAGGTTGCCCATGTTCTCGCGACGCAGACGCTATGGCAGAAAAAGCCCAAACAGATGCGGATCGTCGTGCGAGGAAGCCTCAGGCCGCACGTCACCGCAAAGGATCTTATCCTGGCGATCATAGCCAGAGTGGGTGCGGCTGGTGGAACGGGCTACGCCATCGAATATGCGGGCCCGGCCGTCGAGGCGTTGAGCCTCGAGGGCAGGCTGACCTTGTGCAACATGACCATCGAGGCCGGCGCCCGCTTTGGCCTAGTCGCCCCGGATCAGGTCACGTTCGACTATCTGCGCGAGCGCGCATTCGATGCCGACGATGCGGGATGGCAGGCGCGCCTTGACGAATGGCGGGAGCTGCGCACGGAAACCGGGGCGGCCTTCGACAGCGAAATCGAGATGGACGCGACGTCGCTGAAGCCGATGATCACCTGGGGAACGAGTCCGGAAGACGGGGTCAGTGTCGACGGCGTCGTACCCGATCCGGCGTCGATCCAAGAGGTGTCACGGCGCAACGGCAAGATGGCCGCCCTCGACTATATGGGTCTGATGCCGGGCACGGCGATCGAAGACATCCGCTTCGACCGCGTCTTCATCGGCTCCTGCACCAATGGCCGCATCGAGGACCTGCGCGCTGCGGCGCGAGCCATCGGCGGGCGCAAGGCCGTCATACCGGCCATGGTCGTTCCGGGCTCCATGGCAGTGAGGGCGCAAGCCGAACGCGAAGGACTGGACACGATCTTTCTGGAGGCCGGGTTCGAGTGGCGTATGTCGGGATGCTCGATGTGCGCGGGCATGAACGGCGACCTGGGTCGCGCCGGCGAACGCTGCGCCTCGACGTCAAACCGCAACTTCGTCGGTCGCCAGGGCGCGGGTGTGCGCACCCATCTGATGAACCCCGCCATGGCCGCCACCATCGCCGTAACCGGCCATCCGGTCGACATTTCAGAGGCTGAACGATGATTCCCTTCACCGCCCTCACCGCGACCGGCCTTCCGCTCGGTCTCGAGAACGTCGACACCGACCAGATCCTGCCCGCACGCTTCCTTTCGATGAAACCGGAGGACGGCTATGCCGACTTTTGCTTCCATGACCTCAGGTTTGACGCCCAAGGCGCGCCAAGGTCAGACACTCCCCTGACGTCCGGCGTGCATGCTGGCGCGGCGATCCTCGTCGCAGGCTCGAATTTCGGTTGCGGGTCCTCAAGGGAAGGCGCCGTATACGCTTTGCAGCACCTCGGTTTCCGGGTGGTCATCGCGGAAAGCTTTGGCGACATCTTCTACCAGAACGCGCTGGTCAACGGCCTGCTGGCCATCCGAGCCGATGCCGGGATCACTCAGACGATCCTAGAGCATCTGCGCGCCCAACCTGACGCGCCAATCCATGTCGATCTGGACAAGCAGACAGTCGATGTCGAGGGCAGCGTGACCTTCACGTTCGACATTGACCCCTTCAAGAAACACTGTGTGCTGAACGGCACCGACGAAATCAGTTTCACTCTGGGCTTTCTGGAACAGATCCAGCGGTACGAAATCAAGGGGGAGGGCACCCTCGGTTGAATCGTATCGGCCTGCAGTTCTTCCAACGTCATGCGCCGCGCTGGGCGCCGCTATCAGAGTCGCCGCTTTCGGCGATGAGCATGAGCAGCCATCTGAACAGAGAAGCGTCGCTAAAGCCTTGCCGCCCGCACGGACGAATTTGATGGCCTCGGCGAAAGCCGCACGCCAATCACCGCGGGCCATGCGTTCACCTGATGATTGTGGCGCCGGCCAGCCTCATGTTGAGCACCGTCCAGGTGCTCCTCGTGATGCGCGCCGAGCGGGTGTCCCCGGATTTCCAGCCAGTCCATTGCGAGGACATGGGAAAGCGCGGTGCTGTTGCGACGGGCTTACTGTTCGGACGTAGTGGCAGACGTGTCGCGGACTAACGCGGTCCCCTGGCATCAACCGCCGGGGCAAAGAATCGAGAAGGCCTCCTCCACGCGCTGCCGATCGCCGTCGTCCATCTCGTCGTCACCTTCGCGGGGAAATCCAGCACCGGATGCTGCGGCTGCGACTCCTTATCGACACGATGAGCATTGGCGCGGATGAGATCGTCAACTTGCTTCCGCTCACGCGACGAATCGTGACGCTCTCGTAGAGCTTGCCGTCGAACTCCACGGGAGAGCCCAGCGTGACACTGGTCGAGCGGGGCTTCGGGGAGCGATACGTGCTTCAGGCTTGAGGCGCGTTCGTCGGTCATAGGGTAGATCTCCTGGTTGTCCAATGGAGAACCTATGGCCGATGTGAAAGGGTAAAAAGAACTGATTTTTCAGTTGTTTACGGTCGCTCCAACAATCCGCAGCCATCGACGGTCCCAGGAAAATTTCATTCCTAAGGCGAGATTGCCGGGGCTTTGGGTGCAACGAGATCCCCCTCGTTCGGGGCGCAAGCGAACGAAAGTCGCCTTAGGAAGGGGCTTAGAGTCGTCTAATTTTGTTCGGGAAAATACAGCGAAATCAATCGCTTGGCATAAGATGGCTCCCCGGGCCGGATTCGAACCAGCGACCAACCGGTTAACAGCCGGTTGCTCTACCACTGAGCTACCGGGGAACGTTGGGCTCAAGCGAACGCGGCTGCCTATAGCAAAGACTTTTCGACTTTGCAAAGAAGCAATCGGCACTTTTTTCACTTCTCTCCACAGCCTGGCGGAAAACATGGTGTGACATTTCGGCCGCCTTGCGCGTGCAACCGGAAAAATGGCCGTCGGATGCATGTTCAGGGAGCGCACGACGCACGTCGGGCGGGCTTGCGGAGCGTCATTTTCCGCATCAGAGAATTGTCGCGTGACCCGGCGGCGGCAACGCACCATATGTCGCCGATGATCGAGACGAGACGAGAGACGAGGCGGGTGAGGCGAACCATCAACCTGTTCGGAAGGCATATCGCGCTGCCGCGCTCGCGCGGCATGCGAATCTCCATTGGCGTCCTGCTGGTGTTCTGCGGCTTGCTTGGGTTCCTGCCGGTCCTCGGATTCTGGATGATCCCGCTCGGCCTTCTGGTGCTGTCGCACGATTTCGCACTGGTGCGTCGGTGGCGTAGACGCCTGGCCGTGTGGTGGGAAAGAAGACGCCGCCCGGGGCAGCCGCCATGATCCATCGAGCCGGCGTCAAACCGCCCCATGTGGGTAAGTCGTTTCGACCCGAGTAATTTGCGACCACATGCTTGTCCGCCTCGATACCCTCTGTTAACAGAGCCTCGCGCAAAGCGCCTCGACGGTTGGCCTCGTGGCGGAGTGGTTACGCAGAGGACTGCAAATCCTTGCACCCCGGTTCGATTCCGGGCGAGGCCTCCACTCGATGGCGATTTTGCGACGGTCGATTCCCATCGACCTTCATCCCTCAGGGCCTGGCAAGCCACCACGCGGACCGAACGAGAATGAACCCAGATTTTGCCGCGCTCCGTACGAAGATGGTCGATGGCCAAGTGCGCACCACCGACGTGACGGATTCGGCGATCCTGGATGCCATGCTTGCGGTGCCGCGCGAAGAGTTCGTGCCGGCCAAGCTGCGCCCGCTGGCCTATATCGACGAGGACGTCGAGATTGCCCCGGCTTCTTCCAGCGGCGGGGCGCGCTATCTGATGGAGGCGTCGCCTTTCGCGAAGCTGCTCCAGCTCGCCGAAATCCGAGCGGACGACGTCGTGCTCGATGTCGGGTGCGGTAGCGGATACTCGTCCGCAGTCCTGTCCCGCCTGGCGGGGTCGGTGATTGCCCTGGAGGAGAACGCCACGCTTGCCGAACGCGCGCAGTCGACCCTGGACAGGCTTGGCTACCATACGGTGGCCGTCGTGCAGGGCGCGCTTGCCGCCGGCCACGAGCCGGAGGCGCCCTATGACGTCATCGTCATCGAAGGCGGGGTCGAAACGGTCCCCGAGCCCCTGCTGGACCAGCTCAAGGAAGGCGGGCGACTGGTCGCCGTGGAGGGTGCCGGCAATGCCGGCATCGCCAAGGTTTATCTCAAGATCGACGGCCTAACCTCGGCCCGACGCGCCTTCAATGCGGCAGTAAAGCCACTACCCGGCTTCGAACGTACGCCAGAATTCGAATTCTAACGATCGTGTCCTTGCGACCGGCGGCATTTCATGTTGCCCTGTAACGGAGTGAAAGAGTGGGGCGGGACTATGTCGTCCTGCCAGCCATAAATTGTTTGGCATCATTGGATTGGGTTGGCGTCGCGATGCAAGCCGCTGAACGAGTCTGCACCGAAGCTTGAGGGGATTGCAGTGTTTGGACGTCGAGTTTTCTTCGCCACGGTCTTGGTGTCCGCGACGGCCCTTTCGCCCGTCGCGGCGACCGCCGAGACTTTGCTCGGCGCTCTCGCCAAGGCTTACGGGAACAATTCGGAACTGAATGCCGCGCGCGCCGGCCTGCGGGTGACCGACGAAAACGTCGCGATCGCCAAATCCGGGCAGCGTCCGATCATCACCGGGACCGGGAGCTACAACCTCGCGGAGCAGAACGGCATCGAGATCGAAACCGGTTCGTTCGGCGTACAGATCCAGCAGAACCTTTTCGACGGGTTTCAGACCAGGAACTCCGTAAGGACCGCGGAGGCGCGCGTCCGCGCCGGGGGCGAGGCGCTCCGCAACACCGAGCAGTCGGTCCTTTTCAATGCCGCAAGCGCCTATATGGACGTCATCCGGGATCGTCAGATCGCCGTGCTGACGGAGCGCAATCTGGAGTTCCTGATCGAACAGGTGCGTGCGGCGCGATCGCGATTCGAAGTGGGTGAGGGCACGCGCACCGACGTCGCCCAGGCGGAAGCCAGCCGGTCGTCGGCCGAGGCGCAGCTTGCTGCCGCCCGCGCCCAGGCCGACGTGAGCGCCGCAACCTACCGGCAGATCATCGGCGATTCCCCTGGCAAGCTGAGAGCCGGCTCGCCGGCCCGAGGCCTGCCCAAGAGCCTCGACAGCGCCTATTCGATCGCCACCGTTCAGCATCCGGCGATTCTGGCGACGAGCCATCTCGTCGATGCGGCCGCCTATTCGGTCAAGGTGGCGGAAGGCGCGCTGTTCCCGCAGTTGAACGCCACGGCGGGCCTGTCGCGCAGTTTCGTCGACGAGAACACCCGCTTCGGCCGGCAGGACGAATACACCAACTCCGCCACGATCGGCGCCCAGATCACCGTCCCGATCTATCAGGGCGGACGCGTCTCGGCCCAGGTGCGCCAGTCCAAGGAATCGCTCGGTCAGGCGCGCATCCAGGTGGATGTCACCCGCGACCAGGTCCGCGCCGCAGTCACCTCCGCCTGGACGCAGTTCGTCGCGGCCAACGAATCCGTGACAGCGAATCGGGCGCTGGTGTCGGCAGCGCAGCTGGCGCTCAATGGCGTCATCGAAGAGCGCAACGTCGGCCAGCGCACCACCCTCGACGTGCTCAATGCGCAGGCGGACGTCATCAGCGCTCAGATCAATCTCGCAAGCTCCGAGCGCGACGTCGTGGTGGCAAGCTACGCCATCCTCAGCGCCACCGGGCAGCTGTCGGTGCCAAAGCTCGGATTGAACGTCGAGCAGTATCGTCCGGAAGAGCACTACAATGCCGTCAAGGACAAGTGGTTCGGTCTGAGGACCCCCGACGGGCGTTGAGCCGCGCCTTGCCGGCGCCAACTTACTTGTGAGAAATACGAACCCCGCGGAATTTGGGGATTCTCCATAGCGGACTGCTCCGCTACGCTCTCAGCATTGATTCGTCGCTCGCCTCAAGAGGTGAAGTCCGACGATCGGGTGAGCTCAGGGCGGCAACGCGACAATGGCACAGGCAAGCAGCGCACAGCGTGAACCCTCCATGGAGGAGATTCTCGCGTCGATTCGACGAATCATCGAGGATAGCGATGTCGAGAAGCGGCGCGACATTGACGAGGCGTTGCCCGCTCAGGTGGCGCCCGCCAACGACGTGATGGATACGTTGAAGGGTATCGAAGCCTTCCGGGCGGAATTCCAGGAACCGACGCCGGCAGACGATGCTCCGGTCTCCGATCGAGTGATCTTTCGGGCAGTCGATGGCGACATGCAGCATAGTGCGCCGATCGCCGAGATTGCGGCAGTGGTGACGGCGGCTCCAGCGGAGCAGTTTGCGCCGTCAGAGCCCGAGACGGGTGAACAGCTGGCAGAAGACGGTCCGGCGACGAACGCCGAACCCGAAGTGACCCTTGATGCCGAGCCAATTGTCCCCGAACTGAGCGCGGTCCCGGTCGATGCGCCCCTGGCGGCGACACAGAACAGCGCTCCTGCGGAGGCGCAATCTCGACCGTCTCTCATCTCGGAGCAGGCCGGACGTCAGGTGGCGGCGGCGTTCGGGGAGTTGTCGGAGGCCTTTGCGGCGAGCCGTCGCCGCAGTTTCGACGAGATGGCCGAGGAGATGCTGAGGCCAATGCTGCAGGACTGGCTGGACAACAACCTCCCGCATCTCGTGGAGAGGCTGGTGCGCGAGGAAATCGAGCGCATAGCCCGCGGCTAGACCTGGAACCAAATGCTGTTGGCGCCGCCCTCGGGCGGCGTTGTGCGTTCGGACCACACCATCGCCTGCTGTTGACTTGGCGCTGCCCTTCCGATTTACACCGGCGTTTAGGGCAAAGATGCCGTCAGACGGGCGGCGTCCTGCTCCAGCTTTCCCGATGGGCCGGATGTGCGCTGATGCTTGAGAAAACCTACGATTCCAGGACGGTCGAACCAAAGATCGCGAAGATCTGGGACGAAGCAGACGCATTCCGCGCCGGCGCGGGCTCGCAAGCTGGCGCCGAGCCGTTTGCGATCGTCATCCCTCCGCCCAATGTGACGGGCTCGCTGCACATGGGGCACGCGCTCAACAACACATTGCAGGACATCCTGGTCCGCTTCGAGCGCATGCGCGGCAAAAACGTGCTCTGGCAGCCGGGCATGGACCATGCCGGAATCGCCACCCAAATGGTGGTCGAGCGCCGGCTCATGGAGAAGAAGATTCACCGCCGCGATCTGTCGCGCGAGGCTTTTATCGACAAGGTCTGGGAGTGGAAGGCCGAATCGGGCGGCATGATCTTCAACCAGCTGAAGCGCCTCGGCGCTTCCTGCGACTGGTCTCGCGAGCGTTTCACCATGGACGAAGGCTTGTCCAAGGCGGTCCTCGAAGTTTTCGTCACGCTTTTCAAGCAAGGGCTGATCTACAAGGACAAGCGCCTGGTCAACTGGGACCCCAAGCTGCTGACTGCGATCTCCGACCTTGAGGTCGAGCAGTTGGAGGTGAACGGCAATCTCTGGCATTTCCGATACCCAGTCGAGGACAAGACGTTCGACCCCGAGGATGCGAGCACCTTTATCACGGTTGCGACCACGCGGCCCGAGACGATGCTGGGTGATACCGCAGTCGCGGTGCACCCCGATGACGAGCGGTTCCGCCATCTGATCGGAAAATCGCTGGTTCTGCCTCTGGTCGGACGCCGGATCCCCGTCGTCGCCGACGAGTATTCCGATCCCGAGAAGGGCACGGGCGCGGTGAAGATCACCCCGGCGCACGATTTCAACGACTTCGAGGTCGGCAAGCGGCACAAGCTGCGCGCAATCAATGTGCTGACGGTGGAGGCGGCGATCAGCCTCCGCGAGAACGAGGATTTCCTGGAAGGCGTCGAGGAAAGCAAGACGCTCTTGGAAACGGTCGAGGCTCTTCAGGGACTGGACCGCTTCGCCGCGCGGCAGCGGATCGTCGAGATGATGGAGGCTGGCGGCTTCCTTGCCAAGATCGAACCGCACCGCCACACGGTGCCGCATGGCGACCGCGGCGGCGTGCCGATCGAGCCGTTTCTGACAGACCAGTGGTACGTCAACGCCGCCGAACTGGCGAAGCCGGCGATCCGCGCCGTGCGGGACGGCAGGACGAAGTTCGTCCCGAAGAACTGGGAAAAGACGTATTTCGAGTGGATGGAGAACATCCAGCCCTGGTGCATATCGCGCCAGCTATGGTGGGGACACCAGATCCCGGCCTGGTATGGCCCGGATGGCCACGTCTTCGTCGAGAAGTCCGAGCAGGAAGCCCTTGACGCCGCAGTGGAATACTACCTGGCGCTGGATGGGCCGTGGAAGGCATGGGTCGAGGAGAAGCTGGAGAATTTCCGTCCGGGCGAGATCCTGACGCGTGACGAGGACGTGCTCGACACCTGGTTCTCGTCGGCGCTGTGGCCGTTCTCCACTCTTGGCTGGCCGGACAAGACACCCGAACTGGACACGTACTACCAGACCGACGTGCTGGTGACCGGCTTCGACATCATCTTCTTCTGGGTCGCCAGGATGATGATGATGGGCATGCACTTCATGGATGAGGAGCCGTTCCACACGGTCTACGTCCACGCCCTTGTCCGCGACAAGAACGGGCAGAAGATGTCGAAGTCGAAGGGCAACGTCATCGACCCGCTCGAACTGATCGAGGAGTATGGCGCCGACGCGCTGCGTTTCACGCTGGCGATCATGGCTGCGCAGGGCCGGGACGTTAAGCTGGATCCCGCGCGGGTCGCCGGCTATCGAAACTTCGGCACGAAGCTTTGGAACGCGACGCGGTTTGCCGAGATGAACGGCGTCAAGCGGAACAACGATTTCTGGCTGAACGACGCGAAGCTGACGGTCAACCGCTGGATCCTGACCGAGCTGACGCGCGCCTCGCGGGAAATCACCGAGGGCATCGCCGCCTATCGCTTCAACGAAGCCGCCGCCGCCGCGTACCGTTTCGTCTGGAACCTGTTCTGCGACTGGTATCTGGAGCTGTTGAAGCCGATCTTCGCCGGCACTGACGAGGCAGCTAAGGCCGAGAGCCAGGCTGTGGCCGCCTTCGTCCTCGACGAGATCTACAAGTTGCTGCATCCGATGATGCCGTTCATGACCGAGGAACTCTGGGCGCATACCGCGCCGGAGGGCGGAGAGCGCGAGAGCCTGATCTGCCATGCGGCGTGGCCGGAACCCGAGTTCGTGGATGCGGATGCGGCGGCGGAGATCAATTGGCTGGTCGAGATGGTGACCGGCATTCGTTCCGTCCGCTCCGAAATGAACGTGCCGCCGTCTGCGGTGGCTCCGCTGGTCATGATCGGGGCGAACGACGAGACGCGCGCGCGACTTGCCCGCCACGATTCCGCAATCAAGCGGCTGGCCAGGATCGGCGAGATTTCGCATGCAGAGGCCGCCCCCAAGCTCTCCGCCCAGATCGTGGTTGGGGAGGCTACGGCATGCCTGCCGCTGGGCGATCTGATCGACCTGGAGGCGGAGGCTGCGCGGCTGCACAAGGACGTTGCCCGCGTCACCCAGGAAATCGCCCGGCTGTTCAAGAAATTGTCCAACGAGAAGTATGTCGCCAACGCGCCCGAAGAGGTCGTCGCGGCCGACCGGGAAAAGCTTGCAGAGTTCGAAGACGCCCAGGCGAAGCTGCAGGCCGCACTTGCTCGCATAACGACCCCAGACTGAGAATCCGGTCCGCGCGAACGGGTGTGATTCCCTGTAGCTGCGTCGGAGTGTTCGCCCGGCTCCCCACGAACCCGCTTTATCGAAGCCTTCCATGATTTTCGGCCCCATTGTTGCCTTAATGCGACAGTGGGGCAAGGAGCTGGCAGACTTCCACGTATCTGCTTGAAATCCTTACGTAAGTGTAGGCCGTCAGAGCGCCCTTGGCGCGGTTTCGAAGGTGGGCGCGCAGCTGATCGGCGAGCCTCGGAACACAGGTCGAACCTTGGGTCTGGGGATGTCGGCCAAGATCACGGTTGCGCGACCCGACGGAAACCGGTCTAGCTTGTGCACGTGCTTCGGGGAGAGGGCTTATGTACGGGAATGCGCTGAAATCAGCATTGGGCGCGGGGATTGCGGCGCTCGTACTTGGAGGAGCCGCGCATGCGAATGGTTTCGCGCGCGGGACCGCCGATACCGACATCCTTTATGAGGAAGGTGGTTTCACATTTCGTTCGGGCATGACCTTCGTCAACCCGAGCCGCGAATACACCAAGCATGGCAATCCGGCGAACGTCGGCACCGACGCGTTCCAGGACTATGTGATCCCAAGCATCGCCTTCAAGCTCGATGTGTCTGATGCATTCCGCTGTGCCGGCACCTACACCACGCCCTATGGCGGCGCGGTGAAGTACGCCGCGCCGACGCTGTCGGGCAAGACGGAAGAAGATTTCGTCATTCATGAAATCGCGGCGACGTGTGCCGTGAAGTTCAGCGCTGGCAAGGGGAATGTCTACCTTCTTGGCGGCGTCTATCAGGAAGAATTCGACTACAACCGCTTCAACGTGTCTCCGCTCGGCGGGCTGCAGCTGGACCTCAGGGGCACCGAGATGGGATACCGCCTCGGCGTCGGCTACGACATCCCGGACATCGCGCTTCGCGCCCAGCTGCTCTACCGCTCGGGCACCGACTACGGCGCGAGTGGCACGCTGACCGGACCGGCAGGCGTTCTGGCTCCGCAACTGGGACTGCCGGCAACGATGCAGATCCCGGTGCGGGCGATCGGCATCGGCCATCTCCCGCAGACGGTCGAGGCAAAGTTCCAGTCGGGCATTGCGCCTGGCTGGCTCGCCTTCGCAAACATCAAATGGTCGAACTGGAGCGTCCAGGACAGCCTCGACGTCCGCTCCGCGGTCACTGGCCAGCTCATCAGCCGCGACATCTACAACTGGGACGACGGCTGGACGATCACGGCGGGTATCGGCCACGCCTTCAACGACGTGGTCTCCGGTGCGGTCAGCCTCACCTGGGATCAGGGTGTGGGCACCGGATGGGACCTGCAGAGCGATGTCTGGACCCTGGCCAGCGGCGTTTCCGTTAAGGACACTCTGGGCGGCGAGCTTCGCGCCGGCGTCGGCGTCAGCTATCTGACATCCGCCGAGGAGACGCAGTACGCGCCCGCGGTCAATTCGGCGGTGGACGATGGGTGGTCCTACGCTGGCTCCATTTCCTACAGGGTCAAGTGGTAGCCGTTCACGGACGGCGAAGTCTCCGGAGGCCGGCGCAGAGCGTCGGCCTTCTTCGTTTGGGCAGCGAGCGGCGATCGAGACGAACCGCGAGGCGCGCCGACAGGTGCGCGGCCCCAGGCCGTTTGTGTTGTTTGCGCAACACTCTCTCAACAAGCCCTGTTGTATAGATCCACCAGCGGGCGCCGCCAAGTTCCCGCCATAAACCCGGAGCACCCCACAAGCATTCCGGGCAAGGGTCGGGTCAGCCGCAACTGCCGCGGCGGGGAAAACGATGAACGCTGATGTAGTTTTGAGGGCGACAGCGCCAGTCGGCCGGGGGTCGAGCGAGGGCAAGGCGCGCTGTTTGCACCACGGCCCCACTTTGGCCGAAAACCATCGGCAAAGTTCCTATACCGGCTCGCGCCATCGGCACCTTTGCCAGGCTGTCGCGCATGCGATCGAAGCGCTCCTGTCCAAGGCCCTTAGGCGGCGCGGCGAAGCCGGGATTGATCCGGAGGCTGCCATCCGCGGCCGAACCGGGCGCGTCCTGCTGGACGGAGAATTTGCGGTGAGGGCAAGGGGAATGAAGTCGCGCACAGCCGCTTTTGCGGCGGGTGCGGGTGTTGAGTGCGGCTTGTCGCCGAACCTTGCGTGGATGGAGCATCGCTTCCTCGGCGCAGATGGAAGAGCAGACTGATGACAATGCGAGTGGCGCGTTCAGTATATTCTGCGGTCGTCGCTGCCGGTCTTTTCGGAGCATCGGGCGGCGCCCATGCCTTCGACACGAATGCTGCGAAGCCTGAGAAGTCGAGCCCGTGGGCCGTTTTCCAGCGGGGCTTCGACGCCTACAAGAGCGGGCATAAGGACGAAGCGGTCGAAGCCTACCGCTATGCCGCCGAGAATGGTCAGATCGGCGCTACCTGGAAACTCGCGCGCATGTATGCCGAAGGGGACGGGGTCAAGCGCAACGACTATGAGGCCTTCAAGTTCTTCAACGAGATCGTCGCGCAGGATGTGGAGCCGGGCTCTCCTGAGGAGAGTTACATTTCGGACGCCCTGGTCGCGCTCGGAGGATATCTGAAGAACGGGATACCGGGGTCGGTCGAGCCCAATCCGGTCGCAGCGCAGGAATTCTATATGCGCGCAGCTGCGAACTACCGCAACGCGGAAGCCCAGTACGAGATGGGCAAGATGTTCCTCAAGGGCGAGGGCGGCATGAAGGCGAGCGTCCGCCAGGCTGGCCGCTGGCTGCAGCTGGCGGCCGCAAAGGGGCATGCCGGCGCCCAGGCGACCCTCGGAAACCTCCTCTTCGAGAGCGGCAAGGTGGTGCGCGGGCTTGCCATGATGACGGCTGCGCTCGAACGCGCGTCGCCGCACGACCAGCCCTGGATCCGTGGCATGCAGGAACAGGCCTTTGCGCTGGCCGGTGAAGCCGACCGCCGCACGGCGATCGCCCTTGCCGAGGACATGCTGGCCCAGGGCGCCAACCCGTAAGGGTGCTGCCGGTCTCTTGCGCAGATCCGGCGCGAATTCAGATCGAACGTTCGTGACGCTCGTCGCCCGTCGGCAACGCGCGCAACGCCTGGCCCACGAGACCCGGGTCCACGCCGGCGTGTTCTGCGAAGCGCAACAGGGTCGGCTCGTGTGCGAGGATGAAACCCAGTATCCCAGCCAGGAATCCGGGCTCAGACGCCGCCGTGCGGATCATCGACGCACTGATGCCCGTGATCGCCAGGAAGCGCGGCAGCAGCTCTGGATCTTCCGCAATGAAGACGAGAGCGGAGATGGCGAGGTTTTCGGCCGAATCCCGGTCCATGCTCGTTTCCATTTTCTGACGCCTCGATTCGCTTATTCGAGGTAAGGCTGTATTGTCTTCCATGCCAAGCTGGCGGTTCGAATGCAATCGATGCGCCAATTTCCGTTTCGTCAATGATCTGGCGGTATTGTTGTGTCGGGAATCGTGCCCGTGGCGGGGTACGGGCCGGCCCAGCGATTCGCCGCAGCCGGCCGGCAGGGCAGGGTGATGATGCCAAAAAAGGTGATGATCGTCGAAGACAACGAGCTGAACATGAAGCTCTTCCGCGACCTCATTGAGGCCAGCGGCTACGAGACCGTGCGCACTCGCAATGGGCTCGAGGCGCTCGATCTTGCGCGGATCCACCGGCCTGACCTGATCCTGATGGACATCCAGTTGCCGGAAGTGTCCGGCCTCGAAGTCACCAAATGGCTGAAGGCCGATGACGACCTTCACGTGATTCCGGTCATCGCGGTGACCGCCTTCGCCATGAAGGGCGACGAGGAGCGTATCCGGCAGGGAGGATGCGAAGCCTACATTTCCAAGCCCATCTCGGTTCCACGGTTCATCGAAACGATCAAATCCTATCTCGGCGACGCATGACCCGAGTCTCGCGGGTCCGGAGAGTGACAACGCATGACCGCCCGCATTCTTGTTGTTGACGACATACCGGCCAATGTGAAGCTGCTCGAGGCGCGCCTGCTGGCGGAGTATTTCGAGGTTCTCACGGCGAGCAACGGACCGGATGCGATCGAAGCGTGCGAGAACGCCAAGATCGACGTCGTGCTCCTGGATGTCATGATGCCCGGAATGGACGGGTTCGAGGTTTGCCGCCGGCTGAAGAGCGATCCGGCGACCTCGCATATCCCCGTCGTCATGGTGACTGCACTCGACCAGGTTGCCGATCGCATCCGGGGTTTGGAGGCGGGCGCCGACGATTTTCTGACCAAGCCAGTCAACGATCTCCAGCTGATGACGCGGGTGAAGAGCCTGGTCAGGCTGAAGTCGCTGACCGACGAACTGCGGCTCAGGGCGTCCACGACGCGGAACATTGGCATCGAGGAACTGCTCAGCCGGACCAATCCTGACCTGTTCTCACGGCCTCGCGTGCTGCTCGTCGATGAGCAGCCAGCTTCGTTCCGGCGTGTGGTGCAGATGCTTGCGGACGCCGCAGACGTGGATGTCGGAACGGATCCGCATGCGGCTTTGTTCCAGGCGGCCGAGAACGCATACGACGCCGTGATCATCTCCAGCCGGTTCGCCGATTTCGATCCGTTGAGACTGTGCTCGCAGCTGCGCTCCGTCGATCGCACGCGTCTTCTGCCGATCATCCTGATGGTCGAGGCCGGCGACGATGCGCGCATCATCCGCGGCCTCGAGCTGGGCATCAATGATTATCTGGTGCGGCCGGTGGACAAGCACGAACTGCTTGCGCGTCTCGACACGCAGGTGCGGCGCAAGCGCTACAACGACCATCTGCGGGCGAGCGTCGCGCAGACAATCGAAATGGCGGTCACGGACGGCCTCACGGGGCTCCACAATCGCCGCTATCTCGACAATCATCTGCAGACGCTGTTCGACCGCGCTGTGGCGCGCAAGCGGCCGCTGTCGGTCGTCATGACCGATCTCGACCGCTTCAAGTCGATCAACGACACCTACGGACACGACGCCGGCGACCTCGTGCTGCGGGAGTTCGCCCGGCGGCTGCGCAAGAACGTCCGCGGGATCGACCTTGCCTGCCGCTATGGCGGAGAGGAGTTCATCGTGATCATGCCCGACACGGATGGCGACATTGCCGAGATGGTCGCCGAGCGCATACGCGCCCAGATCGCGCAGACGCCATTCAGTCTAGGCGAAGGGAAGCCGGACCTCGAGGTGACGGTAAGCGTGGGTGTCTCGTCGCTGCGCCGTGGCGCGGACAACCCGCAAAACCTGATGAAGCGTGCCGACGTTGCTCTATACGAGGCGAAGACGGGTGGGCGAAACAGAGTAGTGGCTGCGGCCGCGTGAGACACGCCGGCCTGCCGAATCGTCAGCGCCGCCATGACAGGCTTGACCTTGGCGCAGAAATTTACCCTATTTGCCTGATTCGGCAGCGTTGGTTAAGAAACTATTGATTTTCAAGCGCTGTTGCGCAATTCTCTTACCTGAACGCTCAACACCTCGGGACGGTGGAACGATTTCAACCGACGCGAGCAGGTTTACCCCATGATGCTCAGGTCCGCCGCATCTCCTGGGTCCGTGGGGTTGGCCGGTCGACTCTGGCACATAGTGGCCTCCTCGTACCGCTGCTGGATGTCGACCGGCCCCCTTTCTCTCATTCTTCGCGAAGAAATGGCAGGATATCCCTGATATCGCAGGGTTTCCGTTTCTGAAACGAAAAACGCCGCCCGAAGGCGGCGTCGAACCAGTGTCGCGTCGGCGCGACTACTTGATCTTGGTTTCCTTGAACTCGACGTGCTTCTTCGCAACCGGGTCGTACTTGCGGAACGACATCTTCTCGGTCTTCGTGCGGCTGTTCTTGCTCGTCACGTAGAAGTAGCCGGTGTCGGCGGTCGAGAGGAGCTTGATCTTGATGTTTGCGGCTTTTGCCATGGCTGTCTTCCGATCTGTTTGGGCACATACCGCTGAAACGCGGGCACGGCGCCCGGATGCGGAAATTTGCGCGAGACATACTGATGGCGGCGTGAAAGTCAAGGGCTGGAGCCGATCCGCCAGCGGAAACGCTTCGCGGATGCCCGTGCGGGTGCGGAGCGGTGAGGCGGCAAGAGGCGGTCGCCGCCCCACCCGACAGTTTCTGCCTCACACGCCGGGCGTGCGACAGGTCTCAGCCCCCGCTGATCGCAGTCAGCACAAATACCTCGCTTCCTGCCGGTATCCTCGTGCCAAGTTTTGCGCGCTCACCGTCAATGAAGATATTGATGTGCTTGCGGATGGCAGGCGAGGTGTCGCAGAGGCGGTCGCGCATGCCCGGCCATGACCGGTTGAGCCCATCCATCATCTCGTCCACGGTGGTCGCCGACATCTCCACGCGCCGCGGCGCGCCGGGAAAAAGGTCGACGAGCACCCCGGGCAAACGCACGACGATGACGTTTGTCATTTGGCCACTGTTGTGGCCAGGCCCGAAACTCTGGTCGTTCATCGCATGATCGCCGGTTGTGGCTTCCCTTTGAGTGTCCTGCATCCCGCACGCCTCATCTGCGCAACATCGGAAGGAGGAGGTGACCGGCCCGTCCCGCGCGACAGGCTACCGCTCGACCACCATGGTTTCGACCGAGGAGATTGAAGGCAGGTGCTCGGCGATGGGCTGCCAGCTATCGCCTTCATCCGGGCTGGCGAAGAGGACGCCGCCGCTGGTGCCGAAATAGACGCCCGACGGGTCGAGCCTGTCCGTCGCCATGGCCTGGCGAAGCACGCCGAAATAGGCGTTCTCCTGGGGCAGGCCGGCGCGCAGGTCTTGCCACGTCTGGCCGCCGTCGCGCGTGCGCCAGACGGCCGCCTTGGCGTCGGGCACGTAGCGGCCCTTGATGTCGCCGTTGAGCGGCAGCAGGAACAGCGTTTCGCGATCGCGTGGGTGCGTGGCTGCAGGGAAGCCGAAGGTGGAGGGAAGGCCGGCCTCGATGCTCTCCCAGCGCTTGCCGCCGTCGTCGCTGCGATACATGCCGCAATGGTTCTGCTGGTAGAGCCGGTCGGGCTCGCCGGGCGCCATCACCAGGCAGTGCACGCACTGGCCGAACTCAGGATAGTTCTGGCCCTCGGGCATGAAATCCGCGCGGGTGCCGCGGTTGCGGGGCTCCCAGGTCTCGCCGCCGTCGGCCGTGTGGAAGACGCCGGCGGACGAGATGCCAACCCAGATCTGGTTGTCGTCCTTCGGGTGAGCCACGAGGGAATGCAGGATGAGCCCGGCGCCGCCTGGCATCCAGTCCTTTCGCGTCGGATGCTTTTGCAGGCCGTCCAGATGGATCCAGGTCTGGCCCTGGTCCTCGCTGCGGAAGAGGCCGGCTGGCTGCACGCCGGCGTAGAGATGGCCGTTGCGTGGCGCGACGCTCCAGACCGCCTTGATCGGCTCCTCGCCGGCGTCATAGGCGAGACCCTCGCTGGAGTGCGTCCAGGTTTGCCCGAGATCGGTCGATTTCCATACGGCCGGCCCGAACCATTCGTTGCCGCCTCCGGCATAGATCGTTCCTGATTCGGCGTCGCCGATCGCATGATGGATCGGCCAGGTCTCGCAGTATGGGCCCCTGATGTCCCACTTCTTTCGGGCCGCATCGCTCTCGGCGATGAACACGCCCTTCTTGGTGCCGAGGAGAATCAGAATCCGTTTGGCCATGAAGCTTGTTCCTCCAGACTTTTGTCCTGTGCCTTCTGCACCCAAGCCGTGGTATGAAAGCATGAGAATTATGTTGATATCAACTGACAGAATCAAATGACCGACGAGAACCTCCTCGACTTCAGCACCACACTGGAGGTTCGCGACAGCTGCCTGTGCATGCACGCGCAGCGGGCGGCGCGGGCGCTGGCGCGGCGCTACGACGAGGCGTTGCGACCGTCCGGCCTGACGAACGGGCAGTTTTCGGTGCTGATGGCGCTCAACCGGCCGGGCGGAGCGGGGATCAGGGATGTGGCGGAGGTTCTGGCGATGGACCGGACGACGGTGACCGCAGTGCTCAAGCCGCTGACCCGGCGCGGACTGGTCGAGGTCGCTGCCAGCCCCAAGGACCGGCGCGCACGCGCGCTCATCCTGACGCAAGCCGGCAGGGGGCTCCTCGTCGCGGCGCTGCCGGTGTGGCGCAAGATGCAGAAGGAGATCGAGAGCCTGTTGCAGGAGCCGGAGAGGCTGCGCACCGAAATGCGTAGTCTGTGCTGACATGCGGGGCTTGTCTGTAAGCCGGGTTTGGGGCATCGCAAGGGGATGAGTGACACCGCGCGGCCGATCGATCATCTCGTCTTGCCGACCGCAAGCCTGAAGGCGGCGAGGGCGCGGTTGGCTGCACTGGGCTTCACGGTCGCTCCCGACGGCGAGCATCCGTTCGGGACTGCGAACTGCTGCGTCTTCCTGTCCGACGGCGTCTATCTGGAGCCGCTCGCCACCGTCAGCAACGCCTTGGTGGCCGATGCGCGGGCCGCAAGCAACGTATTCGTCGCACGTCATGAGGCCTTCCGCTTCAGGCGCGGAAACGAGGGATTTTCAGCCGTCGTGTTCGGCACGCACGACGCCGCCGCCGATCACGCGAGATTTGCCGCGACCGGCTGGTCGGGCGGGCCGATGCTGGAATTCTCCCGCGATTTCGTCGACGCTTCCGGCAACAAGGACCGGGCCTCGTTCAAGCTCGCCTTCGCAGGCGATGCGCGTGCGCCGGACTGCCTATTCTTCACCTGCGAGCGGGTCAACGTACCCAAGGTCGATCGCACGACACTGCAATCGCATGCCAACGGCGTGAGGCGGCTAAAGTCCGTTGTGCTCGCGGCGCCCCGAGCCTCCGCCTTTGCTCCCTATCTCGCCGCCGCCAGCGGCGCGACGGTCGACGGGATGTCGGACGATGACACGGTGGTGATGAATGCGGCCAACGCCAGCATCCAGTTAACGAGCAACCAGGCGCTGCAGCGGGATTTCGGGCGATCGTCCAGCGGCGATCAGGGGCTGGAAGCGCGCGCCATCATCTTCGGCGTGGATGACCTCCACGCCACCAAGGCCTATATGACCGCCAACCGTATCGACTGCGAAAAGTTCCGCGGTCGGCTCATCGTGCTTCCTGCGCCTGGACAAGGCGCGATCCTTGCGTTCGAGGCGAATGAATGAACAAGCCCAACCACACCGTCGCCGCCGGCAAGGTGCGATTTGCCAATGACGCCCCGCTGGCGCTGGTCGCCGGTCCGTGCCAGCTCGAATCGCGACAGCATGCCTTCGACATGGCCGGCGCGCTGAAAGAGATGACGGAAAAGCTCGGCATCGGGCTGGTCTACAAGACCAGCTACGACAAGGCGAACCGCACCTCGCTCTCGGCCACGCGCGGGGCGGGGCTGGAAGCGGCGCTCCCGGTGTTCGACGCGCTTCGCAAGGAGTTCGGCCTGCCGGTGCTGACCGACATCCACAGCGAGGAGCAGTGCGGCATCGTCGCGCCGCATGTCGATATCCTGCAGATCCCGGCGTTCCTGTCGCGACAGACCGACCTACTCGTCGCCGCCGCCAGCACAGGCAAGATCGTCAACGTGAAGAAGGGGCAGTTTCTGGCCCCCTGGGACATGAAGAACGTGGTCGCCAAGGTCACGGGCTCCGGAAATCCGAACGTGCTGGTGACGGAGCGCGGCGCATCCTTCGGCTACAACACGCTGGTTTCCGACATGCGCGCCTTGCCCATCATGGCCGACATCGGCGCGCCGGTGATCTTCGACGCCACCCATTCGGTACAGCAGCCGGGCGGCCAAGGCGGCTCGAGTGGCGGCGAGCGGCGCTTCGTCGAAACGCTGGCTCGCGCAGCGGTCGCCGTAGGGGTTGCGGGCGTGTTCATCGAGACACATCAGGACCCGGACAATTCGACGTCGTCCGACGGTCCCAACATGGTGCCGCTCAAGGACATGCCGGCCCTTCTCGAAAAGCTGATGGCGCTGGACCGCGTGGCAAAGGGCTGATCGGGCCGGCCGGCGTAGGGCCCGGCCCCAGTCCAGGACGGCCGGACAAGAGTCTGATTCAATCCGGGCGCGTGTTGCTCTAGGCTGGACCGGCGGGGGCCTCAGGAGGAACCCATGTCGGTTGCACGTGTCACCGAAATCACCGCTTCGTCAACGACGAGCTTCGAAGACGCCATCGCTCAGGGCATCGCCCGGGCCAACCAGACGCTGACGAATGTCGAGGGCGCCTGGGTCCAGCAGCAGACGGTCGCCTGCGAAGCGGGCAAGATCAAGGAGTACCGGGTGAATATGAAGGTGACCTTCATCCTCACCGACTAGCTGCGGCGGACTGCAGCGGACGGGGAGGCACGACAACGGCACGCCGCGACGCGGCCGGCCGTTACGGGCCCCGGAGGCTGTCGGCGATGCCGCCAACCAGCGCGTCGTAATCTGCCTTGAGCGACGGCGGATAGGCGACGCTCACCGTATGGATCACGCCGCCATGTCCGAACAGGCGGCGCTGGTAGAACACGTGGCCGTCCTTGAAGCCCGAAAGCACCACCCAGTCGCTGCCGATCCGGCTGTAGGTGATGCGGTACGAGGAGTCCTGGTCGGCGGCAGCGCTGGCGGCGAAGCTCTTCGGCGTCTCGTCCATGACATTCTGGATGCCGGAGCAGACCAGGCTCGCCCCATCGTCGGCCATCCACTGCTGCCCGTCGCCGTTGTCAGGTTCGGGCAGCCGCCGGATGAAGATCTCGTCCGGAAAGGTGCAGGTCGTGCCGAACCGCGAGTTCACATAGGTGTAGGGATCTGCTCCGGCCGTGGCCGCACCTGCCGCAAGCACGGCCAGGGCCAGGGAGAGCAGGGCGCCCCGGGGTCTCATCCCCCGGTCACGCTCATGTGACGCGACACCGCGGGGCGCTTGCTGCGCCGATCGATGACGAAGTCATGGCCCTTCGGCTTGCGGCCGATCGCCTCGTCGATGGCGGCGGAGAGCAGATCGTTGCCTTCGGACGCCCGCAGCGGCGTGCGCAGGTCGGCCGCGTCCTCCTGACCGAGGCACATGAACAGCGTGCCCGTGCAGGTGATGCGTACGCGGTTGCAGCTTTCGCAGAAATTGTGGGTCATCGGCGTGATGAAGCCGAGGCGGCCGCCCGTCTCGGCGACCTCGACGTAACGAGCGGGGCCGCCGGTCTTGTAGGGGATGTCGTTGAGCGTGAACTGGCGCTCGAGATCAGCGCGCAGCACGGAGAGCGGCAGGTACTGGTCGGTGCGGTCGACTTCGATCTCGCCCATGGGCATGGTTTCGATGACCGTGAGGTCCATGCCGCGGCCGTGGGCCCACCGCATCAATTCCGGGATCTCTGCCTCGTTGAAACCCTTCAGCGCGACCGCATTCAGCTTGATGCTGAGCCCTGCGGCCTGCGCGGCGTCAATGCCGGCGATGACACGTCCGATATCGCCCCAGCGGGTAATCTCGCGGAATTTCACCGGGTCGAGCGTATCCAGCGAGACGTTTATGCGCCTCACGCCACAGTCGACGAGTTCTTGGGCGAAGCGGGAGAGCTGCGAGCCGTTGGTGGTGAGCGTCAGCTCTTCCAGCGCGCCGGTCTTGAGATGGCGCGAGAGCTCGCGCACGAGATGCATGATGTTCTTGCGCACCAGCGGCTCGCCGCCGGTGAGCCGCAGCTTCTTCACGCCCTTCTCAATGAAGACCGTGCAGAGCCTGTCCAGTTCCTCGAGCGAGAGCAGATCCTTCTTGGGTAAGAAGGTCATGTCCTCTGCCATGCAATAGGTGCAGCGGAAGTCGCAGCGGTCGGTGACCGATACGCGAAGATAGGTGATGTCTCGACCATACGGGTCGGTCATGCTCATCGGACGTTTCACTCCCTGCACGTCAGAGGCTGCCGAGTGTCATATACCGTGATGTTGTACGATCCGGCAGAACAATCAAGTGGGTGACGCCTTTGCCTTGCAGGAAGTCGCATTTTCCCGTGCCGGATTTCGAATGTCCGGGAAGGGCGCGAAATGACGGATCACCGGCCAATCGCCCTTGTTCGCAGGGGCATCAAGTTCCATTTGATGGCTTCCTCAACAGAATTGAGTTCCAATGATGGCCGCCGAGGGATATTTTCGTTCGTAGACAGCGGCCAACGACACAATCGGAGAACGGCGTGAACACAGTCAGCGCTATTCGCGGCAATACGGTGAAGCCGGTCGATCCAATCTGGAACGCCGTGCGGGAAGAGGCGATCGCCGCGGTCGACAACGACCCGCTGCTATCGGCATTCCTCTATTCCACGGTGCTGAACCAGGAGAGCCTGGAGGAAGCCGTGATCCATCGAATCGCCCAGCGCCTGGACCACGGCGATCTCAGCGCCGATCTCATCGCCCAGACCTATCGCGAGATGGTCCGGGCCCAGCCGGAGTGGAGCGCCACCGTACGGGTAGACATCCAGGCCTATTACGATCGCGACCCAGCCTGCGACCGGTTCATCATGCCGGTCCTCTATTTCAAAGGCTTTCACGCCATTCAGACGCATCGGCTCGCGCACTGGCTGTGGAACCAGGACCGCAAGGATTTCGCGCTCTACCTGCAGAGCCGTTCGTCCGCGATCTTCCAGACCGACATCAATCCCGCTGCCCGCATCGGCAAGGGGCTGTTCATCGATCATGCGACCGGACTGGTCGTCGGCGAGACGGCGGTCATCGAAGACAATGTCTCGATCCTCCACGGCGTGACGCTCGGCGGTACTGGCAAGACTGGTGGCGACCGCCATCCGAAGATCCGCTACGGCGTGCTGATCGGCGCCGGCGCCAAGATCCTCGGGAACATCGAGGTGGGTCACTGCGCCAAGATCGCCGCGGGTTCTGTCGTGCTGGCCCCGGTGCCGCACAACAAGACGGTCGCCGGTGTTCCGGCGCGCATCGTCGGCGAGAGCGGGTGCGACCAGCCTTCCCGGCAGATGGACCAGTTGCTGCCGTCGCGCGCCTTCGATGACGGGCCGGGCTTCGATATCTGAGAATTGGACGCCGCTTCGGTTCTGACGGACTTTACAGGCACGTTTGCCGCGTGCCAGAAGCCGGGCTTCATTGACCACCTCGTTGGAGAAAGCCGTTGAAGCCCGAAGAGATCCGAAAGCTCGACGCTTATTTCAAGCGCACTTTCCAGAATCCGAATCTCCAGGTGAAAGCACGCCCGCGTAAGGCCGATTCCTGCGAAGTCTATGTCGGCGACGAGTTCCTTGGCATCGTTTTCAAGGATGAGGACGACGGCGACTACAACTTCTCGATGGCGATTCTCGACATCGATCTCGGCTGAAGCTCAACGCTTCACCATTTGCTCCGCCTTGGCGATCACTGCGGCATCGAGCTGCTTCCAGTCTGCCAGCAACTCCTGCGGGAAGCGGTATGTCAGGCTGAGCGCGTCGCCCATGTGGATGTCGCGCTCGCAGGGCGCCAGCGACTCGGCGGCGCTGGGGCCTGATAGGCACCGAGCCACATAGGGCGGCATGCCGGCTCCACGCTCGGCCACCGCCAGGACTTCGTTCAGATAGCCCGAGCTCTCGTTGAATTCATGGAAGACCAGCCCGGCTGGCCCCGCCGTGGACGGTTCAACGATGAGCGATTTATAGATCGGCTCGAACCGGCCGCTCATGTCGCGCGACATCATGGCGGGCTCGAAGGACACGAAAAGAATGTTCTTCCTGTCGCCGGCGTTGTTGAAGTCGACGCTCGTGCTCGGGCTGTAGCCGTCCATCTGCGGCCATCGGAAATAGAGGTCGAGGCGAGGCGCGACGCCGTTGATGCGCTGGCGCTCGAAACGGATGACGTTGGCCGGCGCGACGATCACGTTGTTTCCGACCACAATCTCGCGCAGCGTGACGTCGTCGGTGTGACCGGCCATGACGATGGAGGCGCCCACCCACTTGCCGGCGACGCTGAGGCCTACCGAGAACAGGGCGAGGGCGGCGAAGACGTAGAACATCTTGAGCATGAAAGTGGAGTTGACGACGTTGAGTTCAACGTCGGCCACTGACGCTTCTTCGGCCGTCCGGGACACCGAGCACTCCACCATTAGGACCGGTTCCATGCCTGATCGGCACATCCTTCACGGCATGGCGTTGCCGCGCGACGAAGGTACTGTGCGGAACTATGGTAAACAGCCGGTAAAGAGCGGACTGCGCGGCGGCGACCGTCGATCCTTCGCCGGCATCGCTGGGCAATGCCAAGGTTGCTTCGTGCGTCGGCCGCACCTAGGGTCGCAACGATCCCAAGGAAGGAAACGATGCCGATCTACGCACTGGATGGAGTTCGTCCCACATTCGACGACGAGAACGTATGGATCGCGCCGGATGCGTCGATCATCGGCAACGTATTGCTGGGTCGAGACGTCGGCATCTGGTTCGGCGCGGCGTTGAGGGGCGATTCCGAGCCGATCCGGATCGGCGACGACACCAACGTACAGGAACACACGATCATGCACACCGATCCCGGCTTGCCGCTGACGATCGGGAAGGGATGCACGATCGGCCATCGCGCGCTGCTGCACGGCTGCACTATCGGCGACAATACGCTGATTGGTATGGGGGCGATCGTGCTGAACGGCGCCCGCATCGGCAACAATTGCCTCGTCGGCGCCGGGGCGCTGGTGACGGAAGGCAAGGAGTTCCCCGACGGCTCGTTGATCGTGGGATCGCCGGCGAAGGTCGTGCGCCAGCTGGACGAGGCGGCGATCGAGCGCCTGCGTCAGTCTGCGAGGCACTACGTGGCGAACGCGCGCCGGTTCAGGGCCGGATTGACGACCGTTGCGTAGCCTGTCGGCGGCGTCAGCCGCCGACAGCGACCGTGACCACGCGCAGCGGCGTCGTGATGATGATGTTCGCGGCGCTGGTGACCGCGTGGCCGATCCCCGTGGTCAGGTTCCCGATGCGGTCAGCCAGTTCGGTTTCGGACGCGATGGTGTCGCCTGCGCGCAACCTTTCGCCGAGCAGCTTCACCAGCACCGGGTTGTCCGCGAATTTCGAGTGGTTGAGGCGATCGCCGGAGGCGACGTCGGAAACGTTCACGACCGTGACGCCCAGCTCGGCCAGTTCCGCGGCATCGCCATAATCGCCTACTCGCGGCCGATTGCCTGCGATCAGGCCGGAGATGCGAAGGGCGCGGTCGTCGGCGGACAGAAGCACGATGAACGGCTTGTCGGGCTTTCCGTAGCGCTGCATCTGAGTCTTGAAGACGTCGACGTCGATGTCGGGCGATGCCAGGAGCACATCGCCAAGGCGGCCATCGAGGTCGCGGTCGTCGGTGATGGCGAGCTGGCGCAGGGCTTCCATCGTTACCCAGTTGCCCATGGAGTGCGCAAGTATGTCCACGCGCTTGGCGCCGGCATGCGAGACGAGGCGCAAGGTGGCTTCCAGTTGGTCGCGAGCGGCATGGGCGCTGTTGCTGTCATAGACATAGTCGGTCACCCGGCCGCCCGACGCCCAGGTGAAGAGGATGGGCGTTCCGTCGTAGCCGGCGTCGTGGACCAGTTGCGTCATCCGATACACGGCATCGTCGAACTTGGTGTTATAGCCGTGAATGAAGACGATCGCCCGCCCACCGCGCTTCTTGATGTCGCTGCGCAGCGCCTGTGCGAACGCCTTCTCGTCGTAACCAGTGACGGAGGTGGCGGTGAAGTACTTCGCCGGGTCGCGGACGCCTCGCTTCGGCCGCTCGGTTGCGCCCAGCTTGTGGGAAGCGGGAACGGAAACTTCCACCTTGGCGAGACTGAGATCCGGCGAGCGTGCGCGGCTGAAAACCTCGGCATGATCGGCGGCGGGAGCCCGCGTCGTGGCGACGAAGATGGAGTGCGTCGCTGCGATCGCCGATGCAGGCGCGGGCGTTATCGTGCCGGACAGGAGCTGATGTGTTTTGCTGCCGCCACCACAGCCGGCGAGGGCGAACGCAACTACGGCGATCTGCAGGTAGACAACGACCCGACCCAATACCACACCTCGAACGGCGCCTCTCGCAGCGCTTTCATAACTTGGACGACCGGTCGGGTCCACCCGCCCCAGCCGCGATGTCAGCGTCGCCAGAATGCCGGGCTGAAGACCACGAGGACGGCGAGGATCTCAAGACGCCCGAGCAGCATAGCGATTGCGCAGAGCCATTTTGCGATGTCCGGGAGGCTGGAGAAATTGCCCACCGGACCGATGACGGGACCAAGCCCGGGGCCGACATTGGTGAGCGACGTGAGCGCACCGGTAAGGGCTGTCACGAAATCCAGGCCGGTGGCGCTCAAGAGCAGCGTGAAGATGACCCACAGCATGAAAAAGGACGCGACGAACAGGACGACGGCGCGCTGCATGTCGTCGTTGATGGTGCGGTCGCCGTACCTCACCGGAAGCACCGTGTGCGGATAGATGAGGCGCCTCAGACCGTTCACCACAAGCTCCAGGAGGATGAGGAACCGGTATGCCTTGATGCCGCCGGTGGTCGAGCCCGAGCAGCCGCCCAGAAACGTCGCCACGAACACGCAGCCGACGGCGAACGGCCCCCACAGCGTATAGTCGTCGCTGGCAAAGCCCGCGGTGGTGATGATTGAGAGGAAGTTGAAGGTTGAATGGGTGAGCGCCAGGCCGAACGGCATGCCCGCCTTGACGGTCAGGTAGACGGCCACCGCGACCGCAAAGACGACTGAATATCCGGCAAAAACGCGGATCTGGGGATCGCGCAGCACATCGAAGCGGCCGCGTACCGCAAACAGGATCATGATCGAAAAGGGCAAGGCGCCGATGAACATGAAGACCGATCCGACCCACAGCACCGCAGGCCGGTTGGCATACTGCAGGAAGGAGGTGTCATGCGTGGAAAAGCCGCCGGTCGCCACCGTCGACATGGCGTGGTTGATCGCGTGAAAACCATCCATCCCGGCCGCCGTATAGGAGACGGCGCAGGCGAAGACGAGCGCCGTGTAGATGCCGATGAGACTGATCGTGAAGGTCTGGAAGCGCTCGAACGGACGATCTTCGATGTCGGACGATTCGATCTTGAAGTAGCTGACGCCGCCAATGTTCAGGAAGGGAAGCAGGAACAGGCCGAGCACGATCACGCCAAGGCCTCCCATGAACGAGAGCAGCGATCGCCACAGGAGCAGGCCGGGCGGCGCTTTGTCGAGCCCGTTGATGACGGTCGAGCCGGTCGTCGTCACGCCGGACACCGATTCGAAGATGGCGTCCGTCAGGCTCATGTCGAGCGACGAGACAGCGAACGGAACCGCGCCGGCAAGCGCCATTGTGAGCCAGAGCATGTTGACGAGAAGGAAGCCGAAGCGCGTCGAAGCCTGCGGCGCGCGCCCCTGCGTCGCCAGCATGATCGCCATCGCAATGCCGCCCACGAAAAGGGCCGACAGGGCGAACGCCTCCCAATCGGGATTGTCGTAGTAAAGGTCCACGGCGGCCGGGATGAGCATGGCTGCCGAGAGATAGAGTGCGAAGACTGCGGCGACGTGGGTAGCGGCCCGGATGGCTGATCTGTTCACGAACGACTCGATCCCGTCTGGCCCCGCTCAAAAGGGTCGGCTTGGCTACTCGAACGGGCCGACAGTGGCTTCGCACAACCGAATATGCAATAGCGCCCCTGCCGCAACCAACAGACTGATGGACCCACGGATCGACCGATGACGACATTTTCCGAACGCGTCTCCGGTTCCGCGGAGGCGCTGCGGGCGCTGTTTCCCGCCACGCCACTGCAGGAGAACGACTATCTCTCGCGCAAGTACGGGGCGCGCATCCTGCTTAAGCGGGAAGACCTGACGCCGGTGCGCTCGTACAAGATCCGCGGCGCCTTCACCTTTTTCCGCAAGGCGCTGGCGCATGAGGGCGACACGGCGACCTTCGTCTGTGCTTCGGCCGGCAACCACGCGCAGGGCTTCGCCTTCGTCTGCCGCCACTTCGGGAAGAAGGGCGTCGTCTTCATGCCGGTGACGACGCCGCAGCAGAAGATCGACAAGACGCGCATGTTCGGCGGCGGGTTCGTCGAGATCAAGCTCGTCGGCGACTATTTCGACGATTGCTACCGCGCCGCCCTGGCCTTCGCGGAGACGACCGGCAGCCGCATGGTGCCACCCTTCGATCACAAGGACATCATCGAGGGGCAGGCGACCGTCGGCTTGGAGATCGCCGCCCAGATGCCGAATGGCCGCGCGCCCGATATCGTTGCTGTGCCGATCGGAGGAGGCGGCCTGGCGGCCGGCGTGACGCAGTACTTCGCGGAGGCTGGGGCATCGCCCCGATACCTGTTTTGCGAGCCGGCCGGAGCGCCGAGCCTCAGGGAGAGCCTCGCCGCCGCGCGGCGCGTGAAACTCGACAGGGTCGATAATTTCGTCGACGGCGCAGCAGTGGCGGAGATCGGGCGCGAGCCGTTCCGGAACTTGAAGGGGTTCTCGGCGGATTCTGTCACGCTCGTCCCGGAAAACCGCCTCTGCGCCACCATGATCGAGATGCTGAACGTCGAAGGGGTCGTGCTGGAGCCGGCTGGCGCTCTTGCGATCGACGCGCTGAAGGATCTTCCCCGGAAGGAGATCAAGGGCAAGACGATCGTGCTGATCGTCTCCGGCGGCAACTTCGACTTCGAGCGGCTGCCGGACGTCAAGGAGCGGGCGCTGCGTTTCGAGGGCCTGAAGAAATACTTCGTCTTCCGATTTCCTCAGCGTCCCGGCGCGCTGCGCGACTTCCTGGCCCTGCTCGGCCCGGACGACGACATCACCCGCTTCGAGTATTTGAAGAAGTCGGCGCGCAATTTCGGCTCGGTGCTGATCGGCATCGAAACGAAGGATGCCAAGAACTTCGGCCGCCTTGCAAAACGCTTCCACGAAACCGGGTGGGCCTATCAGGACATCACGGACGACGAAACGATTGCGGAGTTCGTCGTGTGAGCGGCACGGTCTACATCCTGCTCTTCCGTGGGGTGGGCGGCGCAACCCAACTGCCCACCAGGCCGCTGCGCGAGGCATTGTCGCAGGCCGGCTTCCAGAATGCCGGCACCTACATCAACAGCGGCAACGCCTACCTGAAAACCGACATGCCGCGCGCAAAAATGCTGGAGAAGGTGGCCGACATCTGCCGGGAGCAATTCGGCTTCACCAAGGACATCTATGCGCCGACGCTCGCCGAATGGCGACGGCTGATCAAGCAGAACCCGTTTGCAGACCAACTGAAAGAGGGCCGCTTCCTCCACGCGGCCGTCCTGAAAGGGCAGCCGGAGAAGGAGAACATCGATGCCCTGCGCGCGCTCGCCGCAGACGGCGAAGGCATCGAGATCGTCGACGGGTTGGCGTATCTTCACACGCCCGGCGGCCTCAGCTCGTCGAAACTCGGCGCGAAGTTCGACAAGGGGCTCGGCGTGCCCAACACGGCGCGCAACTGGAACACTGTGCTGAAGCTGCTGGAACTGGCGGAGAAAGCGGCGAAGTAGTCGGCGCTGCCGCGCGTGAGCCATTGCTGCACTGCAGCGCAATCTTCCTTGCATTTTTCGGCGAACTCCTCCATATGCGCAGCCATAGGCGCTTGGGCCGGCTCTGACCGGCTTTCCCGTGGCATGGGACTGGTTGCGTCTGTTTCCCCTTCCCGAACAGTTCGGCGAGCGGCGGAAAAGTCCCGCGGCATTCGGCTGGCGGGCACGACAGCGCAACCGCGGGGGCACTTTCCTTGCCCCCCGCCTTGTCGTTTCAACGAACAATGAATGCACGGCAGGTTGCGCCCTGCCGCTCTGCCTGTTTGCGGCGTCTTGCCGCCTGAAAGAAGAACAAATTGAACAACGAAAACAATAATACGCTCAAGAGCTTCGAGGAGCTGGGCATTTCCGGCCAGCTGCTGAAGGCGACGCTCGCCGCCGGCTACACCGATCCCAAGCCGATCCAGGAGCAGGCGATTCCCGCGCAACTCGAAGGCCGTGACATACTGGGCGTGGCCCAGACCGGCTCCGGCAAGACCGCCGCATTCGCGTTGCCGATCCTATCGAAGATCATCGCCCTCGGCTCGAAGCGCAAACCCAAGACCACGCGGGCGCTGGTCCTGGTGCCGACGCGTGAGCTCGCCGTGCAGATCGACGAGACGTTTCGTCTCCTCGCCAAGGGCGCGCATATTTCCACCGCTCTCGTGCTGGGCGGGGTTTCGCGCTTCAGCCAGGTCAAGAAGATCCAGCCCGGTGTTGACGTGATCATCGCCACGCCCGGTCGGCTAATGGATCTGGTCAAGGCGCGGGACGTGTATCTCTCCGACACCACTTGGCTGGTGCTGGACGAGGCCGACCGCATGCTCGACATGGGGTTCATCAACGATGTCAAGCGCATCGCCAAGGAAACCCATGCTGCGCGCCAGACTGCGCTGTTCTCGGCCACGATGCCGGCGGAAATCGAGCAGCTTGCGCAGAGCCTGCTGCGCGCTCCGGTCCGCGTCGAGGTGGCGCCGCAGAGCACTACCGCCGCCGAGATCACCCAAAGCGTCGTGCTCGCCCGCACCAAGCAGAAGCGCCAGATCCTCTCGAAGATGCTCGCTGACCCGGACATGTCGTCCGTCATCGTCTTCTCGCGCACCAAGCACGGCGCCGACCGCATCACCCGCGATCTCGAGCGTGACGGTTTCGAGGCGGCGGTCATTCACGGCAACAAGTCGCAGAATGCCCGCCAGAAGGCGTTGAACGGCTTTAAGGACGGGACCGTCCGCATCCTCGTCGCCACCGACATCGCGGCGCGTGGCATCGACGTTCCGGGCATCAGCCATGTGGTGAACTTCGACTTGCCGGACGAGGCCGAGAGCTATGTCCACCGCATCGGCCGCACCGGGCGCAACGGCGCATCCGGCGTCGCGGTCACGCTGTGCGATCCCTCTGAAAACAGCAAGCTGCGCACCGTTGAACGGATCATCCGCATGAAACTGCCGGTCAGCGCGGACCACCTCGGCGAGGCGGATCCGCAGCGCGAGCCGCGTGCACCGGGGCAGCCGGCGGCCGCCAACGACGACGCCCAGCCGCGCGGCGCGCGCAGTCCGCAGCAGCGCAAGCCGAACGGCGGCAAGCCAAACGGCGGGAGGCCGAAGTGGAAGGCCGACGGGGACCGTCCGGCCGGCGACCGTGCCCATTCCGACAAGCCTGCAGGCGCAAAGCCGGACGGGCGCAAGCCCTTCCGGGGCAAGCGCCGCGGTTTTGGCGGCAAGCGCGCCCCGGCGCGCGCTGCCTGACGATCTTGTCTACTCTGGGCTGATGGCCCGGGGTTCTGGTCCATTGTTCCGCCGTCGATGACGGGTTAGGGCGGTCGAAGCACGGCTTCGGCCGCCCATTCATGTCATGGACACGAAGCCGATGGCCGGGATTGTAGCACTCGCATTTGGCTATGTGCTGTCGCAGTTCTTCCGGTCTTTCCTCGCGGTTCTGACCCCGGCGCTGTCTGCGGACATCGGCGCCAGCAAGGCCGATCTCGCCCTGGCTTCCGGCGCCTACTTCCTTGTCTTCGCGCTGGCGCAGTTCGCGGTCGGCGTGTCGCTGGACCGGCTGGGCCCGCGCCGCACAGTCTCGCTGTTCCTGGCGTTTGGCGGGGGCGGGGGATCGTTCCTTTTCGCCGCGGCGAGCGAGCCGTGGATGGTGATCGCCGCCATGGGTCTCATCGGGCTTGGCTGCGCTCCGGTCCTGATGGCCTCGCTGTTCATCTTCGCAAAGGCATATTCGCCGGCACGCTTCGCAGTGCTGGCGTCCTGGATGGTGGCATTTGGCACGGCCGGCAACGTGCTCGGGGCGGCGCCTCTCGCCAATGCGGCCGAGCTCATTGGCTGGCGACCCGTCATGACTGGCCTTGGCGTGGTCACGCTGCTGACCGCCGCCGCCCTGGCGCGGCTGGTGAGCGATCCCGAAACCGACGCCGTCCAAGGGGCAGGCCTTTCAGGCTATCGGGAGCTCTTCCGCATGCGCGTGCTTTGGCCGATCATTCCCTTGGTTGCGCTGAACTATGCCCCGGCATCCGGCATCCGCGGACTGTGGGCTGGCCCCTACCTGGCCGACGTCTACGGGGCCGACGCGCTGCTGATTGGCAACGTGACGTTCGTGATGGCGCTCGCCATGGTCGCCGGCTCATTCGTGTACGGCCCGCTGGACACGATCTTTCGAAGTCGCAAATGGGTGGCGATGGCGGGCTGCTGCGTCCTCCTGTGCGCTCTCGCCTATCTGGCGATCCACCCGGCGCCCGAGCTCGCGGGCGTGACCGCGCTGCTGGTCGTGATCGGCGTCTCCGGCGGCGCCTATGGGCTCCTGATGGCGCATGCGAGAGCCTTTTTCCCTCCCCATCTGATCGGGCGCGGCGTGACCCTCATGAACTTCTTCTCGATCGGCGGAGCCGGAGCGATGCAGTTTGCGACCGGCATGGTGGTGACGCGCAACATTGCTCCCGGCGATCCGACGGCCGGCTACCAAGCGCTCTTCGCCTTCTATGCTGCCATGCTCGGCCTTGCGCTCTTCGCCTATTTGCTGGCGCGCGACGCCAAGCCCGAGGCCGCCCCTAGCCGGCCGTCTTCCTCACCCAGTTGACGATCGCCCCCGTGAGGCGTCCGGTCGTCGACGGCGACAAGGCATCACCCGCGATGACATGGTGCTGGGGATCGTCGGAATCCTCCACTCTGACGATCTCATGCAACGCGCCCCAGCGTTGAGCCACCTTGCGCGTGAGGTCCGGCCGGACGACCTGATCGTTGTCCGAGAAAACGAAGAGCGCGGGGACCTTGATGGTCTCCACGGGAGCGCGGCGCGCCGCCAGGGTCAGGGCGGCCATCGGGAGCAGCGCGGCGGTCGGATAGCGCGACGTCCAGTAGGTGGCGCTGAGCTGGTTCTGCGGGGTGAAGCCGCGCTCCGGTCCGATCACAAGCTCTGCGATGTGTCGCCCCCAAGGCTGCGTCAGCAGCCAGGCCCCCGTGCCCTTTACACCATAGTTCGGCGAGATGAGGACCATGCCTGCAACGTGCCCGGTCAACTCCTCGTTGGTCGCGGCCAGGGTCGCCAGCGCCGCGCCGGTGGATGTCGCGATGACGATGACGCGCTCGCCGAGCCGGCTTCCGATCGCCACCGCTTCGGCATAGTCGTTGATCCAGTCGTTGACGGATGCCGTGGCCATCGCCGCGCCGTCCTGGCCATGGCCCTTGAGCCGTGTGAACAGCAAGTTTGCGCCAAGCCGCTTGGCCACTTCGTCGGGAAGCGGGCGGATCTCGCCCTTGGACGCCGAAAAGCCGTGCACGTAGACGACGGCAAGCGGGGTCCGGACTTTGGTGTCTCGGTCCGCCCAGACGATTTCCTTATGCATACCGGGCCGGAGGGCTGCGACTTTGTCTTCTGCCGCCTCCAGATACACTTCAAGATCATCGCCGATCTTGCTGACATCGAAGGCTATTCTGGTGTCGACGCGAACACGTGGTCCGAACATGAATGCGAGCGCGAACACGATGGCAATGACGGCAAGCCAGATCAAAATGCGCCTCATGATCAATCTCCGGGTTCGGTCACCGGCAATGTCGGCAGGCTGCCCCGAATTTCCCGGCGGCGCCAGAGCGCCCTCCCAGTCGGTCTTTTTCCGAAGAAGGGAGACATCGCAGAACGCGCTTTTCGCCAGGAGGCCGACCTTGCGCACGCATGAGGCGATTTCGACCCATCCAGAACAAATTCTGACCTTGCAACCGGCGACGCCGATTTCTACGCTCCGGGCGGAAAATCGAGAGACAACATGATGCATCGTTCGGCAATCGAAGCGATCGGCAACACGCCGCTCATTCGCCTGCGCCGCGCCTCCGAGGAGACCGGCTGCGAAATCCTCGGCAAGGCCGAGTTCATGAACCCCGGTCAGTCAGTGAAGGATCGGGCCGGCCTTTTCATCATTCGTGATGCGGAAAAGAGAGGCCTGCTGAAACCCGGCGGCGTGATTGTCGAGGGCACAGCCGGCAACACCGGCATCGGTCTGACCGTCGTCGCCAAGGCGCTCGGCTACCGCACGGTGATCGTCATTCCGGACACGCAGAGCCAGGAGAAGAAGGACGCGCTGAGGGTGCTGGGCGCCGAACTGCTCGAAGTGCCTGCTGTGCCCTACAAGAACCCCAACAACTACGTGAAGGTGTCGGGACGTCTGGCCGAGCAACTGGCCAGGAGCGAGGCGACCGGCGCCATCTGGGCCAACCAGTTCGACAACGTCGCCAACCGCGACGGCCACATCCGCACAACGGCAGAGGAAATCTGGCGCGACACCGGCGGCAAGGTGGACGGATTTGTCTCTGCCGTCGGCACGGGCGGCACGCTGGCGGGCGTCGCCATCGGCCTGAAGGCGAAGAACAAGGACGTGAAGGTGGCGCTTGCCGATCCGCTCGGCGCGGCGCTCCACAGCTTCTATACCGAGGGACAACTGAAGGCAGAGGGAAGCTCGATCACCGAAGGCATCGGCCAGGGACGCATCACCGCCAATCTCGAAGGTTTTACGCCCGACTTCTCTTTCCAGATCCCCGACGACGAGGCGCTGCCGATCGTCTTCGACCTGGTCCAGGAAGAAGGGTTGTGCATGGGCGGATCGACCGGCATCAACATTGCCGGGGCGATCCGCTTGGCGAAGGAGCTCGGGCCCGGCCACACGATCGTGACGATCCTTTGCGACTACGGCACGCGGTATCAGTCGAAACTGTTCAATCCGGATTTCCTGCGCAGCAAGAACCTGCCAATTCCGCAATGGATGGACCGTTCGCCCGACATTGCCATTCCGTTCGAGAAGGTCGAGTGATGCCGGCGACCGAAGCGCTTTTCCGCGACGACGGCTACCTCAGGGAGACGGATGCGGAAGTCGTCGCGATCAACGACCGCGGCGGCGTCATCCTGGACCGTACCGTCTTCTACGCGACCTCCGGCGGCCAGCCTGGCGACACCGGCCATTTCACTACATCCGGTGGTGCGAAAGTCGCCATCGCAGGCACGATAACGGGCGAGACGAAGGACGAGATCATCCATATCCCGGCGGCTGACCAGGATCCTCTTTCCGTCGGCGAGCGGGTCAGGCTTGCGATCGACTGGGAGCGCCGCTATCGCCTGATGCGCATGCACACCGCATGTCACCTGCTGACGGTCGTGTGCCCGTTTCCGATCACAGGGGCTGCGGTTTCCGAGGATGATTCGCGCGTCGACTTCGACATCCCCGACGCCAGCTATGCAAAGGAAGAGGTCACGGAAAGGCTCATGGAACTGGTCGCCGCCGATCATCCGGTCTTCTACCGCTGGATCACGGACGACGAACTGACGGCCAATCCCGGCCTCGTGAAATCGAAGAACGTGCGTCCGCCGTCAGGCACCGGACGCATCCGCATCGTCGGCATCGGCGACGAAGGCGCAGTGGATACCCAGCCGTGCGGTGGCACCCATGTTGCCCGAACGGGCGAGGTGGGCGAGATTCACATCGGCAAGATCGAGAAGAAGGGGCGCGAAAACCGTCGCTTCCGGCTGCGCTTCGGTCCGATTCCAGCTAACTGAGAGCAGATATGAACGACCGTAGTCCTTTCGTTGTCGATGCCGACTGGCTCCAAGGCTGGGTGGGCAAGCCCGGAATTTCGATCGTCGACGCTTCCTGGTATCTGCCGGCCCAGAAGCGGAACGCGCGGGCCGAGTATGGCCAGGCGCACATTCCGGGCGCTGTCTTCTTCGACCACGACCAGGTTGTCGACCAGGCTTCGCCGTTGCCGCACACGCTGCCGCGGCCGGAGGACTTTGCCCGCCTTGCAGGCTCGATGGGCATTTCCACGGAAGACACCATCGTCGTCTATGACGGTCCCGGCATGTTTTCCGCGCCCCGTGTGTGGTGGATGTTCCGCCTCATGGGGGCGAAGGAAGTGTTCGTGCTGGACGGCGGCTTTGACCGCTGGAAGGCCGAGGGACGTCCGGTTACGGCGGAGCCGACGAGGATCGCTCCCTGCGTATTCACGGTCGAGTTCGACGCATCGCGGGTCGCCTCGCTTGCCGAAATGCGGGAGATCGTCGCGAAGGGCGGCCGGCAGATCGCCGACGCTCGACCGGCCGGGCGCTTCACCGCCGCCGAGCCAGAGCCCCGCGCGGGCGTTCGTGGGGGCCATATGCCCGGCGCCAGAAGCGTGCCGGCGAGTTCGCTCTCGCAAGACGGCATGCTGCTCCCGGTCGAGGCGTTGCGGGAGAAGCTCGAGGCGGCAGGACTCGACCTGGACCAGCCGATCGTGACCTCATGCGGGTCGGGCATTACCGCCGCGGTAATCACGTTGGCGCTGGAATCCGTCGGTCATTACGGCAGCAAGCTCTATGACGGTTCCTGGTCGGAGTGGGGCAGTCTTGCCGACACGCCGGTCGCCACCGGTAAGGAGTAAGCATGGAGGCCCAAGAAGGCACGGAAACCGTCCCCGTCACGGTGACCTTCCTGGAGATGTCCGCCCCGCCGGCGCACTATCCGCCACTCCCGCACAACCGGCAGATCGCACTGCTGCGAGCGCGAAAGGTGCCGACCCACTTCTACCGCTATCTCGCCGATCGGGTTGGGCGCAAATGGCATTGGGTCAACATCCTGCGCTGCAGCGAGGAGGAACTGGAAGCTTCCCTGTGGAAGCCCGATCGCGATATACGCGTGCTTTATCTCGATGGTGCGCCCGCAGGGTTCTTCGACATCAAGCCGCATTTGCCGGCAACGGCGGAGATCGCCTATTTCGGCATGATGGAGCACGCGATGGGGCAGGGGCTCGGCCGCTGGTTCCTGGGCGCGGCGATCGAGGCGGCGTGGGCGCAGGGTCCGAGCACCGTGACCGTCCAGACCTGCACCATGGATCATCCGGCCGCACTTCCGCTCTACCAGAAAATGGGCTTTTCGCCGGTCGGCCAGAAGCAGGAGATCGTCAAGCTCATGACTTTTGCCGAACGCTCGGAAAGCGTCATGCGCTGACAGGTGGGCGGTTCGTCGCCTGAACGGATCGTTCATCACCGCTTCAGCTTTGGACTGCAATGGTCGCCCCGGTTCCAAGTCAAACGGAGAGGGCGCGATCCCATGCCGAAATCATCATTCCTTGCGGCGGCAATGGCTGCGATGCTTGCCCTGCCGGGGCAGGCGGCGGCGCAATCCATGCCCTCGGCATCCCAGATCGAGCGCTCGCTGGAGGCCGCACCGCGCGAAAGGATCCGGCCAGAACAGCGGACCACGGTGCGCGAGTTGAAGCGAAGGCCCGAACTGCGGCGGGCCGCTCCCTCGATCGATATCCAGGCTATCAACTTCGCCTTCGGTTCGGACGAAATCCCTGACTCGCAATACAACAAGGTCGAGAACATCGCGACGGCGATGGAGCGAATCCTGCGCCGCAAGCGCGGCGAGGTCTTCCTGATCGAGGGCCACACGGACGCCGTGGGCTCGTTCGCCGCCAACCAGCGTCTGTCCGAAGAGCGCGCCGCCTCCCTGAAGCGCGTGCTGGTGCGCGAGTTCGGCATTCCGCGCCGCGCGCTGGAGACGGTCGGCTATGGCGAGGAGTATCTGCTGGTGCCGACGCAGAACGAGAACTGGCGCAACCGTCGCGTCACCCTGCGGCGCATCACGGACGTCGTCCGGCCCTACTGATCCGCGCGTCATTGTCATTGCGGCGCAACCGGCGCATCCTCGCTGGCAGAGCAGGAGGATGCCAATGACGATCAGGGTCGTGATGAGCGGCGCAACCGGCTGGGTGGGCAGGGCTCTCGTGCCGGCGATCATGGCCGACGGCGGCATGCGCCTTGCCGGCGCCGTCTCGCGCAACGCTGCTGGGCAGGATGCAGGCTTGGCCGCAGGCGTCACGTCCGTGGGGGTCAGCGTCTCGGCGACGCTCGAGGAGGCGTTCGCCACGCCCTCGGATGTGATGGTGGACTACACCAAGCCCGATGCCGTTAAGGCACATGTGATGACGGCGATAGATCACGGACGGCACGTGGTCATCGGCACGTCGGGTCTTGGGGCCGCCGACTATGCAGAGATAGAAAAGGCGGCGCTCGCCAACGGGGTCGGCGTGATTGCAGCCGGCAACTTCTCCATCACGGCGACGCTGATGAAGCGGTTCGCCCTGATGGCGGCCAAGTACGTGCCGGACGTGGAAGTCATCGACTATGCGAGCGCCAGGAAGCCGGATGCGCCTTCTGGCACAGCGCGCGAGCTGGCGGAGGCGCTGTCTGCGGTGCGCGGCGCGTCGACCGCAAAGCCGCAAGCGGAAGTCTCGGGCATTCGCGAGACGCGGGGCGCCGCGGTGGGGACGGGGCAGGGCGTGCAGGTGCATGCGCTCAGGCTGCCGTCATATATCCTCTCATGCGAAGCCTTGTTCGGGCTGCCCGACGAGAGGCTGACGATCCGCCACGATGCCGGTTCCTCGGCGGCTCCCTACGTCGCGGGGACCCTGCTTGCGATCCGCAAGGTCGGCTCGATCCGCGGCCTGGTGCGCGGTCTGGACGCGCTGATCGACTGAGGCGCGCGATGCAGCGTCAGGCGTTCTGCTGGTTGAACTCGGCGTCGAGCATTTCGGGTCGCTGCACGACGGCGAACTCGATCGCGATGCCGTCTTCGAAATGCCGGACGACCTGGCCGCGCATGGCGCCGAGTACGACCTGGACGCCAATCGCGGGTCTGACGTCGATCTCGATCGCCGCACCCGAAAGCGACAGATCGATGATCCGGCACTGGTACTGCCGGCCGTCCATGAGCTGCAGGACGCTGAGAGGGTTGCGCGGGGCGACGCGCTCGTGCCGCCGGTCCTCCGGCAGGTCAAGCTCATGCTTGTTCGCGAGCCAGGTGAGCTGCGCGGCGAGCTTGTCCCGCTTGCGCTCCGAGGCGATGACCGTCATGGCAAAGCCATCGGCCAGGCGGCGGGTCATGACGCCTTCCACGCGCCCGATATGATCAATGTAGGCGATGACCTTCTCGCCAGGCTCGCCGACGCGGTCGCAACGGAACGAAACGTTGCCGGGCGACATGTCGATGACCTGGCAGGGGTGCTCCGAAAGGTCCTCCAGCATGAAGCGGCCGTAAATCTTCACGCGGACTCTTTGAAAGGTCCGCCGCTCGACTCTCGACGGCGCATTGAGGGTCGCCGCAGCCTTCATTCTCGCACCTGATGATTCCGGCTCGTGGCCGATGGTCCACACCAAGCAAAAATAGCCCGGGAGAGTTAAAAATGCGGAAACCGCGCCATGCGTCGATAAACGATTTGGCCGTCACGGATATGCCGGACGGCGAGGGGCAACGATCAGGGCTCGCGACCGCCCTGCAGCACGAGCAGATGACGGATCCGCCTTGCATTGATGAGCGGCACGTCGCCCTTCGCCCGCGGCAGATGCGGCGGCACGGCCCCGCTCGGTGGGCCCTTGGGGAAGAGCGGATCGCGGTCGGGATCAATGATCCTTACAGTCCCCAGAAGGGCGTCCCTTATCGGGTCCGAACCCAGCCAGAAAGGCTTTGAAGCGGCTGACAGCGCGCCAAGGCAGCGCGGGTTTTCCAGGCCTCCGTCGAGCGGCAGCAGGATGAACTCGAACGACGCGCTGCGATCGTCGCGACCAAAACCCTCGAAATCGAACGTGACAACGGTCTTTGACTGGAAGACGCTGGTGGCGAGACGCGCCATCGTCGTGCGGTCCGCCTCGCGCCACAATGAAGTAAATGCAAAACCCTTCAGTTCGCGCCCGTAGACGGCGCAGAGCCGGGTGCCCGCCAGGCGGAAGATAGCTTCGCCGCGCATGTCGCGCTCGAGAATGAACGTGTCGCCGAGCAGCGACTTGATGTCGGCGGGCTCGATCTCGGTCCGCATCGGGGCAGGGCGATCGCGACGCAGCCGGTTCCAATATTGGAACAGCGCCCAGGAGCCGTCCTGTTTCATTGCATGCCACTCCGAACTCATCGCCGCGAATCTGTTTCGGCGCTGCACATTCATGCACCCCTAGGGCGCGTTCATGTGTCCAGGAGCAGGATGCGTGCCACTTCGGTGGCGACTTGTTCACGGGTCGGGGTCGTTAAGGTTAACAAAGCGTTTCGATTGCCCGCCCGGGATCCATGTGGGAGGTTGCTGTCACTCCGATACAGCCGCTGCAGTCTTTGCCCTGCGGCGTTTCAATCAAAGGCATTCTTGGGGAGAGCAGGGGGCTCGCCGGCCGCGCAAGGGAAACCTTGGGCGGCCGTTTCTTTGCGGCTTCGCGGTTTTCTTCGCACGGGCAATAGTTTATGGCTCCGCCATGACGACCTCGCCCCACCCGGAGCCCCGTGAGACAGCGCCCGACGGGGGAGATGCGGCCTCGGCAGAAAATCAGGACGCCGCCATCCGTCGAAGGCCTGCCGAACCAATCTTCAACGTTCCCAGCATCGTCGCCCTTCTCGCCGCGGCGTGCGTCGTGGTTCATGTCGCGCGCGTCTATTTGTTGACCGCGGACCAGGATTTCGACCTTTTGGTGCGGACGGCCTTCATCCCGATCCGCTATTCGGGCGGTTTTGAGCTGGATATCTGGGCGTTCACCAGTCCAATCACCTATGCCTTCCTTCATGGCGGACTGGCGCATCTGCTGCTCAACATGATCTGGCTTCTTGCCTTCGGCTCGCCGCTGGCCAACCGACTGGGCGTGGCGCGCTTTGTCGCCTTCTGGATCGTGACGAGCCTGGGCGCGGTCGCCTTGCATTTCGCCGTCTACCCGTTCGGCCAGGCGCCTCTCATCGGCGCTTCGGGCGCGATCTCGGGCATGATGGGAGCGGCGGCGCGATACGGGTTCAGGATAGACCGATCGTCTGGCCGCGGCGTTTTCGGAGGCCCGATCCTGCCTGTTTCGGCGGCGCTGACATCGCGTCCGGTCGCCACCTTCCTGATCGTCTGGTTCGCCATCAATCTGGTCACCGGGCTCGTCGGGCTAGGCTCGGGCGAGGACGCGTCGATTGCCTGGGAAGCCCATATCGGCGGCTTTCTGGTTGGCTTCTTCGGCATTGGCGCGTTCGACCGGAAGCCATCCCCGCCGCCAGGCCGAGAAACAGGCTTAGACATCTGAATACTTGAAATGAAGGTGTATGAGGGGCACGATAGCCGTGTTGTTTTCGCCTGAGAGGAGGTCGCGGTGACGGTCAAAGCCATCCTTGAAGCAAAGGGCCATGACGTGTTCACGTTGGGCCCCAACGAGAAGCTCGCCGAAGCGGTTCGCATGCTTGCCGACCACCGGATCGGCGCGCTCGTCATCACCAACGGCGATCGCAAGATCGTCGGGATCCTCTCCGAGCGCGACATCGTGCGCGCCCTGGCCAAGGGCGGCCATGAGATGCTCGACCAGACGGTGCGCACGGCAATGACGCCGAAGGTCAACATCTGCAACGAGAACCACACGGTCAACGAGGTCATGGAAATGATGACCCGCGGCCGCTTCCGCCACCTTCCGGTCGAGAAGAACGGTCATTTGGACGGCATCGTCTCGATCGGCGACGTCGTGAAGCGGCGGATCGAGGACGTTGAGCGCGAGGCGGAAGAGATCAAGCACTATATCGCTACGGCCTGATCTCTCCCCTACCAGTTGGCGTCTGTTGGCTAACGGTTGTCAGGTTGCGGGCGAACCAACAGGAGCCCCTGCCGGGTGATCCGATAGGGGCCGCCTTGCGACGATGCGATCGCCCGCTTCCGTTTCAGTTTCCTGAAAAGCTCGATGTCGAGCGCTGCATGGCGCCACCCCTCGCGGGTGACGCAATGCACGGCCTCGAGCTTGCCGTCGTCGTTCTTTTCAAGGTCGATGCGTCCGCCCCGCGCCAACAGGTGCAGGATGCGCTGTTCCAAGCGCGATACGTTCATGTCTGTGAGTCCTGGAAAACCTGGCCGAAACGGCCAACACAAAAAAGCGCGCCGCAGTCATGCGGCACGGTGGTTCAGGTTTTCACGCCCCGCCTTTCAGGAAAGGTCGGGGCCTCAGCGGGACTCAAAGCTAGACATAAAACACCCAAGCTGGACGCGGACCGCTGCATAGCCGATACGGTCGGGAAAGTCGATGGGACGCCTTTCTCGGCAGAGCCGCGGGAGATTCTGCTTTCGGTGCGGGGCCGCGATGCGCGACGGCGTGGGCGCTCAAGGTTGCAAGACGGCGGCGTTTGATCTAGCGAACGGTCGAGACAGTTCGCCTGCGCGGAAAACGGACCTCCATGACGATTATCGACACACGCACGCCCGACCCGAAACGCTTCATCTCCGGCGCCACCGGCGACTGGGAGATCATCGTCGGCCTGGAGGTGCATGCGCAGGTGACGTCGGAGGCCAAGCTTTTTTCCGGCGCATCGACCGCCTTTGGCGCTGCCCCCAACGCCAATGTGAGCCTCGTGGACGCCGCAATGCCCGGCATGCTGCCGGTGATCAACGAGGAGTGCGTCCGGCAGGCGGTGCGGACGGGGCTCGGTCTCAAGGCGCAGATCAACCACAAGTCGGTGTTCGACCGGAAGAACTATTTCTATCCGGACCTGCCGCAGGGCTACCAGATTTCCCAATTCAAGCAGCCGATCGTGGGTGAGGGCACCGTCACGGTTTCGGTAGGGCCCGACTCCAAGGGACAGTTCGAGGACATCGAGGTTGGCGTCGAGCGACTGCACCTCGAGCAGGACGCCGGCAAGTCGATGCACGACCAGCATCCGACCATGTCCTACGTCGACCTCAACCGGTCCGGCGTGGCGCTGATGGAGATCGTCTCCAAGCCGGACATGCGCTCGGCCGACGAGGCGAAGGCCTATCTGACGAAGCTGCGCACCATCGTGCGTTATCTGGGCACCTGCGACGGCAACATGGACGAAGGCTCGATGCGCGCCGACGTCAACGTGTCCGTGCGCCGGCCGGGCGGCGCTTTCGGCACGCGCTGCGAGATCAAGAACGTCAACTCGATCCGCTTCGTCGGCCAGGCGATCGAATCGGAAGCGCGCCGACAGATCGCCATCCTCGAGGATGGCGGCCAGATCGAGCAGGAGACGCGGCTCTTCGATCCCAACAAGGGCGAGACGCGCTCGATGCGATCGAAGGAAGAGGCGCACGACTATCGCTATTTCCCCGATCCGGACCTCCTGCCGCTCGAGTTCGACCAGGCCTTCGTCGACGAACTGGCTGCGCACCTGCCGGAACTGCCGGACGACAAGAAGACCCGTTTCGTCGACGAGATGGGCCTCTCGGCCTACGATGCATCCGTGCTGGTGTCGGAGAAGGCGATTGCCGACTATTTTGAGAAGACGGCGGCCGGACGCGACGGCAAGACGGCCGCCAACTGGGTCATCAACGACTTGCTGGGCGCTTTGAACAAGGCCGGCAAGGATATTGAATTTGCTCCCGTTTCGCCGGAACAGATCGGCGCCATCATCGATCTCATCAAGGAAGGGACGATCTCCGGAAAGATCGCCAAGGACCTGTTCGAGATCGTCTGGAACGAGGGCGGCGACCCGCGCGCCGTTGTCGATGCGCGCGGCATGAAGCAGGTCACCGATACGGGCGCCATCGAGAAGGCAGTCGACGAGATCATCGCCGCCAACCCCGACAAGGTCGAACAGGCCAAGGCGAAGCCGACGCTGGCCGGGTGGTTCGTCGGTCAGGTCATGAAGGCGACCGGCGGCAAGGCCAATCCGCAGGCCGTCAACGACCTCGTCAAGGCCAAGCTTGGCATCGAGGGGTAGCGATGTACGTCCGCACCGCATCGGATCGCGACATTGATGCGATTCGTGCGCTGTTGATCGAGACATGGCATGACACCTACGACGCGATCCTCGGCGCCGATCGGGTTCGGGAAATCACGGACGAATGGCATTCGATCAGCGCCCTGAGGCGTCGTCTCACGTCGCCGAGGTCAGAGTATCTGGTGGCGGACGACGGCGCCGCCATTACCGGGATGGCGTTCGCCGCTGCTGACGAAAAGGGCGAGACGGTCACCCTCCACCAGCTTTACGTGCTTCCTTCATGGCAGGGCCGGGGCATCGGCGCGATGTTGCTGGAGGAAGTGATCTCCAGTTTTCCTGACGCGCGCGCGATTCGTCTCGAGGTCGAGCCGGAGAACGAGCGGGCGATCGGATTCTACGAATCGCAAGGGTTTGCGTCGAGCAGCGAAGCGGCAAAAGACAGCCTGCCGGGATCGATCGTTCCAGGGCGGGTCTATGTGCGCTCGCTGTACGGCGACCCCGTCTGATCCGCTATTTCGCGAGCACAAGGGCCCAATAGCGTCGGCTGCTGCCCGGGCTATCCTGCGCGGCTGCCAGCCCGTACTTCGTAAAGCTCGGATCGAGCATGTTCCGGCGATGGGGCGGCGACGCCATCCATCGCGCAAACAGTTCTTCCGGCCCGAAAGCGCCATGCGCGATGTTCTCGGCTGCGGGACCCTTGACCCCGTTGCTGTGCATGCGCCGGCCAAAGTTCTGGCCGAAGCTCGTGGTGTGGCTCATCTTGCCGGCGCCCGCCATCAGCGCCGCCTGCTGGCGGGCCGCCTTTTCGAGCGTCGAATCGGGTGACATCGACGGAAGCGCATTGTCGGCGCGAATCTTCGCCATGTAGGCGGCGCCGGTGCGGTTCTCGCCCGTCGATTCGCCGAGCCGGCCGGCGCTTTGGCAGCCTGCCAGCGCAATCAGGACAGCGATCGATACCGCGCGCGCCATGCGCGCCCCGAATTCCTGCATTTGAAGGATCCCAAAGATGAAAGTTCGCCGATGTCCTATGGCAAGATGGCTTTTTCCCGGCGCTTTGCCGCGGGGCGGAAAGGGCGCTTGCCAGAACGGGCGCGTGCGGCCATAAGCGGGCCAGCAAGGATGTATCGGGTACAGGTATCCGACGGGGTTTCGATGAAGACGTTCCTCACGCAGTTCTTTACCTGGTGGAACGGGCAGACGCTCGGCACGCGCTTCCACACGTGGCGACATGGCACGCAGGTCGGCCAGGACGAGTTCGGCAACGTCTACTACGAGGGCGGCAAGGACTCCGAAGGGCGCACGCGTCGCTGGGTGATCTACAACGGTTATGCGGAAGCCTCCATCATCCCGCCGGGCTGGCATGGGTGGATCCACCACCGCGTTGACACGCCCCCGGCGAAGGAGAATTACAAGCCGCGGGAGTGGCAGCAGCCCCACCAGCCGAATCTCACCGGCACCGGCAACGCATACCGGCCAAAAGGCTCGGTCCTGGGGAATCAGCAGCGTCCGCGCGTCACCGGCGACTACGACGCCTGGACCCCGGGCTCCTGAGCGGGGTCCGATCCGAAGTGCAGCGCGCCGCGGCGGGCTGCTCGAATCGGTCTTTTGTCGCCACATTTGGATCTTATCGGCTTGGGCGTCGGCTGTTTCCCGCCGACAAGTCTCCAGGGGCATCCGCGACAACGATCGGTAGCGCAATGGCAACTTTCAGCGGTTTCGTGGGCAGGATACTTCGCCAAGGCGCAGCGGGCGCGGCATTCTTGGTTGCGGCAGGGGGCATCGCCCATGCAGAGCGCATCAGCAACCCGGTCGCGGAGTTCGCCGGTATCGACAAGATCACCGGTCGCATCATCACCTTCGACGTCTATATCGACGAGACGGTGCAGTTTGGGGCTTTGCAGGTGACCCCGCGTATCTGCTACTCCCGGGCGAAGGAGGAGGAGCCGAAAACGGATTCTTTCGTCGAAGTCGATGAAATCACGCTCGACCGAAAGATCCGTCGGATATTCACGGGCTGGATGTTCGCTGAAAGCCCGGGGCTCAATGCAGTCGAGCACGCCGTCTATGACGTGTGGCTGAAGGGCTGCAAGCAGAAGTCGGACGTTCCGCCGCCGGAAGAAGCCAAGACCAACTGAAGTCTACCGCTGCGACGCCTGTCGCCAATCAGAGCGGGATGTTGTCGTGCTTCTTCCAGGGGTTTTGCAGATCCTTGTTGCGCAGCATACGCAGCGCCCGCGCCACCCTGCGTCGCGTTGAATGCGGCATGATCACCTCATCGATATAGCCGCGCTCGGCCGCGACGAAGGGTGACAGGAAGCGGTCCTCGTAGGCCTTCGTGTGCTGGGCGATCTTGTCGGCGTCGCCGATATCGCGTCGGTAGATGATTTCCACCGCACCCTTGGCGCCCATCACCGCGATCTGCGCGGTCGGCCATGCATAGTTCATGTCGCCGCGCAGGTGTTTTGACGCCATGACGTCGTAAGCCCCGCCAAAAGCCTTGCGGGTAATGACCGTAACCTTCGGCACAGTGGCCTCGGCATAGGCGAACAGCAGCTTGGCGCCGTGCTTTATCAGCCCCCCATATTCCTGATCGGTGCCCGGCAGGAAGCCCGGCACGTCGACAAACGTGACGAGCGGGATGCCAAAACAGTCGCAGAAGCGGACAAAGCGGGCGGCCTTGCGCGAGGCGTCGGAGTCCAGCACCCCCGCCAGCACCATGGGCTGGTTGGCGACGAAACCGACGGTGCGCCCCTCGATGCGGCCGAAGCCGGTCACAATGTTCCTGGCGAATGCCTCCTGGATCTCGAAAAAGTCGCCTTCGTCGGCGGTCTTCAGGATCAGTTCCCTGATGTCGTAGGGTTTTGCCGCGCTGTTCGGGATGAGCCTGTCGAGGGACAGGTCGTGATCGGTCACCGACTGGTAGCATTCGACCTCGGGCAGGTCGGCGGTGTTCGATGCCGGCAGCAGGTCGATCAGCCGACGCATCTGCAGCAGCGCTTCGACGTCGTTTTCGTAGGCGCCGTCGGCGATCGACGATTTGGTGGTATGAACGGATGCGCCGCCAAGTTGTTCAGCCGTCACCGTCTCGTTGGTGACGGTCTTCACGACATCGGGGCCTGTGACGAACATGTAGGAGGTGTCGCGCACCATGAAGATGAAGTCCGTCATAGCCGGCGAGTAGACGTCGCCGCCCGCGCAGGGCCCCATGATGAGCGAGATCTGCGGAATGACGCCCGAAGCGAGGACGTTGCGCTGAAAAATCTCGGCATAGCCGCCGAGTGCCGCGACGCCTTCCTGGATGCGCGCGCCGCCAGCATCGTAAAGGCCGATGATGGGCGCGCGGTTGCGCAGCGCCATATCCTGCACCTTCATCACTTTTTCAGCGTGCGCTTCCGACAGCGAGCCGCCGAAGACGGTGAAATCCTTGGCGAAGACGTAGATCGGCCGGCCGTTGACGGTGCCCCAGCCGGTGACGACGCCGTCCCCGGCGACTTTCGACTTCTCCATGCCGAAATCCGTCGAGCGGTGCTCGACGAACATGTCGAACTCCTCGAAGGACCCCTCGTCGAGGAACACCGAGATGCGCTCTCGCGCGGTCAGTTTGCCGCGCGCGTGCTGAGCCTCGATGCGGGCCTTGCCGCCACCCATGCGAGCCACCTCGCGGCGGCGCTCCAGTTCGTTCAGGACTTCCTTCATGGAAACCTCCGTCGGTCTAAAGGCGGGCTATTCGCTGCGTCCCGACGGGAGCGGGCAACCTGTGGCGAGACCTACCAGGAACCGGTGTTTGCCATAGAGGCCCAAGGCTCCGCCTTCTCCTTGGCCGGCCCCTTCTGCAACAGCTCGATCGAGATGCCGTCGGGAGACTTGATGAAGGCCATGTTGCCGTCGCGCGGCGGGCGGTTGATGGTCACGCCCCTGTCCATCAGCCTCTGGCAGGTGGCGTAGATGTCGTCGACCTCATAGGCGAGATGGCCGAAATTGCGCCCGCCCTTGTAGTCCTCTGGATCCCAATTGTAGGTCAGCTCGATCAGCGGCGCCTTCGCGGTCAGGCCGCTTTGCTCGTCTTCCGGCGCGGCGAGGAAGATGAGGGTGTAGCGCCCCTGGGTGCTCTCGTGGCGGCGCACCTCCTTCATTCCGAGCTTGTTGCAGTAGAAGTCGAGCGACTGGTCGATATCGGTGACGCGGACCATCGTGTGGAGGTAGCGCATGACAAATTCCTTCGTGGGATGCGATTTGCGGTAGCATAGGGTTCGCGATCGCTCTCCGGCAACCGAAAAGGCAAGTCCGCGAAATGTCGAGAAATTCGAGTATAAGGTAAGTCGAATCACAAATTTCCTGCCGCGCCACTTGCGCAGACCAGAGCGGGAAGTGTTAATCTCAAGGTAAGAATCAGTGTCGGCGTCCATTGCGAAGGGGTTCGTAGGTATGGGGGACAAGGCCTCGTTGACAGGCCGTGATCCGGGCGAAGCGCAGGACCAGGGGAACGACGCAGCGGGATTGATCGAAGTTTCGGGCGCGATCAAATGGTTCGACGTGGCCAAGGGCTACGGCTTCATATGTCCCGACATGTCGGGACTTGGTGATATTCTTCTGCATGTGACCTGTTTGCGGCGGGACGGGTTTCAGACCGCCCTGGAAGGGGCGCGGGTTGTCTGCCTCGTCAGGCAGGGTGACCGCGGACTCCAGGCGTTCAAGGTTCTTTCCATGGATACGTCGACGGCGGTGCATCCGGCGGAGCAACAGCCCGCCCGCACCCACGTCTCGGTGACGGCCGAAAGCGGGCTGGAGCGCGCCCTCGTAAAGTGGTTCAACCGCACGAAGGGGTTCGGCTTCCTGACCAGGGGAGACGGGACCGAGGACATTTTCGTCCACATGGAGACGCTGCGTCGCTACGGCCTCACCGAGTTGCGGCCCGGCCAGGTGGTCCTCTGCCGGTTCGGCCGAGGCGACAAGGGCCTTATGGCGGCCGAAATTCACCCCGATATCGGGACGTTGCCGATTTCGCACTAGGGTTCAGGCCCTCGTGCTCAAACGTTCCGGAGAGAACATGCATCTCGAACATTGGCGGTCGAGCGGGCTGGCGCGCTGCGCCGTCCTGGTGGCGTTTCTGTTGGGTTCGGCCGCAACGTCCAGCGCCGACAACGATGCCCTTGTCCTGCCGGTCGACCCCGCGCCGCTGGTCGTTGAATCCTCCGGTGGCGAGCTCTCGTTCAAGATCGAGATCGCCGACGACGCCGCGGAGCGGGGCGCGGGTCTGATGTTCCGAAAGTTCCTTCCAGCCGATCAGGGGATGCTCTTCGTCTTCGAGCGAACGCAGCCCGTCGGCTTCTGGATGAAGAACACGCCGCTGCCGCTCGATCTGATCTTCATCGGGGAGGACGGCGAGGTAAAAGCCATCCGGCAGGGTGAGCCGATGTCGGAAGCCCTGATCGCGCCGCCCGAATCCGTGCGCTTCGTTCTGGAGCTTAATGCGGGAACGGCGGCTGCGCGCGGGATCGAGGAGGGAGATCGCCTGCGCCACCCGCAAATCGAGGCGACGGCAGGCGGCCAAGGCAGCAAGTAGGCGGACCGGCGTCAGGTCGCCTCAGGGCGGCGCGAGGGTCGACATCCACGGTAATCCATGCTTCTCCGGGGGCAGCCTGCCATTGCGGCGACTTGCTTTCATGACCTTCGGTGTTCGATGACTTTCTTCCGGCATGAATCGTTCGATATCGCATATGTCGACAGCGGCCCCGCAAACCAGGAGCCGATCCTCCTGATCCATGGCTTCGCATCCAGCGCAAAGGTCAACTGGATCACGCCCGGCTGGATCAAGACGCTGACCGAAGCCGGGTACCGCACGGTGGCCTTCGACCATCGGGGCCATGGCCGATCGTCCAAGAGCTACGACCCGGAGGACTACACGCCCACGAGAATGGCGGGCGATGCGGTCGCATTGCTCGATCATCTCGGGATCCCAATCGCCCACGTCATGGGCTACTCGATGGGCGCCCGGGTATCGGCCTTCCTTGCGCTGGATCATCCAGAACGGGTCAGGAGCCTGATCTTTGGCGGACTGGGCATCGGCATGGTCGACGGCGTCGGCGACTGGGATCCGATCGCGGAGGCTCTGTCCGCGGAGGATCCGGGAACAGTCACCCACCCGCGTGGAAAAATGTTCCGGACATTCGCCGACCAGACCGGAAGTGACCGCCGGGCTCTCGCAGCCTGCATCTCGACATCACGGGAATTGCTCACCGTCGACGAAATGGCGCGGATCACGCAGCCCACGCTGGTTGCGGTCGGCACCAAGGACGACATCGGAGGATCGGCGTCGGAACTGGCGACGTTGATGCCAAACGCCGAGGCGTTTGACATCGAGGGGCGGGATCATATGCTGTCGGTCGGGGACCGCACGTTCAAGAAGCGGGCCCTGGAGTTCCTGCGTATGCATCCAATCGAAGGCCTCGCACGCTGAGGGGGCCTGCTGTCGCGGGTCAGGACGGCGATGCCGGCCCACTATCTCTGCCATTCGACACTACGTCCTCCATTTCATGATCAAAGCAAAAGCCATTGAATTCGCGGGCGCTGAGGGAAATCGCCTGGCCGCAGACATCTGGGATGGTCAGGGCAGGCCGGTGATATTCCTCCATGGCGGCGGCCAGACGCGTCGCGCCTGGGGCGACAGCGCAAGACAAGCCGCCGCAGCCGGCATGCGCGCCATCACGATCGATCAGCGCGGCCATGGCGAAAGCGAATGGGTGGCCAGCGGGCACTACAGCTTCGACGACTATGCGCTTGATGTGGTGGCCGTTGTTCGGGCGGTCGTGCAGCGCTTCGATGCCATGCCGGCCGTCGTCGGCGCATCCCTCGGCGGTCTCGCCGCACTCACGGCCGAGTTGCGCCACGGGCCGCTTTTCGCGTCGCTGGTGCTGGTTGACGTGACGCCGCGGATGGATCTGGACGGCATCATGAAGGTGCAAGGCTTCATGGGCGCGCGTATCGAAGAAGGCTTTGCGACGCTGCAGGAGGCCGCGGACGCCATCGCCGAATACCTGCCTCACCGGAAACGCCCGCGCTCGCTCGATGGCCTGCGCAAGAACCTCCGCCTCTCCGACGACGGCCGCTATCGCTGGCACTGGGACCCTGCATTCATTGCGGGCGTACGCAGCATCGGCCACAACGCGAAGGAGACGTCCGAGGAGCTGATGGCAATGCTGCCCAGCCTTCGCATCCCGACGCTGCTGGTCAGGGGGACGCAGTCCGAGCTGGTCCACGAAGCCTATGCGCGTGAATTCCTCGAGCGTACGCCGGTCGCAAGCCAGGTGGATGTCAGCGGCGCGGGGCACATGGTGGCCGGAGACCGCAACGACGCATTCTCGACCGCGATTCTTGGCTTCCTGACCGAGCAGCAGGCTGCCTGAGGCGTCGACACCGCCCTTCCTCGACGGCAACAATTGGCGTAGGGCAGGGATGCAAACCTGAGAAGAGCCGATGACTGCGCCAAAAGAACTGCGGGTTTCGAAGGACCGGAAGCTGCTGACCGTTACTTTCCCGGGGCATGCGCCGTTCGAGCTGCCGGCCGAGCTGCTGCGCGTCCTTTCGCCCTCGGCCGAAGTGCAGGGGCATTCGCCTGAACAGCGAGTCACCGTGCCGGGCAAACGCAACGTGGCGATCACCAAGGTCGAGCCTGTCGGCAACTATGCGGTTCGCATCACATTCGACGACTTCCACGATACCGGCATCTTTACCTGGGACTACCTCCATACGCTGGGTCACGAAAAGGAAGAGCGATGGTCCGGATATCTGACGGAACTGAAGGAAAAGGGGCTTTCGCGAGACTGAACCAAAGCCGATGCGGCGAACGGATGTAACTTTTTCGGTCTTCGGAACGTATTCCGTGAACGAACAACGGGTTCGCCGATGATGCCCTGGACCGATCGTGCCGGAAAGTTCTCGCCGCTCAAATGCGCGGTGCTCGTCGGCACGTTGCTGCCGGCGCTTTATCTCTGCTGGGGGCTGGCAAACGGATCGATTGCCGCCGCAGCGCCGGTCGGGCCGCTCGGCGCACGGCCGATCACGGAACTGATCCACCGCACCGGAGACTGGGCCATCCGTTTCCTGCTGCTCTCGCTCTGCGTCTCGCCGCTGCGGCGGATCGTGCAGTGGCCGAAGCTGATAAACGTCCGCCGCATGCTCGGACTCGCAGCTTTTTCCTATGCGCTGGCCCATCTGTCGCTCTACGCACTCGACCAGAAATTCCGTCTCGGGATCATCGTTTCGGAGATCGCGGTACGCTTCTACCTGACAATCGGGTTCGTCGCCTTGCTCGGGCTCTCCACGCTCGCCGTCACCTCGACCGACGCCATGATCAAGCGGCTTGGCGGCAACTGGAATCGGCTGCACAGGATCGTCTATGTGATCGCGTTGCTGGCTTCGCTTCACTTCTTCATCCAGACCAAGCTCGACGTCTACCAGGCGACGCTGATGGCTGGCTTCCTGCTCGCCCTGTTCGGTTACCGCATCGCGCACGCCAGAGGCTTTTCCCTCACCTCACCATGGGTGCTCTTGTCCATCGCGGTCCTTGCGGCGCTCGCAACGGCGGTGGTCGAGGTGGCATGGTACGGCCTTGCCACCAACGTCCCGCCGCTGCGGGTATTGGCGGCAAACCTCCAGTTCGGCTTTTCGGTAAGGCCGGCCTGGTGGGTGCTGGCGGCGGGGCTGGGGGTGACGGTTCTTGGCGTCGTGCGGCCGTACTTCGGACCGGGAGAAACAAAAAACCGGCGGGCGCGACCGGCAGAGGTCAGCCGCACCGCATAACCGGAGGAGCCGCGACCAAACCCGCCAGCGCGTGGCTACGGATTGACCGGCCGGGCTGCCGAAAAGGCGTTCGGGAACATTTTCGGGGCGAAAGCGCCGCAGATCCACCAGATGGCAAGGGCCGCGCCGGCGCCCACTATGCCGTCGACGGCATAGTGCCAGCCAAGGTGGATCGAGCCGATGAAGATGAGCAGCGCGAAAACCGTCATCGCGTGGCCGAAGCGCCTGTCCAGCCTGTATGCGAAGGCGGCGAACAAGACCGCCTGCGCATTGTGCATGCTGGGCATGGCCGAAATTCCTCCCGGCATGTCGTGATTCCCGATATGGCCCTGCCAGAGATATTCCTGTGCGATCACGGCGAGTAGCGGAGGCTCGCTCCGAGCCTCGGCCAGATACTGCATGAGGCCAGCGTAGGGCGACGTCATGCCGGGAACAACGTCGCCGAAATAGCAGGGACCCGCCGAAGAGAGCAAGGTAGCCATCACCAGGCCGATGACGATCCAACTCAGGATCATCGACATCCACAACCGTGCCCTCAGCAACGCCGGGACGCGGGGACTGGCGAAAGCGCCCGCCCAGAACATGAACATCATTGGCCCCCAGAGCCCGTAGAGTAGGTCCAGGGTCGCTGTAATCATCGGGTAGCCAAGCATGGGATGCAGCACTTCCCACGGACTATGGCCGAGGAACAGGACTTGGTCCCATCGCGCAAACGTCGGGTCCCACGAGAACGGCGCCACTTCGGGGATCATCATCTTGTTGTAGAGGAATGCCGCAAGCATCAGGATCAGCCAGGCGCAGGCGAACAGGTACCGCCACAGCATGTCCGATCTGACGATCGCCGAGAGCGAAGCGACCACGGCGCGAAGCGGAGAGCCGCTGCGGTCATAGACCAGCGCCTTCACGCAGACCGCGATCAGAAGCATGCTCCCGACCAGGACGCACCCGCTGACGGCACTTTGCGCGTACCTTTCTAGGAAGGGAACAAAATCGACGCCCTGCAATGCCGAAACGAACAGTGTGAAGGCGACCAGGCCGAGGATGGCCATGTAGATGACGGCATAAGTTCCCAGTTCGCGGCCCCACCAGGAGAAGCCACTTGTGGCGGCGCGCTTCGCCAGCCCGCCCGTACCCGCCGAGTTTGACAACTCACGCCCCCCGCTGTCGCCAATCACCGTAGCAAGGGGGCATTAAGCGTTTGTTTCTCGGGGATCAGTCGCTGTTCAGCATTTCCTCGATGCGGCGCATCTGATCGCCCATCCGGTCGCATTCAGCGGCGCTGGACTGCGCCATCACCCGTTCGATCAGCGTGGAGTAGACTTTCAGGGCATCCATCAGCAGCGCTTCGCCCTGTTCGGTGAGGTAGAGCCGCATGATGCGCCGATCCTTGGGATCGCCCTCTCGCCGCAGTACGCCCTGCTTCTCCATCTGCGGCAGCAGCATCGTGATGTTGGAACGACCGACCAGCAACCGGCGCGCGACGTCATGTTGCGACATGCCGGGATGCCGGTAGAGATTCATGAGCACGTCGAGCTGGCCTATCTTGAGATCCAGCGGCGCCAAGGCCCGGGTCAGGGCGCGGACCACCGCCTTTTCCGCACGTACCAACGCGATCCAGTTTTTAAAGCGGGGATTGTCCCACGGGAGTGCTTGCATATTGTTCATGCTTGAACTAGTTTGTTCATCCTTGAACGAAGTTGTCGGAGCCCACTATGGCATCATTTCCCTTGAAGGTCATCCGCGGCGCGTTCGGGCTTGGCGAGCGTCTCGCGCCAACCCTGACAGGGTGGGCGGCTTTCGAGCTGTTTTGCCGGACAGCGAGCCCGCGCTCTCTGACCGGGAATGAGAGGAAGGCGATCGCCAACGCTGCATCCTTCATGAGCGACGCGCGCCACCATCACATCACGACGAGGCGGGGTTGCGTCCGCGTGCATGAGTTCCGGCCGGAGACGGGCAACGCGCGCAAAGGCACCGTGCTCGTCGTCCATGGCTGGCGCTCCCGAACCGAATACATGCGCACGGTCATCGAGGGACTTCGCGCAGCCGGTTTTCGGGTGATGTCACTCGACCTGCCGGGTCACGGACAATCGCCTGGGCGTAAGCTGGATATGGCGAGGGCGGTCGACGCGGTGGCCGCTGCCGACGAGTGGTTCGGGCCGTTCGATGCGGTGGTAGGGCACTCCTTCGGTGGAGCGACTGCCGTCAATGCCGTGGCCGGATCGATTGCGGGAATAGCGCCGATCGCGCCCGGGCGTCTTGTCCTGATCGCGGCGCCGGAGTCCCTGCCCAAGGTGTTTGAGCAATTCGGCCGCATCGTCAATGTGGGTCCGAAGTCGCAGCAGGTCATCCAGCGTCGGGTTGAACGGATCGCCGGACGCCCGTTGAGCGAATTCAGGGGTGCAGAGCAACTGGCGCAGCTTTCGGTGCCCACCTTGATCATCCATGCTCCCGACGACCGCGAAGTGCCTGCCGAGAGCGCCCGGCGCTATGCCTCTGCGGGGGAGCATGTCCGTCTTCACTGGGCAGAGGGGCTCGGCCACCGCCGAATTCTGGCGGATGCGGAAGTGGTGGACGCGACGGTGCGCTTTGCGGCCGGAGCGGCTGCGCTGACGCCGGTGCATTGAAGCGCGCAACACCGTTGCCCGAGAGCGCCGGGGCTGTCACAGCCTAGTTTCATGCACATGGGCCGGGCGACGCCGCGGCGGAACTTCCGCGTGCGCAAATCCTTCACACTTTCGTGCGAGCGATGGCTGGTCGAATTGAGGACATCCGTCCTGTAGTATGACCGCCCGCTGCGTCGCGGATGCAAAGAGGGGAACGCATGACCAAGGGAAACCGCAACGGACGTGTCGTGGCCTGGACCTTGGCGCTCTCGCTGACTGCTTCCCTCGTTCCCCCGCCGGCAAGCGCGCAAAACCTTTTCGAGATCCTGTTCGGCGGCCCCGTCAAGCATCGCAAGCAGCGAGGCGAACTCCTGGGCCCGGTGTCTCGGGCCAAGTCGCGCGACGGCGCTAGGGCAGCCGCGCCCAAGATTGCCGCGCCGATCTATTATACCTACAAGGCCGCGTCGCCCGAGAAGGTCGACTTCACGGCCCTCCGGAGCCTGCCGCAGACGGTTTCCGCCTTGCCCGTGCTGACGCTCTCCAACTTCCGTGAGGCGGCAGCCGGGCTGACCGGCTTCGAGCTGTCGGCAGAGAAGGAGGTCGCCAAAGCGCTGACCGAGTATTACGCCGCCAATCCCGAATTCATCTGGGTCAGCGGTTTCAGCGCAAACGGCAGGGCGCAAGAGGCATTGCGCGTGTTCGGCGAAGCGGCCAGTCACGGACTGGTGCCTGCGGAGTATGCGGTCGCCGTCCCCCCAGCCGGGTTCTCCATCGACGATACTGCAAACCGGCTGCAGGAGCTCATCCGATTCGAGATGACGATGTCGGCCCGCGCCCTGCGCTACATACGCGATGCACAGAGCGGTCGCGTCGAGCCCAACAAGCTGTCGGGCTATCATGATTTTCCGGTCGAGGCGCTCGACATGCTGGGGGCCTTGAGGACGCTGGCGACGGGCTACGAGACGCGGGAGTTCCTCGAATCCTTCCATCCGAGGACGCCGGAATATGCTGCGCTCAGGGTCGAGCTCGAGGCGCTCGACGCGAGCGAGGAGAACGACATCGTCGTCGACGCGAAGCTGTTGCTTCGGCCGGGCGAAACGAGCGCCGAGCTTCCGAAGATGGTGACGCTGGTGTCGACAAAGGGCGACGAGGCGCTGGGGACGGAGTTTGCCGACGTCATCGCACAGCATGGCGCCTCGGAGGTCTACGCGCCCGAGCTCGTGCCGCTCTTCAAGGCTGCGCAACAGTCGGTTGGCCTCAAGCCGGACGGCGTCATCGGTCCGCGCACAGTCGCCGCGTTTGCGGGTCGCTCGAAGGCGGACAGACTGCAGAAAGTCCTCTATGCCCTGGAGCAGTTGCGCTGGCACCCCTCGGAGCTTGGTCCGACGCGCGTCTTCATCAACCAACCCGCCTATAGTGCGAGCTACTACGAGAACGGTGTCGAACAGCTGGCCATGAGGACGGTGATCGGCACGGCCTCCAATCAGACTACGTTCTTCTATGACGAGATCGAACAGGTGGACTACAACCCCTATTGGGGCGTTCCACAGTCGATCATCGTCAACGAGATGCTGCCCCGGCTGCGGCAGGATCCCGGCTATCTCGACCGCGCGGGCTATGAAGTGACGGACGCCAAGGGGCGGCGGGTGAGTTCGTCCTCCATCAATTGGGGCGCCTACGGGAGCAAGATTCCGTTCAGCGTGCGTCAGACCCCGAGCGAGGCAAACTCCCTCGGCGAACTGAAGATCCTGTTTCCAAACAAACACGCCATCTACATGCACGATACGCCGCAGAAGGCGCTGTTCGAGCGTGACGCGCGCGCCTTCAGCCACGGCTGCGTTCGGTTGCAGGATCCGCGTGGCATGGCCGCCGCCGTCCTCGGCAAGTCACGCGACTATGTCGCCGAGAAACTCGCCAAGGGACATTCCACGGAAAAGGTCGCGCGCAAGATCCCGGTCTATGTGGCCTATTTCACCGCCTGGCCAGCGCCGTCCGGCGAGGTTCAGTATTTCGACGACGTCTACGATCGCGATTCGCATCTGAAGGCGGCGCTCGACGCGACGGATGCGGCGCGGCTGCCGAGCAGCTGAACGATCTCAAGGAGCCGCCGGTTGTTCGGGCGCCACTTTGGCACGTGAGCCATCGTCTCCTTCGCTCCCGGCCTGAAGCATTTCCGGGAAATTCATGGCAAGTAGGAGACGCAACCAGCCGTGGAAAGCGCAGCCTGAGGAAGATCATGTCGCATAACCTGTTTTCACAGATTTTCTCTCGCCTCCAGGATCTCGACGTCCCGTTCATGCGCACCGCCGAGGGGCGGATCATCAGCTATCGCGACGCGTTCGCGCTCTCGGCGCGCTATGCAAACGTCCTGCGGAACAAGGGCGTCGACATCGGCGACCGTGTCGCAGCTCAGGTCGAGAAATCGCCGGAAGCGATTATTCTCTACCTTGCATGCCTGCGGTCAGGCGCGGTTTTCCTTCCTCTCAACACCGCCTACACCGCGGCGGAGCTGGAATATTTCATCGGCGACGCCACGCCCCACGTCTTCCTGTGCGACCCGGCCCGAGAAGCGCAGATCACGCCGCTTTGCAAAAGCCTGAACGTCGCGTCGGTGTTGACGCTGGGCGCGAGCAACGACGGCACCTTGCCGGAGCTTGCGGCGGAAGCCGGGGAGACATTTCCTACGGCAGCGGTCGAGGCCGGCGACCTCGCGGCGATGCTCTATACGTCAGGCACGACGGGGCGTTCGAAGGGCGCGATGCTGACGCATTCGAATCTGTCCTCGAATGCGTCCACGCTGGTGGACTACTGGCGCTTCACCAGGGAAGACGTGTTGCTGCACGCGCTGCCGATCTTCCACACTCATGGACTGTTCGTCGCCACCAACGTCGTGCTGTTCGCCGGCGCATCCATGATCTTCCTGCCGAGGTTCGACGTAGAGGCGATCAGGAAGGAACTGCCCGCCGCCACGACGATGATGGGCGTGCCCACGTTCTACACCCGCCTCGTCAAGGAGCAGTGGCTTAACCGTGAGAACACCGGCCACATGCGGCTGTTCATATCGGGGTCGGCGCCGCTGCTGGCGGAGACGCACCGTCAATGGACCGATCGCACCGGGCATCACATCCTCGAACGCTACGGCATGACCGAAACCAACATGATCACCTCGAACCCGTACGACGGAGAGAGAGTGCCGGGCGCGGTCGGCTTCGCTCTGCCCGAGGTCAACGTGCGGATCACCAATCTGACAGACGGCAGGACCGTCGCCGCCAACGAGGTGGGGATGATCGAGGTGAAGGGGCCGAACGTCTTCAAGGGTTACTGGCGCATGCCGGAAAAGACGCGGGCAGAGTTCCGCGACGACGGCTATTTCGTGACCGGCGACCTCGGTGTCGTCGACGATCGAGGCTACATATCGATCGTCGGCCGCAACAAGGATCTCGTCATTTCCGGCGGCTACAACGTCTATCCCAAGGAGATCGAAACCGAGATCGACGGCCTTGCCGGCGTCAACGAAAGCGCGGTGATCGGCCTGCCGCACGCCGACTTCGGCGAGGCTGTCACGGCGGTGGTGGTGCTGGAGCCGGGCGTCCAACTGACCGAGGCCGCAGTTCTGACGGCGCTCGATGGCAGGCTTGCCAGATACAAGCTTCCCAAGCGGGTGCTGTTCGACGAGGCGCTGCCGAGAAACACCATGGGCAAGGTGCTGAAGGCCGAACTCAGGAAGACATACGAGGATCTCTACAAATAGAGCGAATCGCGGTCTGCGCGGGATCCCAGGGGGATGCCGGCGCCATTTCAGCGAATCGTTCGCGCTCGCACGCATTCGCTGCATCGCGGGGCTATCTGGCGCGCACGATATTGCGGGAGCGCGGGACTGTGCGCAGAAATGCTCACCGAGCCGGATACTGCGGACTGGTCGCCAAGGTCTATTTTGTGGGTTTTGGTGCGGGGAGGGAGGCCGCCAGAGCAACGCTCATGAGCGCCATGGTGGGCGATGCAGGGATTGAACCTGCGACCCCACCCGTGTGAAGGGTGTGCTCTCCCGCTGAGCTAATCGCCCGCCTGAAGCCAAGTGGCTTGGCGCGCCGCGGATATAGTTCGGCTCGGTCTGTGAAGTCAAGCGATGCGAATGGCAGAAATTGACCGGCGTTGGGCGCGTCGGCCGTCGCGTGCCTTTTCAGGCCCGGACGCGCCCGTTGGTTGCCGCGATCAGTCCTGCCGCCATGTCGAGCGTGAGCGAATCGTAATGGGAGATGATGGCGGACGGCTCGAATTCACGGACGTGCCGGTCCGTGTAGCCGAAGTCCACCGCCACCACGGGAATGCCGGCGGCCTTCGCCGTATCTATGTCGGTCCGCGAATCGCCGATCATGAGCGCGCGCGCAGGATCGCCCTTGGCTAGAGCGATGGTTTCCAGAAGATGGCGCGGGTCGGGCTTGCGGAAGGCGAACGTATCCTGCCCCGTAATCGCGGCAAAGCGTGGGGAAAGTCCGAGCGCCGCGATCAGGCTGCTGGCAGTGGCAAAGTGCTTGTTGGTGCAGATGGCGAGCAGGTAACCCGCAGAGGCGAAGCGGTCGAGCGCATCGAGAACGCCGGGGTAGGGGACCGACTTGCCGGGAATGCCCTCTGAATAGTGATCGATGAACGTCTTGAAGAACTCGCGCCTGACGTCCTCCGTCAACGCCTTGTTCTGCGCCGCAAACGCCTTTTCGATCATGACCAGCCCGCCCAGGCTGACGAACGCGTTGAACCCTTCCGCTGAAACCGGCGGGATGCCGCCCGCCGCCAGGCTGTGGTTCAGGCTGTCGAGCAGATCGGGCGCGGTGTCGATCAAGGTCCCGTCGAGATCGAAGACGACAATAGGCTGGCTCATGGCTTCCTCGTTTCCATCCAGTCTCGACTAGCGCGTGTGTCTCTCCGCGGCAATTCCCTTCCAGGTGCGAGATGCTTTGCCATGGCCGGCAAAAATGATACGAGCGGCGCCGATACAACGGAACCCGACGCCGCATGGATGCTACAGCCCTGAAGATAGAAGCCGCCCGCATTGCGCTCGGCTATGTCGAGGACGGCGTGAAGCTGGGCATCGGCACGGGATCCACGGCGAACGAGTTCGTCCGGCTCCTGGCGGAACGCGTGGCGGCCGGGATGAAAGTGGTGGGGGTTCCGACGTCCGAGAGGACCGCTTCGCTCTGCCTGCAACTTGGCGTTCCGCTCGCGACCCTCGATGAAATGCCGCAGCTCGATCTCACCGTCGACGGCGCGGACGAGGTCGATTCGCACCTCTCGCTGATCAAGGGCGGGGGCGGCGCGCTGCTGCGCGAGAAGATCGTCGCTGCCGCCTCGGCGCGCATGATCGTCATCGCTGACGACACGAAGCTGGTCGACACGCTCGGCCGCTTCCCGCTGCCCATCGAGATAAACCCCTTCGGCATGCGGGCGACCGAACTCGCGATCGCTGGCGTCGCCCAGAGCCTGGATCTCACCGGGCCGATCACATTGAGGATGACGCGCGACGCGCCGTTTGTTACAGACGGCGGACATTTCATCCTCGATGCATCTTTTGGCCGCATTCCGGATCCAAGAGCGCTCTCGGATGCCCTTCATGCCGTCCCGGGGGTGGTGGAGCACGGACTGTTTCTCGGCCTGGCGACGACCGCGATCATCGCCGGCAGCGACGGCATCAAAACCTTGCACGCCAAACCCGCACCAGGGAGTTTGAGACAGACATGAAATTTGCCAATCGCGTCCGCCGCACTGCGGCCGCCGTCGCCGCAGTCGCCATGGTGGCTGTCGCGTCTCCGTCCTTCGCGCAGGAGATCTCCGAAGCCCACATGAAGGCGGCGCGCGCTGCAGTCGATGCGATCAACGCCACCGACTTCTACGACGACATCCTGCCGAACGCTGCGGCCGCGTTGAAGCGCGAACTCATCCAGAAGAACCCGGACCTGACGCCGGACATCACCGCGATCGTCGACGCCAAGGCGCTGGAGCTGGCCGGCCGCCGCACCGATCTCGAAAAGGAATCGGCGATGGCCTATGCGCGTGTGCTGTCGGAAGAAGACCTGAACGCGATCGCCGCATTCTACACGTCTCCGGCCGGTCTCAATCTCCTCAAGGATGGGCCGATCGTCACCCGCGAGGTCGCCAAGGCCGCGGAGATCTGGAAGAACGGCATCGCTCGTGATCTCGCCGAGCAGGTCGGCAAGCAGCTCGAAGAGAAGGTCGGTCCGCCGAAGCAGGCCGCTCCGGTGACGGTCGATCCGTCGGCCGCCGGCGCGCAGGCCCCAACAGAGGCCGCCCCCGCCAATTGATATCGGCTTGGGCATATGCCCGCCAGTCCTCTATCCGGCCCGGCTTCATGCCGGGCTTTCTTTTTCGACGTCCGCCTCCTAACTGTTGACCTAACTTTGCAGCCAGGAGTCGCGTGATGGCGAATTATGATTACGACCTTTTTGTCATCGGAGGCGGCTCGGGGGGCGTGCGGGCCGCACGCGTGACCGCCGGGCTCGGCAAGAAGGTCGGCGTTGCCGAGGAATACCGCTACGGCGGGACCTGCGTGATCCGCGGCTGCGTGCCAAAGAAGCTTTTCGTCTACGCTTCCCAGTTTCCCGAGCATTTCGAGGACGCAGCCGGCTACGGATGGTCGGTTCCAAAATCAACCTTCGACTGGCCGACGCTCATCGCCAACAAGGATCGCGAGATCGCGCGACTCGAGGAGCTCTATCGGCGCGGCGTCGCCGGAAATGGCGGAGACACGTTCAGCACCCGCGCCACGCTCGTCGATGCGCATACGATTCGGCTCGAGGGTGAAAACCGCACCGTGACGGCGGACCAGATCCTGGTCGCCACTGGCGGCCGTCCCAATCCGCACGCTGCGCTGCCGGGACACGAGCTTTGCATCTTTTCCGACGAAGCCTTCGACCTCCCCGAACTCCCGAAGTCGATCGTGATCGCTGGCGGCGGCTACATCGCAGTGGAGTTCGCCAACATTTTCCATGGGTTGGGCGTGGAAACCCATCTGGTTTACAGGGGCAAGGAAATCCTCAGCCGGTTCGACATGGACCTGCGCCGGCTTCTCCACGAAACAATGGAGAAGAAGGGAATTCACATCCACTGCGAAACCCATTTCGAGCGCATCGAGCGACGCGAGGACGGCCGCCTCGCGGCGCATCTGATGGACGGCGGCGTGCTGGTCGCCGACCAGGTCATGCTTGCGCTCGGGCGCATTCCAAATACCGAGAACCTGGGTCTGGAAGCGGCAGGCGTCGAACTCGGCAAGCTCGGCGAGATTATTGTGGACGCGTATTCGCGCACCAGCGTCAAGAACATCTGGGCGGTCGGCGATGTCACCAATCGCGTGCAACTCACGCCGGTCGCGATCCACGAGGCCATGTGCTTCGTGGACACCGCTTTCAGAGGCAAGAAGACGGTCCCGGATCACGATTGCGTGGCGACGGCGGTCTTTTCTCAGCCCGAGATCGGCACCGTCGGCCTCTCGGAGGACGAGGCGGCGCACCGTTTTGCGGATCTCGAGATCTATCGCGCCCATTTTCGACCGATGCGCAATACGTTGGCTGGGCGCGACGAGCGGACGCTGATGAAGATCGTCGTCGATGCAGAGACACGCCTTGTCCTCGGCGTCCACGTGCTCGGACCGGATGCAGGCGAGATGGCGCAGTTGCTTGGGATCGCCTTGAAGGCCGGTCTCACCAAGGAGGATTTCGACCGCACCATGGCGGTGCACCCGACGGCGGCCGAGGAGCTTGTAACGATGTATTCGCCGAGCTTTCGGTTGAAGGACGGAAATCGGGTGGGCTGAACGCGGATGGACCAAGCGGCGAAGCCGACCCCGACCACGTCTGAACGTCCTCCGCGGATCGTACTCTTCTCCGGCGGAACGGCGTGCCGCAACATCAACATCGCGCTCTCACGCACGTCCGTCGAGCTGACCCGCATCGTGCCTGCGTGGGACAGCGGGGGCAGTTCGAAGGAGCTGCGCGTGGCGTTCGACATGCTGCCCGTCGGCGATATCCGCCAGGCCCTGATGACGATGGCGCACGGCGAGGGCCGGGCAGGGGAGGTCGTGAAAATCTGCAATGCGCGCCTCTCGGACGCTCTCGGCAATGAGGAGGCGCGCGCAGAGTTTGATTACTATGCGCGTGGCGAGCATCCCCTATTGCTGAGAATGGAGCCCGCCCTGCGCGAAGCAATTCGAGCCTATCTGGGACTTTTCCAGCGACGGATCCCGCGCGACTTCGATTTCCGCAATGGCAGCATCGGAAACTTCATCCTGACGGGCGCCTACCTCGCGCATGGCGAGGACATCAACGCAGCCATTCTCAAATTTCGCGATCTGTGCGCCGTAAACGGTCACGTCTGGCCCGCATCGACCCGACCCGACGTCCACCTGAGCGCCTTGCTGAAGGACGGACGCCGGCTCGATCGCCAGCATCTCGTCACGAAGATGGCGAAAAGCGACGCCGAGATCGGTGTGGCCTCGATTGCGCTGACGTCGGGCGCATCGAAAATTGAGGCAAATGCCAAGACGCTAGAGGCGGTGGCAAACGCCGATGCGATCGTCTTCGGACCGGGCAGCTTCTACACCAGCATCCTGCCGCACCTGCATGTCGAAGGCGTCGCCGAGGCCATCCGGCAGAACAGCGCTGCGCCGAAGATCTTCGTCGGCAACATCCTGGAGTGCGAGGAAACCTCGGGTATGACTCTGGGCGACCAGGTCGAAGTGCTCGAGGCTACGGCCGCACGCGAAACGAGCGTGCCGTCGCCTTGGCTCACTCACGTCGTCAGCGACAGCGAGTTCTTCCCGTTCCAGAAAACGGTGGGCAAGTTCCGCTATCTGCGCCACGGCGATGTCGAGCGGTGCTGTGGCAATCTGGGCATTCGGCATGTGTCTGACGACCTGGAGGACGCCTGGATACGCGGGCAACACGACGGGCGTGCGGTCGCGTCCATCCTGACCGAGCTTGCAATGCAGGCGATCCGCACGGCGCCGGAAGTCGAGCCTCTGTCTCCCATTTGATCGTCCAGCTCGGATGCGCTGTACTTCCCGGTGGAATAGGGGCCGGGCTTCCTGTATAGAGCCGCGTCCCCGCATGGACAAAGTTGGCGGAACGTGACGTCCGCATCGTGGAAGCGTAGGTGCTGCAATGACGAAATGGTCGCCGAACTCGTGGAGAAGCAAGCCGATCCAGCAGGTGCCCGCTTATCCGGACGCTGCCGCGCTCGTCGCGACTGAAAGCCAGCTCGCTACCTTTCCGCCCCTCGTCTTTGCGGGCGAAGCCAGGAAGCTGAAGAAGCAGCTTGCAGCGGTCGCCAATGGCGAGTCCTTCCTTCTCCAGGGTGGTGATTGCGCCGAGAGTTTCGCCGAGCACGGCGCCGATAACATCCGCGACTTTTTCCGTGTCTTCCTGCAGATGTCCGTCGTGCTCACCTTCGCCGGATCGCAGCCGGTGGTGAAGGTCGGCCGCATTGCCGGACAGTTCGCCAAGCCGCGCTCGTCCGACAACGAGACCAAGGGCGATGTGACGCTGCCCAGCTACCGCGGCGACATCATCAACGGCATCGATTTCGACGAGAAGTCGCGCGTGCCGGACCCCTCGCGCCAGGAAATGGCCTATCGCCAGTCGGCGGCAACGCTGAACCTGCTTCGGGCGTTTGCCCAGGGCGGCTACGCCAGCCTCGAGAACGTGCACAAGTGGATGCTCGGCTTCGTGTCTGACAGCCCGCAGGGCGAGCGGTATGAGGCGCTTGCCAACCGCATCACCGAAACGATGAATTTCATGCGTGCGATCGGCATCACCTCCGAAACCAATTTCGCGCTGCGCGAAACGGATTTCTACACGAGCCACGAGGCGCTACTGCTGGGATACGAAGAGGCGCTGACGCGCGTGGATTCCACCTCGGGCGACTGGTACGCGACCTCCGGCCACATGATCTGGATCGGCGACCGGACCCGCCAGCCGGACCATGCCCATGTGGAGTATTGCCGAGGTATCAAGAACCCGCTCGGGCTGAAGTGCGGACCTTCGCTTACGCCGGACGGCTTGCTGAACCTGATCGATCTGCTCAATCCGGAAAACGAGCCCGGCCGTTTGACGCTCATCGCGCGCTTCGGCTACGACAAGGTCGAGGACCATCTGTCGAAGCTGGTGAAAGCCGTCGAGAGGGAGGGCCGCAAGGTCGTCTGGTCGTGCGACCCCATGCACGGCAACACCATCACGGCGGCCGGCTACAAGACGCGTCCATTCGAGCGAGTCCTCAAGGAAGTGCAGTCGTTCTTCGACGTGCACCGCGCCGAGGGGACGCATCCGGGCGGCATCCATGTCGAGATGACCGGAAAGAACGTCACCGAATGCACGGGCGGCGCGCGCGCGATCACTGCCGAGGAACTGCAGGACCGCTACCACACGCACTGCGATCCGCGCCTCAATGCAGACCAGGCGATCGAACTTGCCTTCCTCGTCTCGGACCTTCTGAAAAAGACCCATGTCGCACAACCTCAGAAGCAGGCTGTCAGCGCCTGACAGGCATTGAAACGAAAGGCGCCGGTATGGCGCCTTTTCCTTGCCGCTGCTGCGATAGGCGGGGATCGGCTCGCTATTCCGACCTGTAGAGCATCCAGTTCTTCCCGGGCCGCGTCTCGATCAACGAGGCGTATGCGGTGATGCGGTTGCGGCCGTTCACCTTGGACCGGTACAGTGCTCGATCCGCCTTGGCATAGAGGTCTTCGGCGCTGTCGGCCTCTGACGCCATGCAGATGCCCACGGACACGGTTATCGATCCCAACGGCGCACCGGTCTGCGGGTTGGAGAAGGGCGTCTGCGCAATGGCGTTGCGGAGGCGTTCGGAAATGCCCATCACCCCTTCCTCGCCAACGCCATCCAGGATGAGCGCGAACTCCTCGCCGCCGGTGCGGGCGATGAAAGTCTGCCCACGAATGCTGGCCTGGAGAATATTCGCGATCGCCTGAATGATCTTGTCGCCGATCGGATGGCCAAAGCGGTCGTTGATCTCCTTGAACCTGTCGATATCGACAAGGATCAATGAGCTGAACATGATCACCTTCGGGTCGCTGTAGACATAGGCGAGCTGGCGGTCGAAAGCACGGCGGTTTGCGACCTGTGTCAGCGCATCGGTGTCTGCGAGCTTCTTGTATTCCTCCAGCTTCGACTTGACGTTCTCAAGCTCGACTGTCTTCTCGCCGAGGGTAGCGGCAAGCTGCCGGCCATGGTCGATCGTGGTTTCCGTCGCCACCGCCATGACCGAAGCTATCTTGGCGAGGATGTCCTTGTTGACGACGCGGGGATCGGCCAAGCCGTTCGACGTCTCGTTCAGGATCTCGCCATATCGCTCCAGACTGGTGCGCTCAGTCCTAAGCAGTCTGGCGACGTCCTCAAGCTCATGCGCGATGATCTCGCGTGCCTGTTCGACGATGCGATGGCCGTGGTTCTGTCCGAAATGCTTACGGCCGAGTTCGTCCAGCTCACTTTGAGTCGGCCGCTTGCTGAGTGACACCAGGTCAAGCGCCAATTGCTGGTTGGCTCCCGTTAGTGCTTCGTAGAAGATCTCGTAGTTGCGGGGCAACGCAACGACGCCCATCTGGCGCATTGTCGCAACGACTGTCGAGGCGATGTCGGTTGTGCGTTCGCTCTGGACGCTGGCAGCCTGCATATGTCGATCCACCCACCCCCTGCGGCGTCCATCTCTCGCTTTCGGTGTCTGACGACCTTTCAGGTCGGCGGCTGATCGAATCGCGAGGATGGAAATCGAAGCTTGAACGCCAGCGGCTGTTTACTTTAGAGACCTCTAATTCTTTATTAAAATCAACGGATTTGGACGAGGTCACAGTATATCGTCACTGTTCGAATGGTCGTCCTACTTGTCCCGCCCTCGCGAGCCCGCTCATCGCGAGTCGTTGAGCGCCCCTGCCAGCCTCGTTGTGCTGCGTCTTGTCAGGCTCGGCTTTTTGTTCAATGACGAGCCCGTTTCTCGAGGCGATGCGATGAATCGACTGTTAAAAGCCTTCCAGAATTCCCTACGGGCCTTCCGCCGCCTGGCCGCGACCGAGGCGGCGTTTCAGCAGGAGCTGATGCTGCTCGCCGCAGCGCTGCCGATCGGCTGGTTCGTGGCCACCAGTTGGCGTGGCTATGCGCTGCTGATCGGAGCGATTCTGTTCCTGATCATCGTCGAGGTGCTGAACACGGGCATCGAGGCGGCTTGCGATGCGGTGAGCCGTGAGTTCAACATCGACATCCAGCTTGCAAAGGACTGCGGATCGCTGGCCGTGCTGATCTCCATCGTGCTCGTCGTCGGCGTATGGGCGGTCGCGGTCGTTGAACGGGTGACGGGTCTGCTCCTCTGAAGCGAACCGGACCGGCGCCGAACACGTTCACCGCCGCCTCTTGACCGTGACCAACTGCTCGATCCGCTCGAGCTGTGCGGCCATCTCGGACAGTCTGCCGCCGAGTTCTTGCACCTCGCGATGGCGCAGCTCGTCGAGCTTCTCGTGCAGGGCCATGATCTCGATCTCGGCCTTGAGATTGACCTCATAGTCATGGGCGGCATCCAGCCGGTCGCGCGCTGCCTGGCGGTTCTGCGACATCATGATCACCGGCGCCTGGATCGCCGCCAGCATGGACAGCACGAGGTTGAGGAAGACGAACGGATAGGGATCGAAGGTGTCTCTTCCGAACATCCAGACATTGATCAGGATCCAGACGAGGAGGAAAAGCAGAAAGCCGATGATGAACGTCCAAGAGCCGCCGATCCGGGCGATGGCGTCGGCCACCCGGTCGCCGGTCGACGAACCGTCATCGTAGCTCTTGTTCTTGTCGCGGGTGATCGCGTGGCGCTCCAGCGCGCTGCGAAGCACGCGGTCCTCGGTCGGGGTCAATGTCTGCGGCTGCCGGCGCAACCAGTGATGGGCGAGTTCGGCGAATGTGTGGTTCATGCGCGTCTCCCGGTATCAGTGCAGCGCTGGCCGCTGCCGCAGGCCATGCTAGACTGCTCCGAGGCTAAAGGTGAGGGGCAATGCTCGCATTCTCGAAAATCCGCGCACGCGCCGCAGACCGCAAGGGCGGCGAGGCCGTGCTCGCAACCCTGCTCGGAAAGGGGCCGGACAATGCCGCCGTGGCGAGGCTTGACGACGACCGGATCCTCTCGCTCATGGCCGAGCGCGTGTTTTCCGCCGGCTTCGTGTGGAGCGTCATCGAGCAGAAATGGCCGGGCTTCGAGGAGGCGTTCCTCGGTTTCGAGCCAAAGCGCCTGATTTTCCAGCCGGACGACTTCTGGCACGACCTCGCGTCCGACAAGCGCATCGTCCGGAACCCACAGAAGATAAGGTCAGTGAGGGAGAACGCCGCTTTCGTGGAACGCGTCTCGAAGGAGCATGGCGGCTTCGGGCAATTTCTCGCCAAATGGCCGGCGGACGATCAGGTCGGCCTGATGGACTATCTCGGCAAGAACGGCAGTCGGCTCGGTGGCAATACCGGCCAATATTTCCTGCGCTGGGTGGGCTGGGACGCCTTCATCATTTCGGCCGACATGTCAGCCGCGCTGCGCGACGCCGGGCTCGACATCGCCGAAAGCCCGACATCGAAAAAGGATCTGGTGAAGATCCAGCAGCAGATCAATGCATGGGCGGAGGAAACCAAGCTGCCGCGCATGCACATCTCCCGGGTGCTTTCCATGTCGATCGGAGTGAACCATTCGGCGGAAGAGCTTCGACAATACATGGGAGAGTAGTGGAGCAATCGGCCGCCATTGCCGGTAGCGGCGATGCGGTCTAAATCCTTTGCATGATGGCACATCACGCTCCCGACATTCTCCGCATCGCGATCGCGCAAATGAACCCGACGGTGGGCGACGTCGCCGGCAATCTCGCCAAGGCGCGCGAGGCGCGGGCGGATGCCGCTAGGCAAGGGGCCGACCTCGTTCTCTTCACCGAACTCTTCATCGCCGGCTATCCGCCTGAGGATCTCGTCCTCAAGCCGGCCTTCCTCGCGGCCTGCGAGAAGGCGGCGGCGGATATCGCCAGGGATACCGCTGATGGCGGGCCGGGCGTCATCATCGGCACGCCATTGAAGCGCAAGAGCGGCGTCCACAACTCGATCATTGTCGCCGACGGAGGCAGGATCATCGGCGAGCGCTTCAAGGTCGATTTGCCGAACTATGGCGAGTTCGACGAGAAGCGCGTGTTCCAGGCCGGTCCGGACATGCCCGGGCCCGTGAATTTCAGGGGCGTTCGGCTCGGGATTCCCATCTGCGAGGATATCTGGGGCGAGCACGGGGTGTGCGAGACGCTTGCTGAAAGCGGCGCCGAAATGCTGCTCGTGCCGAACGGATCGCCTTACTACCGCGGCAAGATGGACGTGCGCCAGCAAGTGGTGATCCGCCAGGTCATCGAATCGGGCTTGCCTATGCTGTGGGCGAACCAGTTGGGCGGCCAGGACGAACTGATCTTCGACGGCGCCTCTTTCGCCATCAACGCGGACAAATCGCTCGCCTTCCAGATGAGCCAGTTCGAGGATGCCGTCGCCGTCACCACCTGGAAACGCGACGATGAAAATGAATGGCGCTGTGTCGACGGCCCGATGTCGAAGCTGCCGGATCATGAGGAAGCGGACTACCGGGCCTGCATGCTGGGCCTGCGGGACTACGTCAACAAGAACGGCTTCAAGAATGTGGTGATTGGCCTATCGGGCGGCATCGATTCGGCGATCTGCGCCGCCCTTGCTGTCGATGCGCTCGGTGAAGAACGCCTTCGCGCCGTGATGATGCCTTACAAGTACACGTCCGGCGAGTCGCTGAAGGACGCCGAGGACTGCGCCCGCGCGCTCGGCTGCCGCTACGACATCGTGCCGATCCAGGAGCCTGTGGAAGGTTTTGCACACACGCTGACCCAGCTCTTCGAGGGCACGAAGGAAGGTATCACCGAGGAAAATCTGCAGAGCAGGGCGCGCGGGACGATCCTGATGGCGATCTCCAACAAGTTCGGCTCGATGGTGGTCACCACCGGCAACAAGAGCGAGATGTCAGTGGGCTACGCCACGCTCTATGGCGACATGAACGGCGGCTTCAACCCGATCAAGGACCTCTACAAGATGCAGGTCTATGCGCTGTCGCGCTGGCGCAACGATCACGTGCCGCCGGGCGCGCTGGGTCCCTCGGGGGAGGTGATCCCAAGAAATATCATCGACAAGGCGCCTTCGGCCGAGTTGCGGCCCAACCAGACAGATCAGGATTCGCTGCCGCCATATCCGGTACTGGACGACATACTCGAATGCCTTGTCGAGAACGAGATGGGGGTCGACGACATCGTGGCGCGCGGCCACGACCGCGACACCGTTCATAGGATCGAGCACCTTCTCTACGTCGCCGAATACAAGCGCCGCCAGGCCGCTCCGGGCGTGAAGATCACCCGCAAGAATTTTGGCCGAGACCGCCGCTATCCCATCACCAACAAGTTCCGAGACCGCGGGTAGGAGCGAATCCGTGCCCGATACCGATTGCGACTTCGAGATCACCTTCGACCAGCAGCGTCTCGATTTCCGCACGGTGTCGGATTGGCTGATGGCAAGCTACTGGGGCGGCAAGCGGACTGATGCTCTGCACCGGAGTGCCTTCGCCAATTCGATCTGCGCAATCGCCCTGGCCGAGGGGAGGCTGGTGGGGTTTGGCCGCGCCGCGGGCGACAGAGCGCTGTTCGCCCGCATCTCCGATGTCATCGTTGCGCCCAACCATCGCGGCAAGGGCATCGGCAAGGCGCTCGTGCAGGCGCTGCTGGCGCATCCGGAGCTTGCCACGGTGAGCACATGGACCCTGAACACCGCCGATGCGCATCGGCTCTACGCGCAATTCGGCTTCCGGCGCGTCCATGACGGCAACGAGATGCGGCTGGATCGCTGAACTCGCCGGATCGCCTGTTCAATGCACACGCTTTGCGCATCCGTGGAGCGATGCCGATGAGCCGTTCATCGCAATCGGCGATAGTGGCCCAACGTTTGTCGGATGAACGTTTGACGCTGCGGGAGCATTCTTCCAAGGAGGGAAAACCTCTCCGCGAATCGCCCCTCCGATGTCATTCCTGTATTTTTTCAAAGACAATGCCCGCTGGATTGCGGGTTGCTTTCTGCTGACCTTCCTGTCGACCACCGGACAGACGATCTTTATCTCGCTGTCTGCCGGCCACATCCGCTCTGAATATGACCTTTCGAATGGGGCCTGGGGCGTCGTCTACATGATCGGGACGCTGGCGAGCGCAATGACGCTGCCCTATCTGGGCCAGATCGTCGACAGGCTGAGCATACGGCGCGTCGTGCTGCTGATGGCGCCGATGCTGGCGCTCGCCGCTGCGTTGATGGCGCTATCGACGAACGTAGTGCTGCTCGTCATCACCATCTATCTGCTGCGCCTGTTCGGGCAGGGCATGTTTCCGCACGCCGCCTACACGGCGACCGCGCGTTGGTTTTCTGCCCAGCGCGGCAAGGCGCTCTCGCTCGTCATCCTCGGCCACAATGCCGGAGACGCCCTGTTCACCAACATATTCGTCATGCTGGCCTTGTGGATAGGCTGGCGAAACGGCTGGCTGGTGGCGGCCGGGCTCGTGCTGATTGTCGCTTTGCCGGTGGTTTCGGTCCTGGTCGCGGTCGACCGCACCCCGCGGTCGAGCGACCCCGTGCCGCGGCTCGTCGACGCGCGCGACTGGACGCGCGCCGAGGTGCTTCGCGATCCAATGTTCTACCTGGCCATGACCGGCATCATGGCTCCCGGCTTCATCGTCACCGTGGCGATATTCCATCAGGTGCACCTGGTGGAGTTGCGCGGCTGGTCGCTGGAGATCTTCGCGTCCGCCTTCATCGTCTGGGCAGCAACCAACAGCGTCTTCACCATCGTTTCCGGACAACTCATCGACCGATTTTCAGGGTTGGCCCTGCTGCCCTTCGTGCTGCTTCCGCTGGGCGCGGGATGCATCGTGCTCGGCACGGTCACCGAACCGTGGACCCCGTTCGCATTCATGGCGCTCGTCGGCATGTCGAACGGCATGTGCGTCACCCTGTTCGGCGCGGTGTGGCCGGAATTCTACGGCATCAGGCACCTGGGTTCGATTCGGGCACTGGTCGTCTCGGCCGGCGTGTTCGCGTCGGCGGCGGGACCTGGGCTGACCGGCTTCATGATCGATGCAGGGATCTCGTTCCCTGGCATCCTGGTCGTCATGGGCGTCTATTGCTTCGCAATCTCGCTGGTGATGCTGCACGTGGCCCGACGCGTCAGGGCCCGGAACTAGGCCGTCAACGCCGCAATTGCCGGGTGACCGCGACAGCCAAACATGAACGATGGGCGGCCGCGCGGGCGGTCGCCTGCAGCCTTGCCAAGCGGGGCCGCATCGTTTACGCCCGCCCGCATGAGCGTCACCGTCCGTTTCGCACCGTCGCCGACTGGAAAAATCCATATCGGCAACGCGCGCACCGCCCTTTTCAACTGGCTCTTTGCGCAGAAGAACAACGGCCGCTTCATCCAGCGCTTCGACGACACCGATCTTGTGCGCTCGAAGCAGGAGTATGCGGATTCCATCCTCTATGACCTGCACTGGCTGGGCATCTTCCCAGACGCGACCGACTACCAGTCGCGTCGCTTCGACCGCTACAACGAGGCGGTGGAGAAGCTGAAGGCCGCGGGGCTGCTCTATCCCTGTTACGAGACGACGGAAGAGCTGGACCTCAAGCGCAAGATACGGTTGTCACGCAAGCTGCCGCCCGTCTACGGACGCGAGGCGCTGAAGCTGACAGACGAAGAAAAGGCGCATCTCGAGGACGAGGGAAGGCGACCTCACTGGCGTTTCCTGTTGCCGAATTTCGCCGACGACCCCGCAGAAACGCAGCGCACCGACGTGACTTGGAACGACGTCATCCGCGGTGAAGAGACCGTAGACCTCGCGTCGCTGTCGGACCCCGTGCTGGTGCGCGAGGACGGGACTTACCTGTACACGCTGCCGTCGGTGGTCGACGATATCGAGTATGGCGTCACGCACGTCATACGCGGCGACGACCACGTGACCAACACGGGCGTCCAGATTGCCCTGTTCAGGGCGCTGGGTGCCGAACCTCCGGCTTTCGGACACCACAACCTGCTGACGTCGACCACGGGCGAGGGGCTTTCCAAGCGAAGCGGCGCACTGTCTATCTCCGGGCTGCGTGAGGATGGCATCGAGGCGATGGCGGTTGCCTCGCTCGCGGTGCTGGTGGGAACCTCCGAGAACATCGCCGCGATGGAGAGCCTGGACGAGCTTGCCGCGCATTTCGACCTCGCCAGCACCTCGAAATCGGCGTCGAAGTTCGACCCCGCCGAACTTGTGACGCTCAACAGAACGCTTCTGCACAAGATGCCCTACGACGAGGCACGGGAGCGGCTGAGTGCGCTGACGATCTCCGGCGAGCTCGCGGAGCCCTTCTGGAACGCGGTGCGGGGCAATCTGGACCGCCTTCGCGATGCGTCGACATGGTGGTCGATCATACGCAGAGGCCCCGCCGAGCCGGTGGATCTCAACCCCGAGGACCTCGCTTTCGTGCGCGAAGCGTTTGCGCTGCTGCCGGAAGAGCCGTGGGACGGCTCGACCTGGAAGGCGTGGACGGATCGCGTGAAGAAGCAGACGGGACGCAAGGGCAGAGCGCTGTTCATGCCGCTGAGGCTGGCGCTTACGGGCCTGGCTTCCGGTCCGGAACTGGCGGATCTTCTGCCGTTGATTGGTCGGGAAGGAACGCTGGCCCGACAACCCTGACCCTGCGCTCGTCGGCGGGCAGTCGTTTGGCCGCCTTCGGCTTCAGCAGTTCCCTTAACTGGCCTGCGCTGAGCCCGCCGTCGGCATTGGCGAGCGTTTCCGGATCCGCACCCGCATCGGGACGGGTCCACGGTCGCGGGATGCGCCGCTCGGTCCGATCTTCGGCGGCCGAGCCCTGGCCCGCGATGATGGTGTAGTTCTTTTCCGTCGCCATCTGTCCGCAGCCGCATGCAGCCGGTGGCCCGACGTCGTTGCGCTTGTAGAGGTAGGCTGTTGCGAGTTCGGAGTAGGGTTCCTCGCTGGCGGTCGACATCATGGTCTCCACACCCTGAACTTCGGCGCGCTGGTAGTAGGTCCGCATCTCGGTTCCGGGGCAGATCGATTCGCAGTTCTGCTGATCGCGGGCAAAATCGTTGCGGGAGGAGGACGGCGACATCGGGAAGTAATAGCCGTCGCAAGTTCGCACGCAGATCGTGCGATAGGCAGGATAGGCGTCCTCCGGCACGGCCAGCACCGCGCCCCCATAGTCGTCGTCATCGTCCGCGTACAGATCGTCTTCGAAGCTCCCAGACCTGAGACGGTCGAACAGATTGCCGTCGACATCGCGGCCGAGTTCGGCAGCGCGTGCGGCGCGCCTGTCCGTGCCGCAGCCATTGTCTTCCAGGGCCGCGAGCAGTTCGCGATGCTCTCGCCCGCCGTCCCCGCCACGCGCCAACGCCTGACGCTTCCTCTGAAGATCGGCGAGGTTAAACTCCATCTGCTCGATCTTGAGGTTGATCGCCTGGCACTGGCTGGCGCCGAGGCCGAGCGCGAAACCGCATCCAGCCCCCCGCGCGCGCTGCCTGGCGGCCGCGATTTCCTCCCGTTGCTGGCCCACGGCTTCATCGTATCGTCGGTAGAGCTCCGAGCCGCCGCCTTCCGCAGGCAGGGACGCGAGCTTCGCCTGCAATTGGCGGCACAGACGTGAATCCGCCTCGGCGGGCTCGCCCAGGGCAAGGATCAGCAGGCCAACGCCCGCCAGAAATATTCGATTGTGTCGCGCCACCATCGCCCGTCGTCCGGCATGGCTCCCTGTCGGTCATGCCCGCTTCAAGACTAGCCGGGTCGGCGCAATCTGTCGATTTCGCGTCCAACGCAGCCTTCATGCATCACGTGGTCTTGACGCCTTGCAGCTTCTGGCTGGCCTCTACCACTGCGAGGGCAGTCATGTTCACGACGCCACGCGAGGTCACCGACGGTGTCAGGATATGCGCCGGCTTGTCGGTGCCGAGAAGGATCGGCCCCACATGCAGGGCATCGGTCATCTGCTTCACTGCATTCAACGTGATGTTTGCCGAATCGAGATTCGGGAAGACGAGAAGGTTCGCCTCTCCGGTGATTTTCGAATGCGGGTAGACGCGGTTGCGCAGCACCTCAGACAGGGCCGCATCGGCATGCATTTCGCCGTCGCACTCGAGATCGGGAACGATTCGATGTATTATTTCAACCGCTTCCCGCATCTTCCTCCCGCTGTCTGAGCGGCGTGAGCCGAAATTGGAGAGTGAGAGGAGGGCCGCCTTCGGCTCGATGCCGAAGCGGCGGATCTCCTCGGCCGCAAGCAGCGTCATCTCGACGATTTCCGCCGCGGTGGGATCGAGGCTCACATAGGTGTCCGTGAAGAACAGCACGCCGCGTTGCGAGATCAGCATCGAGAGCGCCGACAGATCCCGGTCCGTCACGTCCGCACGCGGCCCGATGATCAGGCTGACGTTGCGCAGATGCCTTTCGAAGCGCCCTTCGAGACCGCAGATCATCGCATCGGCATCTCCGCGCTTGAGGGCAATCGCCGCGATCACGGTGTTATCCGTGCGCACCATCGTGCGGGCCGCTTCTTGTGTGACGCCCCGGCGGCCGGCGCGCTGGATCAGCAGTTCCACATACTCGCGGTAGCGCGGATCGTCCTCCGGATTGATGAGTTCGAAGTCGATCCCGGGTCGGATCTTGAGACCGTAGCGTTGCAACCGTACATCCACCACATGCGGTCGTCCGATCAGGATCGGCCGGGCGATCGCCTCCTCGATGCAGACCTGGGCGGCGCGCAAGACGCGCTCGTCCTCGCCATCAGCGTAAATCACGCGCTTCGCACTTGCGGACTTCGCCGCGGAGAAGACCGGCTTCATCACCAGTCCAGATTTGAAGACGAAACGATTCAGCCGGTCGACATAGCCGGGCCAGTCTTCGATCGGTCGCGTCGCCACGCCTGTCTCGCAGGCGGCCTTGGCAACGGCCGGCGCAATGCGAAGGATGAGCCGCGGGTCGAAGGGAGAGGGAATAAGGAAATCCGGACCGAAGGTCGGCGTCTCGCCGGAATAGGCGCGCGCCGCGACGTCGGATGGCTCTTCGCGAGCGAGCCCGGCAATGGCCCGCACCGCCGCCATCTTCATGGCTTCGTTGATGGCGCTGGCGCCGCAGTCCAACGCACCGCGAAAGATGTAAGGGAAACAGAGGACGTTGTTGACCTGATTGGGGTAATCCGAACGGCCGGTGCAGATCATGGCGTCCGGACGCGCGGCGCGCGCCACTTCCGGCATGATCTCGGGCGTCGGATTGGCCAGCGCGAGGATCAGCGGCCTGTCAGCCATTTCCTTGAGCAGTTCGGGTTTCAGCACCCCTGCGGCGGACACGCCCAGAAAGACGTCGGCGCCGCCGATCACATCGGCCAGCGTGCGTGCGTTCGTGTCCTTGACGTAGGGGTCCTTCCAGCGGTCCATTTCCTCGGTGCGGCCCTTGTAGGCGACACCATGCCGGTCGGTTACCCAGATGTTGTCGACCTTGGCCCCGAGTGAAACCAGCAGGTTGAGGCAGGCGATGGCGGCGGCGCCAGCGCCGGACGTCACGATCCTGGCGGTCTCGATCTTCTTGCCGGCCAGCTCCAGCGCGTTGAGCACGGCCGCGGCCACGATGATCGCCGTGCCGTGCTGGTCGTCATGGAAGACCGGGATTTTCATGCGCGCCTTGAGGCGCTCCTCGACCGCGAAGCACTCCGGCGCCTTGATGTCCTCCAGGTTGATGCCGCCAAAGGTCGGCTCCAGAGCCGCAATGGTCGACACCATGGTCTCCACCTCCGGCGCGTCGATCTCGATGTCGAACACGTCGATGCCGGCAAATTTCTTGAAGAGGACAGCCTTGCCCTCCATCACCGGCTTGGAGGCGAGGGGGCCTATGTCGCCGAGGCCGAGCACGGCGGTGCCGTTCGAGATGACGGCAACGAGATTTGCCCGGCCGGTGTAGTCCGCGGCCGCCGCGGGATTGGCATGGATCTCGATACAGGGCGCGGCCACCCCCGGGGAATAGGCGAGCGCAAGGTCTCGCTGATTGCCAAGCGGCTTCGTCGCCTGGATTTCGAGCTTTCCGGGCGTAGGATGGCGATGGAAGAACAATGCCGCTTCGTCGAGATCTGAGCGGGGAGATTTGCTCGCCTCTTTGTCCATCCGCCTGGTGACTCCTAGTATGAGCTATGCGCGGGCTCTTAGCATACCCGCGCCTAAACGATGTGGGAAAACAGCGCCGGGCGCAGCCGAGCGTCAGAAGGCGCTGATGTAGGAGCCGCCGTCCACCGGAATGTTCTGGCCGGTGATGTAGCCGGCGTGCACGGAGCATAGGAACGCGCAAATCTGGCCGAACTCTTCGGGCGTGCCCAGCCGTTTGGCAGGGATGTCGGCCGTGAGCCTTGCAATCCGCTGCGCGTCGGTCTCTTCGGCGCCCATCACGCCCTTCAGGCGGTCAGTGTCGAGCTTTCCCGGCAGCATGTTGTTGATGGTCACGTTCCGATGCGCGACGGTGCGCGCTACACCGGCCAGAAGCGAGGTCAGTCCCGCCCGGGCACCTGACGAGAGGTCGAGACCTGCAATCGGCACATAGACGGACAGCGACGTGATGTTCACGATACGGCCAAATCCGCGCTCCGCCATGCCCGGCAGCAACGCCTGGACGAGTTCGACGGGCGTAACCAGGTTCTGGGTAAGACCCGCGAGTATTTTCTCCCGGTCGAGTTCGCCAAAGTCGCGTCGCGGCGGGCCGCCATTGTTGTTGACGAGTATGTCGGCTTGTGGTGCCGCCTCGATGAGGGCCTTCTGAATGGCGGGGTCCGATACGTCCCCCGGCACCTCGATGACCTTGACGCCGTATCGGTTGCGAATGTCGCTGGCGGTGGTCGCAAGAATGTCGGCGCGGCGGCCGTTGACGACGAGGTCGCAGCCGGCTTCGGCGAGCGCCGTTGCGCAGCCACGCCCGAGCCCCTTGCTGGACGCGCACACGATTGCGGTCTTGCCGCGTATTCCGAGGTCCACGATGCTCTCTCCATGTGACTTACGGGCCCTACAATAGCGCCACCGTCCGGTGCGTCACCCGCGTTATTTTGTCCAAAGCGCGAATACCCCTTTGGGCGCGGTCGCGCCACCCGGCTCTCGTCGGATGTGATGGAACCATGTCCGCCCGCGGTTGGTTATCGTCCCACCTTTCAAACAGGGAACTCGGCCATGTCGAATCTCAATAGAGCCCAGCCAGACCAGATCGAACGCATGAAGCTGGATGCATGCACCACATTCGGTCCCCTCGTCGTGAGAGAGGCATTGCACCACCTTTGCCGGACGCATGGAGTGGAATGCCTGGACAAGTTCGAGAAAATGGTGGTCGAGCGGATCGAGGCGTACGATGCGGACATTGCGGACCTCGATGACGTCAAGGAGTTTGCGATCGAGCAGCTCTATGCTGCGATCAAGGAGGCGCGCGAGTTCCCGGATCGGAAAGAATCGGTCGAGAAGGTGAGAGAACGGCGCACTCAGGGTCGGTCCGAGAACTGCGACACGTTGGAGGAACAACTGCAAGCGGGCCTAGAGGACAGTTTCCCGGCGAGTGATCCCCCGGCCGTCGTCTCTACCGCCATTTCCCGTGGCACAACCAAGCATGAGGACGATGGTGAGCAACTGAGCCGGAAGCGCGAGGCTCAGACAACTCCGCCAAACGGGCGGGCTGCGTAATCCCGGGATGGGATGGCGAACCCGTTCCCCTCGCAGCGGGACTTACCGCCTAGCGCCGGAAGCGGCCTCGCGTTTGAGCAATTGCCGAGCGCGAGGTCCGGCCACAGACACCTTCCATTGGGACTTCTTCTGAAAACCCTGATGCGCTACGAACGTGTAGCCTGTGCGGTTCCAAGGTTTCACGCTCCCGGCGAGGCTATCGAGGACGACATCCCCGGACTCCATCCGGGCGACTAACACCACGTGGTTGTTGCCCCGCTTGTCGAGCACGACGGATAGCGCGAGGTTGCCGTGATCGAAGCCGGCCTCGACCAGGCGCTTGTATTTCAGGAGCGCGTAGTCCTCGCAATCTCCGGTGCCGTCGGTCGGCAGCGACCAACTCTCCGAAAGCCCCGTGCCGCTGAGATCGTCGACCGGGCGGACGGACGAGTTGACCCTGGCGTTGACCTGTTTCAGGAGAGTCAGCTGCGAACTGTCGGCTCCCCGGGTTGGTCCCGCGTTGGAGCATAACCACCCATAATGGGCGCAGGCATCGATGAAGCCGGCAGGGGCTCCTACCGACCGACTGGAGGGAAGATAGTTGTCCGCGACGCTCGCGGCGGACGATGCCAGAAGGAATATGGCTGCGGGAACAAGCAGTTGTGGCTTCATTTGGACCGACCTCCTCCGCGCGTTGAGTTCCCCGCCGCGCGTCAATACCACCCGCTACTTGAGAAGAATGGACGTCTCCCGTGTCGTGGCGGGCGAAGACAAGCAGCGCTTGTTCTCCTTACACATTGGCGCGCCCGCGCTCCCGCTTCTTAAGAAAGCATGGAGCATCGCGGTTAAGGCTTCATTAGGGCCCCGGATGGGCATGCAGCCGCCTGAGGAAGCCACCAATCAAGGACGCGAAGGCGACAAGATTGAGGCGCCCGTGGATAGGAAACCAACGGCAAATTCGCTTCAACAATAATGAAGACGCCGTGCGTTGCGCGTATCAGTTTTCAGTGGGTATTCTTGGTCCATTCAAGATCTCCGGACCATGTTCCCGGTGTTCAATCACCGGAAGATCTTGACATGGGCTTCAGGTTGTAAAAGGTTGTAGCTGCAGGTGTATGAGTCTAGAGGGAATTCTACTCAGGGCGGACCGTGAGCGGCTAGGGGCGAGAACTCGTTCGGCAGTGGGGTTGGTTGTCCGATGCGGCGCGACAGGGGTACGCCGCATGGTCGACGTTGGAACTGGGTATCAAATACTGCTGGCCGCAGGGGAACGCACAATGGCTGAGGGCTCTCAGTCCGTGCGAGGGGGATCTTGGGCGACCATCTGGAGGTCAGTGTCTTGATGCCGGTACGAAACGCCGAGCGTTTCGTAGGGCAGGCCATCGACAGCGTCCTCCGACAAATCACCGTCGGACTCGAACTGCTCATCATCAACGATGGGTCCGAGGACGGCACGGGAGATATCATCGACGGTTACGCCGGCCGCGATGACAGGATCCGTGTCGTTTCCGATGAGCGCATCGGTCTCGTGAACGCCCTAGAGGCCGGTCGAGCCGTCGCACGCGCTCCGCTCCTGGCGCGCATGGATGCAGACGACGTAGCCGTGCCGGATCGCCTCGCCAAGCAGATTGACTTCCTACGGCGTCATCCTGGCATCGTCGCAGTCGGTGGGCAGGTCGAGAAGATCGACCGCACCGGCCAGATCATCGGGCACGGCGCCTATCCGTTGGATGAGCGCGCTTGTCTCGGCCACTTGGAAAGAGGGGCGCCGTTCTGCCATCCCGCCGTGACGATGCGCGCGGGCGCAGTGGCGCGCTGCGGCGGCTACCGGCACCGATTTGCAGCTGCCGAGGACTATGACCTCTGGCTGCGTCTGTCGAAGCTTGGCGGCTTCACAAACCTGCCGGATGTCGTCCTCCACTATCGTATCCACGAGCAGAGCCTGTCCATGGCAAATGCCGGTTCCAACGCCGTGGCCGCGGCGCTGGCCCTTACGGAACACCTCCATGCAGGTTCACTCGTCCAGTTGGAGCGCCATGCATCGCACATCGGTCCCGCTGGCTGGCCGACCGAATGGGGCGAGATCGAGCCCCACCTTCCCGGGCACCTCCGCATCTTCGCTCGCACCGCGTTCCTGCGTGCGCTCTCGCTGAACGGCGCGATTGTCGAGCCTCTGGAAACGCTGCGTTTGCTAACATCCGTCGAACTGCTGGTCAGGGATGCTGCGGGTCGGAACAAGGACGACGACCTCCTCTTCCTGTTCTCCCGCGCCGGGTAACAGTTCATGAACAGCCGAAACTTCGGTGCGTTGACGCGGCTTGTCGCAAGTTTGATGCGGCAGCCGCGCTTCCTGATCCGATCACTCGCAATTGGCTAGGCGCCATCCGCATACGGGGTCTTCCGCCCCGAGACCCCGGCGCAAGGACCCCGGTCGCGGGTCCGTGATCCACGCTTGTATCGGATACGCCGATCGGGAAGGGCGGCCATGATCGAGCGGCAGCGCCTTCGCAGATTAATCGTCCGCACTTTGGATCTACTCCTGCGAGGTCGGGTCAGCGAACTGGCGCGACTGCTTGTTGTCAGGGCGCGACCGACCGTTTGGGCGTCGCGAGCGCGCCATTTGAATCCCGCGCCCACGATCTGCATCGATGCGAAGACGCAGAGACTGGCTCGTGACGGCTCTGTCGCACCCAAGCGCAGCATCGTCTTTCCCGAAACGGCGTCGAAGTTGGTAAGCGTCATCGTCCCCTGCAACAATTATGGGGCGTATCTCGCGGAGGCGGTTGCATCCGTGCAACGTCAGACGCTCGATTGCGTCGAGATCATTGTCGTCGATGACGGATCGACCGATCCGCATACTGTCACCGTCCTTGGAGAACTGGCGAACGACCCGGCGCTGAGGATTATCTCCAAACCGCAGGAAGGACTTGTCAGCGCCAGGAACGCGGGCATCGCGGTGGCGAATGGCGAGTATGTCTGCTGCCTTGACGCGGATGACCGTCTGCTGCCGGGTTATCTGGAGGCGGCGGTGTTGGCGCTGGAGACCGATCGATCGGTCGGGTTCGCGTACTCCTGGGCACAGTTGTTCGGCGATGAGCATCGCGTCTGGCATACCCGGGATTTTCGCATCGACGAGGGGCTTGCAGACAACCATACGGCGGTCTCGGCAGTCTTCAGGCGGGACGATTGGCACGAGATCGGCGGCTATCGACCCCAAATGCGCCATGGCTACGAAGATTGGGAATTCTGGCTCCGGTTGGCGGCCCTCGGCCGCAACGGAAAGGCGGTGCGGGCGCCGTTGTTCGAGCACCGGCGGCACGGGCGCACGATGACGCACGACGCACATGCGATGCGCCGACGACTGGTCAGTGACATGCGTGCGCTCAACACTGAAATCTTCTCAGATCGATCGCTCCAGTCAAGGATTTCGCGCATCGGCGGGCCTGCCAACGCGGACCGGTCGGCAACAGCGATCCCCGTGCGATTGCCCGTGGAATCTGGCAAGCCGCATCTGCTCGTGGTTGTTCCGTGGCTCGAGGCGGGAGGCGCGGAGATGGTGCTTCTCGATGTCCTGGACCACCTCAAAGCGTCCTGGACGATAACGATCGTGACCACGCTGCCCGACCGCCAGCCGCTCTGGTCGGAGTTCGTCAAGATCACCACGGACATCTTTCCGTTGGCGGGTGCATTTGACAGTGACGGCGGCCTGCGACTCCTCGAACATCTCGTCGCGAGCCGTCAGATCAGCGTCGTTCTTTCGTCCGGTTCAGGCTGGCTCTACCGCAACGCGGCACGGCTGAAGTCGAGGTTTCCCGCGCTGAAGCTCGTGGATTTGCTGCACAACGCGCTGCCATCCGGTCACTTGGCCGACGCCGTAGCGGCGTCCGCGGTGTTCGACCGTCATATCGCAGTTAGCCCACATATTGAAACGGCGCTGGTGCGGAGAGGCGTTTACGCGGACAAGGTGCGCACGATCCTCAACGGGGTCGACTGTTCGGCGGCTAGGCTCGACGGCGAACTGCGCAAGCGCTGCCGTGCGGAGTTGGGACTCGATCCAGACGTCTTTGCGATCGGCTGGGTTGGGCGCTTTGCAGCCGAGAAGCGCCCTCTCGATTTTCTTTATCTCGTCAGTTCGTTGCCTGACTCTCGGCGCGTCGCGGCGTTCATGTGCGGCGAGGGCCCTCAGTTGCAGGGGACGATCGACCGCTCGGTGCGAATGGAAAGCGCCGTTCCGGTCAACTTTCTCGGTCGTCGTTCTCGGCCTGACATGCGGGCGCTCTACGCCGCGTTCGATGTGCTCGTGCTGACCTCGGAACTGGAGGGCATGCCGCTTGTCGTGCTGGAAGCGCTTGGGGCCGGCTGTCCCGTGGTCGCAACGCGGGTCGGCGATATCGAGCTTGCGGTTCACGACGGCAGGAGCGGGTGGCTTGTGCCGCCGGGCGACATCGCCGCGATGCGTCGGCGCATCCTGGAGATGATGGCGAATACATCCGAGCATCAGGCAATGGCGGCGTACGCGCTTGCGACGATGGACGGCGGCGACTTCTCGCGAAAAGCCATGGCCGAGGCCTATGCGCGCGTTTTCGTGGAGCTTGTGTCGTGGCCGGCAGGTGGCAGCGGGCCGGGAAAGACGTGCAACAGCCCGCGCTCAAGCCAGATCGATAGGGCGACGGCGATGGGTGGCGTGCGGTGAGGTACGGCCTGATTGTTTTCCCGAGATCGGAGAATACGGGCGACGCGGTCCAGTCGCTGGCCGCGCTGCAGTTTCTGCCACACCTGGATGCGCTTCTCGATCGGGAAACGCTGCATGACGTCCGCTCTCCCGATCTGATCCGCGCGATAGGGAATGGCTGGTACGCCCACAACGTCGACAACTGGCCTCCTGCACCGAACATAGAGATGCTGCCAATCAGCATGCATTTTTCTCCGCGCGCACTGGAGTCCTACGCGGACCCTGAAAAGGGAAGCTATCTCCGGTCTCTCGCCCCGATAGGAGCCCGCGACGCATTCACACGCCGGGCTTTGATGGCGCGCGACGTGGACGCCTTCATGTCTGGTTGCCTGACCCTGACCCTGATGCGGCCAAGCGACCTCGCATCCGAGGGCAACATCGTCGTGTGCGACGTGCCTGACACGGTGCGGCTGCAAGTTGAGGCTCGAGCCAGGCGGCAGGTCATCACTGTGACCCATGACGAACCCGACGATGTCGGCATCGAGGGCAAGCTCCACCGCGCCCGAAGGGCGCTGAGAGCCTATGGCTCAGCCCAATGCGTGATCACGTCACGGCTTCACGCAGCGCTGCCAGCCCTGGCTTTCGGCACGCCGGTCCTGCTGGTTGAAACGGCTGAGGACGCCTATCGATTCGATGGCCTTAGGGAACTTGTCCGGCACACGACAGAAGACCAGTTCCTCGACGATCGTTCGATCTTCGACGTCAACGATCCTGAACCCAATGGCGATACGTTCCGTCCGGTACGGGAGCGGCTGGCGGAACGCGTTCTGGACTTCACGATCACGCCACCGCTGTGCCGGTTGAAGCGCGAGATCCTTGCCGCCTTTCGAGACGACGACCGCGCGGCATTCCGGCGTCTGATTTCTTCGGTGCGTTCCAGGAAGGAGGCTCCCATGTATTTTGGCACCACAAAGAACGGAGAGGCTGGCCTGAGCTGGCGGGCGGTGGCTCCCGATGGCGGCGCCGATACACGGTTCATCGAAGAAGTCGCGAGCCTGCAGGTTCGGAACGATGTCCTGATCCACAGAAACAACACGCTGACTCAGGAACTTGTCGCGGAGCGAGAGCGAGTTGGCCAATTCCTCGCGGATCATGCGCGCTTCCAGATCGTCGAGGAGCACCTGAGAAAGCAGATCGCCGAGGCGGCCAGCGATGCCGAGGAACTCAATCGCCTGCGGAAGGCCCTGGTCGAAGCTGATGGCCGTGTGTCGAGCAGGGACCTCGATATCGAGAACCGCGCGAAGGCGATAATCGCTCATGTCGAGGCGGAGAGGGTCTTGAAAGCCGAGATCGCGAGACTGCAGCGACGTCTCGCCGACTCCCGCGTGGCGAACGCTGTTGCCGAGGTTCGCAACCGAGCGGTCGCTGACGAGAACGCCGAGCTGAAGAACCAGGTCTCAAGTCTCGGAGGCGACAAGAAGCGTCTGGAGGACGCAGCCGCGGAGGCTGCCAGGCGTCTCGAGGCACTGGCGGCGTTGGAACTCACAGCCCGCGAAGAGCGCGATCAGGTGTCGGCCGAACATGCCGCGCTGCTCGCTAGGGGCGAGGTGACGGAGCTCCAGGCGGCGGAGGCGGAGACGCGCCTTCAAACGGCGTTCGATCAGATCCAGCATCTTGAGCAGCAACTCGCCAACCTCGAGATGGACAGAACCAAGCTGGAAGAGCGCCTGAAGACCAGCACCGGCAGCGAGCTGGTCGCCAAGCGGCTTGGCACGAGGCTCGCGGCAGCTGAGGCCGAGAATTTGACGCTGCGGGACAATGTCTGGCGCAGGACAAATCAGGCGGAAGAGCTCCAGCTGCGCCTTGCGGAAACGTCGGCACAAAATCTTGCGCTCGATGGCCACGCCAGCGCGCTCCAAGCGAAACTCGACGCAATGCCCTGGCGTGTGATCGCAGCCTACTGGCGCATTCGCCGCTTCATCCCCAAGCGGTTGCTATCCGGAGTTGGCCAGATCCTGGGCAAGTCTCGCGAACAGTGGCAGGCGCCATGAACGACATCCCACTCATCGAGGGTCTGCACGCGCTTCCCTACGTGTATGCGAACGAGCACGCATACCTGGCCGAGGATTTCGGAGCTGGAACGGGTCCCAATATCGGCGGCGCGGGCGAAAACCTCACGATCATGCTGCTGTCGATGGACCGCGCCAACCTCACTGCGCGGCTTTGCCGAAGCATCGTCGGGCACGTTCCCCACTTCGAGGGCCAAGTGCTGGTGGTCGACAACGGTTCGCAGCCCGACCAACTCCTCGAGATCGAGAAGCTTCTCGCCGAACTCCCTCTGCGCAGCAAGCTCCTCAAACTCGGACAGAACCACGGTGTGGCCGGAGGCAGGAGCATCGGCATAGATCATGTCGAAACCGAATGGGTGATGAGTCTCGACAACGACATCTATTTCATCGCCGACCCCTTCAAGCATTGGCAGCACGAGATTGCGACGTTGGGCTGCCGGTTCTTTTCGCTGGCGCTGCTCGATCCCGATCAACAAAGCATCTTCCTGCGCGGCGGCCACCTCTACGTGACCTATGGCGAAGGCCAGATCCATCTCGGCGGCGGATCCGCGGGCGCACTGGGGGACGCCAGGACCGTGAGCGGGCCGCCATTCCTCGGAACCTGCATGATGGGCGGCGCGTCAATTTTCGATGTCGCGCTCTTCAAGGAAATCGGCAGGTTCGACGCGGGGATGTTCGTCGGCTTCGAGGACATCGAGCTTTCCCTGCGCCTTTTCCGGAAGGGCTATAAGATCGGGTGTACGGCCCTGGCGGCCCTCGTTCACGATCATGCCAAGCCCGAAACCTCGGTGGACAGGGACTACGAGCGCATCCGGTTCAGGCGAAACGACATCGAGGAGTCCGCGCGTCATTTCGAGAGCAAGCACGGCTACAAGGTCTGGAACAGGGGAGTCGATGACTGGCTGACGGAAAGGGAGAGAGCGCTGGGGCTGCAGGAAGCAAGGGACGCAGGCGTCCCGCGGGCGCATGTGTCACGCAATGAGCGTCCGAACATCATGCTTGTCGCCGACATTTTCGGCTGGGCGTTCTCCAACATCTGCGACCAGATCCATACCCAACTTTCGGATGAGTTCAACATAACGGTTCACGCAACCGATGAGCTGAAGAACCACGGCGACCTTTGCCTGCTGGCGCGGAACCAGGATCTGGTTCACCTCTTCTGGCGGCCCCAGGTGCGCAATCTGTTCAGCGAGAATGTGCTGGACTATGCGCGGGGGCTGGGCTTTCCGGTTCCGGAGGACATCTTCGGGCTCATTCTCGACAAGCGGGTCACCACCGCGGTCTACGACCATCTGTACCTGTCTTCGGATGAAGTCGAATGGCTGAGGCCCGTGTTCGATTTCGTCGATGGCTACTACACGTCCTCACGAAAGCTCGACGCCATCTATCAGCGCGTCTACGGGGGCACGCCGCCTCAGGCCGTCATACAGGACGGCGTGGATCTGTCGTTGTTCAGGCCGAGAAACCTCGGGCGTTTCCAGGACGACAGGCAAACGCTCACGGTGGGCTGGGTGGGCAACTCCGACTGGGCGGCAGAAGTCGAAGACTTCAAGGGTCTCCACACCATCATCAATCCGGCGCTAGAGAATCTCCGTGCAAAGGGCCTCCAACTGGAATCGCGTTTCGCCGACAAGAAGGTCGTCCACATTCCTCACGCCGACATGCCGGACTACTACGCCGGCATCGACGTTCTTCTCTGCGCGTCGAAGATCGAGGGCACGCCGAATCCGTTGCTCGAGGCCATGGCCATGGGCGTTCCGGTCATCACCACGGATGTCGGCATCGTGCCGGAGGCGCTCGGGCCCAAGCAGTCCGGGTACATTCTTCCGTCGCGTGACGTGCATTCGCTGATGACCATGATCGAGCGGCTCTACCGCAATCGCTCCGATTTGGAGCAGCTTTCCGACGAAAATCTCGACTACGTGAAGCCCTGGGACTGGTCACTACGCGTGGAGGGCTTCCGCAACTTCTTCCGCAGCGTTCTCGCTGCTCCAGCCCGCCACAAACAGAGACTATCGTGACCCTCTACGCGTCCGCCCCGGATCTCGAGCGAGCCAGCGCAGAAGATCTGTTCACACGAGGGCTGCTGCCCTGCGCCAATGGCCGTTCAGCTTCATGTTGCAGACGGCACAGGTTCATCCTCGGGGCAGCCTGATGTCAGACCTTGCCCCCGCGCAGATAGAGGTTCTCCAGCGCGCCCTGAGAGGCAAGTACGGGCAGGGAGAGCTTTCCCAGGGTCAATTGGCGGACCTCGAGCGGCACACGACCGGACGCTTGAACGAGTTTCGCGAATTGCTCATTCCCTGGCTGTCGAAAAACGCGGGACTTGCTTCCGCAAACGTCCTCGAGATCGGGGCAGGGACAGGGGCCTCGACGGTTGCGATGGCCGAGCATGGAGCGCGCGTCCACGGCATAGACATCGATGCCGAATCGCTCCGCGTCGCTGAGCTGCGCTGCAGCCTGCACGGCGAGAAAAGGACCTCATTCGAAGTCCTCAACGCGACCGAGATCGGCAAGTTCGATGACGGTTTCGACCTGGTCATCTTTTTCGCCACGCTGGAACACATGACGCATGCGGAGCGCCTTTCGGCGCTTCGAAACGCCTGGTCGATGCTGCCGAGCGGTGGCTTCCTCGGGGTTGTCGAATGCCCGAACCGGCTCTGGCACTACGACAATCACACGACGCTGCTGAACTTCTTTCACTGGCTCCCTGACGATCTGGCCATCGACTATGCCAGGTTCGTCCCGCGGGCGGAGTTCCGTGATGCGATGACAGAGACCGCGGATCGCACGGAGCTGGCGACCGGGCTGGCAAGATGGGGGCGGGGCGCGAGCTACCACGAGATCGAGCTCGCCGCGGGCCCGATTGCCGAACTGGTCGTGCTGGAAGGCATGGACGACTTCAGGCGGCGCGCCGATCCGGTGCTCGACGATTATTGGAGGCACTCTGCTGACGGGCGCTATCGCGACGCGCTCATGGCGGTGGCCCCGCACGTCCCTTCGGCATTTTTCTATCCTTGGATGAACATCCTGATCCGCAAATGAAGTATCTACGAGATCTGCTTGTTGCTGCGGCGTTTTCCGCTCTCGCCGTTCTTGCCTGGCAGCTGCTGTTCCCAGGCGGCTCCCAGCCGGACACCGACATCGAGATCACTGCGCTTGGAACGAAAAACCCCCAATCGCAGGGCACCGAAGTCTGGTTTCATCCGGAAGTGAGCATTCCGGGTATGACTGCCGAAGCATTCGCAGCGTCGATGTCGAACGGCGAATGGGAGCTTCGCGACAAGTCACTGGTCTCCTACAAGGGGCAACCCGCAACACTCTCCTGGTCGGGTCCGGTGCCGGACGGCGCAACCTTGACCTTCACGCGGCATGGCTGGTCCGGTCATGTCCGGGTAACAATCAATGGGACAACAAGCGAACACGACCTGTTTGACGCCAACCGGGGCGCTCCCAATCTGGCGCTTCGATTGACCGAGGCTCCCGGCGGGCAGGCTACCATCTCGGAGAGCATCTCGCGCTCCGCCATGCCGGCGGCATCATCGACCCTGCTTCTCTTCACGATCCTCTCCTTGGCGAGAGCGGCGCGCGCACCGCTTGCGCCATCGGTAGCCGAGACACGCTCCCACGTGATGATCCTGGCGGCGGCGACCTTGGGCTGGACGGCCCTGACGCTGTACATGGCGCGCACCGACGTGCCGGCTGCCGACGTCCCCCGCATATTCGCCTATGTCGGCATCGTCGTTCTCCTTCAGGCTTGCCTGATACAGCTGTTTTACTTGCACACGCGGGTGCTCTCATCCGTCGCGATGACGGCCAACATGTTCTTGTGCAACGTGGTCTTCTCGACGGAACTCATGGGGCAGCCGACCTATCTGCTGGCTGCGTTTGCGATCGCTACGCTGGCCCTCAACCACGTCCTCATGGACCTTCTGGTGCGCCTGAGGGCGCTGAGGCTGACGTTCTTCGCTACGTTGGCGATCTTCTGCGTCTTCGTCTTGGCGTCGTTCGCGCTCGGCCGTTCGCTAGTTCCTCCTTCCGAGGCGGCCCCTTCCGAGACTGCCTTCGAGGGCGTGCGCATGGTCGACTTCGAGCGGACGCCGAATGTTTATTTTCTATCGTTCGACGCCATGATCCCGGAGGTGTTGGCGCAAGAATACTTGGGGTTCCGCCCCACCTATCTGGATGCGGTGGCGGCCAGCGGCGCCCATGTATTCGCCAACATGTTCGCCGATGGCATGTCGACCAAGATGTCGTTCACACAGATCCTGAAATTGCGACCAGATGCGTCCTTAGATGACGACGATCTGGTCACCGGCAATATTCCATCTGCCCTGCGTCAGGCTTTCAAGCATAACGGGTACAGGACATACTTCGTCTTTACGAATACATATTTCGGCTTAAGGAAAGGCGTATATCTCGACGAGTATGTGTTTCATGACGACTATACTGTGTGCTCGTTCCTTGCGGGATCGGCAGCAATTGCGGGATTCTTCGGATACTGCCCCGTGCAGGGTCTATTTATGGCGACAGGCGTTGATCGTTTCACACCTTCGATCGAAATGGGCGTACGGCTTCTCAACGAAGTCACCACCTCGTCGGATGATCCGACCTTCTACATGCAGCATTTCCTCTTTCCGGGCCACACCTGGAACAATGTGACGACGGAGCAGCATATGACGGAGTTCGT